>NZ_MXAV01000052.1 GCF_002847505.1 Acidithiobacillus marinus
GGGTAGGGGGTAGAATGCTGTGGAGCGGTCGTGCCCTGAATTGGAGTTAGCTGATGGTCCCTGAAGAGCTGTTTTCTCTCGCGTTAGGATTGGTTCCGCCGTGGTTGGTGGATCATGTGACTTTCACGGTGGAGGAGAAACGCCTGGATCTGCACATCAACTTTCCCAAGGGTAGTCGCTTTGCTTGCTCCGTCTGTGGTGAGGAGTGTCCGGTACATGATACCCGTGACCATACTTGGCGGCACATGGATTTCTTCCAGCATGAAGCCTATCTCCATGCCCGCGTACCTCGTGTGAAGTGCCAGGAGCATGGAGTGCATCAGATATCTGTTCCCTGGGCACGGGAAGGCTCGCATTTCACCCTGCTCTTCGAAGCGCTGATCATGACCCTGGTGCGGGAGATGCCGGTATTGACCGTAGCCCGCCTAGTCGGCGAGACCGACACGCTCCTGTGGCGGGTGATTGACCACTATGTGCCAGAAGCCCGTACCAGAGTGGATATGGCCCATGTCCATGCCGTCGGCGTCGATGAAACCAGCAGTCGGCGCGGCCACGACTACATCACGCTCTTCGTGGATCTGGATGCCCGGCGACTCTTGTTCGCTACTCCCGGCAAGGATGCCAAGACCTTTGAGAGATTCTCCGCAGATCTACAGGCCCATGGTGGTAGCGCGGAAGCGATCACCGATGTGAGCATGGACCTCTCGCCGGCCTTCCAGAAAGGGGCTGCCGAGCACCTGCCCAATGCGGAGATCACTTTCGATCGTTTTCACCTCATGAAGCTCGTCAACGAGGCCGTGGACGACGTGCGCAAGGGGGAAGTCCTCACTCAGCCAAATCTCAAAAAGACCCGCTGGCTCTGGCTCAAGAACGATTGCAACCTCAAGGTGAAGCAGAAAGAAAAGCTGCAGGCATTACTCAAAGACCAGAACCTCAAGACGGCGCAGGCCTACCAGTTCCGCCTGACCTTTCAGGACATCTTCACGATCAAGAATCGCCATCAGGGGGCTACCCTCTTGAAAGCCTGGTTGGAAAACGCCAGAACCAGCGATCTGCCGCCTATCGTCAAGGTCGCCTACACCATCATGAATCACTGGGATGGCGTGCTCCGATGGTTCGAGAGCCAGATCACCAATGGAATTCTGGAAGGTTTCAACAGCCTCATTCAATCCGCCAAGGCCAAGGCTCGGGGTTACCGCACGCACAAGAACTTTATCAACATGGCCTACCTGATCCTGGGCAAGCTGGATCTCAGGCTACCCACTTGAAATGACGAGGAACCTTCGAGACAATGTAACGCCGGCAATTGACTTTGCCATTTTCCTTACCAACGTATCAGCATATGTCGTCCTGGTCTTATAAATAAAGACCAATCTTTCCACGCCTAGAATCCTCGCATTGAACTCGGCGTTTCTTATTAGTCCTGATAAATCATTTTCCTCGTGTTGTTCCGGGTCTATCTCATAGACGGCCAACCCCGAATAGGTGTATCCATAGCTGTTAATGCCAAGTTTAGGCCCGACAATTGTTGGAAAGCTGTCAACTGCTCTTGATGCAAAGAGGTGCGGTTTCACGGATTCCTGGTCGATCTCCCAACTATCGAGATTATAATTCTCGGCTACAGCCACCAAAGCGTTATCGCCAATATTGATGGCTTCGTAGTCGTCTTCGTATGCCAACTCCGAATAAGGCATGACCGCAAGCTCTCCATTCATCTTGTCTATGGAATCCATCACTTTGAGCAAGAGCTTCCCGCCTTGTTTTTTTACTACTGTGGTAAATGCGGGCCACCAAGTCCCTTTCATGGTAGCGTATATTGCTTCGCTGATTTCTTTTTTATTCGGAATAAGCGGTATATCTATTACCCTGACATTTTCATTTTCTGAGTTGTCTGTGTACATTTCTATCACACCAAAGACGGTTTCTTCATTGCCGTCTATCACTGCTTTTCTCAAATCAGCTGTCACCATTCTACCTAGCTTCTGATATTTCTTTTCAATGGCTATGGCTACTATTTTTAAGGCAGCATCCTCATCTATGCCAAGATCGCTCAAGGCTTCACTAAACTCTTTTGCACGGATGTTCTTTATCCTTTTTCTGATCTCGTAGTTTTCTGTCAAGTTACCGTTCACCGGCTGCTGACCCCTAACAAACCGATAAACTTGCGGCGGAAATACGGCTTTATCAACATCTGTTGATATGATCTCGTATCTGCCCGTAGCTGACATATATCAGTGCACATTTCTATTCGAGTCGGAAACCAGTCCGCCTCTGAATACGCTTTTGTCTAGGGCCATGGGATATTCATCCATGGATAAATAAATTTCGCAGCCATCGTCCGTCTTGCCAATGCTGGTGGCTCCGCTTTCCATGATGGTAATACTTTCTTTGTTGTTTTCTGGCAATATATCCTGGGCGCTTATCTCGAACTTGGTGTTGCTGGATGGCCAACGGTCCACAACCAGCGATTTGATGGTGAAGCGTGTGGCATCTTCCGGACTCATAATGAAGCCCATCACCCGGACGTTATATCCATGTATCGTCTTGTAGATTCCGCCAATGGTGATGTTGGCGTATCTCCGGCGTCCATATTTAATTTTGACGCTATGTGCGGTGAAGTTTCGTTTATTCACAGGAATCTCCTATGCTGCTCATGTAGCCATTCTGGCTACACACTGCTCGTATTTGGTGAATGGGACACAGCAGCTTGTATGCACCCAATATATCCAACCATAGTTACCATCTTTGCTGCCTTTTGTTTCTGATGTAACCTTTTTTATGCTAGCACCTGGGTGAAAGCATTTACTTACTTTTGGGTAGGCTTCCTGCATTTTTCCGGACAACGAAAGTGGTGCTGTCATGGTTCCGAACACGGTGGCAGCCTCACTCATGCCTCGGTAGGCTTCTGTGGCGGAAGCGATCACGTTGCTTGGTCCAATGTCCCGCATTTGTCTCGGGTACAACGGTCCCCAATCACCGATGCAGGCATCTTTGCCGATAATGCCTTGGATTTTTTTGCTCAGCCCCCCGATCCCTTTTGTGCCACTTTCTGCGCTGCAGGTGAACGCGTTGGATTTCAGTATTTTCATAATGCTGAAATCTCTGCAGCCCGTTCTCCAATTCAACGAGTCCAACTCGGAGAAGTATTCGGGGATTGGCATGTATGGTACCAGCGCTGCCAGCTTGGCTATTTGTCCTATGGCCTTTCCTTCAGCTACCGAGCTTCCGCCACATTTTCCTGAAGATGGCTTTTCATTCCCGCCAATCCCTGCGTTATAGCTCAACCCCTGGGTTGCCGACAGGGAGCACCCAAAACAGGACATCGTTCCGGAAGAGAGGGCGAGTATCTGGTTGGTTAATCCCCAGATATGCACCACAAACGTATTGTCTGTTCCGTTTTGGCTGACCTGTTCGGTGTGCCCGAGCACCTTGCCGAACAAGCCTGCAATCATTGACCCGACACCAGGCATCATGAAGTACCCCGGCGTTTTCACCGTTCCGTCGAAGTTTGTGGGAAGCCATTCTGAAACTATGTAACCGTAGGGTATGGGCGCCCCGCAAAGTCCTACGATCATCGGCTTCGCGCAGCTTTTCCAGTTGATCGACGTCATCAGGTTGAAACTGCTCGCATCAGCCGCACATGATGCCGTCAGTGCCGCCAACGCCATCGCGCTGATGATAAATGTTTTTTTACGTTTATCAGATAGCATCTCATGCTCTTTTTAATCTAAAAACATCATTATATTAGACCATAAATCCCATAAAAAAAAGCCACTCCGATTATTGGAGTGGCTTGTTCGATGCGTTTTTCAGGCAGTTGCTGCTAAGAGTGCCTGAGCAAGGTGGCCGTTTTGAGCGTTTATAGCGCGTGTAAAATTCGCTTTAACCGCTTCAAAACCATCTTCTGTAAGTCCAAGTCCGTACACTTCTATACCGGATCGCTCGACTTTCTTGCATAGGTCGAGGTGCGGTTCGTTCGGCACTCCATCCGTAATCACGATGATGCCCCGTCTTTCATAAGGGCTGGCTTTCAGTATGTCTTCCGCAAAAACAATGGCCTCAGCCGTGGGGGTTAAGCCGTCCGGCTTGATGTCTGGGATTCGGTCTAAGCGGTTGATCGTACCAATGCTTATCCCTGTAGGGGTTACCCCGACAGGCTTTCCTTGGTCATTCATTGCCCACTCGTAATTCCCATAGTATGTGATGACATCCACCATGGTGTCCCCTTGCTCCTGAAGAAGCTGGGCGAAAGAAAGTGTGGTGTTGAGTGCTCGGACGTAAAGGTCCTCCATGGATCCGCTCATGTCGGCGGCAATGACATAATGGGCTGAT
The DNA here is from genome assembly GCF_002847505.1 of Acidithiobacillus marinus. GTDB lineage: Bacteria > Pseudomonadota > Gammaproteobacteria > Acidithiobacillales > Acidithiobacillaceae > Acidithiobacillus > Acidithiobacillus marinus. The sequence goes on from NZ_MXAV01000052.1 coordinate 4,333, forward strand.
TGTCCGTATACCAGGCGTTTCTGCCCAAATGGATTAATGCCACTGCTGACGACTGGCAAACAAGATGTACGCAATGCGTACCCTTTCCCTTTTTTGGCAGGGGTGCTTTTTCGGCTTACGCTTTCAGCCAATGATGCCGCCAAATCGTAAAAGCCTTTATCCACACTCACCCGTTGGTTTGAGGGGTTGAGAATCTCCACGGTGACCTGCTGACCATTCTCCATGCATGCGCCTTCGGCACTTCCTATGCCAGACAAATGCTCAGCAATACTCTGGAGTGTGTAAGCTGGTTGTGATTTTTCTCCGGCATCATCATCTGTACTTTCCGATGGTTCCCCTGAACTTGGAGATTCAGCATCTTGCGTGGATTCAGACCCGGACTCTGATTCAGCCTGGCCCTCATCCTCCGGTGTGGCATCGCCGAGAGCGTCCTCATTACCCGTTGAGGGTTCTGATTCTTCCCCGGTCTCGCCGTCACCCGTGCTTTCCGATGATTCCCCTGAACTTGGAGATTCAGCATCTTGCGTGGATTCAGACCCGGACTCTGATTCAGCCTGGCCCTCATCCTCCGGTGTGGCATCGCCGGGAGCGTCCTCATTACCCGTTGAGGGTTCTGATTCTTCCCCGGCCTCGCCGTCACCCGCGCTTTCCGATGAATCTCCCGAACTTGGAGATTCAGCATCTTGCGTGGATTCAGACCCTGACTCTGATTCATCCCGGCTCTCATCCTCCGGTGCGGCATCGCCGAGAGCGTCCTCATTACCCGTTGAGGGTTCTGATTCTTCTCCGGACTCACCGTCATCCGCGCTTTCCGATGATTCCCCCGAACTTGGAGATTCATCATCTTGCGTGGATTCAGACCCGGACTCTGATTCGCTCTGGTCATCATCCTCCGGTGCGGCATCGCCGAGAGCGTCCTCATTACCCGTTGAGGGTTCTGATTCTTCTCCGGACTCACCGTCATCCGCGCTTTCCGATGATTCCCCCGAACTTGGAGATTCATCATCTTGCGTGGATTCAGACCCGGACTCTGATTCGCTCTGGTCATCATCATCCGGTGCGGCATCACCGGAAGCGTCCTCATTACCCGCTGAGGGTTCTGATTCTTCCCCGGCCTCGCCGTCACCCGCGCTTTCCGATGATTCCCCAGAACTTGGAGATTCATCATCTTGCGTGGATTCAGACCCGGACTCTGATTCAGCCTGGTCATCGTCTTGCGGTGGTTGAGAGTCGCCGCTGCCAGATGAACTTTGGCTGGCCTCCTGATTCTCGGCAATGAGACGCATAATCTCTTCCGTTTTTTCCGTTGTCGAAAGAGTGGTGTCCAGAACCGTCTGGATGCTATCGCAAAGCTGCTCGCCAAACTGGTTGGCGTGATGTTTTATTACTAAAGCCATCAGGTCATCTAATACTGGATAAATAGCACCTTTCGTTACGGCCAGCACCAGTAAAACGTGTAAGTTTGCGTCTTTGTGTATGGCGGCTTCGCAGACCATCTTTTGGTTCGCGGGTTCCAAAAAGGTCCTGGTTCCGGGTCGATCTTTCATCATCTCCCGCTCTACCCGGCTATCGTCTATCACCGCCCAGATTGTCTTGCCCACATCATCCAGTGCGTGTTGGGCAGGTTCATTTCCGCTGAATAGGTAGTGAGCCATGGCATTGGTGGAAAATCCCAATGCCATTTCAACCTCTTCAATACCAGCGTGTAGCAACCAGTTCGGCAATGTGATTTCGTTACCGTTGGTTACCACACTATTGCCCTTAAACTTCACCTGCATACGACTGCCCGAACAGGCCAATCCATGTGAAAAGGCGTTCAACACCTTGTTCATCTTCATATTTTTCTCCAAAAAAAGGGGCTTTCGCCCCTTTCGTGTTTGTGGTTGATTAGCTCAACGCGTCCTCAAGGGACATTATTGCATCACCTTGATTCGCTGGTTGAGATGGTTGGGTAAATGGCATAGGCTGCTGCCCTGCATCCAGCGATTTGGCTAGTTCCGCCGTTTTCATGGGGCTCGAAAGCACCAGATAAAGGCTGGCCAGGTCCGATACCTGTTCGTCGGACATCCGTTGCCCGCCAGATTTGAGGCGGATCGTTTTTTCCGTGATGTAATGCGCCAATTCATCAAACCCATCCCGTAAAAACGCGAGACTTTCGATCTTTTCCGCGATTTCGATGAGCGGTGAAAGAGCACGTCGGCTGGGTTGCCGGCCATTTTGAAAGCTGCCTTTGAACGCCATTGATGCACGATCTGCCACCTCATTTAGCAGCTGCTCATCCAGTCTTCCCATTTCGACATCGAACTGGTTGACCTGACCGTCGGTATCCACAGCTGCTGCCGTGAACGTGTAAACGTCCATACGGATTCGCTTCTGGATGTACTCTTTGGTTGGGGCGCCGGAACGAATGACGTCCGAATAGGCATCGGGATTTTTATCCACCCATCCTTCGACCGCCTCATCCAGCTCGGCCACCAGAATATCGCGCTGCCGCTCGACTTCCTCCTTGATATTCCGGAGTTGGTCAAGCACATCGCGCAGCTTGTGTTTAGGAATGCCGTAGAAATCGGACAAAGAAACACCCGACTTGCTACAAATCCGTTCGGCTGCCGCGCGGGCATTGAGGAAAAATTTGACGCGATCCGGATCGATGACTTTTTTCGAGCCTAACGACGCCAGTTCCTTGGGTGGAATGGCGCCGTACATCTCCACGAGATCTTCGGGCGCCAGTTTTTTACGCCCTGAAATGGCTTTGACCACCGGACGTACAAAAACAATATTTTCGGTTTCCATAAAACTGCTCCTTGTTTGTTTGGCCGCTTTCGCGGCCGTAGATGAAAGTAAATTACATGACGGCCTTGGCGAGATTCTCAACGGCGATCCGTTCAGAGTCTTCGAGGCCGCTTCCAAAGACTGCATTCAAAGAGGCAACCATGGCATCTTTTGCAGCAAATCCGGCTGCTTTGAATTGTACTGTAAGCTGTGTCCAGGCGATCAAGTCTCGCGTAGATATACCGCGCTCTATCGTTTCCGATTTTGCTGCATTTCGGATACTTTCGGCGGCCTTCACATACATTCCCACTACCGGCTTCAAAACGGCGGGTGCATGCTTTTTGACAATTTCTGTTTCGATGTCAGCGGGCATGTAATCCATTTCGATGCGATAGAAGCGATTGAGTGTCGCCTGGTTCAGCTCTTTGGTTCCTTTGTACGAGGATCGATTCTCTCCGGCACCACGGCTGTTGGCCGTAACGATGACCTGAAATCCGGGCTTGGGTTTTACGACAACCACCCCACCCTTGTTCAGAGTTACCGGCTCTCCCTCCAATACTGCATGGAGAGTGGTCCACACATCCGGGGCGATGATGTCACCCTCATCAATAACCACCATCTGACCATTCCGCATCGCTGAAGTGATGGGGCCATCCTGATGGAAGATTTCTCCATCCACCAGGGTGAGGTGCCCAATGAGGTCCTCAACGTCGGTAGAACCGTTCGCTGAAAAGCGAAGCAATCCGCGACGCGTATGGTGCGCGATCCACTTGGCCAGATGGGTTTTACCGCACCCTGTCGGGCCGTAAATCCATAGTGGACGCGTGGGTTGAGATGCCCATACGGCTAACTGTGCTTTACGGGCGAGGTCCAGATACACCATACCGGGATCTTCCGGAATACCTACCTGATGTTCAAACTTGGCTGCCTCCATTTGCGGGAGGTCCAGGAATTTGCAACTCATATCTCACTCCTTGTTAAAAGGGAGCCTCCGGCTCCGGTAATTCGGCAAAACAGGGCGCTGGTTCCTCAACCTTACGGGCTTGGGGTGCGGCCTGCTGTGGTTTTTTGGCAGGTGTTGGTAATGGCGCTGCCGCCATCAAATAAGGCTGCACGACATATCCCGTCACTTGCCCGGCTGGGCGGTGAGCCTTTTCCGGTTGCGGCGGGGTCTGCGCGGTTGATTGCTGAGAGTTCGACTGCTGACTCTCTTTAGCGTCCTCCGCAGCACCCACAAAATGAAATTGATCGACGATAATTTCCGTGACTTTCAAGTTTGTGGTGCCGTTATTCCAGGTGCGGTAATTGATGCGACCCGTGACCTGGATGCCTTTCCCCTTCGAGAAATACTTGGCGATACGCTCGGCGGTAGCCCCGTAGGCCACACAGCGATGGTACACGCGCTTGGTCGTAAATTCCCCCGATGCAGAGTTGAAGCTCCGCTCGAAGCTCACCACCGGAAATGTGGTTGCCAGGGTTTTTTCCCCAGCGGCATTTTTCCCAATTTCGTGGCACTCCGGGGTTTCCCCCGTAATGCCTGTGATAATAGCGATGGAACTCATTTTTACTCTCCTATTTTTTCATGGATAAGCGCCACAAAGTCCTCTTTGCTGAGGGCTCCGGCCGTTACGCGATGGTACTGTTTGACGATGCGACGTAGGCGCACCTTGTCCGAACCGAGATAGTTGGCGAACATGGAAGCGTCAATAGAGAATTCGGTGGCGATTTCGCAGGCCACCTTGGCGTCTTCGTCTTCCAGCAGGAAAAACAGGCCCAGGTTTTCCTGGGAGCTGCTTTGCGATGTGTTGGCCGGATCCGCCTTTGACGGTGATTCGTCGGCCTTGTCGGCTGAATCCTCAAAGGCATCCTGTTTGCTGCGGCGTGGGAACGCTGCAACAGTGGATGGTCCTTCTTTTTTTGCCGGTTGTGTATGAGGGGATGGCGCGGTCGTTGATTTGATCTGAGTCCCGACTTCACCCATTTTTTGAATGTCACTTTCAATGTCACTATCCAGATCATCGGCGTTAATGTCGCACACTATAGCCAGCATACGAGAAAAAGCGGCGCTCTGGATGCGCTCCAAATCCTTGTAAGCAGCAATTTCCCCGAAAGCATCTGCCGAACCCACCACACGCTGCGTGAGGTCATCTCGCAATGAACAGCGGTAATGCACGCTGTTCTGAAAGACGTTCGACGGACACTTTTTGACCACTTCCTTGAGTGCCTCTGGGGCGTCTTTCAACGCGTTGAGAGACTGCAAAAAGGGGCTGGTAGCCGATTGCGGAATGGTTTCCACAACGACCGAGTAGCGTTCCCGTGGAAACCGCTCATAAAAAATCCTTACTCTTTCGGAAAAGGCAAGGATCTCTTTTACTTCACCATTTTCTCCAATGATGGAGAGTTTTTTGACGTTCATTTTTTCATGCGCCTCCTTAGCGCGTCGTTCAAATCCCCGCTTTCCGGCAAAGTGATCTCTGCCTTCTTGCGAAGATTTTTTTCAATAATTTCCTTGAGTTTAAAAGCCCAGGTTCTCCCCGGGTTGAGTTCAGAGTCAGAATCGTTATCCGTGGTGATGTGGTACACAGTCACTTCGGGATTTTTTTTCTGAAATGCCTCCAGCATATCCGGGTGCCAGTTGTTGACGCCCGGTAGGGCCAGGATGTGGCCCTGATAATGCATAGCGACACCGGACAACATATCGATAAACCCTTCGACAATCATGGTACCTTTGGGGTTATTACCCCTCCAGAACCATGGGTAGCCAGAAACGCCATAACGCATGCCTTTGTTTTCTCCATCCCGTGGTTTTCGTGCAATACGAAACTCGGCTGAGGTGAGCCCCGGAAGAAAGGCCACAATGGGCCGAAAGGCAATACCCGGTATTTTTTTTCCGGCTTTCCATAGCCCGGAAGCCATAAGTAGATCTTGACCTAAATGATCTGAAAGGAATTGTGCCGCCTCGCTGGTGTTATCTGGCATGAATGCCAGCAACATGCGGTCCATGGCTTCCTGGACCACGCTTTCTGGCAAACACCTTTCTTCTATCAGGTATTTTGCCGCGTTACGCCAGCGGTGATCATGCAGGTTTTGCCCTGCGGTGACCTGGCGTAACTGCTTTATGGCGGTCGTTAATGCTTCTTGGTTGCGTCGATCATCGGCAGGAGCCGCTGTTCGTCTCGGGATGGATACTGCCTGTGGCGTATTCTCGCCCAACAGCATCTTCGCGGCTTCCAATGGTTCGTTCACGCCCCATATTTGCATGGCTGCGTCAACGATGCTGCCATGGGCACCGCAACGATAACAATTATAGTGCTGGGTGTTGCCGGCATTTTTGACTTCGAGCTTTACGCTCTTGCTGGAAGATTCCCCGCAGCTGGGACAACACGCAAATCGTGCCGAACCGGCAGCTTCCTTGGGTTTCCCCAGATAGGCCGTGAGAAACTCTACCAGATCGAGGCTTTTCGCCTCTGCGAAGTAGTCCCTCATTTTTATCCTCCAATATCCTCCGGAAATTCTGGAGGTATCCACATATCTTCGAGCCCCTTCAGGTCCTCCAGGTCATCCGTGGACCGCTTGGTCACGGCGATGTTGGCGTTGCATGGCCCAGGACCTGGATCTTTGGGCGACCACATTTCAGCGACCACTTCTTCCAGGATTACCTTTCCATCTGAATATGGTTCACTGCGGATGTAGCCGTTTACCCGGATATGCTCCGGGATTTCCATATCCTCCTGGCCTGGGATAAAGACCCTGACGGCGCCTTTCAGCGTATGCACGCCGATAATATGTCCGTTCTTTGATTCCGAGTAGCCGACATATTTTGTCGCGCCCTCGACCACCACGATATTCATGAGACCTCCTCAAAAAGACCCGTGGGAATATTTATTCCCGGAGGAATATGAAATCCCGCCGTGTCTTTTGAATTTGCGCATAAGCTTTGATACTCACACAAGTTGCAGGGTGAGTTGAAGCCGTAGCGACTGGTAGCGAAAAATTCCTGATTGCGAATCCGATCCGCAATCACCCGGGTTTTGGACAGCAGGTCTTCAACTTGAGCCGCCCCTCTACGTGGAGAGGGGATCATGTTGACGGCCGCATTTTTTTGGGCGGATGGCGGGTGACTTTCCACAATGGCCAGATGATCGATTTTGTCGATGCTGGCTTCTTGGAGAACATCCTCCGCGATAATTTGCATAAAGGTGAGCTGGTCAGCATGGTCAGCAAAGCATTGGGTCGCTTTGGTTTTCCCTGATTTCCAGTCGATCAGCCAATATTCGTCGTCCTCATCCACCGCCAAAAGATCCATCCTGGTGACCAAAATAATCGAGGGGTCGTCGGGATGGCGCGATTCTATTTTCAACTCAATCGCCGGAGTCTGGTGGATGTATGCCGGGGTAAGCCCGCTTTCCATCCACCAATCATAAAAGACCAGCAGTTCCGCGTTGATGGACTGGGTTTCCTTTTCGGTCAACCGTGCATCCGCGCAGGCTGCGGGCTGATCCGTTCTGAGGGTGTGTTCAAATCCCAGATGCCGGATGGTGCCCAAGAGCATTTTACGATCTTTTTCTTTCGGCTTTATTCTGAGCGATTTGTACCAAAACTGCCTGGCACACGTCTCCATGGTGATCATCGATGATGGAGACAATCTGACTTCTGCCTTTTTTTCCTTTTCCATAGATTTTCTCCAGGTAATTTTTACACCATCTTTCTCGAATTTCATCTGCACAGTCTCTGGAAATGCCCATAGCTGTTGTGCAGTTTGTGAAAGATGCGCCATTTTTTTCCTCGGACATGAACCACAACACCGCGTCATCCAGATCTTCGCCTGGCGGCAAAGTGCTGATTTGGTGTTTGTACATATCGAGTAAAACAGCGCAAACATTGGGGATCATGGCTTTGGGGATGGATACTCTTTCCCGTATTTCGCCCGTAATGCTGGTGTAAGGAACGCCCTGGAGCAAGCTGGTTTGCTTACTCATGGTATTCTCCTTAGACTACAGATAGATAACAAGACCAAACAATGCTGGACTTGTGTTATTGCGTCGTCGTTTCCCAATCGACAGTCTGATTCGTAGGAATCTGGGTGGTAAGGATTATCATGATAGTTTTCTTAGCGGATTTGGTCAATAAAAAACCCCTAATCGGCAATGCCGAATAGGGGTGGTCGAGAAATGGTTGTTAGTCACGTAGACCGGCGATCAACACAATCGCCGAGCGATCTTCTGTAGACAGGATGATGTGCTTGGACGCAATCATGCTGGTCTGACCGATAATCACCTCCGTGCAGCGTGAGGCGATCATGTCCACCGCCCGGTTAAACAGCGCGGCGTTGAATTTCGTCTCCGCCATTGTGCCGAGGGATTCGTGTTCCAGGCTGGTTTCGCCACCAGTGGTCCGGAAGTTAATCGCCTGATCGCTGATTTCAATGTTGAAAACCTTTTCTTTTTTGGTTTTTTTGCTGGCCTTCTCGTCATCCGTATCCACCTCATCGACATCGCACGCCACCGCCATGAGATGGCTATTGCGTTTGATGTCTGCAGCCGGAACCTTGGCAATGGGTTCCAAGGTCTCGCCGAAAGCCAGTGCCGACTGATGATGCTTGGGGACGGTAACGAACTCCTGGTCCGGGTCTTCGATGGCACGAAATTCCGTCCATGTTCCCTCCCCTTTGATCAGGATGGATCCCGGGCTGATGAAGCTGGCATCCACGGCTTTCCGTGCCCAGATTCCTGCGATCGTCTCCGTGGTTTTTGCGAGAAAAGCCACGGGCCACGGTATTTCCTGCCCCATTTTGACCACAACGGCGAGCGCCCCCATGTGACCGATGGTAACAACCGTATCCCGAAAAATAAGGATATCTTTGTCTGCTAGACGTCCGGCATCAACTAAAGCGTCCACCAGCAATTTCGGATACTGCACCGCGATATGCTGGACCGTCTTTTTGAGCCGGGACTGATAATCGGTTATTGGGGCGCAGCGCAGCTTAAACCGAGAACGCCCATCGTTGGCGGTGATGGTCAGCGAATCCCGTTCGCCGCCTGTCACCTGGCTGCTCGGTAACAGTGAGTTCAGTTTCATAAAACCCTCTGGATTATGAAGTCTGAGTGCTGTTCCCTTGCCGATTGCAATATCCTGCTCTGCGAACAACGCCAACATTCCCTGACCTTCTACGGCAATGCCGCCGTGGACCAGTATGGTGCTTTCGCCGCTGCCTTTTTGTGCCGACTTGGCCTGTTTGATGTTTTGCATAATATCTGTGTACTCCATGTTGACTCCTTATTAAAAACCCCGGTTTCCCGGGGACCTGAGAGGCTTAAAAGAGATCGAATGGATCTTCCACCAGAATCGAATTGCTGATCCGTTTGACCGAATCTGGTTTCTTTTCCGGCTTCGCTTCGTGCTCTTTCTTGCTGTTTTGGTTGGCTGTGGCAAAAACTACGGACAGGATGTCCATAGGATCCAGTGGCTTTTTACTGGCTTTTTGCACTGCGGGCTGCGGGGTATGTGCCGCATTTTCCATTTTCAACACCCGGGCGATATTTGCCATAGGTGTTGCGCCATACTCACCGACGAGACTGTCTTCTGCCAGCTTTGTGATGGAACCCACAATGGGGTCATGGTCTGTCGAACGGATAGACTCCAGAATCTCATTGGCCATCGCCATCAGTGAGTTTCCGTCATCATCGTCGATCAGATGGGTCAAACTGGTATCGGCAATATTGCCTTTTGCCTGATTGGCCACGGCCAGTTTTTTGGCCACCAGCTTCATCACCGTCATCTGTGGTGAGTCGGCATAGCTGGCAAAGTACGTCCTGACTGGATTTACCTGACCAATTCGCCAGCTTCTTTTGGAAGACTGGAGAATCGTATTGCTGGAATACCCCGTTTGCATGTACAGGATGGTTGGAAATTCATACATATCCAATCCTGTTTTGACAATTTCCTGGTTGCACAGCAAGACATCGACCCCTTCTTGCAGTGACTTTTGCAACCATTCTTCCCGCTTGTGCGTGGGGACCGAAGACCGCATGACGCGACTTTTCAGGCCAGCATCGGCCAGAATGTTCGCATAACGGGTGAGAAGATCCGGGCGGTCTGTGTAGATGCTGTAAACCAGCAGCTTCCGTCCGGCCGCATGCTCTCGCAGGGCGAGATCCACCAGGATTTTTTCCTTTTCCAGAAGCTCACCCGGGATATCCGGTTTGAGCTTTACATCGCCAAATACCACCTCTTCAAAACAGCCGTCGGCGCCGTACAGCAATGTGTGAAAGGCTTGCGCCATAACCCTACGGTTTTTTTCGCTTTTGGCTGTCTTAATGATGTCCACCATTTTATGGGTGAAAGCCTTCATCCGGACTTTTTGCTCCTCACGAAGCTGTACCGAGATATAGGTTTCCCGATAGCTGGGAAGCAAACGGATGTCTACTCCATGCTTGCGGCCCAATTTTTGTAACCCTTCTTCCATATCCTGCAGCTCGATAAATACTGTGTTCGGCAGCAGGAAGTCGGTAATCACCGTGGGGTGTAATCCTGGCAGGTTTTTCACCTGTTTGTAGGACTTTTTCTTTCCCTTGGACTGCTTGAACTCATCCTCGGAATACTCCACGCTGATTTCCTTGATGACCCCCTTTTCTCTTTGAAAAATGGCGGCATCTCCTGCTTTGAAACCCATGCGCTGCATTTGACGCGGGTTAATGCGGAACAGGAGCGGGAAAAGGCTCCCGGCATATCCATCCACCAGGGTTCCCGTAAGGCCCACGATTTTCTTGGTGCAACCGGCAATGACCCCCATGGCCACGCCCTGCGCCGTATCATCACCGTCCAGTTCATGCAGCTCATCGAACACCGAAATATCAAACCAGTGCTTAGGTAGCTTCCGCTTGATGAACTCCGAAATCGCATAGTTCCCATCAGCCCCTGAAAATCCCTGGGTCTGCAGATGGTTCCATACTTTTGCGGTTGCCGACTTGCCCAGAATGCTGGCCAGATCGGGATGAATCTTACCGCTTCCCAAATCGGACAGTATCTGATCACGACTTTCCAGAGAAAGGATCAAGCCAGCCTTCGTTTCTCCGATGCCCTCGACTGCTACCAATGATTTTTTGATGAGGTCGTCTGTATCGCTTTTGCTGCGGCGTGTAGCTTGCCACAGTTGCGCGCCACACCCTGTTTGTAACCCCTTCTGTTCGGAGTACGTCCACTGGCAAGTTTTACGACCCTTGGAGAAATATTCGGCATTAGGCATCCACACATATTGCACGTCGCCTTTTTCCATATCATCCGTCTCTGAGTCACCCAGATAAATCAATCCTCGTCTATCACTATCCGAGAATTTTTCTATTTCCTTCTCCGTCACCCTTTTGACAATAGTGCCGCCACAATCCGGGCACTGATGCCCTTTGAGGCGTCCTTTCTGTCCAGTCAGGTCCAGAAAAGAATCGTTACTGTGTGCAGCTATACCGCTTTTCCGCATAAAACTCATGCGGGCGCGGACGCGACCCACAATCCAGAATTCCGATTTCTCGGGGGCATCCGGATTTTCCTGTGCCGCTTTATATAGCCGGCCAATGCTGCCGCCATCATTGATGGTGACCACTTTGGCATCAGGGATGGTAATAGTGATTTCTCTGGCCCATTTCCCAACCAGGTGCGGGGGGACCATACAAATGACGCGCTGCGGCCGGCGCAGGTTGGTTCCGAGCGCCGCCAGCAGTGTGGCCATCAGTGTTTTTCCCGTACCCATGTCTGCGGACAGGATAATGGCCCGCCGGTCTTTCCCGTAAAGATGCGCGGCGACTGCCGCGATCAGGGTTTTTTGTCCCGGGAAAGGGTTGCGTTTTTTGGGGATGGCATCTACGGCCGCTTCCCATATCCCGGCTTTGTCTGTGCCGGGGACGAATGTGGGTTTCAGTGCCTCAGCAGCCTTTTGAAAAAAGACGCCACCAAATTTGCCCATGAAGTCCATCATGGTTTCTTTTTTAATCTGCATAAGGATCTAGTCTCCCTGTTTCAAGTCCGTGCATAACCAGGGCGGTTACGTCATCGGGTTGCAATTTAATCGTGGCGCCTTGCCAACCGTCGGCATCGCCCTCCACCGTGGCCGAAATTAAACGGTCGCCCGGAATATCCGGAAGTCTGCAAGAGTTACGGGCCTCGGCGAGTAATGAGCTTCCCAGCCCCTTCAAGATGTACTCTTTCCAGGACGGAAGTAACGGGGTGTCCACGATGTCTACAATTTTTTCCCAGACAATATTGGGCCCCTCACAATGCCAGACCAGCGATTGTTCGTGGCTTTTGTCTTCTGAGTCCTCTTTTTCCCCTTTATCTTTTTCTAAGACCAGAGCCGACAGACTGGGGATCACGATGGCATAGACATACCCGTTGATACGGGTCATCGAATGCATGTAAGCACCGATGTTTTTCAGATAATCGGTTGTACGAACATCATGCCCATTACTGAGGCTCGATAAGGCGGATTCGACGGCGCTTTGCCGGGCCAGGAATGCCGCTCCTAAGAATTTACCGTTGGCACGGCAAACCCATTGGGCGTTCAGGTAATTTCCAAAAATGGAAACCTCTATCATGATTTGTCTCCTTAAATGACCTGAGTGAGCGCAATTTCTCGCCCAGGGGTGATGTCAATGTAAGTCACAGCCGTTTGAGTGCGGTGTATGCGCTCAAAAACCTGGCGTTCATTACGGCCTTTGTCATCAGCTTCGTAACGTGTGCTCGCCGTGATGGTTTTTTTGGCTTTTCCACGGAACAGAAATACACCCAGCTCCGTTTCAATCCGTCCGTTCAACCGTCCCGATGCCAGTACCGCCGGCACATGCCCATCCCTGAGCGGCATCACCGAGGGGATATTTTCCCCGATGCCAAAAGCGCGTAGGGAATGGTTGATGATTTGCTGTCGGCACGCTTCTACGTTTTGGCTACCATCCTGGAGGATGTTTTGCGCCATTTCGTCTGTTAGGGTGAAGCAGGTGAATGTTTGCGGAGCTTTGCTCGGCAGGACCTCGAACAAGTCCTGTGCCTGGGCAATATTCGGTACATCTGCCCGGCCTTCGCCGATAGCCAGCAAGGTTTCCGCCAGCATGTGATCAAAGTGGTTCCGATTGGTGGTGTTATCGACGCGATAACCGATGATGACCACCTGGTTGTAGCTGGCATCCGCAGCACGATAAATTTTTGCGTCCGTGAAATGGCGCGCAATCATTTTTGTCATGGAAACGTCCCGGACAAAGAGCTGCGTCGGCAAGATTGCCACCGTTATCCCTGTCCCTTTTTTGGTTCTGGAAATATGCTGTGTCCAGAAAAGCCGCTCCAGACGAACCTTGATTTCTTCATCATCCGCACCCGGACGCGACAGTTCGCCGTAAGGCGGATTGAAAATCGACAACCCAGCCCACCCTTCTGACAGGGAGACATCGTGTAAAGCGTCTGCGTGCAGGACCTCACCCGGGATGGCTTGCTCGCGCAAGATGGTTTTAGCTTCGTTGTAGCGTTCTGCATGTAATTCAATGCCATACGCAGACACCTTTGCCCCGTCCTGCTGCAGCTTTTCATAGACAACCTTCAGGGCGTCCAATTTGCCGCAGGAACAGTCGAATATGGCGGTTTCTACCCCCTCATCGACTTCCAGCATCCGGGTGACGTGATACATCGTGTCCTGGTCAGTGGGCCAGTATCCTAAATTGGCAATATTGGCGTCCTGACGAAATCCACGTCCTACTTTTTTGACTTCGTTCATGATTTACTCCCATAAAAAAGCCGACACGAGGTCGGCTGTCTTTTGTGAAAAGAGCCTTTCGGCTCTGTGTGATTTGACTTTACCCTACAAGCGCGGTACCTTTTCTGGAAGATAATAAAAACAAAAAATAATCGTTTTTTTAGTCATCCCAGCTTAGCCCAGACGTTTGATACTCTTGAACTTTTGACTCAAAAAAATTCTTCTCTTTTTTGAGATCAATCATTTCACTCATCCATGGAAAAGGGTTTTGCACCCCTGGGTTTTGCTGTGGCAGCCCAATTTGTACCAACCGGCGATCTGCGATGAACTGAACATACTCTTTAAATGCTGAAGCATTCAGCCCGAGAACCCCACGAGGCATGGTGTCATCGGCGTAAGCAGATTCCAATTCCACACCTTTGTGAATCAGCTCGCTGATTTCCTGTTGAAATGCTGGCGTCCACAGATGTGGATTTTCCGCCTTGATTTGATTAACAAGATCAATGCCGAAGTTGCAGTGCATGGACTCGTCGCGGAGAATGTACTGATACTGCTCGGCGGCGCCGACCATCTTGTTTTGACGGCCTAAAGCCAGGATCTGACTGAAGCCGACATAAAAGAAAAGGCCCTCCATGATGCAGGCGAAAACAATCAGCGAACGGAGTAGTTGCTGATCGGTTTCAGGGGTACCGGTTTTGAAGTCCGGATTCGAGAGTGTGTCGATAAAGGGGATGAGAAAACGATCCTTGTCCCGTACCGACGGCACCTCGTTGTACATATTGAAAATCTCGCCCTCATCGAGTCCCAGGCTTTGTACGATGTACTGATAAGCGTGGGTGTGAATGGCTTCTTCAAAGGCCTGACGGAGCATGTATTGCCGACACTCCGGTGCGGTGATGTGGCGATAAGTGCCTAACACGATGTTGTTAGCCGCAAGGCTGTCGGCCGTCACAAAAAAACCGAGATTGCGTTTAACAATCCGGCGTTCGTCTTCGGTCAGCCCTTTGGGATCTTTCCACAGGGCGATATCACGGGACATCTGGATTTCCTGGGGCATCCAGTGGTTGGCACAGCCTGCCAGATATTTGTCCCATGCCCATTGATACTTAAAGGGGACCAACTGGTTCACATCAGCCTGGCCGTTGATAATGCGCTTGTCCTCAACACGAACGCGCGCGGTTGCTGCTACGGTATTCATAGCGCCTCCTGCAATAAAAATGGATGATTTAAAGGCAAGCCTCTCCCTGAACGGGTGAGTTGCCTGTATTGCGTCGCAGATTCCCGGGCTGCTGTTTTCATCAAAGTGATGATGGGTGGTAGAGTCATGACTGTACGACACCTGACGATAAGGCGCAAGTTTTCAGGGTCTTTCGGCACATCTGCAGGCCAGTTTCCCACGAGTTTTCCGGGCTTTTCTCCTGGGCTTCGCCTTTGGGTGTCCAGATTCCGGTTTCCAGTTCGGGCAGTATTTGTCGGAGAGTTTTTCTGGCGCGTGGTTTCACGACTGGATCGGCCGGATCCGTTTGGTAAATTTCGACCAGATCAAAGGAAATAACCCGTACCCAGGCCCCTGCGTGGTTGGTGTAGACTCTCCCCATCCCCCACTGCTGCTCGACTTGTTTGCGCCATTTTTCCTGCTGTCCCAAGGCGTCCGCGCTTTGCACGGATGTCGGTCTTTCGGTTCGCCACAAGTTTTTTCCTTGTGCCAAGTTGCGAATAACCCCGGCCAGATAGCGTGTAGCATCTTTGGCGTCCCTGATGCGTTCCCGGATGTGGAGAGCGACGGCAGAAAGTGTTGTGCCCGCCTCGCGTGCTGTTTTCATGGCCCAGAAAATCACGGGAGCAGGGATTTTGTATTCTTCTTGCAGCCATTGGAGGTCTTGGGGAATGTGTGCGCTTTTCCGGATTTTTGTGGGGCATCCCTCTGTGCTTATATTGCTCTTTCTAGTTGGAGAGCGTAGCTCGTTCTCTATGGCGGGGAGCAATTTGAACTCCGGCGGGAGGTCTGTTTTAGGCCTTGCGGGGCTGAGATTTTCTGTGGGCATCTGTCCGGCTTTTGATGGCCCTTCCGGATCGTTGTTTAAATATGCCTTTTTTTCTTTTAAAAGACCTGTAAAAATAAGCGTTTTCTCGCTTAAAATGGTTCTTCTTGTTAAGAAGTTTCCGGTTCTCTCCCCTCTGTCCTGTGAAATTCTTGTTATGTATCCTTTTGTTTCTAATGTTCTTACTGATCTTTTTACAGAAGACTCAGAGAGGCCTGCGCTTTCGGCGACCGTAACCAGTCTTGGATAGATCGGTTTAGTGGGTGTTTTTATGCAGACGTAACTCAGCATCCAGCTTAAAACATTTCTGTCTCTCCGGTTTAGTGACGGGTCATCTATCTGCCAGGCGCGTGTCATTGCGCAGGAAATGGGTACAGGAATATTCCTCATCTTTAGTTCACCTCTCCTATAAAAAAGGCAAAGCAAACCTATTGACAAGAAAATGCTGTTGTGAAAAAATCGCACTCACTGGTTTTGTGGTGAGTGTCTTCCTCGTTGGGACGGGGAGATTTGGTTCACAATTTTCTCAGCGACTTTCTGGTCGGCTTAGAGGGCTTCAGTGGGGACTGAAGCCCTTTTTGCTTTGTCTGTCATCCTTAATCGATAATTTGAGCCCTTGCTTGGAAATCGATTCCATCATAGCCGCATTATCCGCCCTCTTCAATTGTTGTGACGGGGTAGATTAGTGGTTTCGTGTTTGTTTTCGTCTTTTATGGTTTTTCTTGTGTGATGACGATTTCTTGTGTGATTTCGTTGAGGATCCTGCGGTGTTCCCGGATTCGGAAAAAAGTGCTGTTGTTACCGGACTGTGCGGTCCCTTGTATCTGCCCCCAACCACGTTCGATGAAATCCATCTCTGCCAGCTTGAGGTCGTCGGTTTCCTCACTGAATGTCTGGAGCCTGGCATAATCGCTGCCATCATCAGAGGGGGAAATCAGAATACAGACCCCGGGATCACCGTTGCGACCTACCCTTCCGCGTAGTTGGACCAAAGAGGCCGTGCCGAACTTGTCCGCATTGGCCAGTACCAGGCAATCCACCCCTTCCACATCAATTCCGACCTCCACAATGGAGGTGGCAATGATGAGCGGGGTTTCTCCGCTGGAAAACCGAGACAGCACCGCGTTTTTCTCTCGACCAGACATTTTGCCGTGAATAGTGGCGGTTTTCCCCGGAAACGCACGTTCCCAGAACTGGACAGCGCCCTCCATGTCTATACCGGCGCGATAGAGGCTTTCCCGGACCAGCGATACCGAGGGATAGAAGTCGCTCCGGATTTCCTGGAGGATGGTGTTCCACTTCTTGAGTTTCTTCTTGTTACCTACGATCTCGATGAGCGCGTTTCTTTCCAGTATATATAACGTATTTTGTGATTCCGTGTCATAGGCGAGTATCGGAAACTGGACGGGTTCACTATTCTCTTGCCGGATGATGAGTTTCCGAGCGTCGAAGTTTTTGTTGATGCGGTAGATTCTTTCCAGATAATCGGTTCCGACCAGGCGTGATTCTTCTCGTGCTGATTTGATGTCTCGTGCGTGTTTTAACGGCGCTACCCGGTCTGCGGGAAAGTGGGGTGAGAGGTATCTTGCCCCTGACCAGATGATTTCCGGTTCTTCGGCGCGGCTTATGGTGCCATACACGATGATGGCTTTTTTCTGTTTTCTGAGGGTGTCGCGCACTTGCTGGACGGCTTTTTTCCCTTCGTTTCTGGTAATCAGGCGCGTTTCTACCCGGCGGGCGTTGGGTGTGCCCTGAATGCGGACCAGTTCCATTTCGCCAAACATAAAGAGTGAGAGGCTGCGCGGGATAGGGGTGGCCGACATGAATATGCGATTGGCCGTTTCCGGTAGGCTGGCGAACTTTTTATCGGTGCCAAAACGATGCTCCTCATCGAAGACCACCAATCCGATACGATCCCAGGGGAGTTTTCGGTTAAACGCGCCGTGCGTTCCAAAATAAACGCTGGCATCGGGAATGTGGGTACCTGGTTTGCTCCCAATCAGCGAAACAGCCGGAATTGTCGGAAAAAAATCCTGGAATTTCTGATATAGCTGATTCACTAAGGGCTGTGTCGGGGCGATGATTAACGCTTTGTTGCAACCTTCCCGTGCGCCGTAAACTACGGCTCTGGCGGCCGTATGGCAAATAGCCGTTTTCCCGGAAGCCACTCCACCCATGAGGAGGATGCGACTGGGCCAAGGGGATGCCAGGCTTTTCCGGATGGCTTCCAGGGCGTCTTGCTGTCCCGGGGACAAGGTGAAAGGCAGCATAGAGGAGAATTGCGCCATTTCCTCTGGGTTGATGTGCACCATCACGCCCGGCGTTTTTTCTCTGAATCGCCTTATGCGAGCGGTTCTTTCCGCCCGCTCCAGAACCTCCATACGGACCAATGCTTCCTGGGCTTTTTGTATATCATCCGGGGTTTGTGGATTGCGCAATACACGTAACGCCCTGGGTATATTCACCGCCGATGATTTATGTACCTGTTCATTGACCCATGGGGTTGTAATCTGGGCGATCTGCGCATCATTGTGGGAGTTTAAGACCTTTTGGATGTTTTCTGCAATGGTTTCTCCGGAATATGGCCCGTTTTTTTTATATATCGGGACGATTTTCCCGATGCTTTCCAGCTCCAGAATCGTTGGTTGCGACATGCTCCGCAAGATGGCGTGGGTTCCGGCGAACTCCGTGACTTTCCCTAGAAAGGCATACGTGGCACCAGATACCATCTTGTCCGTATGCCAGCGATTGTAATGAAAAAAGGTGATGTAAAACTCGGTTTTGTGTGCGTCTTCCCCGTTCGTATCCTCAACCCGCACTTTCAGCTGCCGACCATTACCGTGATAGTTGATAATCCGACCGACGACCAGACATTTTTCTCCGGGTTCAGCGTCCCAAATGGAGATAGGAAAGCGGCGGTCCTCATAGCGTAATGGCTTGATGAGGACCGCATCCCGGAGGGTTAGTGTTTTTTCTGGCAATTCAGGCACAGCGGTCTGCCCATATTTTTCAGGCTGTAGTCATGCACGCGTTGATCGATCTCGCAACCGCAGCCCGCGCATTGCTTGTCCTTCGGTCCATGCTGGGCATTATTAGCGGGGGCGTTGGCGCGAGCTGGCTGTGGTGCTGGCATTGCCTGGGAAGTTTGAAAAGTAAAACTCCCCCGTAAGAGTTTTTCCAGCATGTAGCTATCCATCCAAGGGGTTTCTTTCAACAGCTGTCGGGTCAAAATGGCCCCCATCTGGAAGATGTCCGGTGGACTGATTTTGACCGCCATACTTTTCCCGGTTGCGTTGACTCTGGCGATGATCCCTCCGTCCTTTCTTTCCAGACTGAACCCTTTATCTTTGGCCGGGCCATGGGAAGCAAAAGTACAGGCATCCATGTAGCCATAAAAAACGGCAGCGACGGTTGGTAGCTCGGCCCGGGTGAGTTGCAGGGTGATCTTGTCGGACCAATCGTATTTGCGTTCCGCGCCTTCCACTATTTTAGCGGCTTCGATATTGACCGTGTAATGGCCCTGCAAGTCTTCGTTGGGGCGTGGTTTCGTTTTTGACATAGCCACCACAAAGGCAGCTTTCGCGCCATAGGCGGTATGGTTGATATAGCGCATATCATCATCTTCGATATTATCCATGGCGATAATGATAGCGTCTTTCCTGGGTGCGTCCTGCGTTTTTTCGGGCGCGTATGCGTGTTCTGCTGGCATCCGGTTCTCCTGTGGCGGGTTATTATGGGCGATCTGCTCTCTCATTCTGGCCAGGTCGTTGATGGCACGGATGCGCTGGCTACCCATCAGCCTTTCGTCGGCGATCAGTTGAATAAGGCGGGAAAGGTTGTTTCTGTGCGCGGCATTTTGCGCAATTTTACGATGTTCTTCCTTGGTTATTACACTAATGTTTGAATCTGTGAGAACGTCATTTACATCTTTTAATGTTTCCAGTTTGACGACATGCTGTCTCGCTTCCATCGCTTATGCTCCATGCAACTTATGACTTAATTTTACCATAAAAACTGGCGTTAAAACAAAAAAATGGACCTATAAAGGTCCATGTCGAGTGTTTGTAATTCTAGTTTACGATATTGCAAACTGTGGGTTTGCTGGATGGGGGGTTCACGGCTGGCGTCATCATTGATGCTGGCGTGGGTTGCACCGGGGCAACGGATTGCTGCTGCTGTGCCTGCCATGTGGGCATTTTGTAAGCCTTTTGCGGGGCTTTCTTATGCAAGTTGGCTGCCGCATTTTTCAGATGCGGTGCGGCTTTCAGGAAGAAGAAGATGCCCCAGGAGGCGGCGGCCATGACCATGAACGCCATATACAACCCGAAGCCGATCTCCGGGGCTAAGAATGACATCGCGAACAATGCCACAATCGTGATGATTTTGTGACGCCATAGCAGCGCAAAAAAACCCTGAAAACGGCCCTTCCACTGTGCCTTACTATTGGTGCTCATGTTTTTTTGCCACTTCCACAAGAGGTATCCGCCGATAGCGATACCACCTATCTGGAAGATAGCGAACAGAAAAATAAACAATCCTAAAAGAATCTTCATGTTGATCTCCATCGCCAGCCGCAGGCGAAAAATCCTTTTTCCTTGTGCGCGGCAATGGATACTGAAATCTTCCTTGGCGGAAGTCAGTAATCCGCACAAGGGATGGGTAGCCAAAATTCGGCTTGTTGCGTCGCAGATTCCCAGGCTGCAGTTTTTATTTCATTGAAATAAAGGGTGGTAAGAGCCTTTATTTTTTACGGATACCGCTGGTTTGTCAACTGGCCCGGTCCAATCGGCTTTCTTGCCGTATTAAGCTTGGACAGGACGCTATTTCGTATAAAAACCGGCTTGCTTTTGGCGATTTGCGGTCTTTGGAAGCCCCCTGCCCTTTTCTGGGTGACCTGGTGAGCGCGTCGTCTATAGGGCTCAGTAGGACGAGGCGCTGCCTTGCGCGGGTCATAGCCACATAAAACAGTCGCCGCTCTTCGTCGATGTCCGGTCCGTCTTTGTCTGCCCGGATATAGGGGGTTTTGCCCTCGGCGAGATCCGGAAGAATCACCAAATCAAACTCCCGTCCCTTCGCTGCGTGCCAGCTGCCAATGTGGATGCGTGCGGTATTCCTGGGACTGAGTTTGCTGCGACGGTTTTTTTGCGCCAGAGATTCGATTTCCTGTACAAATTGCGCTGTGCTGAGCTGGTTTGTTGCCGCGTAGTCTGCCATGACAGCATAGAACGCTGTGCGGTCCTGGGCGCGGTCTGATGGCCCTGCCTGTCGAATAGCCTCGTGTAGCCCCAATTTGCCGTAGATGGCTCGAATCATCGTTGCGGCACTGCTGCCCTCATTTTCGTGCATCTGTCGGAGAAAGCCTATGTGTCCCTTGAGATTGTCGAGTGTTGCGTAGAGCCTCTGTGCGTACGTCCCTTGCCCTGTCGTGTTTTTTTGCATGGTTCTTTTTATCCATGGGTCCAGGCTTTCTTCCTGAATGACCGCTTCTTCTGCTGCCTCCAGATCTTCCCGGCGCATAAAGCGATTGGGGGTGGTCAGCATGGCCCGGACAATTTTACGCAGGCGGTCCTGGTCGTGAAACCATCCGGTATTCCCGAGTTTTCCCATGCTGGCCGCCAGATAGCCGACGGTGGCCAGTGCGTCGCGGCGCTCAAAAGCCGGAGTCCCCCCTTCAAGAACGTAAGGGATCCCGGCTTCCGTCAGCGCGATCTCACACAAGGCCGATTGATGGAATGTGCGTACGAGGATGCCAATACTTCCCGACTGGCTGATGTTCTCTTGTATGACTTCCAGAGTGGCGTCCCCGGGTCTGTCTGTGCAGCGCAAGTGCACTTCCGTATTCGGGACGCCATTGGCGGTAACAATGGTTTTAGCGATGCGATCACTGTTACGCTCGATGAGTTTGTTGGCCACCCGGCTCAGGGCTTCCCCATAGCGGAAAGTCTGGGTGATTTGATAGCGGGTCACGTCCTGGAAAAGCCGCTCAAATTCGTGGGTCATGTAGTATGGTGAACAGCCGCGAAAGCCGAATATGCTCTGGTCATCGTCACCGATGGCAATGGCGTTTTGCGCGATGATGCGCACAAATTCCATGTTGGCCCGATTCATGTCCTGGAACTCATCAATCAGTACCGTTTTATAGGTATTCTTCATGATGTTTTGCACGTTTTCATCGTTAAAATAGAGGTTCACCAGATCATAAATCATGTCATCAAAAGAGATTGTTGCTTCTTCTTTTCTCATTTTTTCATAGGCTTTGTATATGTCTATGCCGATGTCTGCATCCTCCATGCCGACCTGCTCGGCGACTTGGCGGTTTACCATGTCCGGAGTGATGAGATTGGCTTTGAGGATGCCGATGATTTTGCGAGCTTCTTCAATATCCTGGGCATCCACGTCTTCTACATGGATACGCCGCGTTTTGGCAATGGCCGCAGCGGTGATCTGATCCCAGTAATAATCCTCCGTTCTGAGTGTTTTCGGCGCGTCCAGCCCTGCCCGGTACACGCTGCGGAGAAACCGGAATGCGGCCGAATGTATCGTGGATACCAAAGGGGTTTTCTGGCGACAAAGCGTCTTGAGTTTTGCGGCAAAGTCACGCGCCGCTTTTTCGCTGAACATAACGATCAGCATATCCTCTGCACGGGTGATGCCTTGCTGGATATGGTTAGCGGCCAGATGTCGGAGAGTGGTACTTTTACCGCTGCCTGGCCCTGCAATAATCAAAGCATTCCCTTCGCGGTGAAGGGCGGCGGCCTGCTGCTCGGCGGTTAACATGGGCGGGCTCCTGTGAGTTGTGATGCTTCCATTGTACCGGTCTTTGTGGCCCCGTTTTTAAAAAATAAAAAAAGCCCATCAATAAAGTTGGGCTTATCGAGAGGATGGTTTAATCCTCGGTAAGGTACTGCTCAATATCCGGGTTCATGCGTAGCCAGGTCGCCCGGTCTATCTTGAGCGGTGTCCGGCGCATGGTTTCCAGATTGATGAATGCTCCGTGGTATTCGATACTCCTTTTTGAAATCATATCCCAGAGGATATGGAGAGCGCTGGTGGTGACATCCCGGTTCACAAAAAGGTCCTGTTTTTGCAGGGCTTCAGCCAGCGAACAGGACGGGCCTTGATCTTGCTCTTGAAAATCATCATCCGTGATTTCCGGATAAAGCAGGCTGAGTGTGGGGAGCTGGTACTTATTTCTAAAAATGGCCCCTAATACAACCTGCCCCGTTCTGGTCCGATTGCCTACGTCCAAAATGTAGGTCGGTAAAGATTTGTAGCGGTCATCGGTGAAGCTTTGCTCAATATCGAGTCGGCTTTTAGCGGTATCCACTGCCGAAATCACAATATCGCTTCTGAAGAAGTCGGTATAGGAATATCGGCCCTCTTTCTGGTTGATTCTGACGGGCTCAGATACCCAGTCCATGCTGTAAAACCAGTTGGTCCGTTCAGCGATGACATCTGATTTGTAACGGCCTACATCTGCAGGGCTAAACAACTGGCGGCCTACGTTGGCCGTTGATACCCGGTCATCATCATAAATGGTCACGTGGAGCGGTAGCCCGCCCCGGGCTTGCATGGCGACGGATATTTGGGCGATTCCCGCCGCCATTTGTGCGCCATTCCCGCCGGCACCCACGATGGCTACTTTGATGCGGTTGTTCATAGGGAGTTTGCAATGGAACATAATCATCTCCTAACTGTTTAATGTGATGGTGATTTCCCGTGATGTGAGCCGTGCGGCCAATGTGTATTCGGCTTCATTCAAGCTGCCGATCACCATGGATATTTTGGTGTCCCCAAAGTCGTCCGCATCATCTATAGACGAAAAATACGCGGGTTCTTTTCCATGTGAATGAATATCCCAGACCAGGGATTCCCCTGGATTGGGCGTTGGGCGTGTGTAATGGAGCAAGTCCGGCGTGCCTACCTGGTCGTGCCATACCAAACGGTGGCGACCTTCCGTGTCCAAAAATATCCAGCAACCGATCTCGTTGGGACAGGCATCGATGGCGCGTTCTACAAATTCGGTTAAAACCGCTCTTGGTAACTTGGGCAATTCCAATACAGGCGCTGGAATCACCCCAAAGGGTGTTGTTCCTTTATTCGCCACCGAAACCGGCTGCAGCAGATAAAGCCATGGTCGATATGTTTCTACCCAGAGCCCGTCATTGGCTATCCAGTACCGGCTACCCGGAGTGTTTAACCGTTCCATCGGTGCTATGACGCTGACGGGAAGTGTGGGGTACAACTTTTGAATGAACTGATCCTTGTTCATTTTTATCTCTCCTGTGCGGTGTCGGCCCACTTTTGCAGGTCGAAGTGGGTTTTTACGAGGGCGGATTCTGGGAATTTCCGACTCTTTGCGTGTTGCCGTTTTTTCCAGAAAGCCAAGGCGCCCTGTTTGACAACACCATCATGGTTAGGATGGCTGAACGCCGAATTGAAAAAGGTGTTTTCCCAATTTTCGAGATCAGCGCGTTCGGGGCTTTTCCCGGGTATATCGGCATTGCCATGGCAGACAACCGTACTCTTCCAGATGTTGAAGTATGGCGCGTAGAACAATGACGTCTCCGGGGTAGGCCGCATGTTGCCCTTGATGGCGCACACGGCGAGCGGGTTGTCTGATGGTGAAAGGCTCAGGCGGAATACCAGCGCCGGATGGGCACAGCGTACTGGCCCGTTCAACTCTGGATCCCGTGTGTTGAAAAAGATGGTCCTTGCCGGTTGTGCCGGGAGCCACCAAATGATCTTTTGTTGATCGCTGTAAAGGACCTTATCGTCAATAAAGACCGATTCTGATTCTTTATTCACCATGCTTCTGATTTTTTGCAGACTGATAGGTTTGCCGGGACCGATTTCCATATCCTCACCGATTTGTCGCACACGATTGACGGTGATGAATGCCTCGTCCCTATGTTTGTATAACAGAAACGCGGAGCTGAGTTCCCATTCTTTATGGGAGTTTCCCATTTCTAGGTTGATTTCCATTTTTGCATCTCCTGTAGGGCTTTTTCGTGTCGCTTCAATGCGCGAACGAAAGGAAAAAGTTGGTCGTGTTCGATATAGGCCATGAATCCATCGTTTTCCTCTTCTGTGAGGTGATCGATGTTATCCGTGATTTCTTCAGTGAAACGGTTTCCGCTATGGTCAAAAACCACGGCGGGGATGTGGCTGACGGTCAAACCGGAAGCGATGTTAAACAACGATTCACTGGCAGCGATGGTTTTTAATGCCAGTTTGGCCAGCGATCGGGTTTTCTCCCGGTAATGCGGGTTGTGGATGATTTGCAGGAGATCATCGTAGCGATGTTCCCCCCATTTGAATTTCCCTGCTTCTGTGAGCCATGGGTACTGTGTCAGTACAGAATCTCCGCTGAACACGCCACGGTCATAGAATGGGCTCTCGTTTATTTCCACGGCTTTGTGATAGGCCGAAAAAATGGTTTCTATGCCGATGGCAGAACTGCCGCAGCAGGCGATGGCCAGGGCTTTCTCTTCCGTTTCCGGGAGATCAGCCATATCTACGGTTATCCGGCTGTGTGGTTTCAGGATCACCTGAATAACCAGCAGGCCGCTTTGAAAAACGTAGTAGTCTATGTCGCTGGAGGTTGCTTCCGAAACGAAAAATCGCGGCGTCTCTTCTTCGAGTCCATATTGATCGGCAACTTGCACATCAAAAATGGGTTGGTAACCGTGGTTGTCATTGCCGATGGATTTGAGCGCCGCGTTGATAGCGGCATGGATTTCGTGGTGCGCTTTGATGTTTCCCCATAGTCGCCGGGGCATTATCCTATAGACATTCTTCATGTCACTGGTTTCCTCAAAGCTCTCAAAAACGAAAGTTCTTTGGGTTTTTGCCCCGATTTTAATCATGGTTCCTCCTGTGTGAGTAATTTCACCAAGCGATCTCCGATTTTTTGTATTTGCGACCATACCCGCAAAAATGCCGTGAGCTTTCTTGTTGAGGTGATGGCTAAAAAACGTAAATCCGGACTACCGCCGCAATTCATGATGTGCTCCGCTTCATCGTCCGCAACGCGTCGCTGCGTTGAATTCATAGCGGCTTCGTCATCATGATCCCCGGTTAAGATGTAGCGGGTATGTTGATATAAGCCTGAAAATGTTTCGTCATGCATTAGCTGCCATAGCTCATTTGTCAGTATTCTTGCGCGAAACAAGAGCTGGCTATAAGGATCTGGCATTGCTGGGAGGTTGGTTTCTGCTGGTTTTCCTACGAACTGGCGTAAATGCGGATGCATTTCTGCCAGGAGTGACTTTCCATAGAAGTCATCCTCATCGTCCAGTAGCTCAAAGTAATCTTCGCCGCTCTGGTAGATGTTCAACGGATCTGAAATCCCCAGAAAAGGTAACCTGTAAATATGCTCAAACAGGTCTCTGGGGAGTGTAGGGTTTTGGTCGGCCAGTCGGTCTATGGCCGTCCCGATAGGAAACACGACTGTATCTGTCCGAAAAGCGACCATCACCGCATATTCAGTGAGGTTGTTCTCTACTTCCACTGCAGTTTCCAGGCAGGCACTCTCGTCATCGGCCAGATAGATGGTTTCGCTGCATAGCATGGCTACGCTTTCTGGCTCAAAAGGAGCGATATAGAGCTTGGAATGTTGGTCTTCGTGGGTTTCATACTGTTTTATGAAGTCTTTGTTTTTATGCCTTTTTAGGGCGGACAGCATGGCGATACCTGTGTCGCCGAGCCGACCTGTATATGTTTCTATATGCGCAGGTGTAGATGGGCTCAATTTGAGCATGGGGTTCTCCTTACCAGAAGAGAGGTTTTATGGCACTGGATGGCGCCGGGGCATTCGCTTCTCCTGATGTGTTTTCCGGGATTTCGAGGATGTAGGTTTCATCAATCGAAAAAAAACGCCGGCCCAAATTGGAACCGGCGGCCTGATCGTGGAGAAAGCGCCGAAGCGCCTCCTCCCTTCGGGTGAGTTTCGGGGAGGAGGCCATGGTTAGTGCCCTCCTTTTCCTTTGGTTCCTGCCGCGCGTACAAATTCGTACACCATCGTGTTGCCCTCGATGCGAGGGCCTCGTATCTCGGCAGTGTTCAGCTCCGGGTAGAAAGCGGCGGCCAGATCATCCTTGACCTGGGCGGGTGTGGCCCCTTCCGGAGCCGGTAGCTCCACCCCGTTGTACATAAACTTCATTTGCATGGCTTCTTGCATATCAGTCTCCGAAAAGATCGAATGATTCCGCTTCCTTGGCGGCCTCCGAGGAGGCTTTGGCCGGAGCGGGCGCAGGTGTTTTGGCGGTTGTCGTGGCTGGCTTTTTGGCCGCAGACTTCGCGGCTTTTTCCTTGGCTTCGGCTTCGATAGCCGCTTGTTGGGCGACCATCTGTTCCTCTAGCGAGGCGCGCGTGGCCATGGTCGTGGCTAGCATTTCCGGCAGCTTGGCATCCAGTTCCCCGAGTGTTCCGGAAAACTTCAAGGGGGTTTTGAGCTGGGAACCTTCTCCCGGGATGAGGATAACAGTGCCGTTACCCTCTTTGATTTCCAGGATCATGTTCCACTTGCCGTCGTTGATATTTGAAAACATGGTTTACTCCTTCGTTTAGTGTGCGGTGATGGTGGTGGCGAGTGCGTGGGCAATGGCCACATAGTCACCAAAGGTTTCTTTGCTGCAATACGCCTGGCTGGTCACGCCGCGTGAGCGGGTGGTGACCGTCAGGTTCTTGCGGTTGATAAAGATGGTGGTTTCCCCATCCATCAGTACCTTGTCCCCCTTGGCGGGGGAGATGGTCTGCCGGGTGGTCTTGGTGGTGGTGTTGCCGATGAATTGACTCAGTTTCATTTGACTGCTCCTTTTGATTTGCGGGCTTTACGGCCCTTGGGTTTGGTTGATTTGCGCCGTTTTTTAGGCAGCGCTGGTTTAAGAGCATTAGTGACGTTCTTTACGAGGTCACTCAACGCCTTTACTTCTTCCAGCGTGATTCCTCCGGCCAGGTTGTTGCTAACAAAGGCGAACACGGCGATGGTTGCGTATAAAACCCAACCACCCCATCCGATGGAGTTGATTTGCTGAATGTTGTAGGTCATGGTGACCAACAACATAAAGAAGATATAGCGTGATTTTTTTAGCTCCGCTTTCAGGAAGTGGATGATTTTTTTCATAGCGATTCTCCGCGACATTGACGCTGACGCCCTGTTGCCTATAGGGTTGGCCTGCAAAAATGGTCACCGGAGAACGCAACTATCCCCGCCGGGGAAGTTTGTTCCCCCAGCGAGGCAAAAACGACTTAATTTACTGTGGTTTGGTTAGGCTTGTTTATGGCCTGATTTAATGGGCAATATCTCTATTGGATGGGCGTACAAAATACCCAGTCCAACGGCACCTATGGCAATACATTTCGCCGCGATAATCCAGTGCCAGGCCAGTACGGCTATGAATGCTGCTGGTAAGAACAAGAAACAAATGACTCCTGTTACAACGAGCATATTCTTCCGCACGACCGGGTTTTGCAGGGGCATTTTGCCAGTGCCGTGCAAGATGATAATGCCCAGCACCCCTACCGCTAGTGATCCGGCTGCAATGAGCCAGTTTCCCAAGACGGCAGCAATGAGGGCTGTTACCAAGAACGTGGTGAAAACATCACCCACGGAGTTTATCAGCCCTTTGACGGTTCCTTTTTTCATGGTTGTGCTCCTTATTTCAGAGACATCACCTTGGGAACGATGCCTTTGAAGTCAAACCCTTTGCCTTCGGCCAGCATGATTTCGCTGATACATTCTGCCTTCTTGCCCGCAAACATTTTCGGGGTTGTTGGCAGTGCGATTTCTGTGGCTAGCAGCTCCAGGTCATGCTTGGTAAGCAGAGCGAGGAATTCCTCGTTGATCTGCCAGTAGTCCGCAAGGCGAACTCCCAATGACTCCATCATATCCCGAAAAGGGGCTTGTTCCAATGCCATGACAATCGCATAGGCGACCGCTTGTCGATGTTGCTGATGCTTTTTCTCCCCTTTGGCTTCTGGGGATGCGGTATTCCAGACATCAGATACGGATACCGAATCTCCGAAAATCGCTTTCGCGGCTTCGGAGATTTTAGCGTTGGCGACATTTTTGGTGGTCACCGCTGTAACGATGATAGACGTAGCCACTTCCGCATCATTCTCCAGAATGAAGCGCTTTGCAGCGACATTCCAGGCATTGCGGCGGTAAGTGATGAGACTGCCGGAGGGCATGATCTTGTCCGATGCCGGCTTTCCCTGGGTTTGCCCGGGCGCTGCCGCTGTCCGTGTGGAGGTTGCTGCGCCGGGATTGGTGCTGTTGGCTGTCACGGTTGCTGTCGGCAAGGGTTTCTTGCTCTCAGCAAAGGCTTTTTCCTTTTTCTGGTTGCACCCCAGATCAAAGCACAGGCCTTCCGTGATTTCTCCCAGAGAGGCGGGGCTTTCGCTGACGCCAGCGCCAAAATGAGCGCAGGCCTGACAGCTGACAAAGGCTTCGTCACCGACGGTTTCTGGGCCTACGGGTGTGTAGGTGCCTTCATTGTCGGCAGATACCAGCTTTACTACGGGGTACTTGCTTTCCAGCTTTCCCACGCGGGCGTTGAGTTCTTCCTGCGTTTTTTCCGCAAAGCAGTTCACCCCGGTACAGCGGCCGCTATCCACGGTTTCCGCGAACAGCGAGCTTTGCTGATCCGAATTGTACTGGCATGTAGCGCAATCGCTCTTGTCGAAAATGGCAGAGGCCAGTTCCTGAGCGATGGCATTGATGGATTTCTTGAGGTCAGCGACGGAGATGTTCTTTCCGAGTACAGACCCCAAGGCTTTTTGTTGCTTTTCCTGAGCTACCGTGGCCAGGAGTTCCGCATGACCCAAAAGGATCTTGCGTTCGTCCAGGGCGGTGGCGACATCGGGATGGCAAGCCTTGAGCGCCAAACGACGCTTCAAAAAATCAGGCTTCCATCCCAGCAGTCGGCAGGCTTCGTCCATGTCGCCTTTGAGGCGCATGACGAGCGCGTATGCTGCCCTGGATTCTTCGGTCGGGCTCATGTCTGCGCGGAGCGTATTCTCCACGAGGCTGGCCACCTCTACATCGATGTCCTCGTTGTCCGGTACCGTGACCGGGATATCCGAGTTGTCCCCGTACAGATCGCGCCAGGCGCGAAGGCGGCGTTCGCCGGCGATCAGCAGGCAGGTACCGTCCCCATTGTCTTTGACGACGATGGGCTGTAATAGGCCGATAGACTGGATGCTGTTTTTCAACTCCTCCATTTCGGCGGGGTCGAAGTAACGGCGTGGGTTGTTCCCGATTTGGATGTTGTTGATTTTCATCGTTGCTCCTTTTGAAAAATGACCTTTCGGTCAAAAAATAGGTGTGTTTACTTCCCGATCTTCAGCCATATAAAGCCGCCCACTAGCACTGCTGGGGTTCCTGCAATGGCGATAACAAAAAGAATAGTCGTGATTGTTGAGATCATGGCGTTCTCCTTTCGATAAACGAGAAAAAGGAGCGCATTGATATCCCGTTTAGGGGCTAAAAATGTGCCCCAGAGGGTGGTTGTTGCGTCGTCGTTTCCCAATCGACAGTTTGATTCTAAAAGAATCTGGGTGGTAGAGACTACAAATTTACCGCTAACCGCCTTTGTGCGTCAAGCTTTTTACCGTGTTTTGCGCGACCTGTAATCCAGACGCCGCCCATTGGCTGGCTATGGATGTGATTCTGTTTGTGGATACCGGCCCATCCTGGGCGTGTATGGCAAACCCGACCACCAGCAACAGAAGCAGGGCAAAAAAGGCCACCTTGAGTAATCCGCGCAGGATTCTCCAACCGATATACAAAACAAAAACGAATATGATCAAAGCGATGATGGGGCTGATTTCGGCAGGCATGATGAATCTCTATCTGATGGACCTGCCTTGATTATACACACAAAAAACCCCGGTTTTCCCGGGGCTTTTCTGGGAGAAAAAAGGCGTTAAGCCGTTTTTCGGATGCGCGTTGATGGCTTTTTGGTAGCCGCTTTGGTGCTTTTTTGCTTGGAGAGGGCTTCCTCTTTGCGCACAGCCGCTGATTGTGTAGCACGGGTGGTTCGCCAAGCCTTCTGACCCATTTCGCTTAGACTTTCAACGCTGTTCTCACCTTTTTTAACGCTATCCATCGCCACAAGCGCCATTCCCAGCACGGTTTCCATCGTGATCTGATGCCCGGAAAACACTTTCTTCACCTGGGGCATGGCTTTGGCGAGCTGTGCGACCGTCATTGCCTTTCGGCCGAACTTGAGTGCACGTATCCGGTCGGCCAGCATTTTTTCCTGTTCTTGCCGTTTTTCGAGCATCGCTTCCAGCTCTGCAATCCGCTCTGCCGTGCTGCGACGATGCCGACGACGTACTTCCTTGTTTAGTGTTTCCATAAATCACCCCCATATCCAGGTTTATTTAAATTCGTGCTATTATCATAACTTCATTATTTCAATATACAATGGCTATCACATGCGATTTTTGTTTTTTGTTTTCGTGCTTATTTTTCCTTTTATCGCTTCTGCATCTACGCAATGTGTTCCTGTCGCTCCGTCTAAATACTTTTCGGCCCCAGGCGCACCTCGTCTAATCTGCCGTTTTCATGGGCCTTTTAAGCTTTATGGATGGCTCGTCTCTCGTGGCGCGAGAAAGCCTGTCATCTATTATTCTACCGGCAAGGACGCCCGGGTATTTTTTCGTGGTCCCGTTTATGGGAGTAACGGCTTACCAGTAAATCCTCATATAGTTGTAGCAAAAAGAAGACAAAAATAACCAAAATGTTACACTTTTCGCCCCATTTTGATGCGGATTTTATCGGTTGCTTTTCTGGCCTTTGGGGCACTCCCTCGCGCTATAGTGGCGCAATGAATGCGGATTATCGTGTTTTTTGTTGACAAGTCAACGGTGAGGCGTAGAATTATTGACTCTTATCTCCCTTCATCGTTAGCTTTTTCGATGAAAACTGCAGTCTGGGACACTGCGACGCAATAGACCCTTCTTTAAGGGTGTTTTCTTCTGCCGTTTCGGCAGTTTTGTTATGTTGGCGCATTCATTCAGGAGAGAGGCACGATACGGCAGCGTTTACGCGCCGCGCATTGCTGTGTCCGTCGTTCAGACGTGGCCTCGTATAAGCTATGGTAAAAATTCAAAAAAGGGATGGTTCCATCGTTCCGTTTGATGCTGTAAAAATTCAAAACGCCGTTATTATGGCGGTGCTGAAAGACCAATATGGGGATTATCGTTCCGGCCCTACCCTTTCAGCGGCTGGGCGGGACGTTGCGAACCATGTATCCGAGCAGGTACTGGCCGTTCTGGAAAAGCGCCCCAATGATGGGGTGATCTTCATCGAGGATATTCAGGACCAGGTAGAACTCGCCTTCATGCGTGCAGGCGAACATCGCATTGCCCGGGATTATGTCTTGTTCCGTGAAAAGCGAGCGAAAGAACGTGCTGCCGTGCAAGCACCGGATGTTGTTGAGGGCATTGAAACAGACAACGGATTTCAGACTTTTGAGACCCTGCTGGGCCATCTTTCGCTCTGGGCACCAGGTTTATTAGGTAATTCTGGCGTTCTCAAGGAGCGTCGTGAGGCCGTTTTCGCAGAAATGCGTCGTTCGTTATACCCTGGGATCAGTCAAAATGAGATCCGCAGTGCAGCGATTATGGCTGCACGAACATTGATCGAGAGTGACCCGGTGTACAGCCGGGTAGCGAGTGCTTTTCTGGTCACTTCGGTACGTGAGGAAGCTTCTCGCGCCCTGGGTTTACCGGAAGAAGCCTTCTTTTATAACCAGTATTTTCCGGCTTATGTGCAATTCGGGATCGAAGATGGCCGGTTGGATCCACGACTGGCTGATTTCGATCTGGAATTTTTGGCTACAAGGATTGCTGATAGCCGCGATTTTGATTTTGAATATCTCGGTATGCAGGTGCTTTATGATCGCTACCTGATCCATCATCGTGAAAAGCGCATTGAGGCGCCGCAAGCTTTGTGGATGCGGGTGGCAATGGGGCTTGCCCTGGCGGAGGAGCCCTCTGAGAGAGATCGTACAGCGGTGGAGTTTTATAACGTCCTTTCTCAATTCCTCTTTGTCAGCTCCACGCCGACGCTCTTCAATGCGGGTACCACTCATCCGCAACTGTCCAGCTGCTTCCTGACTACCGTTCCTGATGATCTGGACGGGATTTTTGAAGCGATCAAGGAAAATGCCTTGCTGTCCAAGTTTAGTGGCGGGCTTGGTAATGACTGGACGCCGGTGCGGTCCCTGGGATCCTATATCAAAGGGACAAATGGAAAATCACAGGGGGTTGTCCCCTTCCTCAAGGTGGTGAACGACACGGCGGTTGCCGTGAATCAGGGTGGAAAGCGTAAGGGCGCTGTCTGTGCTTACCTCGAAACCTGGCACATGGATATTGAAGAGTTTCTCGAGCTGCGCAAGAACACCGGCGATGATCGGCGCCGCACCCATGACATGAATACCGCGAACTGGATTCCGGATTTGTTCATGGAACGTGTCGAGCAGAACGCCGAATGGACGTTGTTTAGTCCGGTGGATGTTCCCGATTTGCATGATCTGTATGGTTCTGCTTTTTCGGAGCGTTATGCGTATTATGAGCAACAGGCTGAGCTTGGGGTTTTCCCTTCCAAGAAAGTATCTGCCGTGCAGCTTTGGCGGAAAATGTTGACCATGATCTTTGAAACCGGGCATCCCTGGATCACTTTCAAAGACGCCTGCAACCTGCGTAATCCGCAGCAACATGACGGTGTCGTGCACAGTTCCAATCTCTGCACAGAAATCACCCTGAACACCAACGCGCAGGAAACTGCCGTGTGCAATCTAGGTTCCGTGAACTTGTTGGCCCACATGAAGCCGGCAGAGGGTGTCGAGCTTTGCGAGCAGTTTGATGGATCTCGGGATGATTTTCTGCATCAGTATTTTGATATTGATAAGTTGAACCTGACCATCAGCACCGCCATGCAGATGCTCGATAATGTCATTTCGATGAACTGGTACGCCAGTGAAAAGGGGCGTTTCAGCAACACTCGTCATCGCCCGGTCGGTTTGGGATTGATGGGCGTTGCGGATGCTTTGATGGCTTGTCGCATTCCGTATGGATCAGAGGCGGCTGTTCTTTTCAGCGATGTTTCGCAAGAAGTGGTTAGCTTTATGGCTATCAATGCATCGGCGTCGTTAGCCCGTTCTCGTGGCGCATATGAGTCATTCGATGGTTCCTTGTGGAGCCAGGGTATTTTACCGATTGATTCTGTCGCGCTTCGTAATAGGTCTTCCGCTGTCTTCGATATGGATACGGAAACCTGCCAGACCTTGGTGTGGGATGGCCTTCGTGAGTTTGTAAAGGGCGGAATGCGCAATAGTAACTGCCTGGCCATAGCGCCGACGGCTACCATCTCCAATATATCCGGGGTGAGCCAGGGAATTGATCCCATTTATCAGAATCTCCATGTCAAATCGAATCTCTCCGGCGAGTTTACGGTGCTGAACCGTGCCATGGTCGAGGATTTGAAGCGGCTGGATTTGTGGGATGAGGTCATGGTTAACGATCTGAAATACTTCGATGGCAGCCTGGGGCCGATTGATCGCGTCCCTGAAGTCCTGAAAAAACTTTATGCTACGGCCTTTGAAGTGGGTGTTGACCATGAGGGGCGCGACTGGTTGGTGCGTTGTGCGGCGAAGCGTCAGAAGTGGGTGGATCAGGCGATCAGTCTGAATCTCTACATGGCCCAGGCCTCTGGTGCGAAAATTGACCGGTTGTATCGGCAAGCCTGGCATTCCGGGCTAAAAACGACTTATTACCTGCGTAGCTTGGGCGCTACTGCGGCGGAAAAGTCTACGGTGCAAGGGGGTCAGTTAAATGCGGTTTCGGTGCAGCCTAAAGCCTGCGCCATTGATGACCCTACTTGTGAAGCCTGCACTTAAGTCAGGCACGGTTTTGACGGGCGATTCACATCGCCCTTTTGAAAAGGGTTTTTATGAAAATGAAAATGAGTGAGTTCCTCTCTGCCTGGTCTCCCCATGACCAAGGCGATGGGCGTTGTGTCGGTTTCGTGATTGATGCGGGGTTTGTTGCAAGTATTCCGGATGGTTTCACAGAATGCGTCCTGCAGACGGACGAGCCTTGCCGTTGCTGGATTTCCGCTGAGTACGGCGCCACCATTCTGTGGGTCGGCACGGTGCTTGAGGTGAGTCTATTTGCTGATGGTAAGGCATTCTTGTTCGCTGACAATAAAGTATCATCCTGGATCAGCCATATCCCTTTGATTCTAGGTTTTGAACAATTACCACGTTTCACGAAGTATCATCCTGAGCAGCCCTACGGCCTTTGCCGACCCTGGTGATAGCGGACAATAAAGTTTCATCCTGGTGCCTACGGGCATCCCTTGTGCTTGCGCTACACCCAATGACACATAAGCAGCGGATCTTCTCGCCCAACTTGGGGCCGAGTAATATCGGCCAGAAAGTGGCTGTCCGTATGGTTGATGCGACAGTCCGTTTTTCGGCCATTCCGGCCATTCGGATGCCTGATCACCTCAGTCAGCCGATTAAACCCCTCAAACCAGCCTGCACGCGGCTCTTGTACCGGCCTTCTGAGCAGAGACTTGCCTTCCATAAGAATGTCTACATGGTCGCCGATTCCACAGGCCGCCAGAAACGCAGGTGGAATGAGAATGCCACGTGAATTGCCAATTTTCCGTATGCAGGTACGCATGTCCAGACTCTGGCCAAGGTCAGCGTGCAAATCGCCGAGCGCTGGATACTGGCCCGGCTACATCATTGCCAGTTCTTCACCCTGGCGGAACTCAACGCGGCCATCCGCTCCTTGGTGCTGCGGCTCAACACCAAGCCCTTCCGCAAACGGCTGGGCTCCCGCGCGGAGGTCTTCGCCACCCAGCCGGAAGCTGGGCAAAATCCCAGAAGTCGAGGGGACCGAATGGATGCGCAAGCACCTGTTCACCAGTGTGGAGGCCGTTTACGCTCAAATTACGAAAACACCCTGGCTGCCGACGGGGTGTTTACCGGCCATTGCCGGGCTTTAACTGTTTTTTTCTGAGATAAAAAACCCGGCGAAGCCGGGCTGAGTGTCTAAACTAGAGACCTTTATAATATCTCCCGGTAAACCACAGGATACGCCGCTCGGTTACCGCTTATCGGACTACGACGGAATTTTGTCTTGTCCGATCACGAATATCGCGATGCCACGACTAGAATTGTTACCGAAGTCCTTGATAGACAAATTGTTTGAACCAGTAGCTTCTTGATCAGGATTGGTGTTGCTTTCCCGAATTAAATTAGTGAATGAAGGAGTGCTACTATATTCTAAGGTTGTAGTTACTTGGACCGTAAGGCCTGTCCCAGCACAATAAAAGTGCATAGTAGCGTTAATAGACGGAGCACTCTGCATAATATAGATGGCTGTGGGGTTCACGCTAAAAAACCCATCCTGCTCAAACTCAACATATCCAGGACCATTGGCACTCTGAGCTGGAATAGTTGATGGCCATGCATCATCCAAATTTTCGCTATTTGCCGAGTCAAGCGTCATCTGGTAGGGAGTGCAGTTGTATATTTGAAAAGTTTGGTTAAAAGACATTGTATTTTCTCCTTTAAGTATGTCCGCGGTTTGCCATTAAAAATGGTTCCTCGTCATTTCAAGTGGGTAGCCTGAGATCCAGCTTGCCCAGGATCAGGTAGGCCATGTTGATAAAGTTCTTGTGCGTGCGGTAACCCCGAGCCTTGGCCTTGGCGGATTGAATGAGGCTGTTGAAACCTTCCAGAATTCCATTGGTGATCTGGCTCTCGAACCATCGGAGCACGCCATCCCAGTGATTCATGATGGTGTAGGCGACCTTGACGATAGGCGGCAGATCGCTGGTTCTGGCGTTTTCCAACCAGGCTTTCAAGAGGGTAGCCCCCTGATGGCGATTCTTGATCGTGAAGATGTCCTGAAAGGTCAGGCGGAACTGGTAGGCCTGCGCCGTCTTGAGGTTCTGGTCTTTGAGTAATGCCTGCAGCTTTTCTTTCTGCTTCACCTTGAGGTTGCAATCGTTCTTGAGCCAGAGCCAGCGGGTCTTTTTGAGATTTGGCTGAGTGAGGACTTCCCCCTTGCGCACGTCGTCCACGGCCTCGTTGACGAGCTTCATGAGGTGAAAACGATCGAAAGTGATCTCCGCATTGGGCAGGTGCTCGGCAGCCCCTTTCTGGAAGGCCGGCGAGAGGTCCATGCTCACATCGGTGATCGCTTCCGCGCTACCACCATGGGCCTGTAGATCTGCGGAGAATCTCTCAAAGGTCTTGGCATCCTTGCCGGGAGTAGCGAACAAGAGTCGCCGGGCATCCAGATCCACGAAGAGCGTGATGTAGTCGTGGCCGCGCCGACTGCTGGTTTCATCGACGCCGACGGCATGGACATGGGCCATATCCACTCTGGTACGGGCTTCTGGCACATAGTGGTCAATCACCCGCCACAGGAGCGTGTCGGTCTCGCCGACTAGGCGGGCTACGGTCAATACCGGCATCTCCCGCACCAGGGTCATGATCAGCGCTTCGAAGAGCAGGGTGAAATGCGAGCCTTCCCGTGCCCAGGGAACAGATATCTGATGCACTCCATGCTCCTGGCACTTCACACGAGGTACGCGGGCATGGAGATAGGCTTCATGCTGGAAGAAATCCATGTGCCGCCAAGTATGGTCACGGGTATCATGTACCGGACACTCCTCACCACAGACGGAGCAAGCAAAGCGACTACCCTTGGGAAAGTTGATGTGCAGATCCAGGCGTTTCTCCTCCACCGTGAAAGTCACATGATCCACCAACCACGGCGGAACCAATCCTAACGCGAGAGAAAACAGCTCTTCAGGGACCATCAGCTAACTCCAATTCAGGGCACGACCGCTCCACAGCATTCTACCCCCTACCC
>NZ_MXAV01000053.1 GCF_002847505.1 Acidithiobacillus marinus
CCTTAAAAATGTGATCTGTTGCGACCAATAAACAGAACACATCATTTCGTGCTGAGGTATCCAGCACAAATCCGTATCAATAAAACATGATCTGTTCTTTGCAATCATCCCCGTCTTGCCCCTGATTCACTACGCTGGAGAATATTCTGAGGCCACCCAATCGACAGCCACTCGTTCCAGCACCCCTTGCCAATCCCCTCTGCGGGATTGCCGGAACAGGCGATGGGTGGGGTACCAAGGGGTGTCCTCGCGCTCCGTCATCCATCTCCATTCAGGTTCAAACGGTAACAGCACCCAGGCGGGGCGGCCGAGGGCCCCGGCCAGATGGACTGGGGAAGAGTCCACGGAGATCAGCAAATCGGCGATCTGCAGAATGGCGGCGGTGTCCTCGAAGTCGCGTATCTCGTCGCTCAGGCGGCATAAATTCATGCCTGTTGGGGCAGGCTGGTAGGCTGCCGGTCCTTTCTGGATGGCCAAGAAGGAAGTAGCGACCGTGGCAAGAGAAGCGAATTGCTCCAGACGCATGGAGCGGTTGCCATCGTTGGGATGGGTAGGTCGCCCTGCCCAGGTCAGGGCGACCCAGGGGCGAGGGAGATCTTGCAAGCGCGCTTGCCAATGTGCGATCCGCCCGGGATCGGCCTGTAGATAGGGCATCTCCAGGGGCAGATCCGAGAGCTGCAAGCCCAAGGCGTGGGGCAGGCTCATCAGTTCGCAGTGGGCGTCAAAGCGCGGCGGCAGCGTTCCCCGAGGCTGTACCGGGAACTCGGGATAAGCCCGGCGCACCAAGGAGAGGGACTCGTGATTGACCTCGACCAGAATCTTCGCCTCGCTGTGTTTCTGCGCGGCACGAAGTAGGCGAATGAACTGAAAGGTATCGCCATAGCCCTGTTCGTCGTGGATGAGCAGGGTTTGGCCAGAGATCGGGCGTCCGTCCCAGCGAGGGGCGGCCTGGATGTGTCGGGCGAGGGCCGTGGTGTGCGGCAGATGATAGCGGTATCGGTATGCTTCCCAGCCGCGCGCGAAGTCCCCCAAGGTAAGCAGGGTGTCGGCGAGATCGTAGCGCGCCGGAAGATCACCGGGGAGAGTCTCGACGATCATCTCCTGTATCTTGCGTACTGCCTCAAACCGGCCCTGACGGCGGTAGGCCAATGCCAACAACTTCCAGAGGGGGATGGGGCCCGTCCCCCCCTGCAGATAGGGATGCAGGAGGGTTCCCACCGCCTCGGGGAGATCAGCGGCGATAAGCGCCTGACCGTGGGCGAGGAGTTCGGCGATGGAACGCTTCATGCGTCGGGATCGATCTCCAGCGCCTCCAGCAGCGGCTGGAGTTGCTCGGCGTGGATCTTCCAGCGTCCGACGGAGCTCCGATAGATGGGTTTGCGGACCTGATTGACGCTCGCTGTCTTCACCGCTCGGCGGGTTTCGTAAAAGTGCTTGCAGCCGGGTTCCCAGTCGAGGCCAAGGAAATCGAGCAGACGGCGGGTTTGATCTTCCTGATCGTCCACCACCGCCTCGTAGTCCACTTCCAGAAACTGGCTGGCCGGGAGGATATGCCGCCAATGCTCCATTAGCCGCGCATAGGCCCGGTAGAAGCGCCCGAGTTCCTGCAGATCGTACGAAAAGCGCTGCTCCCCAGAGAAGTTTTTGCTGTAACAGGACAGGCAGGTATCCACCGGATCACGACGACAATGGATGATCTTCGCCTCGGGCAGGAGCAGCGGAACGAGCCCCGCATAGAAGAAGTTCGCGGGCATCTTGTCGACGAGATAGCGGGCCTTATCAGCGAGCGGAGTGATTCGATCCCGATATTGCTGACCGAGAACCTGGAGCCGTTCTGGAGGGAGAGACACCAGGGCATCGGGATATACCCCGACCGCATCGATGATGCGACGCAGATCACTCAGTTCCCCGGCACCGTGTATTGCGGAATGAGAGGCAAGGATCTGTTCGATCAGGCTGGTGCCGGAGCGGGGCATGCCGACGACAAAGACGGGGATTGCTTCCGCAGCGGCTTGCGACATAGAGGAAATAGGATATCCGTCTTTCGGGAACAGCGTGATGATCCGCTCCGCCAGTGCATCGGCCTGAGCGGGATCGTAGCTGAAAGTGGCACGCTTGGCGGCATTGCCCGCGTGCAGATGGGCAAAGGCGCGCGGCGAGTCCTGCAAGTCCAGATGGGCTTTGCCGAGGGCAAAGTCCAACAGCATCCGATCGCGGGGCAAAAGCTCTTGCTCTAGCAGGGCCTGCATGCGGGGCAGCAAGGCATCCTCGCACTTAAAACGATGCAGATCGGCCCAGTTGTACCAGGCACTGGCCGAGTGGGGAAAACGCTCGATGGTCCTCTCGAAAAAGCGTTCGGCCTCCGTTCTGGAGCCCTGCTCCATGTGCAGCACCGCCTGACTGATCAGGGCGTCTTCTGCCTTGACCCCGGGTAATTCTCCAGCCTTGGCATAGGCGGCCAGAGCCTCTTCGTGCCGCCCCAGAGCCTGCAGGACACTACCACGAGTGTATTCCGCATCCGCGGATTCCGGGGCGTGTTGCACCGCCTGCTCTGCGGCTTGCAAGGCTTCGGGCAGGCGTTCGGCCTCCTTCAAGAGGGTGGCTTTGGTGGACCAGGCTTGGCTATTCTGGGGCTGAAAGGCAAGCAACGCCTCGACCCAGCGCAGGGCCGCTGCGGGGTTCTGGCGCTCCTGCTCGGCAGCAGCGAGGTTGATATAGGCATCCGTCAGATGCGGATCGAGGGTGATAGCGCGGCGTCCCGCTTCGATGGCGGCTTCGGTCTCGCCCCGGTCGGTGAGGAGCTTGGCGAGATTGCTATAGGGCTGCGGATAGGCGGGATCGAGGGCCATAGCCTGCCGCCAGTACTGCTCGGCAGAGCTGAAGTCTCGCTGCCGTAGACAGGTATTGCCGAGGTTATTGAGTACCCTGGGGTTTTCCGGCTCGACAGCGCGCACCCGTTCCAGGTATTCCCGGCTCTCGTCAAATCGCCCCATCTCCTGCAAGAGGATGCCCAGATTGTTCCAGGCACCCGAGAGCTGGGGATCGCGGGCGAGCGCCTCGCGGGCCGCCCGCTCGCCTTCAGCGAGTTGTCCGCGTTGGCGGAGCATCTCGGCGAGATTGCTCCAGTAGACCGCTGCTGCCTGAGGCGAAGCACAGGCCTGGCGGAGATGCTCGATAGCGGGGTCCAGACGACCATAGGCATGCGCCATGAGACCCAGCAGGTGCAGGGCGTCGGGCTGGCCGGGGAAGCTCGCCAGAATGCGCTGGCAGAGCTGTTCGGCCTGGGCGGCCTGCCCGGCCTGCCAGTGGGCCTGGGCCCGTTTCAGGGCCTCGGGGAGGGTCATGGTCGGGGCTTGGAGTGGGTCAGACATAGGCTTCCTGGCGTATCCATTGAGTGGCAATCCATTTTTCGCCTTTGCGCACCGGGAGGCCGGCGTGCAGAGAAAAAGGGTGGCGCTGGCCTTCTTCGTTCAGATTGCGGAAAAAAACGCCGCCCCCGGGAATGGGCGAAACCTGCAGCCCAAGTTCCGGAAAGGCCGTCTCTCCACCCTCCTCGACGGCATTGAGGTAGAGGATGAGGGTGATCTGGCGGTTGCCGCCCTGCCGCAAAGTCGGGGCATCGGCCGCAAAGGCGTCATAGTGCGGCTTATATTCCCCGCCTGGGCGATAATGCAGAATCTGCAAGGGTTCCTGACAGTCGATGGGGATGCCGGTCAATTGGGCAATGCCCTCCGCCAACGACTGCAGGATGGGATAGTCATCGCGCTTGGGCCAAGCCATTTCCGAAACCCGTTCACCGTGGGCCACCTCCTGCCCGGTCTGCTCGTCGGTCACCGTCGCCGGGCGCAACAGCGATTGCCCGATGGCGATGAGGTTCTGGCAGTTTTCAGGCGTGAGCAGATCCGCCCAGGCGCTGAGCCCGATACGATCGACCTGTAGCAAACGCTGTGGCATTCCTCCCCCATGGAAAACGCCCGGCACAGGACCGGGCAGAAGACATTGGTACGCTGGTACTCTAGCGAAAACCGCTGACCCGCGATAGTTGTCCAGCTCACCACCGATAGCGGGCGATGAGGTCGAAGCTGTTGAAGTGGGTATCCCCCGCGAATTGGCCCTCATAGGCAAACCTCGCCACCCAGGGACCCTTGCCCTGCAGGGTCAGACCCGCACCGGTATCGAGCGCGCCCGCCGGAGCCACCAGGGTCCGAGCGAGATTGTCGCCCAGGTAGCGGGTCTGTTGCAGCACATTCAGGTGCAGGGTACCGACGTTGGCCGCCCCCCCCAGTTCTACCCAGGGAATCCAGGTGAGTTCCCCCGCACGCAAATCAATGCCGGTACGCAGCCCTCCGGTAAAGTTGCCGATGTTGGTGCGCATGGCCGCTGTCTGCAGGTTCAGGAGTCCCGCTCCCTGCTCGTCCAGGGCACCCAGAGCGGTATGCAGATAGGTGAACTTGGCGTAGGGGATGACAAAGGCGTTGTCGATGGGGACCAGATACTGGAACTGGACGCCGGTACCCAGGAACCAGCCGTTGGCACTGGCACTCGCGGTGAGATTGGTGGGCAACAATCGCCGGTTGGTGTCGAGGGTTAGGGCACCGGTACCGAGGTCGCCCGAGATCCGCAGGTGACCGGCAGTGTAGATGCCATAGGCGAAACCGCCAAAAGCATGGCCATTGGCCTGCTGGTAGACCGATCCCGTATCAGTCCCGCTACCGGACAGGGCAAAGCCTAAAGTCAGGTGCCGGGTGATCGCTGCACCATAGCCGGTCACACCGCCGTAGTCGCTGACACTTGAGCCACTGCTGCGTCCAAAGCCACCAAAGCCCTTTGCCCAGGCGCCGAGATGGGTGCTGGTGAAGTGCATCCGACCATCGCTGTCCAATACACCCTGGGAGCCGTCGAGGACAGTGCTCAGGGTACTGTGCAGACTCTGATTGGTGATATAGGGCAGGTTGACAGCGCTATATCCAGTGGAGAAGACCTTGGATACCAGCTCCGGCTGCCGCGTGGAGTGCGGGACAAGTGCTGGTGCTGGTGCTGGTGCTGGTGCAGGTGCAGGTGCCGGAGCCGGAGCCGGAGCCGGAGCCGGAGCCGGAGCAGGAGCTGGAGCCGGAGCTGGAGCCGGAGCCGGAGCTGGAGCTGGAGCTGGAGCTGGAGCCGGAGCCGGAGCTGGAGCTGGAGCTGGAGCTGGAGCTGGAGCTGGAGCTGGAGCTGGAGCTGGAGCTGGAGCTGGAGCTGGAGCTGGAGCTGGAGCTGGAGCCGCCGTCAGCGTGAGAACAGCATCATTCGCCGTGTAGTTCAGGCTCGGGGTGATGTAGCTGGCAAAGGCCGGGGCATAGTTTACGGAGGCAAATTTGCCCGTCAGCCCCTTGGTCGTCGTGATCAGGTCGTAGACATTGGTACTGCCATTCTGGACGAAGCTGCCTTCATCCAGAACATCCAGCGCGCCGTTCAACTGGGCACTGCCGGTAATGGCCAACTGGCTGTAGTCGGTGCCTGGCGTCGTGTCTTGCGGTGTCACCAGCATGGCCAGTGTGCCCGTAGAGCCCTGCACGTAATCACCGGTCAGGCTCAGCATCCCCGGCGCCGTCGTCGTCCCCGATACGCTGGCGATGGTCAGAATCCCTTCATTGCTCACCGTACCTACCGTCCAGGTATCGTTGACCGTCCAGTTACCCGTCTGGGCAATGGTCAGGCTGCCGTTGGGATCATTGATGGGAGTGCTCGTGCCCATCACCGGATCACCTTCCAGCAGAATCGTGCTGGCCGTGGTGCCCGCATCGATCGTGCCCTGCACGTCACTGCCAGTGCTGAAGATCAGAGTGTCCGGACTGTTGGCAATGGAGATAGCATTGGTCACCGTTCCGTTACCCGTCCCAATAATCGTTCCGGTATTGGTCAGCGTCGTGCTGACACCATCCAGATAGATGCCGGTTTGACCACTAATGACGCCGCCGTTGCTCAGGGAGCCTATGGTGCCGCCACCACTATATTGGGAACTATTGAAAATACCGTAAGCGCGACCGCTGATGGTACCGCCAGCCTCGTTACTTATTGAGTTGATGCTGCCTCCGTTATAAATCCCATAGCTGATAGCACCACTGATACTCCCGCTGTTGCTCAGAGCATCTATATGTCCCTCATTGCTAATACCATCGATGCTACCGCTGATGCTCCCACCATTGCTCAGAAGGCTGATGGTACCGACGTTGTATATGCCGAATGTGCCGATGATAGTTCCGCTGTTACCCACGCTACCGATATTGTTCTGATTGATTATGCCGGTACCATTGCCAGAAATGAGGCTACTATTCGCCAGCGTACCGACAGAGCCGTTATTCAACAGCGCGGCTTTGGTCCCAGAAAGCGTCCCGCTGTTGCGCAAAACAGCGAGGGAACCCAAAACATCCGCATTCGCTGCCCGTGAGCCTATCGTCGCGGCATTGACGATGCCGTAACCCTGTCCACTCAGCGTCCCCTTATTGACCAGCGTACCATCCGCCAGGCTAATGGGGGCCAGCGTCCCGAGAGTCGGATTCCCTTGCAGCTCGACCGTGCTGGCGGTGGTTCCCGCATTGATCGTGCCCTGCACGTCGCTGCCAGTGCCGAAAATCAGGGTGTCCGGACTGTTGGCAATGGAGATGGCGTTGACCACCGTCCCGTTGCCCGAACCAATAATGGTGCCCGTGTTGGTCAGCGTCGTACTGGCGCCATCAAGAGCAATACCTGTCTTGCCCTGAATGGCACCACTGTTGCTTAAGGCTCCGATAGAGCCAGTATTGGCGATACCCGAATTACCGGCGGAAATAGTACCGCTGTTGCTCAGACTGCCAATAGTAGCGCCATTTCTGACACCGTCGGCATTGACACCATGCAGGGTAGCACCGGCTGCATTCGTCAGCTGTGCAACACTCCCACTATTGGTTATGGCGCTCCCTGCCGCACTGATACTGCCGGTATTACTCAGGCTGCCGCTGACCGTGCCCGTGGAAGTCACTACCACGCCGCTGGTCTTACTGCTGTTAATGGCAAAGTCCGTGATCGACGTCGAAATAGTAGCGATGGTTGGTGCTGCTGCGGGTGCCGGAGCCGCCGTGAGCGTCAAGATGGCGTCGTTGGCCGTATAACTCAGCTTGTGGGTGAGATAGCTGGCAAAGGCCGGGTCGTAATTGACTGTAGCGAAGGTACCGCTCAACCCCTGGCTCGTGGTGATCAGATCATATACGTTGCTGCTGCCGTTCTGGACAAAGCTGCCTTCATCCAGTACATCCAGCACACCGGCCAACTGAGCGCTGCCGGTAATGGCCAACTGGCTGTAATC
This sequence comes from Acidithiobacillus marinus, assembly GCF_002847505.1. Classification (GTDB taxonomy): domain Bacteria; phylum Pseudomonadota; class Gammaproteobacteria; order Acidithiobacillales; family Acidithiobacillaceae; genus Acidithiobacillus; species Acidithiobacillus marinus. Next base: position 7,322 of record NZ_MXAV01000053.1, read on the forward strand.
GGTACCCGCCACCGTGCCGTTGGGTGTGACGATCATCGCCAGGGTACCGGTGGAAGTCTGGAGATAATTACCCGTCAGGTTCAGCATCCCTGGACTGGTGGTGGTGCCGGATACGGCACCAATGGTGAGGATCCCCTCATTGCTCACCGTACCCACCGACCAGGTGTCGTTCACCGTCCAGTTGCCCGTCTGGGCAATGGTCAGGCTGCCGTTGGGGTTATTGATGGGCGTCGTGCTGCCCATGACCGGATCACCTTCCAGCAAAATGGTGCTGGCGGTGGTGCCGGCATTGATGGTGCCCTGCACGTCACTGCCCGTGCCCAGAATGAGCGTGTCGGCGCTGTTGGCTATGCTGATCGCCGTGCCGCCCGTACCGATGATCGTGCCGGTGTTGGTCAGCGTCGTGCTGACCCCATTGAGGGAAATACCTGTCTTACCCTGAATGGCACCACTGTTGCCTAAAGCTCCGATGCTGCCACTGTTGGTAATACCATAATAGCCACCACTGATAGTTCCGCCGGCAGCATTGTTCAGACTGCCTATCCTGCCGGCGTTATTGACAATTCCGACAGCGTTGGCGCTGATGATTCCACTGTTGTCCAGGCTGACGATACTGCCTTCATAGTTGAGAATGCCTGCGTTGGTACCGCTGATGGTTCCGCCTTTTTCGTTGCTCAGACTGCCGATACTGCCACCGGTATTGTTAAGAATACCAGCAGTGTTACCGCTCACGCTTCCGCTGTTTTGCAGGCTCGCCAAGCCACCCAGCACATCTGCATTTGCGGCAAAGGCACCAATGGTCGCGGCATTGACGATGCCGTAACCCTGTCCACTCAGCGTCCCCTGATTGACCAGCGTACCATCCGCCAGGCTAATGGGGGCCAGCGTCCCGAGAGCCGGGGTACCTTGTAATTCAACCGTGCTGGCGGTGGTACCTGCATTGATTGTGCCCTGCACATCGCTGCCGGTGCCAAAAATAAGGGTGGCAGGACCACCGGAGACCTTGATGGCGACACCGCTGGTACCAATGATTGAACCGGTATTCGTCAGCGTAGGATCAACCAATCCACCCAGGTTGATAGCAGTTTTGGCAGTAATGGTGCCACTATTGATCAGCGTACTCATTGCTCCCTGATTGGAAATGGCGGTACTGCCACCACTGATCAACCCCGAATTGTTAAGGGTACCCAGGCCATTGCCGTTGAACAGCGCGGCCCCCGTTCCCGCATCCAGAATCGTGCCCTTGTTCACCACGGTTTGCAGCGCCCCGTTATTCCGCAAAGCGCCCAAGTGCCCAGCAGGCGCGATGGCCAATGAACTGATCACCCCGCTACTCTCATTTTGCAGGTCAGTAATGGTGCCTTGATCCAGAATGCCGGTTGCACCCCCGATGGTGCCGGTATTAGCCAGCGTGCCGATGCTGGCAGCATTGTACAAGCCCGTAGCATTTCCGTTGATGGTTCCGCTATTGTCCAGCGTACCGATATTGCCTTCGTTAAAAATACCGGAACTATTACCCGAAATGAGACCGCTGTTACTCAGTGCAGCGACGGGGCCATCATTCAACAGCCCCGCCTTGCTCCCAGTAATAGTCCCGCTGTTATTCAAAGCAGCGAGCGCGCCCAGCACATCGGCATTGGCGGCAAGAGTACCAATGGTCGCGGCATTGACGATGCCGTACTGCTGCCCATTCAGGGTGCCCTGATTGACTAGGGTGCCATCGGCCAGACTGATGGGTGCCAGCGTACCGAGAGTCGGGGTGCCTTGCAGTTCGACGGTGCTAGCCGTGGTGCCCGCATCGATCGTGCCCTGCACATCGCTGCCGGTGCCCAAGATGATCGTACTCCCGCCATTGGCAATGCTGATAGCCGTGCCGCCGGTGCCAATGATGGTGCCGGTATTACTTACCGTTGTACTGGCAGCTCCCGCCAGATTCAGTCCGGTTTTTCCGGTAATGAGCCCGGTGTTGCTCAGGCTTCCCAGGAGGCCGCCATCGTTGTTCACACCGTCGTTCGCGCCGCCACTGATCGTACCGCTGTTACTCATCGTACCAATAAGGGCTTGGTTGAAAATTCCGGAGACACTACCCGTGATGATACCCAAATTGTCGAAGCTACCCAGCGTGCCATTATTGGCCACACCGTAGGTGCCACCGGTGATCAGGCCCGTACTGGCATTTTCCATCTGGTCGATGCTGCCATAGACGTTTGCCAATCCGGTAAGGTTACCGCCAATGCTCCCGCTGTTGCTGAGCGTGCCAATCGTCCCGCCATCAGTCAGACCCGTGCCATTGGCAGTCATGATTCCGCTATTGACCAACGCGACAATACTGCCCTGGTTGGTAAAGGCGTTACTGCCGCCGCTAATGGTCCCACTATTGTTGAAAGTGCCGAGGGTCCCGGCATTATAGAATTCCAACCCAACAGTACCGACAGTGCTGATCGTTCCCAGATTGTTGAATTGGCCAACATTGCCCGAGCTCAGAGAAACTTCGTTGATCTGCCCACCCGTCTGGTTGTTCACCGTGCCAATATTGCCGGTATTGTACAAACCGAAAACAGTGCCATGGATCACACCCGAGTTCGATAACGATCCGATGGTGCCTGCGTTATGCAGAGCCGTTTTCTGACCCAAAGCGCCAATCGTTCCCGCTCCAGCATTGCGTAGGGCGCTGATGTAGCCACTCGCGTTGTTTACCAACGCCACAATAGAGCCCAAGTTGTCCAACCCTTCGCCGCCACCAACGATGCTACCGCTATTGTTCAAACTACCCAGCACAGAATTGCTGCCATTGCTGAGCCCGGTAGCACTACCCTGTAGCAGCCCTAAGCTGCCGTTCACCAGGGTGCCCATGCTCCCTACGTTCTCCAATCCAGAGCTGAAGGTGCCCAGAGCTGCCAATATCGTCCCCGTATTCGTGAACGAGGTGATGCTACCGCCGTTGGCTACAGCATTACCGAAGGTGCTGTTGGAAATGATCTGCCCGCTGTTGACCAAGGTGCCAACACTGCTCCCCCTATTCACCACGAAGGCGTCCGATCCCTGCACGAGACCCTGATTGGCAAAGGCAGCCAGATTTCCAAGCACAGCAGCACCGGGCGCGACAGAGCCCAGCGTCGTCGTAATCCATATCCCCGGTCCACTGCTCTGCAGGGTACCCACGTTCTGCAGCGCGCCATTGCTCAGCACCATCGGCGCCGACGTCCCCAGAGTCGCACCATCCAACTCCACCGTGCTGGCCGTCGTACCGGCATTGATGGTGCCCTGCACATCGCTGCCGGTGCCGAAGATGAGGGTATTGGCAACACTGCTAACGATGTTGATGGCCGTTCCGGCTGTACCGATAACCGTACCGGTATTACTCAGGGTAGTTGCCGAACTACCATTCAGGTATATACCGGTTTTACCGGTAATTAGGCCGGCGTTGCTGATTGACGCAATGATTCCCGCATTTTTTATACCATAGAGCGCAGCGCCAATGGTAGCTCCGCTCGCATTGACAATACTTCCGATGCTACCAACACTGTTGTAAATCCCGGAAGAGTTTCCTGCGATGATTCCGCTGTTGCTTATACTACCCAGAGTGCCCGCGTTATTGAATAGGCCCGCATTTGATCCACCGCGTATTTGACCAGAATTCACCAGTGTGGTTATTGTACCCGTGTTGCCAAGGCCAGAGTTGGCGCCAGAAACAGCACCACTGTTCACGAGCTTCCCAACGACTCCAGTCTGATTCTGACCCAAAGCAGTTTGTTTACTTTCTATGGTACCTTCATTGGTCAGCGTGCCAATAGAGGCAATATTATACACACCATAGATGGCATTACTTTGCCCTTGGATGAGCGCAGCGTTGTCAAAGTCCGAAATGCTGCCATAGTTATACACTACATTGCGATTACCGAGCAGCGTGCCAGAGTTGCTCAACGAAGCAATACTGCCGGCATTATCGATTGCATCTCCGCGGGTCGAATTAATGATGCCAGAATTGGCGAGCGAATTGATCACGCCAGAATTGAGAATCGGAAAAATCTCTCCGGTAGGCAGTACGCCACTATTGGATAGCGTTCCCGAAATCGTTCCCGTGGAGGTCACCACCACCCCATTGGTACTCGCCACATTGATGGGGAATGCAGCAATGCTGGTGGAAATGGTCGCCACGGTTGGCGCAGGTGCGGCTGCGGTGAGCGTCAGGATGGCGTCGTTGGCCGTATAACTCAGCTTGTGGGTGAGATAGCTGGCAAAGGCCGGGTCGTAATTGACTGTAGCGAAGGTACCGCTCAACCCCTGGCTCGTGGTGATCAGATCATATACGTTGCTGCTGCCGTTCTGGACAAAGCTGCCTTCATCCAGTACATCCAGCACACCGGCCAACTGAGCGCTGCCGGTAATGGCCAACTGGCTGTAATCGGTACCCGCCACCGTGCCGTTGGGTGTGACGATCATCGCCAGGGTACCGGTGGAAGTCTGGAGATAATTACCCGTCAGGTTCAGCATCCCTGGACTGGTGGTGGTGCCGGATACGGCACCAATGGTGAGGATCCCCTCATTGCTCACCGTACCCACCGACCAGGTGTCGTTCACCGTCCAGTTGCCCGTCTGGGCAATGGTCAGGCTGCCGTTGGGGTTATTGATGGGCGTCGTGCTGCCCATGACCGGATCACCTTCCAGCAAAATGGTGCTGGCGGTGGTGCCGGCATTGATGGTGCCCTGCACGTCACTGCCCGTGCCCAAAATTATGGTGTCGGGAAGATTGTTCGTGACCTTGATGGCCGTCCCACCCGTGCCAATGATGGTGCCGGTGTTGGTCAGCGTCGTGCTAGCATCTCCCAACTCCAGGCCGACTTTACCAGAAATCAGCCCGCTATTAGTCAGCGCACTAATAGTGCCCATATCGCTGATACCGGCAGAGCTCGTACCAATGATAGTCCCGGAATTATTCAGGCTGCCAATGCTACCGTAGTTGATAATGCCATTGTTGATCCCGCCGATCATTCCCGTGTTTTGCAGGACACCCACGGTGCCAGAGAGGTAATTGTAGAGGCCTGATGCGGAGTGAGCGCCACCGATGCTACCACCATTCGTTACCGTACCGATATTGCCCGAATCGTTGTAGATACCCCGTGTGCCAGCAATATTCCCTCCTGCAGCATTACTCAAGCTGCCAATACTGCCACCCAAGTTAAAAACACCGGCCCCGTAGGACATGGAACTACCGCTATTCAGTGTTCCATTGATGCTGCCAGTGTTTTGCAAACTCGCCACGGTTCCCAGCAAGTCCGTATTGGCAGACAGGGTTCCGATGCTTGCCGCATTACCAATGACAATTCCAAATTGCGAGCCGCTCAGCGTACCCTGATTGACCAGCGTACCATCCGCCAGGCTGATGGGGGCCAGCGTGCCGAGAGTCGGGGTGCCTTGTAATTCGACCGTGCTGGCCGTGGTGCCCGCATTGATGGTCCCCTGCACGTCGCTGCCGGTGCCAAAAATCAGGGTACTCGCCACGCTCCCGGCGAGACTGACAGCCGTCCCCATTCCACCGATGATCGTTCCGGTATTTGTCAGTTCGGTTGCCCCACCATTGAGAAAGACACCAATCCCAGACGGGTTGTCGATCAGCCCACCATTGTTAATACTACCGATAGTTGCCGAAGATCCAGAGCTGAAAATCCTGGAAACCTGTGCGCCAGATAAGATATCAATTTGACCCCAATGCCCTGTATTTTCAAGGTCGACGGATCCAGAACCCTTGTGATCAACAAATTTACTGATATGCCCATTATTAACGATGGATCCTATCGATCCATAGTTCTGTATACCGCAATCTGAGCCAGAAATAATTCCGGAATTTATTATCGTACCAATCGTCCCAAGAGAATTTGATATGGCGGTGCCAGCATCTGATATGGTGCCAATATTATTTAGCAATCCAATGGATCCAGAGTTAGATATACCCCATCCAAAAACCGGACCAATTACCCCATTATTATAAAAAGTAGAGACTTCACCTTCTACAGTTACTGCGTAACCAGAAGTGAGTCCTTTTATGGTACCTGCGTTGGTCAGTGTCCCAATCGTTTGCGTTCCATGAACGAAGTAAGTGGTAATTGTTGGAATCCCAACAGTTGTTGAACTGATGCTTGCGGCCAGAGCCTCGCTGACTCCCAAAGCCGCAGGAAGAATACCCACACAAGCAGTCATGAAAACTAGCCGCATGGCAGCTCGGAAAGCTACAGCTAATTGTTTGGATTTTGGTATTGACTTTACCTCTCCAACGCGATCAAGCAGACCTCCCCGAGACGATTTCCCCTTACTGGCTCTCGATCGCGCCAACTCCGACACCACCTGCAGACATCCCAGGGCGCGGTTGAATACCACACGATAGATCTGATTCATCGTTCGACTTCCTTTGGCGGTTGCAGCGGGCTTCTTTGATCTTCGTCCAGCATGCGCGAATGACTAGAAAAATATAAAAAACCTGAAATTTACATATAGTTACAGAGTGTTATGTCGTAATGAAAAGGCCGGAACGGCACCTTGCGGAACCGTTCCAGAGTGCACGTCAGGGCACTACCAACGATAATTCGCCAACAGATCAAAGGCATTGAGGTGAACATCTCCGGCAAACTGGCCGCTGTAGGCCAGCTTCACGGTCCACGGGGTATGATGCCCACGCAACGTGACACCGGCTCCCGTATCCAGCGCGCCATTAGGCGTGACCAGTCCGGTTTCTGTGGTGCTGGTTAAGCCAACGGTTTCCACCTGGGCGACCTTGAGGGTCCCCGCATAGCCGGTACCACCCACGGACACCCAGGGAATCAGGGTCATGCTCCCCAAGGAAAGATCCGTACCCGCCCGCAGCCCGCCGCTGAAGGCCGCGACATTGGTATTCAATGAACCGTAGCCAATGTTCAGGTTCACCAGTTTATTGGCGCCATTTTCCTGGAATCCATTGACATAGGTGTGCACGTAGTCGATGCGGCCATAGGGCATCAGGAAATTTTGTCCCAGTGGAATCAGGTACTGCGCCTGCAAGCCGGCTCCGAAATACCAGCCATTCGTTGCTCCCACGGCGGTTTCGTATATGGACTGGTTCTGAGCATTGAAAATATTGCGGTTACTCGACTGATGCAGGTATCCCGCCCCGAGGGTGGCTGACAGGCGAAGCTGACCAAGGGTGTCGATGGCATAGGCAAATCCGCCGAAGCTATTGGTATCGACCTGCTGCGCGTCGGTATTGGTGCCCGTGCCCGATCCGGCAAATGCGGCACCCAGAACCAGATGCTGGTTGATCGCCAAGCCGTAGCCAGCGATACCGCCATAGTTCTCTACCGAGGCACCGTTGGCGCGACCGAAGGCACCGAAGCCTTTCACCCAGCTCCCAATCCGGCTGTCGGTAAAGCGTGGTCCATCCGAGCCCTCCACCTGACCCGCGCCATCCAGCAGGCTGGAAACGATCGCATCATCCCCTACATTCACCGCGTAGGTGGAAGCAGCCACCGCGCGCCCACTGTGAAATGCCGGGGCATTACTCAACGATACGCCCGGTGCGGGAGCAGGAGCAGGAGCAGGAGCAGGAGCAGGAGCAGGAGCAGGAGCAGGAGCAGGAGCAGGAGCCGGTGCTGGTGCTGGTGCTGGTGCAGGGGCCGGTGCAGGTGCAGGTGCAGGTGCAGGTGCAGGTGCAGGTGCAGGTGCAGGTGCAGGTGCAGGTGCAGGTGCAGGTGCAGGTGCAGGTGCAGGTGCAGGTGCAGGTGCAGGTGCAGGGGCCGGTGCAGGGGCCGGTGCGGGCGTCGGCGTGCCAACCGCCGCCATCTTGAGCGTCGCATCCGTGGCGCTGTAGCTCATCTGGGGGGAGACATAATTCGCCAACGCCTGCATGCCCGAAACGGTGCCAAAGCTGCCCAAGATGCTTCCGGCATGAATCAGGTCATAATTTGCCCCTACCGTATAGGCCGAAGCCGCACCGTTGGGAACGACATCCAGGGTACCCGCCAGGTTTGCGGTTCCGGTCACCACGAGCTGGCTATAGTCGGTGCCTGCCGTGGTATCGCTGGGGGTGATGGCCATTTGCAGAGTGCCACCAGCGCTCTGAGCATAGTCTCCGACAATGGTTTGGCTCGCCGGGCTAATGCCGCCCCCCGTCGGCGTTGCGAACACGCCCACCGCCAAGGTACCCTGATTATTCACCGAGGCCACACTCCAGGTATCGTCCACGGCCACATCGCCCCCTGGCGCAATGGTCAGGGTACTGTCGGGCGCGATGATGGGAGATCCAGAACTCCAGTTTTGGGCACCACTCAGCAGAAAGGTGCTGGCGGTGTTGCCGGCATTGACGGTGCCGAGGATGGAACTGCCATACCCCAAGTTGACTGTTACAGGGCGCCCCGAGATGCTGAGAGCAGGCACAGAGGTTGTTCCCATGATCGTGCCGGTATTGTTGAGGACCGCGCTAGCGCCTGCGGGCGCGCCGGCGGAACGAGAACTCGTACTGATTTGCACGCCGTTTTGGATCAATCCGCCATTGTTGAGAGTCCCGACATAACCCGCCGGGGCTATACCAATACCCCCGGTAATCACACCCCCTGGGTTATTACTGATTGTTCCAATGAAGAAGTTATCTGCGATGAAGCCATTAATCGTCCCACTATTGCTGAGATTTCCCACGCTCCCGTTCACGTAGATCCCGCCCGTCGTGGCGGTTCCGCGGCTGATCAGCCCAGAGTTGACGAGCTGCCCAATACTCGCTCCAGGGGCGATGGTAATGATGGCAGGAGATGCGCTGCTGATGGTGCCCGTATTGGTGAAGGTGCCAATGCTACCCTTCACAGAAACTGCTGCACTGCTCGGAGAGCTGATATGACCCTGATTGAGCAGTGTCCCAATAGTACCGTAATTGGCCAGAGCCGCTACCGCAGAATTGCCAGATGCCGATATGGTCCCGGCATTGATCAGGTTGGTGATGGTTCCATAGTTGAAAATGCCGTAGTGTTTACCATCGATCACACCCTGATTGAGTAGCGTCCCTATCTGACTGGTGCTGCTATTATTGGAGACCCCAATGATACCGCCCTGAATCAGGCCGCCGCTGTTCTGCAGAACGCCAATGCTGCCCCCATTCAACACGCCTTGCTTAGTGCCAGATATGGTCCCAGTGTTGCTCAGGGTGCCGATGCCACCGGTAGCAGAAACTTGGCTGACGGCTGCCGAAGCCCCACTAATGGTGCCCTGGTTGGCCAGCGTTCCGGAGATGGTCCCGCCCGGTATCAATCTGACCTGACTCGTGCCACTGCCGGTAATGGTGAGGTTGCTGATACTGCTGCTGATGTATTTTGCGGTCGCCGCGTCGGTAAGACCGGGAGCCAACACGCCCGCCCCCACCATCAAAAGGGGTACCGCCGGCTGCAATACGGCCCGAATCTGTCGCAGGAGCAGGCCCAGGGCCGGCACCTGATCCTTATCCACCGCCGGAGCACCTCGCACCCCCGCACCGACCACCCCTCCGGCAGCGCCCCCGCCGGTCTTGGCCAACTCCGAGGCGACCTGCAGGCAGCCGAGGGCACGGTTAAAAATTAAACGGTAGGTTGCGTTCATGTTTCTTTTTCTCCTGAGCAACATCTTGCAGTGGTAGTGGCGGCAAATAAATTTGAGCGGATTGTAACAAAACAGATACATTAATTGCGTTTTTTGACCGTTATGAAAAAATTCATTACTATACATGTCATTATATGAAATATCGGGAGCCGCCTGAGTGCCAGCGAACAAAGCGGTGCTAACAATTCGCCTTTTGGGAGACATGGAGCTACGTTGGCAGGCGCGTTCCCTACCATTACCGCACCGTACGGCGCGACGGCTCCTCGCCTATCTCTGCCTGCACCCTGGTCGTATCCATAGGGCAGAGCTGGCAACGCAGCTTTGCTCGACAGAATCCGACACACAGGCGCGCAACCAGCTCCGGCAAGCCATCTTCCAACTCGCGCGGACCCTTCCCGCGAAAAACTCTCCCTTTCTGCACAAGGGCGACTGGCTCGAATGGCGGCAGGGCGAGCAGCAAGCAATCGATCTGCCTCAGTTTTTGGCCGCTGACCTCCAGGATGTCGAATCTTGCACCCGGGCCATCGCGCTGTATCGCGGAGAATTTCTTGCCAGCGAAGAGGTTAATGACGGCAGCCCTTTCACGATCTGGGCCGGGAAGCTACGCGGTCTTGCCAAAGATCGTCTTCAACAGATCTATCAGGCACTCGTCGATCATCATTTGGCCGCCGCCAATTCGGAAGTGGCGTTGGACTGGGCCACACGCTGGACGCAGGACTGCCCGCTCCTCGACCTTCCCCATCTGCGCCTGATGCAGATCCTGGCGGATGCAGATCAAACACAGCAGGCCCTGTACGTTTTCGAACAGTTCCGGAACGCCAAGGCCACGATGCGCGGCGAAAAACCCAATGCGACGCTGAACTCGTTCTACAGAGAACTGCAGGCCCTACGGACGACCAGCATAGCCCCGAAGATCGACGCCGACATCCCGGGTAGCATCGCCATCACCGTACTTGCCATCTTCCCTGGACCAGGCTGGGAAAGAGCTTCGGACGAAGAAATCCAAGCGCATATACAAAAATACCACGCGGTAGCGCATCAAATTGCCGGACAGGTCTCGGCACGCGACCGTGTTACTGGTGACGGCGTGCTGGAACTGATTTTCGATGGTGAAAATGTGGCTGCGGAGGGACCGCTCGCTGCCGTCCGAGCGATGGCGGCACTTCACGAAGCCCGACCCGAGGAAGACGACGCCGTGTTCCTCATTGATTATGGTCGGATTCTTCACAACAACACCGGCGAACCCGTGGGACACCTGTTTCGTTCGTTGCGGCAAAGCGCCCGAAACCTCCCGGCAGGGGCGCGTATGATCCTGGGTCAGGCGGCGTATGTCTTGCTCCCAAATCCATGCCCCCCCTTTGTCTTCCAGACACTGGACCAGGACAGCACCGCCTTGTATCTCTGTACCTGCACCGAGGACACTTCACCTGATCTCAACGCCCCTATCGCCCACGGCAAAATCCACCAGGAGCTCGTGCGCAGGATACGGGCGGTCCTCGATGGCCATCCTGGAGAGTGCCTGTGGGTCGTGGGACCGCCTGGGATCGGGAAAACCTGGCTGTTCCAACAGGTACTGCAACCTTTTTGGGGACAGGTTCCGATCATCCGCTACCAGACAAGTGCTGCCCATCGCAACCAACCTCTGTACCCAATGGCCCAAACTCTGCGACGCCTGCTCCGACTCGACGGCCTGGAAAAATCAGTAGCGCAGCGGGTGCTACGGCAACATTTACAGACTTTGGGCGAACAAGACCCTCTCCTTTTGCGCATCTGGTTTCACTGGTTGGAGGTTTCCACCGAGCCAGACGACACCCAGCCTATCTTGCAGGAGTTTCGTCACCTGCTCGAAGAGAGCGCTTTGCAATTGCTCGCGCAGATCTCTCCCGGCCCCCATATCGTCGTCGTCGAAGATCTGCATTGGGCAGATGCCAGCTCCATCGCCTTGGCGGAGCGTTATATTCAGCGTTTGCCCCATCTCCCGGTACTCATGCTGATCAATAGCCGCGGTCCGCTACCGGGGTTCGCTGATCCCACCGCCACTTTTCCATTGCATCCCCTTCCAGACCAGGAAGGGATCCGGCTGCTGCAGAAGCTACTGCCCGTGGTGATTCCGACCGATCAACTGCAAGCCTTCTATCGCGCCAGTACCGGCATCCCCCTCTATCTCGATAGTATCGCGCGCAACCATGACCACTTCCTACGCGAGGATCTGCAGACCCATTCTGGTGCCCTGGAGGTTATTTTACAGGCACAAATCGAGCGGAATCGCGACTGCCTGGACACCCTGGAGGCCGCCACCATCATCGGGAATGGACTGACCAGCAGCGATGTTGTACAGCTGTCAGAGCAGATCAGCGAGCAACAAGCGGAGCGCCAGCTCGAACAACTGCGGTCGCGGGGAATCCTGGAGAAAGCGGGCGAGACCTGGAGCTTCCGTCATGACCTTCTGCACTCTGCAAGCCGCAGACGCATGCATCCGGGGCAGATGCAGAGGATGCATCTGCGCTGGGCGCAACACCTGAGCCATCAGGCCGCGCACAGCCCGGCCCTCATCGCCCAGCACTTTTTGGACGGTGGCGACGCGCTTTCGGCGGGCCGCTTCTTTGCCCGCGCCAGTCGTACCGCGCTGGAGTTAGCCGCTTATCGCGAGGCGTTGGCCAACAGTGAAAAAGCACTTACATGCCTCGAGAACGCTACTGCAGAGCGCTATGCCCCCCTCTGCGATCACTATCTCGCCACCCGGGCACTCTATGGCTATAGCTCGGAGCGGGTTTTGTCCGATGCCAGTGCACTCGAGAAACTCGGCGAAACCCTCGGCCGTCGGGGGTGGCCACTTTTGGGACTGCGCTACGGACAATGGACGACGGTGAGCTCCCAGTATAGCAGTCGGGAGGCCATGCTCGCCGCCAGCAGGATCATCGATACGCCGTACGACGAGGTTCCACCAGAAGCCGTCATCGCCATCGGTCATTATGCCCTGGGGTGGACCGAGTTCTACCGAAACCATCTGTCCGCGGCACAGTCCTATCTACGGAGCTGCCTCGACCATTGGCGGGAGGCGTGGGTTGCTCAAATGCAGCTGGTGACGGGAGTAAGACCACAGGCTGCCGCATTGGGGTACCTCGGACTCATCGATATCCTGCAAAATGATATTCCGAGCGGTTTAGCGCGTTTCGACCGCGCCGAAAGCCTTGTCTCACCCGACCGTAACCTCTACATGTGGCTGTTCATCAAGGTGATGCGCGCCACCATGGGCATCTGGACCGACGACAGCGCCGACACCCTGCGCCGTTGTGAAATCATTCTGCGGGTCAACGCCGCCCATCGACTGCAACCCTGGCAGGACTTCATTTGCGCGGTGGAAGCCTGGGCCGAAGCCCGCCAGGGTCGACGCAGCGCGGAAGCCTCGCTGTGTCGCATTCGCCAGCATATCAGGGCGGTGGAACGCTCCTGGCGTTTTGGCGCCAGCATCCTCTACCTGTTTCTCACCGATATCGCGGTGCGCAGCAAGCACCCCCAAGTCGCGGCAATTTCCTATCATGCCGAACGCCACACCCGCCGACACGGTGCACTCTCTCTGCTACCTCGCCTACAGCAACTCAGCCAAACCGGAAAGCGTAGGCCTAGTTGACGGTACTACAAGGTTACAGTACCAATTCCCCGCTACATTGGGTTGTGGTGAAGGATGAGAGTCCGCTTCTGGCCGATAAGATCACTTCAAAATCACCACGCAATCGGACCATGACTCCCCTGTGATGTCCAATCTGCCGGGAACCTCAAAGAGCTTTTTCCTCAGTTTTTCCGCCCAAACGCCATTCTGTTGCTGCTCATTACCTCCCGGATCAGGTCTCATCACCTTCCGCAGCCGCTCATAATGAGCAAGCTGGTCACCTTCATTCTCCGTAACGTCCCAACGTCCTCCCCGACAATCCAGCCGGTGAAGAATCAACAGGATATGGTTTTCGATATCTCGAAGCCCGATACTACCCTTGAATCGCAGCAACAGCGTAGACAAAGCCATTTTGTTACTATGCTCCACATCCAGCAACACCACCGGGAACGTCTTTTTCTGGAAAAATACGGCAACCAGGCATAATCTTTGGCGCCTTCCGACCATGGAAAAGGCCTGCCCGGTTTCAAGCCGGCACAGCGCCGTCAAAACACGGACATCTATTAACCCGTTCGCCATGGTACGGATCACCTGCATCAATCGCCTTAGATCGTCCGTACCTTCACCTTTCTCGACCGCAAGCACCTGAAACTCCATGGGCAGGAGATCGTCGTGCAGAGACTCAGGGGAAACGCTCACTTTAGGCGGTGGCGTTTTTCCACTTCCCCGATATTTTCCGGTCCTTCCCTCATTTTCACTGGTGCCCGCGGCGCCCTTGTTTCTACGCCTGATAACACGTATCCGATCCTTTTTATCCACCCGACGCACTTCGATTTCCCGGTCGAAAATGCTGGTTCTGGTCAATATCGGCAGGGCTGGCTGATGAACATCCGTCCTACTTCCCGAACCTACCGTGTCTATGACAGGAACGTCACCTGATGACGACCCACCGTCTGGTCCACGCCTTTTAGGCTGACTTTTTGGCATCCGCACCGTAATCGTTTTCCCCAGCGACGGATGAGAAAAATACAAAACATCACAGGGTACCCTTTTCCCCGTGAACTCGGAGATTTCTAAGACAAGCCACTGATTTCCTTTCCGCACTCCACGAAACTTAATTCCACAGTCATGCAGATCAGGAGGATCAAAGGTCATATACTTTTGTTTGAATGTCCGTTCGTAGACACTGTCCCAGGCGCGTTGCCCATCAGGATCCACCGCCAGCCAAGAAAATTCCAAGATAAATGGCCTCTTGAGTGATCTCACTGGCATTTGCTGGGTATAATCGAGCTGCAGACGAGGATGAAACCCAGGTTCGACCGGCCTGAAGAGTGTCATGATGCCCCCAGGCTGCATAATATGATTGGCAAGCGTTTTATTATGCAGGAACAGGCTACGGATGAGCTCCATGGTCGGGACCAAATACTCCACCTGATCCACTCGATAACGCAAGAGTCGCTGCACCCCCTGTGATTTGCCTTCAAACGAATATAATTCTGGCGGAATGTCAGACGAGTTGAGTTCCTCTCCTGCCGCCAGATTGGGAATAATCACTTCCGAATATTCGCCGTAGGTTATTGGGAGCAATCTACCGTCGGAGAAGCTATAGCCGAGTGCCAGCACCGGGAACAGCCCAATAGGTACGCGCCACATGGCAAATTCGCCTGACGACACGCCGCGGGTGACTATACGGACCTGCCACCCTTTTTTATCGTCTTGTTCGACTCCGGCCAGCCAGTGTAGCGTCAAATCTTCAGGCACTTTGCGCAATACGTCTATTCTGATCAATTTATACCTCAGAGGATCCAGCCATTATTTCCAAGGCGGCCAAGGCGGTTTCTACGCTCGGTGAAGCTATCAAAGGCAGCCCTGCTAAGCGGCGTACCCGCCACGATCGCACAGGCAACGCCTGGCGATGCAATTCTGCAGTAGCCCAGACAATGCGACGCAACCGAAACGCATCGGTAGTTTCCATGACCTCGCCAAGCACGCCGATACTTTTAGGCAGTTTTACCTGTCGTTCTGACATCCGGAGTGGCCGCCCCAACTTGCGCTCCAAAGCAGCCTGAGTAACGCGTTGCGGCGGAACCTCCCGAGTGATTTCCCGCGCAGCCTTACGAAGTTGGGCCGCCATGCTACGATCCAATGTCTCCCAGTCCACACGCTGATCAGACCATTTCTTGTGCAGTGCCGTTGGTGAATGTTGCTCCAGCCACTCCCTGTCATGGCGGTACAACCATGAGTGTTCTTTGGGTAGCAGGAGTGCCAGTCGCCGACGTGATAAATCAGCGTAATTCTGCTGCATGTCCAACCACCGTGCTCTTATGGCATCCCGGTCTGGCACCGATGTTCGGGAATGTTGCACGGCTAAGGGCTTCCAGGGCACATTCAACCCGCGTCGGGAGGCGTGTAATCTCACCGTCCCTGGATCAATGGCAAGATATTTGGCTACCGCCCTGAGTCCCAGGCCCTCCGCCACCTTCTGCCGGATTTGATCATCCAGTAGGGGGCCAAAGTCCAAAATGCGCGGCGAACTCCTTGATCCCATCTCCCGACTGTACACAAATCCGCAGGCGCAGGAAAATCGACCAATCACCCGATCCTGATCATGGCGAACAGCGATCTCGTGGATCACATTCTGCCCATAGTGGTCTGCCAGACGATTGAAGCAGGGCCACGGTCCCTTGCCGAAGGGGAGTGCCGTCCGCCGTTGCGGCGACCGTTTGTCCAGAAAAATCTGGAATAGAACATGCCGCAACGGATGAAATGCCTTTCTGTGTTTCCGTACCATGGCCGTAGGCCAATCGCCGCCGAGACCACCGGGGATAAGGTCGATTACTGGTTCAAGCAGGCTTAAAATTGCTTCCCTGAGAAGGTTCTGAGCGACATTCTCCTTGCCTTTGCCGAAGCCGCGATCAATCACTGCGCTCCGATAATACGCACCCCAATCACGAAAGCGGGAGCGCACTGGCGGATGATCGAGCAACGCCGCGCTCCGCTTGGCGATCTCTTGCAACAGCGTCACTTGGCGCGGGCTACTCGCCCAAGAAGGGAGTACCGCCACCGGCGAACAGTTCTTTTGATCCGCGGCGATGAATTCGTGCTGGTTGCCGGCACCTTGAGAGACCGCACTGTCCGCCAGGGCCGCGCCATGATCCGGACAAACCAGAACGCCGGGGAGTTGATGGCTGCGCCTCCAATATCCTTCTCCATAGCGGCTCAACATCTCGCCAAGGCAGATGGGACAATACCGTAAGTATGCCGGAGCCGAAATCGCGCTCGCCGCAATACCCAGACGCACATGCACGGCATCCGCCGGGCCGTCCACTAATGACGCCAGTACGGATTGTCCCACTGACTTCGGCTCGAATGCCGTGTAATAACGGTAGAGGGTGAAATCCCTGGTCAGTCTTTCCGGACTGAGTCCGCGATCGGCCGGTATTCTTTGGCTCAACGCCGCCACATGGCTTTGCAAGCCCACCGTCGCCCGCACCCCGGTTTCACCAAAGAGATCATACAGGGTGTGTTTCGGGCTTCTGGAACAAACGTGGCGATGATAACGCGCAAGCGCGCTGTATAACAGTTCGTCGGGATAAATTTCCGGGAAATAGGCCAACACGGGTGGCTTTTTCAGCTCGCTAGATCGGCCATCGGCGGTTTAACGGCGCCCGCCGCAAGCAATGCATCGTAAGCGGATACGCCCTCTTTTTTGGCCGAGATGATCGTCCGGAGGTCCTGCGCATCCACGGGAAGTGGTGTTTTCGCGGTTTTAGTAGCGCTTGTAGTCGACTTGCGCGGTTTCTTAGAGGGATTGGCGGGTACGCGATCACGTAATTTAGCCGTAATAATGCCCACGAGATCTAGCGCAGACAGGCCCGGATGCTCTGTTTCGGCTTCCGCCACCAGGATTTCCGCGATGTCCCCAGCCAACCCGAGCTGTTCCAAAATAGGCAAAAGGATGCCGCGCACATCCAGATTCGTGCTTGCCGCCTTTTCGGTCATGGCCGAAGCCACCGGAGAGCGGGTGGCGAGGACAGGTTGCCCTGGCATGCAACTCAGCGCGTCGCTGAACACCTGCAGAACCTGGTCCTGCATGGGGCGGATGTCATCATATTGTGCGATCGCCTCGCGATCCCCACGTTTCAACGCATTGATCATGGGCGCGATAAGCCGCATGTGCTCACTAGCCACCTGTCGCAGCAGACCAGCGTCGATACGTTCAGGGCGACGGTTCAGAACCCCGAGCTGAATGGCGCGCAGCTGCGCCATCATGAAGAGATTGATCAACACGTCCACAATCCCTTGGCTCTCTTCATATAACACCTGACGGACTTCGTCGGTGAGCGGCGATATCTCCCGCGTCCACTGGTAGGTCCACATTCGCTCGACAAAATAATTCCAGGTCGGCTCGTTCTCCATGCGCTCCCAAACCAGACTTCCCAGACCGCTCGCGCGACGTGCCTGCCGGAAGTCTCCCTGCAACAGGGGCAGCGCGCCCATCGTGCCGATGAGGATCACCGGGATACCAATGGTATTCACCAGGGTCACGAGGAAGTTCAGCAGCGCTTCGGCCCCAGTACCTGGCGCTTCCCGAATGTGCTGGATTTCATCGACAATCAGCACACCCAATGCGTGCAGGTTCGCGACATGCGCCATATGCACCATCATCTCATCGACAGATCGCCGGCTACTCCCAAATTGCGCGCTATAACGCGTGCCCAACAAGTCATCCATGCTCCGAAAGAAGCTGATGCAAAGCTGCTTGGGCGACCCTTTGTGCGGACTATCCAGCTTGAGCCAAACCACTTGGTCGAGACTGCGGGGCTCGGCATGGTGAATTTTTTGCGGATATAACTCCAATATTCTGGCCATGCCGTAGCTTTTGCCAATGCCGGAACATCCAATCAGCGCAAAACTGCTCGCGGTTGACCGGACAGAACGTCCGCCGGCCATGAGATCCTTTTCAAATACCCGGGTAGCGCCTTCCCGGACGCGGCGGGTATAGTCAGCCGTGGTGGGGTTGCGACACAGATAACCTTGACGGATCAGAAGGCCAAATTTTGCTTCCAGGCTGAGGTGGGTTTCCAGCGGCTCAAAATAGCCTTTAAGCCGCGAGATGCAATGGGCGCGCAGATGCGCGGGATAATCGCGCTCCGCCGCGTTGAAGGTGGGTGGAGCCGCCATGGCCAGCAAGGCATCATGCGTGGACATGGGAGGCGGCAATTTCGCGATAAAGGGGTTATCCCGATATTCGGGCAACGTGAGGTCCTCATCCGCCGTGGTCGTCATCGCCCTGATCCTCCCGTTGCCCGCGCATAATATCCGCTATCCCGGGGAGACGATAATCGTCGGTCTCTTTTGTTTTGGGAAAAGGCAGGACTGCCGCAGTTCCCGGCGCTTCCTCACCGGGAGGAAGCATCCTGAAAGCCTCCCGCTTTCTGTTTTCCTGACTCTCCTTGCTACGATTTTCGCGGATGTTTCCTATCCGCTGACGCGCGCTGCCAGAGGGTGGGGGTGCTTCCGATCGCATGGCTTCCGCCTCATTCACGATCCCCTTAATTTTTTCATTCAAGTTGATGCGGCCACGAAGGGCTTGCGGCTCATGATTCCTTTGGCTTCGCCTCTCTTCGCCATTTACCTGAAGAATTTCCCATAGCATTCGACCCCGATGATGACGGCTTTTCTCTGTGAGCGTGCAGGGGATAAATTTCCCGCGCTTGACGTCTTCGTGCAGATAAATCTCGTCCATGTGGCGAGGATCATAGGAGATTCGAACTTTCCAGCGTCCCTTTTGGCGTGCGCGTTCGAACCAGTGCTCTTCCATCGCTTTTTCACAGGTGTAAAAGCAGGTCGCATAGCGGATTCCTGTAGCGGTGACGGTCGCATCGTCGCTCGGCATCAAGCTCAACTGGACTTTTTCCGGCGCGAATGCGCGTAAGCTGCCACTACGATGGGCAACACCCCACTCCCACAACTCGCAAGGAATTTCCGGTACCCGGTCGGCGATCATATCCGGTGACTTTTCATATTCACTGAGCGGGTGCTGATTGTTGTAATACAGGATGCAGTAGAGAATGATGCGGGTGAACTGGTCTATATCGAGAGTCGCGTCGAGGCGGTAGTCCCTGGCGCCGCGCTCTTGGTAATCCGGAGCAACAAAGCCCGGCGTAAAGGCCTTGAAACGCGCGGGAAGCAAACGAAACCGCTGTTCCACGATGCCTTTCCAGTCCGCATGGTACGGTGCGGCATTCTCGACGTGCACCTGATAATTCTTGATGAGCGTCTCTATGGTCTTGCCCGCAATTTCTCCCTTATCGCCCAGCAAGACGTCGGGCATGGCCTGACACGGCCAATCCGCGTCCTGAATATCAACACCGAACTGACGGCAATAGGCCACTTTTGACGTTACGGCGTTCGTCAGCGCCATCATCGCGCTGACCCAGGACGGACCTTCCAGGCCCACGTATACGCCCGTAATCATTCTGCTGAAAACGTCTATCAAGATATAGAGTACGGGTCGCCCCACGATCATGGTGCGGTCGTATCTGGAAACCAGGTATACGTCCGCGATGGTGGCATCAATCTGATAACGCGATGCCGGGCCAACGGTTTCGGCCGTGGAGGATCCCAGGATTGCCCGCATATCCTTGTCATATACTCTGGGGGTGCGGCGTATACGATCCAGACGGAAGACGTCGTTATCCTTCTCATACCAGTAGCGGAATTGCCGCAAGCTGGGAATATCTTTTTGCGGAACCAGTTCCTGCTGGCCGGTGTGTTCGTTGATGACGCGTTCGCAAAAATTATCGGCAATCAGCTCGTCGTAGGCACCCCGAAAATCCAACTGACTATTGGTGATGAACTTCTTTGTGGCAACAGCACGAAATAGCTGCCGCATCTCTGACGTCACGTTGACGCCCAGATCATCTCGATCAGGAATGCGCCCGCGTTTTTTTTCAGAAACGGACTTGTCTTTGCCCAGCCCACCACACCGCGCATAATCAGGCAGTAGAGCGTTGGGTGTCATGCCGCGCTGCCAATACCGGCGCAAAAAACGGTAAATCGTTTGCTTGGTTACTCCAGATTCTTCCATGCCTCTTTTAACCGCTTCACTACGGGCAATGGCATCGAAAATGGCCGGTTGATCAAAAATCAGCGGACGAATCGTCTCCCAAGCGGAGTCGCGTTTGTCTCGGTAGACCTCTGATATGTTTTCATCCGCCAGTGCGAGTAGCCATGGGTCATTCTCAACCACACGCCACTCGCCGGCATCGCGCATCTTCTCTATTTCTTCCGCTTGGTAGAATTCTGGCAGAGCATTGGCATCGCGAATGTCGATGGCATATAGACCCCGCATTCCTGGATCAATCCAGAGCACACGCTCAACTCGGTGTTCCTCTGGAAACTCCAGCAAAAGATTCACAGACAAATCCTTCATCCGCTGGCCCTCCTGGATTCATCCGTGGGCACCTGAAATTGACGCAATGGCCAGGTGTCCGTAATAGCCGTATCCATGGGACAGGAAATCGCCTTCCGTGCCAAGAGGTGACGGATAAGCAGGAGACTGTCGCCCACATGCATAGCAAGTTGCTGGTCCATGGCCAGACAGAATTGCCTCAAGGTGGTTGCGGGATGGGACGGGAGTGCCCGCAACAGCAGGCGTGCCTTTTCTTGATAGTAACCTTCGTAAGGCGCGGTCAATTGGTCAAGTGTAATATAGGGATGTAGCCATGCAATGTTGGTGACTATTGCTTCGGGGATATCTCGCTCAGTGATGATTCCCCAGTCCACGCCCTGCTGTACCCAATAGCGCCGTTCGATTTCCAACTTATCGATGATGCGAGGTTTCTCGAGTTCGCTGGCGGGCTTGACGGCACGGGCCAACTGCCTCAGCTTCCCTTCATAAGCGATATCGACCAAAAAATCCGTAGTCATAACTATTTCCGTAGCGGCGTCTCGCGGATGCCTTATCTCGAGATCCGCGGCAATACGGCGGGTGTATTCACGGTCGAGGGGATACTGCTCGCGGATGTCCGTAACGGTATCCGCCCAGTCAAACTGGTAAAAAGTATCTCGCTCAATGTCGGAGAGGAAGTGGTGTACGCGGCCGGTCTTGATTCCGGCAATTCGATGTGAGCGGCCATGGGAGGCCACATCCTGTATGGTCAGCCACGGCTTGTAACTTGTACCGCGGCCTTGCCCTCGCCCTTCTTTCTGGAAGCGCGCGATTTTGCCTTCATCAAACTCGTAACGCCAACGAGCCATAGTAGGTATCCCCAACCTGGTGATCTGTGGATCAGCATACACCTTCACTCCAAAGCTGAAAATGCAGGATGATACTTTTTTGTCGAGGATGATACTTTTTTGTTCAGGATGAAACTATTTTGTCCGGGATGATACTTTTTTGTCCGTTAACAATTCTTGCATGACGTTCAGGCGATAACGGATGGACGCGTTGTCTTGCACTAAACACTTTCCTCTCGATATCCCCCATGCGCTTCGGCGTCTGGGGGTTTTTTTGTGGTACTCTTTTCTGGTGGTAATTGCCGCGCGAGGTGTTCTATGTTGAGATTTATTTTGCTTTTCTCTGTGGCGCTCTTTTCTGTGGGAGCTTTCGCCAGTGGTGCAGGTATGGCTGGCATGCAAGCTGCGCGCATTTTGGTTTCGGCTTATTCACACGGTCACGCAAAGGTGCGGCGGCTTATGCCCGGGCCAAAGGGATTGATGGAGATTGTTTATACGCTGCACGGTAAAACAGAATACGGTTGGATGACTGAAGATGGACAAGGTTTTATACCGGCTTCAACGTGTGTGGTGGACTTCTATGGACCCGGCGTAGGGGATGACCTTTGTGATACGGTGCGTTATTACCATGGTCATTGGCGCCACATCTATAAAAATGCCCGCATGACCTATGAATCGCACCACCCATCTTCCAGGTGATGAGCGCCACGAACTTGCGACGTCGAAAGTCTTTGTTTTTATTGCGATTGAAAGCCCACCTTGCGCGGGCTTTGGGTGTTATTTTGTGGGGGAGCAGTTCCCGTCTGGATTGATGGTGTATCGACTCTGGCTCAGGTGACGGATGAATCCGTCCAGGTTTCGTGGCGCACCGTGAATCATAGCCAGGCCCCCGTCTTTTTTGCAAAACAGGATTGTTGGTGTGGCGGTTTCCCCTGTGTGGGTAAGGATAGCCGTGTTGGCACCGACGGTGGCGGTGATGCGCGGGTCGCTTTTATTGAGCGGGTGAATGCCGCCTTCTTCTTCGGGGACATTGAAATGCCGTTCATTGTAGGCCATAGCCTTCGCGGGGTCTTTGCTGGCCAGAATGGCGGTTGCCTTGGGTGCGCTACTGGGCTTCAGAAAGCCCACCAGGGTGACGCGCATACGTAGTTTGCCCTTGTCGATAGCAGGTATGGCGTGTTCATAAAATTTGTGACAAAAAATGCAATTCGGGTCTAGGAAAGCGTCGATCACGGGGCCGCTTTTCCCGATGGTAAACGTGCGGGCCTGATGCGCAATCTGCTGTGCAACTTTGGATGCTGGTTCTGGTTTGCGCATGATGCCCATGGCGATCAGGGCTTTCTCTGTATAGTTCACCCGGTTCGCAGAGATCAGCGGGGCCGGGACAGGGATGAGGGCCTTCCCGTCTGGTGTCATCCATACCAGGGTGCGGGGGTGCTTGCCTTTGGGGTCCAGATTCTTGCCTTCACCCTCGACGGCGATCATGCCGCTCGGCGTCTGATAGGTTTTTAGCACGGTGACATTATCGTGCGTCAATTGGTTTACCAGCTTTTGGGCCTCCGCTTCTTGTGCGGATGTTCCCGGTTTTAGCGTGGTGGCATTCGATGCCTGTAGGTCGTTGACCGCTGCGTATCCCAAAACGGGAATACCGATCGCAACCATGAGGGTTGCTGCCAAACCGTAGATTTTCTTTTGCTTCATGCGTTTTTTTTAGAGGCGACTGCAGGGCAGTGGGGTAGCTTCAGCCTTTATGGCCCGATGCCTCTCTCTCCTGTGACAGTAGTGGCTACCTTTTGGTGAAAAACATTCTTGCGGCAGAGCAAGTGCTTGTTCGCGGTTCTATTTTCCTGTGAGTATGGTGTAAATGGCGCTTTGGCTGCTTGGAAGTCCTCGCTGCACCTTAATTTTACCATCGATTTTATAGACGATAGTGGGTGTTCCACGGTTTTTTAGTACAGTTTCCATCATTTCATTGTTTGCCAGCACGGCATGAATCAGCCCTGTGGGTGCTGTGGCTTCTCCTTGGATGCCGCCTTCCTCAGCGCTTTGATGGAAGTGTGTCTCGTTATACTCAAATGCCTGGGCCGAATTGGGTGCCATCAGTATGGCGGCATCCTTTGCCATGCTGTTTGCTTTCAAAAAAGCTACGGGGACCCACCTTATATCCAGGTGCAAGGCTTTTTGTACGGGGTCGGCGACCTGCCAGAACGCGGACAATAGATGCAATTCGGGTCGAAAAAAACATAAATGACCCGTTTGTAATTCTGTGGCCCTGTCGTGATATGGAGCGAACGGCTGAGGCTGGACCAGAGTGCTGATGGTGTAATGCTTGTTTGGGCAGCCGATGCAGTGGGAATAGTGATGAAAATCATGCCGGCGACAGAGAGTGTCGTCAGCAATTTTCTTGGCTTTCGTTCGCGCAATTTTCTTTCTGTAGTTTTCCCTCGACTTGCTACGTCGCAACCCTTTGTTTTACCGTTAAAATGATTTCCTTTTGCCACCCAAAAACTCCTTCAACCCCTTGACCAGCATCGCCTGTTCTTCGCTTGTCAGTCCGGAGAGGTTCAGCTTGAACTCACCGTCATCACGGATGATGGCTGAGCCTTTTATCGCACTCTCCGAGAACCGGATGATCTCTCTCGTGCCTGGCGCGATTCCTCGGCGTTTATCATCCCCTATTTTTAGGTTTTTGGCTAATTTTTCTGCCTCTCTTACGCTCAAATTCTCTTTTGCAATGCGTTCAGCAAAGTCTTTTGCAGCTTCTTTCCCGTGCTTCTTTTCGATATTCAATATAAAAATCGCATGAAAATGGGAAAATGTATCGGGATTGTCGAGTATGATTTTCAGAGCTTCTCCATTTAATTTGCTGAATGTGAGCATTCTGGACACCTTGGTTTCGGTGGTTTCATGGGCGCCGGCGATTTCTGCTGCCGTGGCAAACACGCCTTTCTCCAGCAGTTTCGCCCAGTACAGCCCCAGATCCACCGGTCTTTGCTGTGCTCTGGCAGCATTTTCCTCAAAGGCCATGACCGCAATCTGCCTGGCGCTCATATGCCGGTGAACGATGACTTGTACTGTGTCGAAGCGGGGATCTTCCTGGAGATATAAGCGGATGGCTTTCAGGCGCGTGTGCCCGGCGATCAGCAGGTAGTGTTCTTCCGTGCTGGTAGGCGCCGCGACATGCAGCGGGTTCATCAGCCCGTTTTTGCGCAAAGATTCGGCCATCGCCAGCACTTCTTTTTCCAGATAGCTGGTCCTGGGATTGTAGGGGTTTTCGATAATGTCGCTGACTTTTATCCGTTCGACGCCTTGGTCGTTGGTATCGCTGGTCGTGCGTGCTGGTGACCGCTCGCCTTCATAGGGAAAAACGGGTAAGGCGGCTACATCCTTGCTGACCTGCTCTTTGTCTACAATCGGTTTGGCCGGGGACATCATCCCCATGGACTTGCGTGGTGGTGTTGTCATTGGCTTTCGCCTCCGCGTACCGGGTTGAGTACGCCTTTATCGCGCATCGAGAGTATTTCGATTTCGTTGGCGAGTTCGATGATTTTCTTTGCGGCGGGGGATCCCGGCTCCATTTCCATCAGCGTTCTTTGCTGTGAGGGATTGGCGTGGCGGGCGAGGCCTATATATTCCGGAATGACTGTGTTGGTGGTTCGCACCATCTTTTTCCCTTCTGCCGCGCTGCGGATAACCTCCAGCGTATGCGCCGTGTAGTGTTTGCCGCCGTGCAGGCCGTTAGGTACAAACGTGATCGGAACCTGTCGCTGTGTCCCTTGCTCCAGTTCGGCGGTGACATTGAAAAGATTGTTCATCGCCTTGATCGCCATACCTGCCAGCTCGACCACCGCCAGCACATGGTCTGATGCGGCGAGCAGGGCAAAGCTTAATGCGGTCACGGAGGGTCCGGTGTCGATGAGGATGAAATCATACCCACTCAAAAACGTCTTGTTATGCTCAAAAATCCGCTCGATCACCCTTTCCCGGTAGGGGGTCTGGATCATCAGCATTTCCGTGCGGACCAGGCGCGGGTCTGAGGGAATGATGTCGAGATCAACGCCATCAATAGGATGCGTGGTGGCCTGACTCAAATCCATCCAGCGGTTGTGCTGAATCAGTTCGTCCACGACGTCGCCCAGCGTAGTGATTTCCGCTTCGATATCCACACCGAACATCATGCTGAGGGAGGCTTGCGGATCGCTGTCTATCAACAGTACCCGATTCCCGGCCATAGCCAGGGCCAAGCCCAGGTTAGCGCATATCGTGGTTTTACCCACCCCGCCCTTGGTAAAAAAGCAGGCCATAATTTCCGGGGAGGGCAGATTGGGTAAGGGATTCGGGGTGCCCGGCTCTGCGCGAATGGCGCGCGCGTCAGCACCCGTATATTCATTCGCGCGTGGATGTACCGGCTCCCCCAAATTCAGGCGGTTGACGATGGTTCGCAGCCGATTGTCATCCGCCGAATCGAAACCGCCCAATTCGGCCAGGACCTTCCGTTTGAAGCGGATGCTTCTGTTCTCCATGATATTCTCCTGCATTGCAATGTGATGCTGATGGGTATTGTACACTATTTTTTTGCGTTTGTAGTATTTTATGTATTTCCTGATTTCTCTTGATGGTATCCACATTTTTGCCACTTATCATTCAAAAAACAGCCTGTTTACTGGCATTTCTGCCATTATTCCACGCCAAAAAATCATTATTTCTACTTAAACTATTGTCTATGATGCATTTATTGCTTATTATGCCTACTATATTATGGCTTTTTTTATTAAGGTGGCATATGCGTCCGTATCCGCTTCATACTGCTGGGTTCAGGGTCTCTTTTGTGAGTGCTATGGCGGTCTCTTTGGGGTTGGCCTGTATGTCGGCGCATGGCGCGATCATCCAGCAGAACAACTCGGAGGCCCTGGTCGCCACGGAAACGGCCTCTGGAACGAGTACGCAGGCATCCGCCACGATCGGCCCCATCGCCAGCTACAACGGCGGCGAGAACCAGAATGTCAGCGGTGCGCCAGTATCGCAACCATCCCTGTTTAACCTGGTTCCCTACAGCTCTTCGCTGGATGCCACTTTTGCTAGTTCTACGGATGCCCAAAACGCCGTTTCCGCCTATTTATCGAATTATCTGTCCTCTATTTCCAAGGCGATGGCCACACAGATGAAATCCTCGGGGGCGGGGGTTTCCATGGGCATCTTTACGTTTGTGCAGGATGTAAAAATCGCCAATCCCTCCGGCGGCACGCCCACCAAGTCAGAAGTGTTTGGCACGCTGGTTGTTTACCCCGATGGACACTATGAGTATCTGGGTACCAACGTCAATAACAATACCATTTATATGTTGTATGCTATTTATCAGCAAAAGCAAAATGCGTATTACCTGCCTGCCAACTGGGTGCTACCTGACGCGGGCGATACGCAATGGGAGCTGCTCAAGGCCTCTTTCAACGGCAGCACCATGTCGGCTTCTGCGGTGTCGGTCGGCGGCAGCATCTGGCACCTGGTCAACGATAATGGCGACTATGATGCACCCGTCACGATGAACGGGGATAAGCAGCGGACGGATTACAGTGCGGGCGTGGAAAATTGGGTAAAAGACCAGATCGTGCCGCTTATGAAACAGAATAATGCATCGATAGGTATTATCCGTTACGGACAACAAGTGAGCGTGCAGCGAAACCTTAGCGGTCAACCTTTGGTCGCCATGTCTGTTAATTCCCGCATGTACATGGGTGGGTGTGGACAAAAAACGCTGACAAATAGCGGCCAATACGGTTATTTGCTCAAGGAATCTAGTATTGTCTATACGGTTGAGCCAGACGGAGAATATACGCCACTTCGGCAGGTCACAGTCAAAGGATTAGCTTTAACTTCCGATGGTTTGATTCATGAGAACGGCGCATCGCCTATTGATGCTAATTTTTCTGAGACAGCAAAATTACCGGTGAACGCCAGTTGGTCTCAGGAGCAGAATAATATTGTTTTCCCGATTGCGCCAGACCAGGGGCAGATTGTTGACTGGCAAAGCGGTAATCCTCTGCCATCCAGCGATTATGTGTATGTGGCTCCATTGCAGCAACAGAATGGGGGGCAGTGGGTGTTGCCGGTCAGTATATCATATGGAAACGGTGGTAATTATTTGTCAGAAATGATCATGGACTTTAATGGAGTCAAGTTTGCAAGCAGAGCAACACCGTTTGGTTATCCTGACATGGGTCCGCCTAACACTCATTATCATAATTTTCAATATACACCAGTATGGACGTCTGCCAATATTCCAGTGGTAGTCAATGGTAATTCCGCTTATATTCCGGTCAGTATATCATATGGAAACGGTGGTAATTATTTGTCAGAAATGATCATGGACTTTAATGGAGTCAAGTTTGCAAGCAGAGCAACACCGTTTGGTTATCCTGACATGGGTCCGCCTAACACTCATTATCATAATTTTCAATATACACCAGTATGGACGTCTGCCAATATTCCGCTAGTATGCGAACAATAAGCTCACTTTAACACTTAGGAGTTGTATCCATGTTCAGCAAACCCGTACTCAAAAACCTGTCCATCGCGGTGCTGGCTGCGATCGGCGTCGCATTTCCTACCGAACAGGTCTATGCCGCGACTGCGGGCATGAACTGGAGCACGCAAAAGACTTTTACACCCTCAGAAAGTAGTAGTGAGATTTTCAAAAATCTGCAAGATGGGCATATCTTCGTCGGCAGCAATCTCGGCGCGGCAGTGGCTGCCATTCGCTTGTCAGCCAACCAGGTCAAGGACCTCACCGGAGCGGGGCAGACCTTCAATATGCCCTGGAATACACCGGTGGTTTTTGCGACGTATGACCCCGGTTCCACCAGTGGCACAATTTTTGTGACCCGCCTGATCAAGCAGCCGGGCGGTGCCGGCATCATCGAGCTGGCTCAGTTCTCGCCCAAAATGGGCGCGGTTTTCACGCGGGATTTTGAAAACACCAATCCGTTTTGGCAGTTCATCCCCGGGCAAAATGGCAACGGCAAGTCGCCGGATCCCGGCGCGTTCGTGAGTGTCACTCAGCCAGCTTTCAATGCGGCGGTCGGCCTGGTCATGCAGCATGTGGGTTCGACTATCGGCTGGATTGCTTCGGACAACAACAATGCCCATATGTCCACGAGCAGCAGCAGTGACATTATCCAGTCCACGACGACGCACAAAGAAACGGTGATGACCAACCCGGTCTGGACGGCGGTTGTCCCCCAGGGCAGTGCACCCGGAACGGACTATGGTTATCTTCTGCCTGTGCCCGGCACGGCTGCCAGCACGGAAAAGGGCGCCATTGCGCTGGAAAGTGCCGATGCCAACGCCCATACCATCGGCGGCTTGACCAGTGCGACCGCGCAGTTCGGGAAAGACTATTACGGCCAGCTCGAAGTGAATGGCGGCTATGCCTATATCCCGCAAGGGGAGGGGGCCACGTTGCCGGTCAGCGCGTTTGAATCTTTTTTCCATTCGACGAAGCACACCGGGTTCATGGGCTGGGTGTTTGATGTGTTGCTGGCGGTGATTGCGGTGGTGACGTATGGGGCGGGGTCGGTTTTAATGGGGGCGGGATTTTCCGTCGAAACGGCGGCTATAGGTGCTGCCGCCGCATTCATCACCGGCATGGTCTATGATGTGGCTACACAAGGTAACTTGGGAATAGCCACGATGCAGGAACATTTGGTTGGTGGTGATTGTGGGCATAAGGCGGGGGCCTGTTATTCCGCGCCTGCGGTGAATATGTCTGCCGCTTATAATTCTGCGCAGAATTATGCTGGTTATGAGGAAGGCTATATCAACGTCGATACCAATCCGACCCAAAGCACCGGGCAATGGGATTACGAGCCATCTGCGGCGCAGCAAACAGAAGTGAACCCGAACCAGCAACAGGCCGGATTCGGGCAGGGATACCAGGGCACGCGGATTCATTCGGCGGATGCCCAAAAGGGCGAGGATCTCCAACAGATGGCGAGCCAGGCCCAGACGAATGGCGCGGGTGATGCCGAGTTCGGCGCAGGGCCGAGCGTAAATGTCGCTACCCAGTCTGCGCCGCAATAGGCAGGATTAGCCGGCCGGCAACCGGGGCACGACCGCTCCGGAATGTCCGGCCTTGAGTAAGGCGGCGATGAACTGCGGGTTATCGACGAGTTTGTTTACGCCTGCGGTCAAAAGTGCATTCGCTGATGCTGTTCTGCCCGCGCCTAAACTTACTGCGGTGTTATGATGAAAATTTTGAATATTTATATTTTCTCGGTAACCAGCAACTGGAACAGTTACTTGCATTGCGAGATGCCCTTTGTGCGTTATGTGCCATCCCATTTCTTCGGGCAGATAAAAGTGTTGCACGACCACCTGCACTTGCGTCCCTGTCCCGCCGATGCTGAAACCCCTGCTGGCGAGCGCCTTCTCAATAGCGGCCTTGAATGCCTTGTCAATGTGCATATAGACACCGGCAAATGGTATGTTTAACTCATCTTTTGTCCGGCTGATTTCATCATGCCGCTTCTTGTGGTTGTGCACGATGACCGTCACAGCCACGTTTTCAGCGCCGGGCACCTTGGTCATGCTGGCCGGAGCTTTGTAGTGATTATGTACGGTGTCCGGGATATAGGCAGACGCACACCCCGCCAACCCGAACGCCCCGGCCAGCAAAGCTATTTTCGCGGTAATTTTTACAAGCTTTTTATCCATAAAACTCATCCTTTTTCTCTCTCAGAGAGCTTATTATATCATGATTTTTGGCTGTTTCTCTTCACCAAGCCCGCGCGAGAAGGCTCTGCCTTCAGGCATGGATTACTGATCGATCTGGCCCGCTTTTTCCGTGAAGATTGGCGCCGGTTCGGTTTCGCTATTCATCGAACAAATCCGAATGCCGTCCGGTGCGCTCGAAGCGCACCACGTCGCCCGCAACCTTGTAAACCAGAAGCCAGTCCGACTCGATGTGCGCATCACGGAAACCCCGCCAGCCGCCTTTCAGCGGATGGTCGAGATAAGTCGCGGGCAACGGTTTGCCCTCGATGAGCAAGCCCAGCAAGGTTTTGAGCTTGCCCATGTCCTTGCCGCGTTTTTGCGCTTGCTTCACGTCGCGCTTGAACTGGCCGGAATAGTCGGGCTGTCGCATCAGATACCCAGCTGATTGAACAGGTCATCCGCATCCTTGGCATGGTGCACATCCTCACCCCGTTCGCTCTTTCCCAGCGTTTCCGCTGTCAGCTTGTTGGGTACGCGCATCTCGAACGGCAAAGCCTTTTCTTTGGCGATCTTCGTCAGCGCGATACGCACCACGTCGGAGACGGTCAGCCCCATGTCCGCCAGCACTTCGGCGGCTTCGTTTTTCAGCGTTTCATCAATCCGCGCCCGGACAAATGCAGTGGCAGCCATGATCACCTCCTGTCAGAATGAGGCTTAAATTGTAGCTCAATTGAAGCACGAATAATAGCGGCTCACTATTTCCCTTTTTGCGGTTTCCTCAGTCGAGCTATCTCCTGCTCGATGTCGCGCTGCGCGCGGATGTTCCGTACATACAGCTTCTCAAGCAGCTGCATCTGTATCTGTTTATCCGCGTGTTTGCAGGCGGACGCTGGGCGAATGGTTGCGACACCGACTCATGGCAATTCAGCTCAAGCACTGGAGGCGGGTAGCACGATATACCGGGAACTGATCAACCTGGGTGCGACTGAGCATGTCGCCACGCGGGTGGCGGGCAATTCTCGCTGCCGGTGGGATTCCGGCACGCGAATCGCCGCTCTTATCGTTCGAGCGACGCCTTGGAATAAACCCCATGGTTTTATAAACGGTGTGTTCAGAAAACTTCGTGAATTTCTTCTGGCAGGTTGTGCCCGAAAGACTGCCATAAAGTTTCCATGTTCTCTATGGCGGAGCGTGCTTCTTGCACCCAATCTGGGTGTCTCTCTATAGCTTTCTGCGAGACATAAAACCTTTCTGGCATGTGATTCTCGGCCACTTTATAGCGGTTGATTTGCGTGAGTATGAATCCTTCCATCACGTCCGGATGGTAGCCAATAAGTACATGCCTGGGGTTGCCCCGTAGCATGCCGCCGACCATCAGGATTTGATGGTAGCGCACCCAGTAATGCAGATAGGCCGTAAAGTAAGGCATCTTGCCGACCTGAGAGGGTAAAAAACCGTCGCGAACCCAGGAATCCATCACCCAGCGTTCGATCACGCTCCGGGGCTTTTCCGGGAAGCATTCATTATCGGGTAGTCCTCCGGATTTCTCGTAAGTGGATACGCAGGCGGCCGCCGGGTGCCGTACCGCAATGATCCACTCGGTTTTTGGACCGAATGTCTCCCGGAAAAAGTCGGGCATATACACCATCTTCGTGCCTTTTTTGACGATGTTTTTTAGCCCGTCTGCCGGTTGCAGGTTGCGAAAATACCAGTCCGACATAATCAGCCACTCGGCGGTTTGCTGAATGGTGGTTCTGGTTGCGGGTACGGGATGCCCCCCCGAGTTTTTGTACCAGAATGAGGAGGCATCAGGGTAGCCATCATGCGCCAGATAATTGGGCACGGCTTTGGCGTCCACGCCGACCGCCCGGTACATTTCTTTGGTGAGGTAGGATCCCCCGTGTCTTGGAGCAGACACAATCATGATAAATCGCCGGTCCAGGTGCATGGCACCGAGCGTTTTGGCATTCCCAGTCAGCAGATCACCGAACAGATTGTAGGCTCGCAAACCCAAGGCGCGGCCCAGGGGTGTGTTGAATGCGCGATTGGCCGCATCGCGCACCTTGTTTGCAAAATCATCTATTGTGAGCTGGTTTTTAGAGAGTTTCTCCGTGATTTGATCGCCCCAGTCGGGATTATCCTTGATGGAGCTGGATCCAAACACAGCGGTTTCCATGAAGATGGCGAAACTGGCCGATGCGGGGAAGTGTTCGGCAGTAAATCGCAATCCCAGGGTGTTTTTAGGCGGGTCAGGGGGGATGGGGGTAGTGCCAGGCATTTGTTGTGGTTTGCTCATTTTGCTCTCGCGTTGTCGTGAAGATGAAAATAATGCAGAATTATACCACTAAGACAGGAGAACTTTTAGCATGAAAAATAGATATAAATATGTCGCAATCACCGTTTTTACCGCTTTAATGGCGGGCTGCAGCGGGGTAGGGCATCCCACGTATCCCTACAAAACCAGCGGCAGCAACACGGCTCTGGGTGCCTGGGAGATGGTGCAGACTAAAATGGTAGGCGGCGCCATTCCGCTTTACCAGATCCATGACGTGCAACCCAAGAATATTCTGTTTGTGGGGAAAAAAGAGGCGTGTCATATACAGACGCAGGCCGATGGAAGCGGGGCCTCTGCGGAAGTTATGGACGTGGAGACGGCCTCTGGTACGATGAGCCTCGCCAATGGCCCGATTCTGCCTGGAGATGATGACGCCACCTATAGCGGGAACAGCACCAAGATGAAACTGCAATCCAGCCGAGAATCTGAGCTCATTTTAGGTGGAAATATTCTGCGCCGTTTGCCGATCAATAATATGCACGATGCACTGAATTATATTGAGGGGACTTTTCTGGTGAAGCCGGCTGAGGCGCGGAAGTTGATGGCGAAGTGTGTGAGTGGGGGTAAGTAATGGTTCTTCCACCGGCTTACAGCTGATACTAAGTTACAAAAGGACGCTTGGTGCAAAATTATACCGCCAAGCTTGGTGGAGATTGAAAACAACTGCCCAGAAAAATCGATGCCCCCGGGGGCGTGCTTGCGCAGAGGTCACACCGGGGGCTTGCTTTGATCGAATAATACTCCATGCCTTATTTTTGATCAAGCATGATGGATAAGTGTGGAGGATGATTATGTATTACCAAAGATACCGTAAGAAACATTCTGTGGCAGACAGGCTGCTGAGTCTAAGTTTCAACTTTTTACCAGCAAACTTGGTGCAGCAAATCATCGTTCATCGTCTCTCTTCTTTTGGTAGCTACGAAGAAAGAGAAATGGCCTACGGAGAGATTACTTGTTGGTATTGGCTTGAGCCGAGGTACTACAACGAATCTATCGACTACGCGATTCAGGCTTTTAAAGGAACCGTAAAATTAGAAAACACGCAGTATCGTGCTGTCAAATTACACTTTCAGGATAAGCGCGTCTTGGAGTCTATTGCCAACCTTGGTATTAAAGATGCCAATGATGTGAGTCTAATAATTAAAAAATGGCAAGATACTCATTATGGTATTCCTCTCGATCTGCTACCTATTCTCGTTGAAAACAAAATCATTGGATCTGAGAACGATATCGATGATCTTGATGATCGTCGATTCTGTCGGTCTTTATATCCATTTTCAATTGATGGTGAAGATGAGAAAAATCTTGTTGAGAATATGTGCACGTTGAAAGATTATGGCGTGCCGATAGAAGATATAAGAAGGTCTTTGTCTCAAGATTTTTTTAGGTGTGGCGCTGATCGCCTTGTGCACGTTCTTGGAGCAATAGAGAATTGTGGAATAAAAATTGATCCTGGATATGCTGATCTGTGTGATATTGTTTTTCATGCGAATATCGTTGCGATAGAGTTTTTATTCAGAGAGTTGAATGTCAATACCGCACCTGGATTAATGCGGTACCGTGATCTGCTTGAAGCGCATGATGATAATTTCAATGGCAATGTGATAAAGAGTTTGCGTGATATTGGCGTTTCTGATGATGATATACCGCGTTACCAAAGGATGATACATACAGACGTGGCTTGCTACCATGAAAACGATGCGATTGCTGGTCGCATCGTAGCGCTGTCACGCCCACCGTTTTCTTTATCAAAGGATGAAATTCTTAAATGTGAAGATTACGTCATTGACAAGCGTTTGCCTTTTTTCGAGTTTATAAATATTTTTAAAGCACATTCTGTTACGGATTATGGTTACTTATGTGCTCTTCACCCTTTTCTTCGTCATATATCAACAACTAACCTGGCGGCAATTTTTGATGTCCTCAAGAGTATTGTCGCGTTGGATCAATACAAACAGGATGTTATCAACTTCGTAGAGAAATTTGTTTCTTTGAAAGGTAATATTCATAACTTGGCGTATCTGAAAAACAGGTTTTCCATCAGTGATATCGAGACCTTCTCTTCATTGATAAAAATTTCAACGGTCACTGATAAGGTTTTGCAATATGCTTTGGAAAAACATGGTATTGGCACGGCCAGAGAGTTGTCTGACTGGTATTATCATGATGCGGTTGGCGTAAACTCTGTTGGAAGCCTGTATACCCTAGATCATATTGGGGATATCCTTCTGGATGATGCATTTAAAAGGAAAAGGTTTTTTCTTCTTACCCGCAACAACAATACTTTAGGTGAGGCTGTTTATCGCAACGGCATGGGAAAAGATAAACTAAATCCAGATACTGTGATTCTTATGCTGAATCTGACGAATGGGGTTATATTCCCTAGCTTGGTAAGTCACTTGTTTTGCGATGACCTTGATGCCTTACGATCGAGCATTGAACGCCTTGACGTTATTGTTGAAGATCTTAAAACCGGCGACGGTCCAGCCAACAATGATCTTACTGATGATGAGGTGTATGGAATATCATTGGTTTTCAATATTTCAGAGGGCGAAATCCGTCGTGATTGGAGTGTAATTTCTGCCATTAAGGATAATACGATTTCGCCTGTTTCTGGTGGTTCTCATTATCGCATAGATACAAGATGGGTCCTTGAAACCTATAAAATGGTTGAAAACGTGCGCTTGGATGATGAAGGCTTCCGCGCCATTGCTAAGGCGCTGGATAGGGTCAATGAGAAGAGCTCCGAGGGTGTTAGCGCAGAAGATGGTTTGTTAGATGGTTTTCGATATAAGCATCTTAAAAACAATTCCGCCACCCCTATGGCTATATGGCCTTATCTGGTTTTATTCATCTTTTTCATACCAGATTTTGCCGATAGGATTAAAATCATAGCTAGCGAGTTTTCGACGCATGACCTTTCTGATCATGGGCGTTACAAGCTCTTGCGTATGTGTGAGGAGGCATTTTCTCATTGGCTGTTGCAGGTTGTTCAAGATTTTAAGAATAACCTGTTAGATGAAATTAATTGTAATGCTGCTGTTCTTCAATCGGTATTGCGCTCGTTCAGAATGGATATCAGTGCCTCCGGTGTTAGCCGGGTTGACAGGGATAATATGGGTGATGTTCTGGATACCGTTCTTAGAAAATCTCAGCAGGTGTTTTTAGACTGGGTAGGTCGTGAAAAGAGGAAGTATTCAAAGTTAAATGCCACATCAGGAAATAATGATTACCCACTTTATTGCGTATATACTAAAACTCCTGCAGCTTTTTTTGCTAAAAGGAGCGCAGGCCTATGTTCTGCCGGAAAAACCAACCTTTGGACTTGCGCGTCTCACGCCCACTTGCTCGTTTTTGACCAACGGTCCCCGTTTCTGGTCGGCATGGTGTCAATATATATTGAAGAAATCCCAGAGGTCTGCCAAGGCAAAACACTTATTGTCAGGAATCTTTCAATTATAGACAAAAAATCTGGTTACCACGCTGATTCTGTTGTCAAAAGTTACATTAGTGTGGCCCAGGAACTTGCTCTGCAGCTTGGTTGTGTGGCTGCTGCTTTCCCCGACCAAGCGGGTCAAGATTATTGTACGAATGATGATGATTTATGGGGTGCAGTAAAGAAGCGATATCGGCTTGGCGAAGATCGCCGCTCTATGACGCGTGTTCGGTTCAGCCCGTATAAAGAAAATGAAAACGAAGATATTTTAGTTTTTGTTTTTTGGCGTAAACCAACCGCTTAATTGTGGTGCTACATTTTATTTTCTGCTTCCCGTCAGCCAATACCGCAAGGCACTCCACGACCATCCTTCCACCTGTATTTCCGGGATAAGGTCTTTGTATTCGTTGGCGTGTGCCGCAAGCCACCCCAGTCGCTTGTCGGCGCGTTCTGCATCTGAATAAACGGACCAGGCCGCATTGGTGCGGAGCATTTCTTTTTCTATTTTTGCTTTTAATTCGCGGAGAGGATGGTCTGGCTTCAGTGCGTTTTCAGGGTCCAGCCACGCCGGCAGTCCTTCGTGCCTGGGGATGCCCATATCTCCGAGTGCTGCGGCCTGTAACCCGGCTTCTCTGCCCAGCCCTTTCCATCTGGCGCACACGGCATCGATGTAATCCGTGGCCCCTTTTATTTTTGATGGGTCGGCTTGGAATATTTGCTCGCATGCCGGTCTGTAGCCGGTGTCTCCGTCTGCCACAGCTTCGATCAAAGTGGTCGAGGCCTCGGCGTTGCCGGTTAAGCCTTCTTCCAGCCACCGCACAGTCTGTTCCAGCCCTGCGGGTAACAGGCGCCAAGATAAGCCTGTGGCATCTTGTTCTACCAGACTGGAAAGTCGGCCTTCGGCCAGACCTTGCAGTAACTTTGCCAAGGAAGCGGGTGTGCTGATGCCTTTGCGTGTGATCCCCTCGATCAGCGCGCCTAGCGGCACATAATCGCTCTTTTGGGTATATCCTCGCTTGATATGTAATTTGGTGATGTTCTGGGGTGGTGACGGGTTGAACGGGAAAGGCAGTCGCGGCCAATCCTTCCGGAAGTGCCAGTAACCTTCATGCTCAGGATCCGGGCTGGCGTAGTGTACGGCTATTTGCATATCGCCCAGAGGGTAGAGCGCTCGGGTGTGGCGCAATCTTGGCGGCGATAACGTGGCGGCCAGGGCACAATCCCATATCACCTGGTAAATTCTTCGGCGATCCTCCGGAATTGCTCTACTCAGGCTTTCCGGGTCCTGTTCCCAGTCCACAGGCTGAAGCATGGGG
Source organism: Acidithiobacillus marinus (assembly GCF_002847505.1). GTDB lineage: Bacteria > Pseudomonadota > Gammaproteobacteria > Acidithiobacillales > Acidithiobacillaceae > Acidithiobacillus > Acidithiobacillus marinus. The sequence goes on from NZ_MXAV01000053.1 coordinate 44,560, forward strand.
TGTGCGTTCATGAATTATCCTTATCCCCTGCGAATTGGGTTTTGGTGAGCCGCTGATACAGGGATGATTCTTGAACGGCGTCGAGCGTGAGATTCGGGATGTAGAATTGTGTGGCACCGCCTGGCATGACCATTTTGCCGCCGACGCTCTGCATTTTGGCATCTCCGATGAGCACATAGACCTTTTTTTTGAGCGTGAATACGACATGATATTCATCGCCATTCCACTCCTGAAGCACGGCCGTTTTCTGGTAAAACTCAGTCAGATTTTTGTATTGATTAGGTGACACTGGCTCGAAATACGGCCCGAGTGGGTGGTTTGTGGGTATCCCATATTTTAAGTTTCTTTCGTCCACGAAAAGGCCAATGGTTCGGTATATTTCTGTGTCTTCAGGAAGTTCTGAGAGGATGACGTTTCCTGTAAAATTCTTTAACACTTTATTCAGTTGTTCAACGGTAATTCCCAGTTTTGGGGATGCCTGTGCTTCCGATACGTTCAATTTCGCAGCTGCGTTGTGCCCATTATGTTTCGGTACGGCTCCTGGGTAATTTTTACCGGACTTCCATTCTTTCTCGCGGGCGAAACGCATATTCTCTGGAATCTGAACTGCCAGAGCTGCGGCTATGCGCACATATTCAGCCCGGCCGTTCTCATCCAGTGCGTCATACTGACAGCGCTCATCAGGATGGAGCACCTGGTTGGCGAGCAGGGGGTATCGCTTTCTAATAACCGCCCATGTCGGGGGTAAAATATGGGCTCCGCTGGTTCTGGAGTAAGTGGTTTTGCTCACCGGTTGGACGCCTCTTCGCTATAGATGATTTTGACATCGGTGTGCATTCTGGTGAGCAGATTTTCCCGCTGCCCGATATTGCATTGAGCGAGTACCTCTGCCGCTTGTGTGCAGGTGTCGTAGTGTTCCGACAGGCTGCGGAAGCGGCTCCACCGGGATGACCATGCGATATCCAGTTGCGTTTCCAGTCCATGAATCGAGCGGGCCAAGGCACAGATCAGATCCAGTCGTTGCGCGTCGGTGGTTTCACCGCGAATGGCGCTGCCACTTCCGGGCAACTGACTCACCTGTTCAAAAATAGCGGCGGCGGCTTCCCACACCGGAGGCCCGGGGATCAAAAATCCTTGATCGAGCCATTGGTCAGCTTCCCGGCTGACCGCATCGCGCAGTGTTCGCGCAGCTTCTCGGGCTGCGGGTGTGCATTGCATGGCCAGGGCACAGAGGTTGGTGGTGTCATTCTCCATCTTGCGCTCCTTGTTGGTACATAGCGTTCAGGTGCTCCTGTGCAACCCAGGGTTTGATGTGCAGCTCGTCGGCGGCCAGTGCCAATATTCTCGCGGTCGTGCTGGGCGGGTAGAGTCCCGGGATTTGCTCTGCATGAAAAAGGCCGTTTTGCGATAATGGTTTGCCACTTTCTGATAATGCCTGTGTGCGCTGCAGCCATTGCATCGCATCCTCTGCGGTGAAACGGGCAGGGCGGGCGAGGGTGCTGTTCTCGGTGACGAGAAACCCCGTCATGGCATTTTTATCCTGGTCTTCCAGTTGCACGGTGATGACCGTGTTTTCATCATCATTTCCACACATCTTCCCCAGTATGGTAAGGGCATCGCGTTGCTGGGCGCTGATGTAGGGCTCCGTCGGATAATATTTTTTGAAGTTTTCTTCATCCTGATGCCGGGCCATTTCCCGGAGTAGTGCGGCGGCCAGCATGTCCACATCAAAATCGCGGCAGGCGGTCTGGTAGGCGATTTGTAACTGGCGGTCAGTGAGATCGTGAAAACGCATACGGCGGACGGGGAGGGCGGTACCCAATGCGGCAGCGGCCAGCTCGGCGGCCTGCATGCCGATCAGTTCGCCGGCCATGTCATCGTCGGTGGCAATCACCAGATCATCCAGCAATCCCCGATGGGCGTGCATGGCGTACAGTACGCTTTTCGTGTTTTCTTCTATCGGGTCCCATTCCAGGCTGCCGTCAGGTCGTGGACGCGAAGTCTGGAGATAGCCTTTGGTGGCGATAACCGCGACGTTGCTGCCCAGGGCCTTTTGTATGGCGCGGGTTTTCCCGGGTGCCTCAATGACCACCAGGCTGCGCGGATACAGCCGTGTCCCGGCCTCACTGAGATATTGGCCGAGTTTGCCGATAGGGGTGTCCATCTGGTCGGCGTTCCGGATTCCCTGATCCGATAGAGTTGGTGCCAGCGTGCTTCTTTGCGCGAAGATGATAAAGCTGTCTTTAGCGCGGGATACGGCGACATTCATCATGAATCCTCCATCCCGGTCCGCAAAAAGGGACGGGCTGAGGCTGGCGTGCTGAACCAGACTGAACAGGACAATCGGGCGCTCGGCCCCCTGCAATCGGTGGACAGTTCCCACGATGAGCTGTTCCAGCGACTGGGCATCAATGACTCCCTTTAATCGCGCCTTTACGGTCTTCTGAGCGACTTCTGCCTGTGCGGCCAGCGGGGTGATGATGGCCAGTACCTGGTCCAACGGCTTGCCATAGGTCTGTGTGAGATGCGGGTGGATCTCCTTAATCCATTCAATCATGGCCTCAATTTCCGCCATATTCTTCCAGGAGCCGCCCGCCTTGGTTGGGCTTTTACGGGGATCTGTCGGGTGAATGTCTACCCAGGACATGGGCGGAATGCCAGAGGGGTTGGGTGTAGGCTTTCTGACCGGAATAATGCGGCCCTCGTACAGCAGTTGGTTGCAGTATTCGATGATCTGAGGATGGCAGCGATAGTGAAAAAGCAGGGTGACGCCTGCTTCTCCAGCGCCGTCTTCCACGCCACAGGCGCGTTGAGCGGCCGTCATGCCGGATCCTTTGACGGGGTTGATGGCATCAGGCAAATCATCGGACTGCATGCCTGCTTTCAACGCCGTTTGCCGCACTGTGTCGGCGCTGGTCAATGTGTTGATAGGCTGCAGCTGTTTCGTATCTCCGACCATGATGGCTTTTTGGGCCAGCGCGAGGGTGCCTATGGCGACTTCCGGCGCACACTGTCCCGCCTCATCCATGATGAGGAAATCGGCGGTGGCCCTTTTGGCCAGGTTCGGCAGTTTGTGGGTGGTGGCGACGATGATGACCCCCAGCATTATGCACTCATGCACCCGCTGTTCGTCGGTTTTGCGCTCGTCGCTATTCTGAGCCAGCAGCCATCGGCCTTCCCAATAGCGGGCCGCGAGATGAAAAAGAGGAATGCGATACTTGAGATCACAGTAAGACTCCAGGCGGCCGACAAGGATGTCTGTTGCGGTTTTGCGCTGTTGGGGATCCTTGCTGCTTAACTGGACGACATAGCGGATGGATGCGCGTTCTCCCGGGGCTGGTTGGAAATACAGCATTTTCCGAAGCCGTGACCAAATTTGCCGGCGCATTTCCCGGTGGCCTTTTATCTGCTGGATGTTTTCTATGGTTTGCTTGTTTTCAGCAATCAGTTTGGCGCGGATGGAAACCAAGGTCGTCAGTGATGCCCTCAGCCGCTCGATTTCGTAGGTCAGGGCTGATATTCCCGCAGGCCATTCGGCTGATACTCGGGCAAAAGCTTTGCGGCCTTCTGCGGCCAGGCTGTCGAGATCCTGTAAGGGCTGTTTCCACCACCAGTTTCTGATTTTTTGAGGAATGCGGGTGTGCCACGGTGTCATCAAGGACTCGTGGGCGTGGATAAAGCGTTCTCCCAGGTCCAGTGCGCGTTGATGGTTTTCCATGGCCTGCTGGACGCGCTGGATTTCCTGAATACGGGAAACTCGATCCTGGTCCAGCGCTCTGGGCTTTCCGGCGTTTTTCCGGGCGGCCGCCCAAACTGCCGGGATCTGGCGGGTGATCCATTCCTCGGCGTAATTTTGGGTGCGGTGTAGTGCGTGGGCCTGTTCTTCAATGTGCTGATGCAGGGTGTCCACAATGCGCTTCACCGGGGTAAGCGGTGGCAACCCCAGTGCGTTGCGCCCGCGCTCCTGATAAATCGCTATCTGTTCACTGATGGGGGTGTCATGAAAGGCTTGCGCGGCCGCTCTCGGGGTCAATGGATTCTGGTCTGCCGAGGAGAATCGCAGTTGCATATATTGAGGATGTTCGGCGGCTGCCTTCTCGCTGGGATGGAACCAGCCGTAACTCGGGAGCCCTTGCAGCCAGCGGCCATTGATGGGGGATGGATCGCTGTTTTGTACGGATTCAAAGGCCTCGATCATGTTACTGACGGCCTTGTTGGTGGCTCCGGTGCCGTACACCACAAAAGGGTGTGCAGCGGCGTCTCGTGCAGACTGTACCCAGAATGACGCTAACACCCCGCGCAAAAATGAGGTCTTTCCGGTCCCCGGCGGCCCGTTCACGGGAAGCACGCGTTCCTTATTCGTGGTGCCGGCCATGGCTACGGCGGTCACGGCGGCGAGCCGTTGTGAGGCGTCCAGCGGGTAGGCTTCTCGTTGCGGACTACCCTGCGTCTTGCGGGTATCCATGTGCCCGAGAAAAAGTCGGTGTGGTGCGTTCCCGATCCGGATCCCGTGTCTTGATGTGGCGTTCGGATGCCCTTTGATGACCGTGTGGACAGCCGGCGCCGGAATGACGCCTTCGATCACATCCTTGTACGTGTTCACCCACAATCCGGGGCGAATGTTTTTCTGGTCCACGATGAAAGGGGTAAGGTTGGGGGTACTGTTCCCCCAGATCATCGCCGGAAATTCGTGCAGTTCTCCCCCAAACATGGACCGGCAGCGCTGATCGATCTCCGCCATAAAGCCTTCCCAGCTGGAGAGCGCGGCCTGTGGCCAAACCTTGCTTATCGTGTCGGTGATTTTCTCTGCATCGTAATCGCCCAGGGCTTCTCCGTCTTTATTGAAGAAATGCTGGTCATTGACCGCCATGATGCTGTGTTCGGTTGGCCCGGGATGCCCTGGAAACGACCCGGTTTCTTCTTGTCTCAATGTGATGGAGAGCAGTACCTGATAACGGTCGCGGCCTTTCTTGAGGGCGAAAGCCAGCGTGGCCTCGGTGCAGTTTGGCACGCGGGGTGGCGGGTTTTTTCTCAGATACTCCAGGGCGATTTCTCGTTTTCCTTCGCTTTTTTCCAGACCCTCCATATCCTGCAGCTCGGCCATGTTGAGCAGGAACTTGAGCAAGGGAGGGGCTCCGGCTGCGATGCGTTTTCTTTCAGCCAGCACTTTCGCTATTTCCGGGACGTTTTTAAGCCATTCCAACCATTCTGGAAAGTGGACTTTTTCTGCCGGTGGAGGTGCTGCGTCCCCGCGTGAGAGCCTTTGGATGGCCGCGCCGATGTGCTTTGTGAGGTAGTCTGAGGGCCCTTTGTTTTTTCGGATGGCATCCAGATACTGCGCGACAATGGCGTATTTGTGGGCAAAGTCCGGATCGTTGGTGACCGTTTCCGGTAGCGGCAACCTGAACGTCGCCAGGAAGTTTCCGGCATACCGCATGGTTTTAGTGGGGGATATGGATTTTTTTTCGTGGCTCATCAGGATGGGCGGCAACCGTTTTGTGTTATGGGACGGGAACACTGCGCTTCGCGGCCCTGAATGGGCGGTTTTGAGGTGCCTGCCATGGCCGCTATTTTTCCCTATCTGTACCGAAAAGTACCACGATTGCTGCGGTAATCCTAGAACGCGTTATTTTGCGGTGAACTTTTCGGAGATAAGTCGATAATTATTGGCAACACGCGCCTGATACGCACTATTGTAAATCGGGGTGTGCGAATTGTAATCGCCGACCGACTGCCAGAATTGCCCCGGATGCTCCCAGGCTTTTCTGAGTCCTTTCCCGCCCAGATACCGATGTACATACCCCGCCAGAATCCATGTGCCAATCATCACATTCTGGCATCCATTATCAATCACCTGATGCCGGGTGATCCCCATGCTCGCCAACTTGGGCAGCCAAATGGAGTTGATTTGCATGACCCCCATGTCATAAGAGCCATTATTGTCCGGGCTGATGGTTCCCGGTTGCCCGCCCTCGGTTTTGATAATGGAGAGGGTCAGCAGGGCAGGGACGCCGTAATAATGCGAGGCTTCTATGGCGCAGTGCTGTATGCGGGTCAAGCCCGGCAGGTGCTTTGGGACGGTGTGCTGGTTGATAGGTGCCGAATGCGTCTTTGGGGTTACTGCGGCGGCCTTGGCCTGTTGTTGCTCTGAGAGTACCCAGGCCCCGATGCGAATATCCATGCAGGCATTATGGGCCAGCTCGGTCCGGCTGACGTGAAAGCTTTTGAAATAAACCAACCATCCGGGATTGATGCCCATGATGCCGATGCCATTTTTCTTGTCGTGAATGCGCCTTTCTATTTTCTGGGGAGAAATGTCATATCGGGCGGCGGCACTCTGGATGCAGCTGTTGATGGGGAGCATTTTATCCGTTCCCCCCGGGGCACTGACTGGTAATCAATACTTCACCGGGGACGATGACGGATCCGTGCAGGGTGTTCCATGCCTGCAGCTGGGTAACCGTGGTGTCTGTTGCAGCCGCAATGCCGGATAACGTGTCGCCTGTTTTGACGGTGATGCTTTCCGGGTTACAACTCCCCAGTTTCGTACTTTGCCCACCATTCGGCATGGTCACCACGATGCTTTTGACCATTTTCGCTTTTTGGGGCGCGGCTATCAGGGGTTGTCCCGCTTGTAACCGCTGCGAGATTACCCTCTGCACATGCCCCAGTTTCATGGATATGGCAAGCGTGGCCAGGGAGAGTTCCTGCTGCTTTTTGGCGAGTGCCCGCAGTTCTGTGTGATTTTCGTTGACCTGATTTTCAGCGTGATTTTGCGGCATCTGCGCACAGCCAGCCAGTGGCAATAGCAGGGCGGCGCCCAGGATGGTCCATTTTCGCGGTGATTTAGTTCCCATGTGACTCCCTTTCAGCGTTAATAGGTAACAAATCGGTGGCGGGTAGTTCGCACAATCTGCCCAGCATGTCGGCTTCCAGCCGGGTGAGTGGGCGACCTGTATGACGGACCCTTGACATATACTGTCGAGCCTCATAGCTTTTGGCAAACCAGGTCCGTCGAGTTTTTTCTTCTACACACACATAGTCCAGCATGCGGATGTCTTTATCGATGTCGCTTTCGTGTGAATTGATTTTGGCTTTCAAGAGCGTGTAAAGGGTGGCTGCCATAGCGATAAAAAGTATTCCTTTCGCTATCTGGTGCGGGTTCCCGGCCATTAAAAAGGCCGTATGCAGCGTCAAAAAAGCCATGATCATTTGTACAAGCATCGATACAGCTTGTGTTGCGAGTTGCTTGAGCTTCTTCTGGATAGCAATGATGCTCGTGATGCTCGGCGGGGCATCGAGGTGGATGATGATTTTGGTTTTGGTCACGATGTACTCCTTTTATAGAAAAGCGGCGATGGCGACGCCTGCGAACAATCCCGAAGTCAGGAAGATGGTGATGGCTTCACTGACGTTCCCGACTTTATAGGCGTGCAGGCTCTTGCGCTTTTGAAAGGGCAGCCACAAAGGGATGCCCATGGGACTCATGGCATCCATGAGCAGATGTAACAGGGCGGACGCGGAAAACCCCATGATGGCGACGCCCATCAGGGTATGCATCTGTGATGCTCCGGCCATAAATATCATGGTCCAGACCCAGGGTATGTGTGTAAAGGTACGATGCGGTAGTACGCGAATAGGGCCGAATCCTTCGAGCCAGTCCGGAGCGGAAGCGCCGGCCATGATGGCGATGACGCCTATGGTGATGTGCAGAAAGCCCCAATCCGGGAGGCTCAGCGCGGCACCGGCAGCGGCCATGGCTGCTGCAGTGATATGATGTCCTGTCTGGTTCACGGTTGTATCTCCAAATCTACCGTTATCGGGGCTTTCACGACCTTCTCCCAGAGCGCGTTTGTAGGCACGTAGGCGTTATCCAGACGCATATAAACCCATTCCGGGCAGGCGTTTTGTTCTCTGGCGACGCCTGTTTGGGTGACGGTGCCGGTTTGCGAAAATGTCACGCGCACCGAACATTCGGACTTAATGGGTATGCCGCCTGCGAGCGAACGCACCAACATTCTTTGCGTTTCTGTTTTGAGCATAGCGTTGAACTGCTGCTTTATCGCGTTTTCCCGATTTATTTTCTGTATCTTTTTATGATTTTTTTGTAGGTGCCCTTCTGCGGCAAGGCAGGCCTCGGCCTGGGTGTTTACCAATGCCCCGAATTTTCCTTCTACAGGGGTGTGCGGGTGTGCTTTACGCCATTTTTGAAGAAAAACGGCTTCTCCGTGGGCTTTTTCGACATGGCTGAAGAAGCAGTTGCATATCTGTCCGGACGCATTGGTGCTTTCACCGTCCGCCTCCATTTTTTCCGCACAGTGAACTTTGAGATCAAACAGTCCAGAGATGTTTCCGCCTGTTGATGGGGCTGCGATTCCTCCGGCTACCGCCTGGAGGGGGAGGGCGGTGAGCAGGCAGAGCATTGCTGCTTTTGTGTGCATTTTTCTGAACATTGTTTTTACTCTCTGTTTTGCGGTTTTCACCAAATTCCACGCTGGAAGCCCCTGCCTTTAGGCATGGGGATGAAAGTGCAGCCTCCTGTATGATTATGCTGCATAGTTATATCCATCCTGCCGATGAATCGGCTTGCAAAAACGATAGTGAATCCCATCTACCTTACCGGACGGCGTGACCATCTTGAAACTGCCTGTCTTGCGACAAGCCACACGGCCCTGATGGACGCCTGTTCTTTTACCTTCGGTGACCACCGCCCGCACCATATCCCCGGTCTGAAAGCCGAAGTAAACCTTCTGACGCGATTTGGGCTTCCCTCTCCTGAAACCAAAACGATCCACATTGCACATACGCCTGTTCCCATATCCTGTTGCCGTGATCTGCAGTGGGCGCAATGCGGAATCCAAACGGACTTTCCCGCCAGATGCCCCGACACAAGCAGCGTCTATCCAGTGGGCTTTCGGATAACCCTGTTGCACCCGGTTAAATTTGGTGCGCCCACCCGTTCCCGTTTCTACCGGCAATCCCAAGGCCTGCAGTCGCTCAAACAGGATATGGCGGGTGGTATTGACCGCTGCGGCATCATTGAGGGGTGTCTTGGCCTGCTCCCGCACCCGCTCCAGCCGGTTTTGCTCATGCCGTTCCCGCTCTGCGCGTTTTTTTGGATCGTTGCCCGCAACTTGAGCCGCTGCTATCTGCCGTCTTTTCATCCGGTCGTTGTCGGTCTGCAAAAAGACTGATAACGGCGCATGACCCTTCGCTTGATTGCAGGCGTGACAGGCGATGGCCAAATTGCGCACGCGGTTACTACCACCCTTGCTTCTGGGTTGAATATGGTCCACTTCCAGGGGCGCATCCGCGGTGTCGCAATAAGCGCACTTCCTGCCCCATTTTTCGAGCAAATACGCCCGGACTTCATATCCGAACAAGGTGCCCTGCTGGTATTCAATACCGGAAATCTCCGGATTTTCCAGAGCCTGCATGTCAAAGCGCACCCGCTCCATACTGACATCTGTGATCGGCACCCAGCGCAAGAGACGCTGAAACCAGGTGATTACTGTCCGGACACGGTGCGTGATGGAGGGTGCCAACCAGCCTTTTGCGCGTGTACGATGGTCGTAACGCGGGGCACGGTAACGTGTTTTGCGAGAGCGACGGCTATGCCGCAGTGTGCGGCGTTTTTCCAATGCCTGATGGATGACCTGACCGCGATGTGCCAGTTCCGCCGCCCAGATAACCGTAGGTCCACGGCGGGCAAACTCGGCAACGACAGCTATCCCCGTCGTTTTACTGCCAGGGTCCGTCTTGGTGGTGATGTGCTGTGTGGCACCGCCTTCCCGGTCTTTCAGGATAAGGGTGAAAGGAAAACGGCGAAACACCGCCGCTTTGCCTGCTTTCAGTAGCGCCCGTGCCCGTGCCGGATGGCAGGGCATGAGCGGCTGCTTGTTTTTGTCCAAAACTAAAACTCTGTTTTGCATATCGCTACCTTTTTCAGTCTTGGCCTTTTCAGGGGCCAGTAAAGTGTGCCTCGCCCATGTCCAGGGTGCTTGTTCTGTCGCCCGCCTTCGCCGCACCCCCAGGTACGACAGCATGACTGACAACGGCAGTGTCTCGGAACTGGCTCGCATTCCGGAGTGCCATGACACCTTGAACGTAGCGGATTCGCACCGCTTGGGCTGGTCATGAATCGGGACTCCTACAAGCCCCCTGCCTTTAGGCATGGGGTTCATGACGATGTTATCCACAGAAATTGTGCATAATTAGTGGGCCTGTTCATAACCTGTACCGGTCTCGTTGTCCAGTGACTCCCCCAGCACCTGTTCCAATGTGTCCATAATGCCATTCACCGAAACATGAGGCTGTAGTATAAGGCCAAAATCACGCAATTCACGTCTGTATTTGTCCGCGAAAAAGCCGTCTTCCACGCTGATATGTGTGTCAGGCATGGTGAATCCCTTGTCGCTTTTGAGCCATCCGTTCGGCTTCTTTGCGACTGGCGCAAGGCGTGCAGCGCACGGCTGTCGGAACCGCCTGGCGCCGGTCGGCCGAGATTTTATCGGCACAATCGAGGCAATATCGGTTGCCTTGTGCATCTTCGTCCGGATCTTCTTGCGATGCGTTCAGGGCCGTGTGACGCTGGAGCATTTGCGCGCGACTGAGCATTTCGTTTCTGGCGGCGATGTCCGACGGGTCTGTGAGGTTTTCGCTGAGGTCCAGTTCTTCCATGTTTTGCTCGCTATAATAGTCAATAACCATGATAAATATAGTAGTCATCATAGCACAAAAATCTCCAAAATCTTGTGCACATCATCCATTCCACTGGAAATTCTGACCTTCTTGCTGTGGTGATGCGCCGGGCATTGCGTTGACGATTCTGGTTGGCGTCGTTAAGATAAAAGCTCTTACCACCCATCATCTTTGATGAAAACTGCAGCCTGGGATTCTGCGACGTAATACCGCCGAAGTTTGGCGTTCTTCTAAGCCTTTTGGCTTTCCAAAGTTTAGGAACTTTTTGGTGTCCGGCTTTCGCCAGGTCATCCTTATCTCATTTTGCCCATCGGGACCGTTCTATCCCGTTGGGTAGGCGTCCCTCAATTTTTGGAGGTGTGTCATGGTTCTGTATGATATGAAAGCGTTCTACCGTTTCCTGGAGCAGGCCACGGTGGATGAACTGCAGAAAAAACAGGCATCACTCAACAAAGTGATTCCGGGATTTTCTGACGATGTGGCTGCTGAAGCGATGGTGTTGTTAAAAATGGTCGAGCGGGAAATCCTGGCGCGGTTATCGGTTGCCGACGACTGAAAATTTCTCTCTTTTTTTCAGCTTGCTGTAGAGTGCGTCGGCTTCTTCGTCGCGGTCTTCGAGTATGGCCACCAGTATCTGCTTTTCCAGCGCCTCTCTGCTGTTCTTGCTCTTGCTGGTTTTGAGCCGTTGTGCGGCTGACCAAAATTCATAAATCGGTTTTTCCTCTTTTTCATTCATTTTCATTCATCCGTGTCTCATTCTGAGGCACAGCATAGCACAAGGCTTGGGCGTGGGTTTGCCACCCCAGGGTAAATCGGGCGTTTTGTTTCGCCCTCTCTATGGACCTCTCTGGTCCTTTTTTGACAAGGAGTATGTATGGAAGACGTAGTGGATGTTTCCGCTGTTGATGTTTCCGCTGACGCGGCTTTTCTGGAATCCCATGAAGACGGTTTTCACGAAAAACTGGCCATGTTCAAAGCCGGGCACATGCCGTTTGACGGTGTGGAACTGGATCTGCGGCCCATGGCCATGATGATCAACGGCAATCTCGACTGACATTTACTAATGAATGGCGGCGCCCGATGGGGCGCTGCTTCAAGGAGAAAATCATGGGTACGACGTTTACCTGCAAAAGAATCGCCAGCGCATTTGAAAATGACGCCGGTGAAGTGATTTATGTGTTAAATGAGGTGGCATACGAAAGCAATGTACGCCCCCATCGCAAAAGTGTATCCACCGTCTATGTGGGCGATCTTCGGGGCGCCATGCGCTGCATATTCTATTGGGCATCTGCTACTGAGGGCGGCATTCTCAACAGCCCTGATCGTAAAATGACCCCGGAGCGATATATTAAATCCTGGTTGAATGCGCTTAAAAATCCGTTCGTGTACGACAAAAATACGCCCATCAACATCGAATATGGTTACTCCTGGAATGAAGATGCCCGGGAAAAGCTGGTCAGGATTGTCGATGAGAAAGGATTGCCTGCGACGCTAGGGAATTATTATCGCGATGTTTCCCTTTTGGACGCCTATTTTGCGGTTAACCATCCATTTTCCCATGATGGCAAGCCATTGATTGAACTGGAGCAATCCCGGAAGCTGGGCTACCACCCATCGCTCGCTGATGATGAACCGAAGAGAGCCCTTGATCACACTGTCTTACGTTTCAATGGTTCTTGGGATGACAAGTATGTCCTGATGAATGATATTGGGCTGACCATGAATGCGGCGGCATCCATGTATGTGGTGGTGGAAACCTTTGTTTCCGAATTGTGGAGTGAAGAGCTGAAGCGTCCCGGTTGTTATCGGTATGAAATTCCGGCTTTTCGGACGCGATTGAAGCACGCAGAAGTCAACAATAATCTGCGTTGTCGCCTCAGAAGCATCGCGGGGCCTTGCCCCGAAGAAACGATTGAGGAGGTGAGGGCCAAGTACGGAAACGGCTTCAATCTGGGCGCCGTTGATCCTGGTGATCTGCATAAGGTGATTTCTGCCGTGGGTAACTACCAGCCAGCGGCGTAATCTTTCGATGAACCCCGTGACCTTTTGGTTACGGGGTTTTTTTATGTTGTAGAACAGCTTTTTATCATGCTGTTGATCTCCGCGAGTACGCGTGGCAGATCTTCGGCCTGCACCCGTATGACGATCTGGAAATCTTCTGTGTTGCGCAGTTTACGCACATAAACTGCTGGCGTTTTTGGTGCGTTATCTTCTTGTGACAAAAAATACTGCTTGGCTTGCCCTCGGCCTGACGATCTGATATTGAGGCCATTTGCGTTTTTCCGATTGTTATAGAGGCTACGGCTGATTTCCATGTTCGTGAAATCGCTGTAAAGGCTGAGTTCTGAAATGGTGCATCGTCCATGTTTTTTCAATAAATCGACTATCTTCTCGATTATTTGAGTTTTTTTCTCTATATTGCCGCGCTTTTTTTCGGGTGACATGACAAAAATACCTCTGGTCTGACCTCATCATTGTCCTGTCACGCGCTGTTTTGTCAAATAAGGATTCTGATTTGCGATTTTCTTTTTCCCTTATGCGGGGGTGTGATGTTGTTCTCCCGTAGTCACGTGCTCGTAGGTTTTCAGCAGGGTGATGGCGTCTCTATGCCCCATCCAGAGCTTGACCACCGCCGTTGGGATGCCTTTTTGGAGTTGCTTGGTGGCAAAGGTGTGGCGTAAAACGTGTGGGCCTGACTGCCACTTTTCGATGCCAGCGCTGCGCAATGTGCGCTGCATGATGTAGTACACGGAAGACCCCTCATAGCCTTTTCCGCTTTTATCGCAAAAAAAGGGGAGTGATTTCTGGGTCTTATGATGCAAACCGCTATCCGAGAGCAGGGCTTTCCGCATAGCGGCAAAGGCGGCCAACTCTTCTCTCAAGGCAGGATTGATCGGCACCGTGCGCTCCTTATGGCCTTTGCCGCGAATGACGCGCACATAGGGCTTTTCTCCCTCCAGGTGGAGGTCCTGTTCCCGGACTTGTACGGCTTCCTCGCGACGGAGCCCCGTACCCAGGATGAACCGCATGATTTGCCCGGGTCGAATGCCGTTATACCCCTTGTGATCGAGCAGATGTGTGGTCGCCACAAATCGGGCTTCTTCCTCGGAATCCAGTGTGGACGGTAAACGCGTTTCCCCGTGCCCACGACTGCCAAACCGGCGGCGTTTTTGCGTATTTTGCTGGCTGGCCAGATAGGCCGGATTTTCTTTGGCATTCCATGTGGCTGACATGACCTCGTAAAGTGCTTCCAGGGCGGCCATCGTGGTGGTTTTGGTCGATTTGCCCCAGTTTCGATGCTCCAGGTAGTCCATGATCGTATCCGGCAAGACCTGGGCTGGATCGATTTTGTGGCCTCGACACCAGAGCAGGTATCCTTTGATGCGGCTGACATAGGTTTTGCTGGTGTTTGCCGTGCTGGCCGTCTGGATGCGGCGGGTAATCTCCGGGAAATCCTGGTGTATCTCGTTTTTTTCCGGCAAAGTAGGGCACCTCATTCATTCACGATAATAAACAATTATCATGAACTTAATATTATGGCAAGCTTCATCTATTCATTGTTTTGTATAGACAGCGTGATGTATGCATTTTGATTCAGCTATTACCGTTCAATTTTGATCATGCTGGTGTTTTCGGCAGTACGGAATGCCTTTGGTGTTCAATTCACAAGTTTGTTGTGTTACATTCCGGATAACTATCGCAATAAGTCGTAAACGAAAAGGATCTAGCCGTGCATATCAAATTTGCCGCCAAGTCTGCCGCTGTGTTTAGTTTGCTATTAGGAATTTCAACGTCTGCTGTGGCCTCTCATGTCTGGCCATTGAAAGATGGTTTTTTGGTTTCCAACAGTAACCATATATGGTTTGTTGGAAATAATGGTAGCGCGTCGCTTACAGATCTTCAGCCTATATTAAACGCCGCATCATCAAAACGGATTTCCATTATCCGAAGTATGGAACCTTTAGGACAAATGTATAAATCATACAATGGTGTGAACTGGTTCAAGGTGACCCCAGTGGTGACGCCATCTGGGAGGCATCTCCCCTATGAGCCGAGAGGATTTTATAATCTTGATGGGCGTTTTTATCTCCTAGGGTCAACGAACAGTAATGATTACTGCACGTCCAGCAATGGGATCTCTTGGTCATGTGCGCCCACGCAAAAGTTTGCGGAACCCTCTTTTGGACGTGGATCTTATACAATAACTACTGGCAATGTAGCGGAAAGGGACGGCTACTTTATCAAGGTATACGAGGTTTCTGAACCAGCAATATCAGGGTCAAAGAATGTTTATGTGATGGCAAGGGGCTCTTCATTCCGTGATATAACCCAGGTCGTATCTTTGAATGGATACACAACTAAATCAAGCAACGCGCCGTTTCTCGTTGGTAATCATCTGGTGTCATTCAAATACAGTTTTAATCAAAATACGGGTCAGCAACTGGATTCTATCGGAACGTTAAATGTTAAGACGTTAAAATTTACCAAAATAAATACCAAGCCTCTTGGGATATATGGCTCGGTCATTTCTAACGTTAGTGGAGCCGGGAAGCACTTTGTGGTGAGTGGTTCGATCGATAATAAAAAAATGAATCCGGTAGATATTATTGTTGATAACGACAGGGCAAAGCTGGTAAAAGCAATTGTTCCCGGGGTAAGCATTTATTTTAATGGGAAGCTGTTTTTGTGTCGAGCTGGAAGTGAATTTTCTTCGAGCCATAAGCTATACATAAGCAATAACGGTATAACATGGCGATCTGTTAAATAGATATTTTAATTTGTGAATGCTGAATGAGTCGTTTTTTGAGTTGGTGCCGCAGTTTATAACCCGTCATTTACAGGTGAGCTAGATATGCTGGATGTTCAGTTTGACGTTTCTTCTAAAAAAAACATCATGGCGTTCGCGTCTTGTTTGTTTGTGTTAAGTACACCAGCTTTTGCTGGTGGTCATGAAGATGTATGCATCTTAAATGCGCTTGGCAAAAATGACACACATTCATGTGAAAAAATATACGGTCAAATCAATTTTTTACAGCATATAACCCCGTCTATGCAAGTTTCAAAAATTGATTTTAATCGAAATGGTTGCGCAACCATTAGTACAGGTGTATCGAATACCTCCTATTGCGGGTTTACGATGCATGCGACGTATGATGCTATGCGTAAGTTTTTGGTGAATAGCCTCACAGTTTCTTTTGGCAAGAATATGTACGGTGGTATATCTTGCGCAGCCCCTTTATCGTTAAACACCAGTGGTGACATCGCAAAGGATGGTGGCGATACTTACCATATTGTGTGCTCAAAGAATTATTCAGAGTTGCCGCTTTATGCTTTAGAAAATATTGGCAAGAAGAGTCGCATGTTTAATAATGCCAGATTTCTTGATGGTGCTAATATTGCGGAGCTGTTCAAGCACAGAAATAATCTGTTTCGCGGCTATCTTGAAGAAAGAATGGGTAACGAATTTATCATAGCCCAAGTTTGTAGTTCTCAATATTCTTGTTCTGGGACCACGCCGCAACCAGCTTTTTTGAGTCTCAGCCCGGTAGTATTGAATACTGATGGAGAACCCAAGAAAGATAACGGAATGGATGTTTATTACTCTGGATTCCTGCCGCTATCCTATATCGAAAAATCGATCAGAAGTGCAAATGGCGAAGATTTTGTCTATCTTAAACGTGGTGCCTCTCAAAAACAGAAAATAGGATACATTTCTAAACAAAATAAATTTAGTGCTTGGCTTAATGATCCTTCAGTTCATCTTATGACCACGAGATATAGTCATTATTATCATTCATACTTTAACACTAACAGCCAAGCCTTTTTTAAGTTTCTGTCGAGATCTGGAAAATGGGTGTATGTAACGCCAGGAGTCTCGATTAAACATATCTCTAAGTTGTACATCCCGGCACCAAGAACAGAAAAATCAATCATAACTGTCCTGAATTCTATGCCAGACATAAAATTCAGCGGCCATGCTGGTCCGCACGGGCTGAAAAAATGGATGCTCAAGGCTCGTACTGGTTACAATACAGTTTGTGGTGTTGTCACATCGACAAACGGTAGCACAATAACCGTATTAAATAAAAAAATGGTTAACGTAACTTATCCATCTGGGCTCTTGTTTGCCATGCAAGAATCCGGTAAGTGTTCTTTCAAGAAAGCTAAAAAATTCAAACTAAAACAAAGTGTCATTTTTTATAGCCACTAGAGATGCCTAGGCATTACGATGGATCACCTCGGGCTGGGTGGCTTCGTATTGCCATCCAGTAAGGTGCGGGCTTTTGCGACCTGGTTTTACCAGCTCAAGTGTAATCTCCTGCGTTTCGAGATCGACCGTGATGGAATCCCGGCGTACCAGTGGGAAAAGAGAGGGGTATCACTCTATACCACGTCTAATATCCGAAAGTACCGAGAGCCACGCAATGCTACATTCCGCTTGATGAATCGCATTGAGCGTGACGTGTAATCCGGAGTTCGACAGTTAATCTCGCAACTGATTGATATCGTTTATAACTATTTCAAAACGCTCCACTACAACAGCGTTAGTTGCTGAGACGCGGCCGGTTTTTTTACCCGGAGGGCATGCAGAACCTCATTTTGGCTATCGTGGATGGAAGACACCCCGGCTACCGGCGGGGCATCATTGAGACGGATCTGGTGATGTTGAATGCGGCGTAGCTGCTCCAGGGCGCGTTCCGGCGTCAGCCCGGTGTGACTCGCCCGTAAACGACTGCGCATGACCCGATGCAGAATCAGCGCCATGAAGCAGATTGCTGCGTGCGCCCGTATCCTGTCGGGCAGGCGGTGGTAGACCGGGCCGATTTCCAGCTCGGATTTGAGCACTTTGAAGCCCCGTTCGATATCGGCGAGAGACTGATAGCGGGCCACGACCTCTGCCGGTGACAGGTCCTGCACATTGGTCACCAGCAGCAGCTTGCCATCCATGCGCTCCGCCCGCGTCCGTGCAGCTTCGTCAATATCGTAGCTAAACTGCTGTGCGGCCATGTCCACCTGGATGATGCGCGAACAATGCGCCTCGCAGACGGCATGGTAGAAGCGGGCCTTGGCCCCGCTGTCGGAGAGCTTGCGGCCCCGGTGTTTCTTGCCGGCATCCTGATCATCCAATTTGCCCGCCCATTGGTCAGCCTGGGTAAGCAGTGCCTCAATCCGCGCATTCCGCTTGGCGGTCTGGTCCGCCGCCGTCATGGGATCATGGGCGATGACCAGCCGCAGGTTGTTCCAGGGGCGCTCACCGATGACTTCTTCCGTAGCCGTGTGGCACGACTCCCGCTGGAAACTATCCAGCAGATCGGTAAATTCATGGTATCGCCGCCCCGGCACGGCCAGAATAAACTCCAGAGACTGTCCATTGGTCAGCCGGATCGCCTGCAAGGCCTCCAGATTGTCCAGGCTCAACAAACCGCGATCGGCAATGAGCACCAGGCGCCGTACCGTCGGAAAGCGCTCCAGTACTTTACCCAGGGTCGGCAGCAGCGTTTTGGTCTCTGCGGTGTTGCCATCGAAGACCTCATGGTAGATCGGCAAACCCTCTGCCGTCTGCACGACCCCCAGCAGGAACTGGCGGGCAATCAGGCCTTCCTTGGCCATCCCGAATTGCCGGACGTCTCGGGGAAGCGTGACCAAGCCTTCACTGCGGATGGTGGTGAGGTCATAGAAGACTACGGACAGGTCCTGATCGATCAGGGGGCGCAACAGTCCGGCTACCACAGCATCGACGGCAGGCTGTTGCTCCATCAGGGCGTCCATGCTGCGTAGGAGTTGCTGGTGGGTAATCGCTGCTACAGGCACATCCGGCAAGGCGACGGTTTCCACCCAGCGCAAGACGCCCAGTTTCGATTCGGGATCACAGAGCCGGTTCAGGACCATCACCCGGATCAGCGCTTCCACATCGGTCGTATGGCGCGTCTTGCGGAATACCTGGCGCAGCGCCCCGAATCCCAGTTCCTTCCACAGTTCAGTCAGGGCCCAGACATCGCCCAAGGCACGCGCAGATTCAAACGCGATGGACGGCGGGGAAGAAACCACTGGCATCGCTGCGGGTGTTTGCCCGCTGACCTTCATCAGGCCCGAAATCACGGCATTCAACTGACTATCGACCTGGTCCAGCCGACCCAGTGTGGCGACGGTTCGCTTTTTGACCTTTCCGGCATCATCCCGGTAGGACTCCACAAGCTGAACATAGCGGCGGCTGCCGGAGGTGGTTATTTTCACATGCATGCCGCCACTTTATCAGCGTTCATCGTCGTGTCAATGAAAGAGTAAAAGAATTGAAACGTGCCACCACAGAAGTTTTATAAAAGTCGCGCTGAAACCCCTATGAATGCTGGAGTGGCGTTACGAAATTGCCGATTTTTGCTGATGAACTGTCGAACTCGGGTGTAATGTCTTCTTTGTTGACCTCCAAAAAAATCCCATTCGCCGGAATCACACAATCCTAAAAAGCTTTATCGGGCCGTATTGCGGGAGTCTATCTAGCGCATAGATCAATTTTGTGTTGAGCATAGAGGCCATTTCCAGATTGTTCTGGATGAGATGAAAAACCAAGATGACTTCCGATCCCAGATCGTTTCTGAAGCCTCGATTCAGATGTTTCGCGAAGCTCGCTCATCAATGATAGAGCCGCCGATCCAGGCTGAGAGTCATTTATTCCAGACATTGCAGTGTGCTGATTAGCTATGCGGCTTGGTCTGTCACGTCGGCTGCTATGAAGTAATTCCCGAAGTTTACGCGGATTTCAGCTGGACTAAAAAATACTTTACTCATCGACTCAAGCGCGTGGCACCAAAAAGCGGCATTCGTCGTGAGCGTCAGATTACCGGTGATGCGCTCACCACAGACCTATCCGGCGGCGCAGACTGAGGCATATATGCGAAATGTGCGCTGGTGGTGTGGTTCCCGTTTGTGCGTTCAAACCTTGGCATCGCCCATCAACACCTCTTCCATAATCACTTCGCCCGTGGATTTGACGGTTACTCTTCCGGTCATGTGGGTTATGGGATCCTCCGGAGTTTCCTTTTTCTTTGCCCGATCAATCGCGCGTTGGATGCAGGCGCTAATACGATCAAAGCGCATGGCCGGAATATCCTTTCCGCCACTGAACAGCATGTCCTGGCTTTTATACCGGACGGAGACGGTCACATCCACCCGGGCGGCGCTTCCGCCTCTGCCCTCGGAGCGTGCTGCAGTCTCCGGGTAATACACCAGGTCAATCCATAAGGGGATGCCGATACCCCTCTTTTGCGCGGCGGCCAGAATATATTGCCTCGGGGCGGGTTTGGGTATGCCTCTTTTTAAGTCATTTTTGGCGACAAAAACACAGGCACCGCCTATTTCGTCATCCTTCACCAGTGCGACAACGGTAATGAGCGTACGGTGTTCTTTGTCGATGACCAAAATATAGGGGAACCAGTATCTTTTCTCGACCTTCCCCCAGATCACGGCATAGAGGTACTCGCCTTCATCTTCGGTCAAGCTTTCCATGATGACCGCTGATGTATTCGCTTCTGCAATGAAGTCCTCTGTGTTCATTTCAAACAGTTCCTGGATTTTTTGCGTAGCCGGGCGGCTGGCCAGTCTGATGACAGGTTTTTGGTTGTTCAATTTACCCTCGTTGATGTCTCGATTTTTGATGTCCCTGCAGCTGCGCAAACAGCGCTGGCCGGAATGGGCAGGATGTTTGCGTGAAAATAGCACACCTTACAGTCGCCGCCAAAGCTACGCGCTGTGAAGCAAACCAGTTTGACCGCTAATCAAAAACCTGGGTTACCATGATTTCCAAGTTTTCGTTGCCGCGAAACCGGTTGATCGTCGGGGTGAACGTGCAGGCAATAGACTGTCCCGGTTCCGGAATGGGCTGTTCGGCGAACTTCCCTTTTCTGAACCAAATCCCTTTAACGAGCTTTTTCCCAATTCTGGTCTGGAATTTTAACCCTCCTTTGGCTACTTCCTGGACTTCGTATAAATGCAATCTGCCCGTAAAAAGTGGTGGCTCGAAGCCTCGACCCCATGGCCCGCCATCTTCAATAGCTCTTATGTTTTCCATGGTGAAATCACGGTCATCCAATGGCCCATCGGTCACGACGTTTTCTACCAGGTCAGCTTCGGCTAGCATGGCCTTTACCGTTTTTTCAAATGCCACGGCAAAAGTCTTTATGGCCTCCTCGGTGCCAACCAGCATCAAACCCGCAGCGGCCGCATGGCCGCCGAACCGCGTGATGATACCAGGGGTGCGTGTGTCGGTTGCTGCGATAGCATCGCGCAGGTTGAGCCCCGGTATGGACCTCCCTGAACCTTTGTATTCACCGTTTTCCGCTTTGGTCAGAACAATGGTCGGACGATGGTAGGCCTCCCGGATTTTTCCCGCCACGATGCCGATAATACCTTCGTGCCATTGGGGATTGCTGACCACGATGCTGTATCCCACGTCGCCTAAACTTTGCTGCTGTTCCTTGAGGATGTTGTCTGCTTCTTCCTGTATTTCCGCCTGAATGTCCTGGCGTGAGCGGTTCATGGCATCGAGCTCCTGTGCGATAGGCATGGCCTCGGCTTCGGTCTTGGCCAGCATCAAGCGCACGCTTTTCTTCATGTCGGCCAATCGTCCGGCTGCGTTGATACGTGGGGCCAGCATGAAAGCGATGTCGGTTGCGGTGATATGTTCCGCATTTCTTCGGGCGACCTCTATCAGTGCTTTAATCCCGGGCCGGCAGGTGCCAGAGCGAATTCTGCCGATACCCTCTGCAATCAGGATTCGATTGTTTTTTTCAAATGGTGCTACATCCCCAATGGTGGCTACCGCCACCAGGTCCAGCAATGGCATCAGGCTCATCTTGGGGATGCCTTGCTGTTCAAACCAGTTTCGGCGCTCCAGTTCGGCCCGCACTGCGCCTGCTACATAAAAGGCGACCCCGACCCCTGCCGTGCCTTTCCAGGGAAAATCGCAGCCGGGTTGATTGGGATTCACGATAGCGTAGGCATTGGGTAGGGTGTCTCCGGGTAAATGGTGGTCCGTGATGATGACCGTCATGCCTCTCTGGTTAGCGGCTTCTACCCCTGCATGGCTGGATATGCCGTTATCCACCGTAATAATGAGATCGATGCCTTCTGGCATATCTGCAACGAGGCTCGGGGATAGTCCGTATCCTTGTTTGATCCTGTCCGGGATGAAGAGCACTGGGGTTTTCCCGCCCATTTTTTCGATGGCTTCTATGAGCAGGCTTGAACTCGCGGCCCCATCGGCATCAAAATCTCCTGAAATAACAACGTGATGCGCCATTTCTATGGCGTCTGCTATTCTTTCTGCGGCCTTTTGGAGGCCCTTCATTTTCTCCAGGCCTTCTATATCCTTGATGGTTTGCCTGATCTCGCTCGTGGTTTTAATGCCCCGCGCAGCATAGATTCTGGCCAGCAGATCGCTTAAGCCTTCCTGCTTGAGAGTTGCGAGGTATTCTGGATTTACTTCTCTGGTAAGAATTTTCACGGATACTCCTTATTGCCTTTTTCTGCTTCTTTATATGAGACATATTTTACCACTTATATCTGGTTTTCATGGTAAAAAATGGCGAGAAAGCGCAAAAAAATAGGCCCATAAAGGGCCTAGTCGGTTACTTGAAATCTACTTGAAATCTACACCCCCGAGTAATACCCCTGTTCCTGCCGCGAGAATCGGGAGGGTCAGGAAAGCAAATGCTTGTCGGAAGTCTATGCTTGCTTGCGTGTTCATGATGACGATCAGGACGATGCTTGTCGGCACAATAAATGTGACGATCATCAATGTCCACCGTGCATCCAGCCCTGTCACGCGATCTACATATCCGGCAAAATAGCCGATGCATCCCGTGGCGAATGAAAGCGTAATCACAACAATGGTAATGACGGTCAATGGAGACATGACTTTTCCTTTTTTGAAAAGGCGCTTTCGCACC
Source organism: Acidithiobacillus marinus (assembly GCF_002847505.1). Classification (GTDB taxonomy): domain Bacteria; phylum Pseudomonadota; class Gammaproteobacteria; order Acidithiobacillales; family Acidithiobacillaceae; genus Acidithiobacillus; species Acidithiobacillus marinus. Next base: position 67,206 of record NZ_MXAV01000053.1, read on the forward strand.
GATAGTATGAAGAGAGAGGCGCTACTGGTTGAAAACCGGCCTCATATTGCGTCGCAGATTCCCGGGCTGCTGTTTTCATCGAAAAGATGATGGGTGGTAAGAGCCTTTATCGTAGTTTTTTAGATGATTATTGTCAATTTTCGCGTAGAGGACACTCCCCTGCGAGCCAGCTGGTGAGTCTGCTGCCGGAGATGATGGTAACGCCTTGAGCAAGGTGCTTGCCGTTTTTCGGGGTTTTCCCGGTGTGGACGAAAATTCCGCCCACACAACCTTCCCTCTGCGCGTCCACCCGGAATTGTTCAATATGGGCCTTGTTGACGGCACCACGGTAGCGTTTGCACTGAATAGCCCACCATCCTTCATCCATATATACCTGTCCGTCCAGGCCGCCATCCCCGGTGTACCGCTGATTGCGGCGTATGGGGTATCGATCGCGCTGAAACGCTTCCAGGACCAGCTCTTCAAACACCAGGGGGTCGATGGAGCGCAAATATGCCAGTCGGCGGGCGAAAGTTGCTTGCGTGTCATTGCCCGTGATGTCCGAGATTTTTTTGATGCTCTTTTTTCCTTGGGTTATTCTGTGCTTATGCCCCGCTTTATGAGCGGCCTTCTGATTCCCCCGGATCGTTAAAGCTCTCACTACCAGGGTTTTGAGATGGGTCATCGACCACATTTTCCGTTCCTCTTTGTCCGGTTTTTCCTAAAGGGTTGGGCTGCTGGGTCCATCGCGAATAGAGCAGCATAAGAATGGCTACCAGCAATACAAATATGAGTGATCCGATGAATTGTGCCAAACCGTACCCCCTGCTATTCCATGGAGTTGCGAACTACAGTCACAAAATAAGGTGCAGATACAATCAATGGCAGATTCAGGAATGCCACGACTTCTGCTTGTGGTATGCGGAAGATGAGTAGCAAAATGGACAGCCCCATGAACATGGTGACCCAGGCGTAGGCCAGCAGGATCGCGAATCTTTGCTGGCCGCTCTTCAGGTTATTCGCATCCGGGTGGTTGGGCTGGCAGAACCCGGTTCTGAAAAACCGCCATCCGGTTTCTATGCTTTCTTTTAACGATTGACCTTCCAAGAGCCCCGGAATCGTGAACAAAGGAATCATCGGTGTGCTGCCGATAGGCGCCCAGAGCGCCAGTATCACCAGTGCCTTGAGCGAAAAGTTTGGCGTCATCCAAGCCCATGGCGCCGTTTGCAGCGCCATGGAGAGGGTATACAAAGACACGAGAATGGCGCTGGATACAATCAAAATACCTATGGCTTTTGTGCGGAGATTCCTGGCTTTTGGCAGCCCAGTTATAAAAACCGGTATCGAGAAGAACAGTCCCATCCAGGGTGATGATGAAAAAATGGCGATGGCGGCCATGGTCGTAGCGATGATGACGCGGCCCGGGTGCGCCCACATGAGTTTCGTGGTGTTTGTCATCCAGCCCCCAACGAAGTGGAGCCCGACTTTTTCCAGGGGTCTTATATGCGCCGTTGTTTTTCGCATGCTTCCTGCACATAAAAACCCTGTACCAGATTGATCCCGTACTGCTGACAAATTTCCCACTCTCTTTCGCTCTCTACCCACTCGGCGACTAAAGTGGCCCCGGCCATTTTGGCTATATGGGCAATCGCTTCAATCCCGGCGAAGGCGAGAGGGTCCCTATGAATGGTGGCTGCCTGGATGAGCTTCCCATCTATTTTTACAAAGTCTGGATGTGTGGCCATGATTCGTTGGATGCCATCCGCACCTGCGCCTGCATCATCAATAGCAATGCGAATGCCCTGTTTGTTTCTGAGCTTTTGGAGAATTGCCGCTGTATCCTCTATGGGCGTTCCCCCCGGCTTTTCCGTCCACTCGATGACGATGTTTTTATTTAAAGCTGAGAGCGTGTCGGCGATGACCGGATCATGGAGTTGCTGGCTGTCCATATTGATGGCGGCGAACGTGCCCGGGACGGCGATATCATTGGCGATGTCTGTCAGGTAGGCCGCCCAGGTTCGCCATTCGTCCGTGGTTTCCGGGTAGGGCTGTGATCTGCAGAGTATCTCGTATCCGACCGTTTTCCGGGTCTGGATATCGGCAATAGGCTCAATATGGTATTTGCAAAGTAGACGGTTTCCGTAGAGGACGCGCTGGCTGTTCGACATGGATGGCTCTTTTGGGGTGAAACAATAATGAAACAATAGCACTTTCTGCTATTAATCGCATCATTTAAACGGAAAACCCTTATTTATCTATGCTTACAACAATGTTTTTTATGTCTTTGAGCGATGGATTTATTTGGGTATGCCATCTGCCATGGATTTCCCATACCAGGCACGGACTGATTCCGTGGACCAGTTTCTGGAGAATCTGGTTATTTTCACTGGCCCGAACAGCGGCAATCTGGCGAATCCTGGCGGGGTACTTCTGTGCTGCTGCAATGGGGTACCCGCCTTGATGGGTGAGCGCGTTATAGTGTTTTTCATCCATGGCAATGGCGGCCTGAACATTCCCCGCACCTATTTCAGCGGCGGCCCGTAACGTGCTGTTCGTTGCCCTGCCCACCGGTATGACATACAGGTGCCACAGATTGTGGGCCATATAAGGGATCATAGCCATGTAGAGTTTATGGCCTTTGGCGTTATTAGGGTTCAGGAATAACGCCAGTTCCGGCCCGTTATAGCCAACGACAAACCCGGTTGTTTTTTGAATGAGAATGTGGACCGGTTCAGCCTGAGCGAGGGATGGGAAAAGGCAGGTTACCAGTATAACGATCATCACTTTGCACCATTTCTTGCTCTGTCTGCTCTCTATCTTGTTCATTTTCCCTCTTTTTATTGATTTTTCTGATGTCCTTAAGGGCTTGCTCGATCTCTCGCAAATCACGAACCCGTTGTACATACATTTTTTCCAGCATGCGCATGATTGGTTCTGTGTCGTTGTTTTGCTTTGGTTTTTTCATGTGAATGCCTCGTTTTCTTCTGTTTTTTCAACAGGGACGATGGAGAGTAGCGATACGCGATAGGGCTTCAGGGCCTGATCCATCAGTCGTACGAAATCATCGATAATCCGGTTCATCTGTTCGTGGAGATGGGTGATTTCGTCATAGATGTTCATGTTGCTTTGCCTGGCGGTCAGGGCTTCCTCCTGGACTGTGGCTATTTTTTCGAGGAGGCTGATCTTCTGTCTGGCTTTGGCATAGGCCCAGCGTCCCACTTTCCCAAAGCTTTTTAGTTCCGTTTGGTAGGTGCGCATATCCCGGATGAGCGACTGGTAGAGCCTCTGCTTTTCGCGGCCGCGATGTATCCTGGATTTAATCTGTTCCCAGTTGTTATCGATATCCTTTTTGCTGTCTTGCAGGGCCCGTCCGACAATGGCTTTAATCGCGGGCTGATCGAGCTGTGTGGCAATCGCGAACTGGGCCAGGTTGAGCGCCTGATCTGCCCGAGATTTCGAGCGTAGTATTTCATCGACGATGTGTTCTTCACGGCGACTCACGGCGCTAAAAAGAAGGTCGAGGTCCGGGTCGCTCTGGATAGGCTTGGCTTCTTCGATCTGCTGTGTTGGCTGTGGTTCGCGGAAAAGCTCTTGGCGTTGTGCTGAATAATAGGGTGAAACATCTTCCGACATGATGGGTTCCTTTTTGGCTTAAGGGATATATCAATACCCCATATATAACATAAGTGGAACAGTAATTATGGCTCCAAGCAAAAAGCAGTGTACACCAAGTTCAAAAATGCGCATATCCCAGCGTATTTCCCACTTGATTACAACGAAAAACATCCTTATCAGGATGAGGATCACGAAAGCGGCGGCGATGGCGGCGATCAGCATGGCGATTTTCTCCTTACTTTGGACTGTTTCATGTCTGATAATGTACCATAAAAAGCATGTCTATCAGCCGTTTTAGCGTGATCATCGCCCGGTGCTGACAGCTGGGATAGTGGCGGTAGCCCGTCCGTGGACGCGTGTGTATGATGTCATCGTTTTATTTTTTTTCTTAAAATTGCTAAACTCGACTATGTAATTTAACCATAGGTGCGCTTATGAATCAGTCTAAAATAGTCAAAGAACTCCTGAACCGCCGTCCAGGCACCCTTCGATTCGAGGCCGCGCAAATCCTGGATGACGTATCCCAGTCCTTTATAGAGGTGCTCCGCCGCGACGGGCGCGTGGTTATCCCCGGTTTGGGTTCACTCTCCTTGCAGGAGCGTGCCGGACGGTCTGGCTTTAATCCTGCCACGGGTGCACGGTTGCAGATACCTGCCAAAACGGTCGTCAAGTTTCAGCCAAGCAAGTCATTGCGGGATGGGGTCAACATTGACCGGTGAAGTGGTAGATCATAGGCCGCCTTTACGCCCTGTTCGTGGAGAAAAAAAGAAACCGGCTTCTGGGAGCAAACCCCAGCGTAACCGTCGGACGCGGGAGGAAATTCTCGCGGATCTCCAACGTGAAGAAATGGCTCTGAAATCTCGCATGGAGAAGAAGTTGAATGCTATCCGTGAACGCCGTGAGAGGCTCTCTGAAACCCCGGAAAATCGACGCAGGCGTGAGCGTGAACGCCGTGCTTTTGAAAAGGCGTGGGGGCGAATCGCTCCTGATATGGGTTATGCCCATATTCTAGGGGCCCTACAGATGGTTATAGCTTCTGACCATGATATGGCTGCGCTCAAGAAAAATGGGGACAAGCTGATTGCGGCGCATGGGTTGAGTCGGAAAACCAGGTAGCTGAGGTGGTGCCTATGGCTACGAGCGCGGAACGAATGCGAAAAAAACGAGCAAAAGACCAGCAGTTGGTGTTAAGTAATGGTGATAATGCTCTTTTGAGTGACGCAGCCCTGATTGAGCAGTTGGGTATTGCTTATCGGAATGTTCGGCGTGGTCAGAGCAATACCGTGTTGCTGGGATTGCTGCAGGAGGTGGCGGCCAGGAGCGCTTTGTCTGGGGTTGTCTTGTGATTCCTTTTTTAATCAATTTATTGTATCAAATGGCGTTCTCTGTGCCATGAGAAACTCCAGACCTTTGATCGTTACCGGCTGATTGTTCTGCCAATCCTGCCCAGAAAGTACGGCATATTCCACGCGCTTTGCATTTTCTTCGGCCCATTTTTCGGATGGGTTTTCTGTAACCTGTCGTTCCATGATCTTTAATCCGGCTTTTATGGCGCCCTCCAGGCCTTCGTGTTTTTCGCGGAGTTTCTGGTTTTTCCCGATATAGGTGTTCAGGTAATCAATCGCTGCCTGGCGCGATTCTATGGGGATACGTCGGTCGATGACGAGCGCGTAAATTTCGTTGTATTCCGCGATTTCGCCAATGTCCTTTTCGTCGATCTGGATCGCCTGACTATCCCGCAGCCAAGTCAGCAAATGCCCAATAGCCATTCCGAGCTGCTGAATCTGTCCGGTTTCATGCGTGTCCGGCACGATCGATGTTGCTGCTTTTTCGACGATGACCGCAATTTCCGATGCGGTTCCCTGGGCGATCAGGTTTTTTAATATTCCATTCATGGAATTTCTCCAAGCATGTTTGCCGTAAATCTCTTGATGGTTTGTCGTTCTGTGTGGGCCACCCGCCAAGCGGCCTCCATGGGCTCATTCATGGGGATCGGAAAAATCGGCTCGGTATCCGTGTTTTGCTTCACGCTAAAGATTACTGCGCCTAGTTGGTCGGCCACGACCTGGATAGGTTCATCGTCCATAATGATGGCGGCCGCTGGATCGGTTATCCCTTCTGTCTTCAAGGTCTGGGCGATTTGGCGATCCGTGACATGGATGATCTGTACTGCGTTTTGTAACGCTTCTGGCATATTTCGCCACAATCGTTTGTTATGCTCTGGTTCGATGTGTGTTATGGCAAAAATACGATATCCCTTCCCCTGCAGCAAAGCGCAGAACTCGACTGCATCCTGGTTATAGTCCGGCGCTACCTCTGGATACTTTTCGAGTTCTGACCATATCCAACCTCTTTTTATAGGGTTTGATGCTGGGTATTGAAAATCTTCACCCAGATGGAGTTTATTCCATAGTGGTGAAAAGTTAGCTATCAATCCATCCATCTGAACAATTGCCTTTTTCACAAACGATCCATCTCCACAAAGGTGGTCTGACTTTCAAGCCGGATGGTGTTAATCCGCTCCACCAGCAGCGAAATAGCCTTTTTCATCAAAAAGTCATCCATTTCACGATTAGTCAATTTTCGTCCGAAGCTGACGCGAGCTGCCGCAGATACGTAATCGATGTAGTCCTCGCCGCCCAGGATAGTCTGGAGCTTTTTGGTTTTTTCTGAGGATGCTGGGACCATGTGGGTTGTTTCCAAGTTCGATGGATTTTCTGTGTCAATCATGTGATAACCTCCTTTTTTACACATTTCTATCATAGCACGGCAAGCTATAGTGAGAAACTCCCTACTGAATGAAAGTAATTTTCGCCAGGGCGCGTTGTGCCCGGCGCCCCTGCCCCTTTGGATGTCTCTCTATATGGTTCCTACTAGATGAAATCAATTATTTTATCTAGTAGAATGATCCATAGCCTTGGTCGGTACCCCTTAAAGCGCCGTGCCGGGCGCTCGTTCGATAGAAACGGGGCCTCTGTGCCTACTGAAACGCTGGAATTTTGGAGGTTGGTGATGAAAGAACCCGCTTGGGACGAATCGCGCTTGTCGCGCTGTTTCCCGCATGTTTCTGCATCTTCTGCGAAGTTGTATAAACGGCATGTTTGGTGGTTTATCCGCTGGCTGGCCGCACAGAAACAATCCCCGCTAGATGGCTCTGCTTTGCTGGTTTCTGCTTATATTGCAAAAATGCGGGATATGCGCGGCTGGTCTGTTTCTACGGTAAACCTCAGTCATGCGGCTCTCGTATCTTTTTATGACTATCTGATCGAAAGTGAATTGTGTGTGGATAATCCAGCCAGGGCCGCTTTCTTTGATAGACGACGCTCTCGCCAAAGAGCACCCAAAAGATTGCCCATCACGCTTTTTGAAGCGGAAGAAAAAAAGCTCCTGGAGCATACTCGGGTGTTCCCTCACCCAGAGGGCATGACATTCACCACCCTGCGGCGTTTTCAGTTGGTCCGGTTGCTCTACTTCACCGGATTGCGCGTCAGCGAGGCGATTCATCTGAAATTAGAGGATCTGGCCCTGGAGAGTACCCACCCGACGCTGCGTGTGATCGGCAAGGGGGACAAGGAGCGCGAAGTCCCGTTGTGCGATCAACTCCAACAAGAGCTGTTGGCGTATGTAGAGATCCGCCAGGCCTTTTTGGTGCGGCATCGTCGTTGCCAGCCTGATGCGGTGGCCTGGCTTTTTTGTGATGCGCTGGGCGCCCCGTTCACGGCAGGTGGCGTGCATTACATGGTTTCTCAGCTTTTTGAGAGCTTGGGTTTTACGAAAAACCGAATGGGACCGCATGTGCTCCGGCATACCTTTGCGACGCGCCAGTTCCGTAACGGCTGTCCGCCGGCAGTAGTTAAGATATGGCTGGGGCATCAAAGTCTGGCCACTACCCTGTCTTTTTATGAGCATGTCGCTGAGGGTGGCGGGGGTTTACGGCCGGCTTGATCTGTGCGCGAATCACCACTCTAACGCTGGCTCCGCGCACCGGACTCATCGTGTTAATCAGGTCCTGGGTAGTCTTTAGCCAGCTTGGCGCGGCCCTCCGCGATTAGCTGGGCGATGGGTTTACCCATCAAGCATTCGCACGTCTCAGCAGATATTTGTTTTTCTTTGACAATACTCCACTCATCGTCCATGAGATCCGCCATAAAGCTGGATTTGCCAGAAAACTCCGTGATGTTATCCCATGCAGCTTCGACAGAGCTCGCGAATCCCGCGCCACCGAGAATAACGATATTGTCCGCAGCAATATCAAAATACACAAGCTGGATATAGCCAACGCACTTTTCTTCGCTACCTTCCATAACGGCCCCCATTGATTGATAAAAATATATTATAACATTCCCTTACATCTGGAACCCTCGCAATGCTGGGTTAAGCATTGGGGTTGTCCAGAAAATCACGCCAATGGACCCAGCCTTGCGGGGTATAAAATCCCCACTCACGAATTTTTGGACCAGTAAAGAAAAGAGATGTACAAGGTGCGTCATCTATCAGCTCAATGCGATGCGCCTGTGTCGCTTTTCTGAAAACAATGCTCCCGGGTCGTTGTAATTGATCGCTATCCAGGCCTCCGATACTTTGGCGATGCTCGATATATGCACCATGAACCAAATAGGACATATTGTGCCATGGATGATCATGCATGGCGCGGTCGTCGTCACTGCGCAAGAAAACGTGTAAGTACACATTAAAATAACGATTCTTTGGTAACAAAAACCAACGCAGCAAGTACGGGTGCGACGCGCCGCCAATGACCTGATCCGGGCTACGTCTAACTTGGATTTTTTCGCAAAAGCGCACTGTATGCGACAATAACATTTTTACCACTCGAAGTCCGGCCAACATCTCTCGCTGTCTATAAAGGCATCAGGATGGATGATACCCGGCCTGGTATCGATTCCCGCAGAGGCCAAGTATTCATGCATCGGGTTAAAAGTCTCCATCAGCATGGGCAAGGATTTCAGGCGTTTTTCGGGGGAAAGACCTACGAAATAGCGGCAACGACTATCCAGTATGTTTTCCAGATGTTTATAGGGGCCACCGCTCATCCCGTAGATCATGCGGTCGATTTCTTCGTGGGTTAAGGTTGGCAAGGCTTTTTGCAGGGCCAGTTCCACCACATATTCCAGCTCGAACATCAGCGATTGATCGAGCTTGTTCCCCGGCATGAACGCCAATGCCTGCCGGAGAACGCCGACTTGCACCAGGAGCATCGGCCACACAATTCCCACCCCGTAGATCCGGATTTTTTGGTCTTCGGCGTTGCTGCGGTACGTCCTTTCTCTCTGGTTTTCGTATGCCTTACGAAAATCATAGGCCAACGCCAACACAAAGCCATCCTTTCGCTCGATGAAAATACTCTCTTCAACGACGCGATGAATGAAAGTGTGGAGCCTTCTCAGGGCGTCGTACTCGCCCCACAGGGTAACGCCGGCATGATGCGGGGAGAGCTCGAACTCGATCATGTGTGTTCTCCTTTTGATTGGCTAACCGTCAGCCCGATGTACACGATTATGGTGATTCCCAGCAAAAGAATCACCAGACGGGTCAAATCCTGGTAGAACATGCTGGCAGCTGCAGCGTACAGGGTGGCCATACCTGTTTCTGTCGCTACCATGCGGATGGTTATCCTGGCCCCGCAGTGCCGACATCGCCCCAGCAGGATAAACCAGCTGATAATCGGTATTTCTTCCCATGGCTGGATGTTGTGACCACAACCCTCACATCGGGAGTGGGCAATGGGAGATATTCGGTGCCGCGTTCTATAGGCCATGGCATTGATGAAGCTGCCGAATAATGCCCCTATGGCAAAAAACCAAAGAATGAAAAATGTTTTCTCATCCATTTTGCAATTTTCTTCGTTTTTTTATGATGACTTTTACCGCCTTGTCATTGACGCTTTGATTGCTTCCAGTCTGCAGCCTGCCTCCAGAAAGGTGCTGTCCGTCACCGGTTGCGTTATCCCGTATCTCGCGCCAATCGGTGGTCTGTATATCCTTTGGATAATGCCACGAGGGGCGATGACCTTGTGGTGCCCCTGGCCTTGTGGGTTCTGCCAATTCCCTGCGCTTGTCGGTTGCGGCCACATCAGCGGCTGCGCATGGCGTAGGTGTTTTTCTCCGGAGTTGCGGTGCTTTGATCACAATATTCACTCGATATGACTAAAATGGTTATTTCATAAACTGGGATAGCGATGATGAGGGCGGCCCCAAAGGTAATCATACTGGCGATCACGGTAATCGTCGCCAGTATCCAGAGGAGTAGAATGGTAAGCCACTCTTTGACCAGTATCTTTGGCGAGAGAGCCAGGGCCTGCAACCAGGTAGTGTCTTCTCCATATACGGAAAGTGGGATGAGGAACAGCTCAAGGCCGGTGACAATAAATGCGGTCACCCCGATCACGATGCTTTCGGAGTGGTTCACAAAAAGATAGTTCAGTGCCACGCATAACTGGAAAAAGAAAAAGAAGGCGATGGTTTTTTGCGCTCTGTGAGCGCCCAGTTTTTTGATGATGTACGACATCTTGGAGAGGCCTGCAGCATTGTCTCCAGTACGCCTATCCATGACCCACGCGCCCAGGGCGTTGGTGGTGACGTTTATTGTCGGGACCAGTAAAGCGAGCACGGCCACCAGAATGTATCCGACAGGGAATACGCCCCCATTTGCATTAAAGGTTTTCATGCCCTCTTGTACATAAATCTGGAGCACTGACAGTGCGATGGCCAGTGCGCCAAGGCCGGAAAACGCCAGTTTCGCCTGTTTCCAGATCTGCCAAGACGCCTTGATGACGGTGGTTATTTTCTGCATGCGGTTTGATCCCTGATGTATGCTGCGAGGATGATCTGTCGCTCCCCGATGTTTTTCCATTTTTCCCCACCGGGGGCATTCCGATTCCACGCCAGCGGGCTGGTGTGCGGCATGGGTATCAACAGGGTGTCCGCTGGCCAGGCGGCTTTTATTTCCGGATGGCAAAGCATCTCCGCCTGATGCGGATCTTGTTGGTATTGATGTAATGCCTGGATGTTTTGGTAAAGGCCCATGATGCCGGTGATAGCGCGTGTGGATGTCTCCCCTACCGTCACGACCGCCGTTGGATTCGCCACGCGTATGGTATCGGCTAAAAGCGGGAGGCAGTTAAATACTTCCCGTGGCGTTGGTCTGCGATTATCAGGTGGCCGGCAACGAACGACATTGGCGCACCCGTAGTCCCTGCCCCGGGTAAATCCATTCGCTTCCATCAAATGATGCAGGGTCTGCCCTGCTCTGCCGACGAATCCTTTACCTGCCTTATCCTCTTCGGCGCCAGGAGCCTCGCCGATCACTAGAACCCGACAGGGTGCGTCCATTGCCGGCAAGTCCGGATCCACGATCGTGCTGCGCGATGCGCAAAGTGCCTGACATTTGCTGCAGTGCATGACTTTTTATGCTGTTTTTGTATTGAGTTCTATTTTGACCACGGTGCCATAAGCCACCATTTCTTCCATAATGTTCCCGCCGCCCGAATCAAATTCCCCAGAGTCGAAGCGCATGGAGAGTACCGCATTGCCCCCCATGGATTCGGCCTGTTCGGCAAGGGACTGGATGGCGTCATCGCGGGTTTTGGTGAGCAGATTGATATTGCCTTTCTGCTTCCCGCCAAACACGGCGGCTACGCCCGCCATAAAGTTGCCGGCGACGTTTCTGGACCTTACGGCCGTGCCAAAAGCGACCCCCATAATTTCGGTGACGCGATGACCGGGTATATTATCTGTTGTGGCGATGATGGCTGGCACTTTTTACTCCTCCGTATTAAAGGTTTTATCCTATACGAAAAGCGCGGATATAGAAACTTTTGACGACAAAGATGGGTACAAAAACAAAAAAAGGAGGGGTAAAAACCCCTCCAATCGACACTTTATTCTGCTAGAACAGGCTCTGTTCCATCTGATGATTCAGTGTGTTGCGGGCCTGCTGCTGCATCTTGGCTGCTTCACATGCGTGCAAGCTGTGATACGCCCCGGCTTCCCCCATGGTTGAGCAAGCGGGCTGAGGTCCTTTGAAAAGACTCCCTTCCACTTGCTCGCGAGCCTTTTCTTGCCGATTTTTGACCTGCCATTTCTGACAAACCTTGATCGGGGTTCCGTAAGCCTCGTGGGCCAGTTCGCAATGCGTTGCCGCGAGGGCGAACAGGGCGTGAGCCAGGCTGTAGGTGACGGCCAGTACGATGATTGCAGTTTTCATGAGTGCTCCTTGTTGAAAATAACGCTTGCGCGTCTATGGTTATGCCTTTTCAGGCTGGATGAACCCAGAGATAGGCTCTGGGTTTTTCTATCGGCGGTCTGTTGTCGTGAAAATGACTACAGGGACACGTAATTTACGCGACGCACCTCCGTGACTGTCGCGTCTTTCGGCATTACTGTGGCGACTTCAACGGCTTCTTGTTCATTGGTTGCTATGTATGGCTCAGAAACCACGCTCCCGTTTTTGTATTGCAGGGTTACCCGATATACCTGATTCATGGGTTCCTTATCGGTTGTGCCCAGTAACACGCGTTCCACTTGCTGCATCACCGTGTTCTGGCAACGATTGGGTAGTTGCGAGAAAGGAATGGCATGGAATCCGTTGTCCTGCTGCGGGGTAACCGAATTTTTGAGTACCATGGCCAACCATTCCTCTTCGGTGCTGGTGGCCGTGGTATGGCCAAGACGGTCCATGGTGACCACATGGAGTTCGCGATCGTCTTTGTCACACGGGTCGATGAAATACGTCTCTTCCGGTAAATCGAAAACGATGGCATAGCGCTCGGTGAGCGATGCGTTGTTTTCGAGTACCCAGAACCGCAGTAACGACTTGTCGGCGACAACAATTTCTGCCGCAAACCCATTTTGTACAACATCGTGCTTATCAAACATGCTTTTTTCTCCTTAAATACACTGGATGGTTCTGATGGTCTTTGTTACCTGGACATCTTCTTCAACAATGCGGCACCTCTCCGTTGCGTCGATGAGATTCATACGGATGAGGTCACAACACCAGTCGAAGTCACAGACTAAATCTGTCCAGACTTTCAGCTCATCGGCGGACATTTTGTGGAAATCGTCTTTGTTCACATGGAGTGGTCTGACGATCTTCCGCAAGGGTTGCTGGATATAATTGACGCGACCCTGTTCACCGTTGGCACCACACTTCCCGCAACGATTGCTGACAGTAAGCCATTTTTGGTTCTTGTAGTGGTTGATGAGTTTTATTTTCTCGTCTTCCGGCATGTCCAGCGCCTTGATTTCCGATTCTTCCAGATACACATGGGTGAACCAGACGCCGCCGTTGCCGATCACCTTGTTCGCGATCGCAAGTTCTTCTGACGACAATGCGTCCGCGTCCAGTACAGAACAGTAGTTTCTCTGCCTGCAAGAACGGCACCAGGAGCGATATCCGGTGCCCTCGAAGTACACTTCGGTCAGACAGAGATAACCGCCGCTCCGGCCGGCGAAGCCCAAGCCATAGCCCACATGATCCTCTGTGAAGTCATAGATCTCATTGTCGGAGATGCGGTCAATGAAACCATCCACCTCCATGAGCTCGAATGCCTGGCCGCGCTGCTTTTCCGAAAGCCGCAGATTCCGGATTTTGACATTATGGGGTCGCTTCAGGAAACGGAATTTAAAGTACGTTAAGCTCCCGCGAAGGGCCGCAGCGACCGATATTTGCCCTGCTTGAGCTTGGCGCTCCGCCGCCACAGGTAATCCCCCGTCAGATTGATGTGTTCCCAGCCCAGGGGAGACAAGTACTGCAGCAGCGTTTCGTTGACCACTTGCCCATGCTCCTGCAGGGCGCTGACTGCCCGCTCCAGGTACACGGTATTCCACAGCACGACAGCCGCCGTCACCAGATTCAAGCCGCTGGCTCGGTAGCGCTGCTGTTCAAAGCCGCGATCCCGGATCTCCCCCAGCCGGTTGAAGAATACTGCCCGAGCCAACGCATTGCGGGCCTCCCCCTTGTTCAGTCCCGCCTGCACCCGCCGGCGCAGTTCCACGCTTTGCAGCCAATCGAGGATGAACAGCGTACGCTCGATGCGCCCCAGTTCGCGCAGGGCCACCGCCAGACCGTTTTGACGCGGATAGCTGCCGAGCTTCCGGAGCATGAGTGAGGCTGTCACGGTTCCCTGCTTGATGGATGTCGCCAAGCGCAGGATATCTGCCCAATGGGCGCGGATGATCTGGAGGTTCAGGGTGCCGCCAATCATCGGTTTGAGGGCGTCATATCCGGGACTGTCCTTGGGCAGAAACAGTTTAGTTTCCCCCAGATCCCGGATCCGCGGTGCAAAACGAAAGCCCAGGAGATGCGTCAGCGCGAAGACATGATCCGTGAAGCCGGCCGTGTCCGTGTAGTGCTCTTCGATCCGCAGATCCGACTCGTGGTACAGCAGCCCATCGAGCACATAGGTCGAATCGCGCACGCCGACGTTGACCAGCTTGCTGCTGAACGGTGCGTATTGGTCGGAGATGTGGGTGTAGACCAGCCGCCCGGGCTCCGCCCCATACTTCGGATTGACGTGCCCGGTACTCTCGGCCTTGCCACCGGCGCGGAAGCGCTGACCATCCGATGACGAGGTGCTGCCGTCCCCCCAATGCGCGGCAAAGGGGTTGCGCAACTGCGCGTTGACCAGTTCGGCCAGGGCCGTCGAGTAGGTCTCGTCGCGGATGTGCCAGGCCTGTAGCCAGGACAGCTTGGCATAGGTCATGCCGGGGCTCGATTCCGCCATCTTGCTCAATCCCAGATTGATGCCGTCGGCGAGAATGGCTGTCAGCAACAGGGTCTTGTCCCGGGCCTCATCGCCGTTTTTCAGGTGCGTGAAGTGGCGGGTGAATCCGGTCCAGGCGTCTACCTCCATCAGCACTTCAGTGATTTTGATGTGCGGCAGCAACGCCGCTGCCTGATTAATCAGTGCTTGCGCTGCGTCCGGCGCCACCGCATCCAGCGGGGTTATTTTCAGGCCGGAGTCCGTGATGATGGCATCCGGCAGGTCATCGGCGGCCGCCAGCTGATGGGCACTGGCGAGCTGCTGTTCCAGGAGCGCCATGCGCTCCTGCAAATAGGCTTCGCAGTCGGTGTTTACTGCCAGCGGCAGGGCGCCGGCCTGAGTGAGATCATCGAACCGCCCGGCGGGGATCAGGTAGGTGTCAAAATCCTTAAACTGGCGTGATCCCTGCACCCAGATATCGCCGGAGCGCAGGGCATTTTTGAGTTCTGACAGGGCGCACAGCTCGTAGTAGCGCCGGTCGATACCGTCCCCGGTGACCACCAGTTTTTTCCAGCGCGGCTTGATGAATCGGGTCGGGGCGTCAGCGGGCATTTTGCGGCCGTTGCTGTCATACAGGTCGCGGATCACTTCGATGGCATCGAGCAGGTCTTGGGCCGCCGGCGCGGCCCGCAACTTGAGGGGTTTGAAGTCCAACGGAACGAAAACGTACGCTAAGGCCATTCATCCAGCTCCGAAGGCTGCTTTAGTGGTCTGAGCTGGCCATTCAGCACCTGTTCTGCCAGCGTAAACGAGTAGTGTCCCAGCATGTTCACATGCTTATAGCTGAGCGGGGATAATCTGGCTTCGTCCTCTTCCTTCACTTCCTCGCCCCGTTGTCGTAAGTGATCCAGGGCAGCTTGCATGTAAATGGTGTTCCATAACACCAGAGCATTGGTCACCAAACCCAGCACGCCAAATTGATCTTCCTGACCCTCCCGATACCGTTTCCGTATCTCACCGCGCTGACCGTGACAGATAGCCCTCGCGACTGCGTGACGGCCTTCGCCCCGATTCAACTGGGTCAATATCCGGCGGCGGTAATCCTCATCATCCACATAGTTCAGCAGGTACAAGGTTTTGTTGATCCGGCCAGCTTCAATGATGGCTTGTGCCAGACTGGAAGGACGATCACTTTTCAGCAGCGATCGGATCAGATCGGAGGCCTGCACGGTACCGAGCTTGAGAGAACCTGCGATACGCATCATGTCTTCCCAGTGATGCTCAATCTTTTGGGGATGGGCGCAATTACGCGCCAGGTCATTCAATGCACCGTAGTTGGCCTCTTTGTCCACGCGCCAGAAAACAGATTCACCGGCATCAGACAGGCGTGGTGAAAACTGATAGCCCAGAAGCCAGAACAAACCGAACACCATATCGCTAGCACCGGCCGTGTCGGTCATAACCTCTATCGGGTTCAGGCCGGTTTGCTGTTCCAATAGCCCCTCCAGAACAAAGATGGAATCACGCAGTGTTCCAGGGACGACAATGCCATGAAAGCCGGAGAACTGATCCGAAAGAAAGTTGTACCAGGTAATGCCACGACAAGAACCAAAGTACTTTCGGTTAGGTCCGGCATTGATGGTGCGGATAGGCGTCACAAATCGCATACCATCGGCGGAGGCAACTTCACCGCCACCCCACTTTCTGGCCAGAGACAAAGTGGATTGGTAGTCCACCAGCTTGGCATTGGCTTTCACAAGAGTCTCTGCCCGCAGGTAATTCTGTTTGACCCAGCTCAGTCGGTACCGGGTCAACGCGGGCACCTGGTGCTTGATCAGCGGCTCCAGACCGATGTTGCAGGCCTCCGCCAACAACACCGCGCAGACGCTAACAGTGAGGCCTTCGGCGCGGGCATTGGATTCGCTGACATGGGTAAATTCGTCGGCAAAGCCGGTATGGGCATGGATCTCCAACAGCAATTCGGTGAGATCTACGTTGGGTAATAAGCCATCCACCTGTTGCGAGAGGCTGGTTAGGCTGGGCGGCTCATCCAGTTTGTCGAAGGGGGTAATGGTTAAGGTGGGCCGCTTGCCAGACAAGTCCAGTTCGATCGCCTTATTGTTATCAAAATTTTCGGCCACCTGCTTGTAAGTGACATCCAATTGGCGTACCAATCCATCAATGGCTTCCCGAGGATTAAGTGGGTGACCAAGTGACCGGCAGACCTGAATGCGATTGGCCTGCCATTCAGCACCTTGCAATAACTTGGCTCTTGGATCACACCAGCGGTCGCTATTCTCGAGATAGATGTCACGGCGGCGCAGGCTGTCTTGCAGCTTATCAAGAAAGCACAGTGTATAGCCGCGTTTGGTCACGCGCCCTTCTTTATCAAACACCAAATGTTTCCAGGGATTGGAAACGATATCCAGCGGAGCCTCTTCCAATAGCAGCTTGCGCGATTCCAGCCGGCTGGCCAGATACTGATACGCTTCCGAAGTTGCCTTGCCTGCCGGTGCCGCTTTGAACTCGATATCACACAGTAATTTCGGCAAGAAACGCCTGACCCGGCCATACTGCTCAATCATTTCATCCTGAAAGTTATGGTCATAGGGGCGAGCCAGTTCATGGACGGTAGCAATTGACTCTGCCAATTTTTCACGCGGAAATTTGGCAAAGATAGCTGACCTCAACAGCTCGTCATGCATGCTTTCATTGAGTATCAGGGCACACACCTCAGCCAGAGCCAACGCGGATTTATCCAGATCTTTCAGCGTTCGCAGCCGTTTCTTCTGACCTAACTTTTTCGCCTCCCCGGCGATATGGGTAATCAGTAAATCCAAGATGTCCAGGGCATCGTCGAGGGCGATGGTCTCATAGGCCTTGACGAAGGCAACCAGAATGGCAGCACGCTTATTCTCTGGCATTCTGGCTATTTTGTGCATGGAAATCATACCGGCGTGACGCGCGATATTTTTAAAGCGCACGGGAGGAATGCCGGTAAAATCCAGTTCATGTATGCCGAAGGCCTTCAGTTCTTGGTAACGGTCAACCGCTTCATTGAAGGCGGGACCACTAATGGTCACCGGTCCCTTGCGGTAGCGGTCAAAGCAGGAAGTTCTTGATCCTTCTGGAATCTGAAGCAACTTCTCAAGCTTGGTGATTTGAGCTGGTGTTGGCAATGCTGACAACCGCTGCCACAAGCGATTGGTGGCCCGTTCCCGTATTTCTGAAATCAAGCGCGTCAATGTGGAAGCGCCGGGCAAGAGAATTTTATGTTGGATGAGCCAGCCGGTGGCCAGATCGAAAAGCAGGCTCGGCCTCTCGTTGCTGATCCAGCTGCGCGTGTAAAGTATGCGGCTCAACCGGAATGACCATGGCCAGGTGAATTCTCGGTATTGGTACTGGTTTCTAATCAAAGCAGCATGTTCCCGCCGTGTAGTTTCCCGTTGCGCATAAATGGACAAGATCGCGACATCAGCAAGGCCAAGTTGCCGGGCAACAAACCATTGCACGTTGACCGGTATCTGTGAAAGATCTGAGAGGAAGGTTCCCAGAAATCGAACGCAACCCAACTGCAAGGCGACACCGAAACGGTTTTGATTGCCGCGACGATTGTTGATGAAGGCAAGGTCGAATTCATCCAGGTGAAAATAACGGGCCAACTGAACTTCATTCGGTTCGCCAGAGAATTGGCCATAGCTGATTTTCTGTTCCGAGGCTAAAAAATCGACGGGCATGCGCTCCCCCAAAGCTGTTCAATAAGCGCGCTTTTCAATGTCTATAAACTTATAACTTTGTGGACATGATAAAAGGATCCCCATAAACTGTCCATTAAGTCGTTAAACCATCAATTAGTAGACGTTAGGTCTATCAATCGAATTAGGAGACAGTTTTTGCCATGAGATTCTTTGGGTATGCCCGGGTTTCCACGAGTCAGCAGTCCCTCGATGTACAGGTGAAGGCCCTCAAGGCTGAAGGCGTCCATGCGAACCGGATATTTACCGACAAGGTATCCGGCAGCCACGTGAACCGCGCAGGCCTCCAGATGCTACGGCTCAAGGTAGAGGAAGGCGATGTCATCCTGGTAAAAAAATTGGACCGGCTGGGCCGCGACACGGCGGACATGATTCAGCTCATCAAGGAGTTCGACGCCATAGGTGTGGCCATCCGATTCCTGGACGACGGGATCAGTACCGAGGGAACCATGGGCAAAATGGTGGTCACCATCCTGTCAGCCGTGGCCCAGGCCGAACGGCAACGCATATTGGAACGCACCAACGAGGGTCGTCTTGAAGCTAAAGCCAAGGGGGTTAGGTTTGGCCGCAAGCCCACGGTGGACAAAGACCAAATCCGTATTCTCTACAAGCAAGGGATAGGGGCAACAGAAATTGCGAGGCGGTTAAAAATAGGTCGCTCAACGGTCTATAAAGGACTGGCTCCGGATAAACTGGTAGCAGATGACAGCAAATCATGAAAGACGTTTCAGAGCTTAGCGTACGTTTTCGTTCCATTGGACTTCAAACCCCTGGACCCGGGCACCGGCGAGATCCGGCAGGCGCAGATTTTTGTGGCGGTGCTGGGGGCTTCCAGCTATACCTACTGCGAGGCCACCTGGAGCCAGAGTCTGCCGGACTTCCTGGGCTCCCATGTCCGGGCCTTCCGGTACTTCGGCGGAGTGCCGACTCTCCTGGTCCCCGACAATCTCAAGGCGGCGGTCACCAAGGCCTCCCGCTATGAACCCGAGATCAACCGCAGCTATCGGGATCTGGCCACCCATTACGGGACCGTAGTGCTTCCGACACGCCCCTACAAACCCCAGGACAAGGCGAAGGTCGAGGTCGGCGTACAAGTGGTGGAGCGCTGGATTCTGGCGCGTCTACGCCACTTCCAGTTCTTCTCGCTGATGGAGCTCAACAGGGAGATCCGCCGCCTGCTGGAGGACCTCAATCAACGGCCCTTCAAGCGCCTGCCCGGCAGCCGCCAAAGCGTCTTTGAATCCTTGGACCGGCCCGCCCTACAGCCCTTGCCCGCACAGGACTATGTGTATGCGCTCTGGAAAAGCGCCAAGGTGAGTATCGACTCCCATGTGGCCTATCAGGGGCATTTTTACTCGGTACCCTATCGTCTGGTCAGTGTGCGGGTTGACCTGCGGGTCAGTGCCCGGACGGTAGAAATCTTCCACCAGCAACAGCGGGTGGCCAGCCATCCCCGCCAGACTCTGCTATGCAAAACATTTCAAAGAGCTAAAGATTCATATTCCACGATATGGGGTGGTAAACCTGATGCTGAAAGATGGTTAACCAATGACGTTGATCGACAAACAAACGGGTTAGATCGTGGTTTCGCACGATCTAATCTTATTCGTTAGGGCTTGGTCAGCAATTCATCAAGTCGTGGCTTTTGATGAGCAAATGTTCCCCATAACGCCTCGCAGCCGATCACCGTGATAGGCGCGACCCGCACCCCATAGCGTGATTTGGCTTCCTCAGCCACGCCGGGAGCAGTCACGTCACGTTCCTCATATGCGACATGGTGTTCTTCGAGGTAACGGCGCACGGCAGCGCAGTCGGGGCAGCCGGGACTCGTGTAAAGCAACACGGGATCATACATTGCGGATCGGCGTGCAGGGCTTCAGCCCCGCACCTCCGCAACATAGCCTTCTTCCTTGACCGCTGCGGTCAATGCGGTAGTGTCGGCCTCACCGTGCACTACGGCTTCTCCTGGCTCCAGCGTGACATCCGCCTTTTCTACGCCGGGCACGCCTTCCAGCGCCTTCGCTACGGCACGCACGCAATGCTCGCAGGTCATGCCAGTGATCTTCAGATGGATATCGCTCATGGGTTTTCTCCTGTTGCGAATGAAGTAAAAGGGCTATTCAATATGCTCGAATAGATATTATTTAACCGCGCATGGCATCAGCCACACGCTGGAGTTTGTCGCGCACCTCAATGCCGAGCGTGGTTATTTGCGGCTTCTCCACCATGCCAAGTACGGCGGCGGGATCCATGAATACCACGCTCACGCTGCCATCGGCTTCGGTGCGCACCACCACGTTGCAGGGCAGCAAGGCACCGATGTCGGGATCGGCCTCCAACGCCTGATGAGCGTAGGACGGGTTGCAAGCACCGAGAATGACAAAGGCCGCTCATCAATGCCCAGTTTGGCCTTGAGCGTCGCGGCGACGTCAATCGTGGTGAGCACACCGAAGCCTTCCACCTTGAGGGCCTCGGTTCAACCAGCTCTACGGTGGTATCAAAATCGCCCTTGGCGGGTACGCTGAAAACGAACTGACCCATATGGTTTCTCCTCGTTTGAACAAATCGCTCAGGAATGAGCAGGTTTGAGGGCGGTATTCTGTACAGCACCCGGCGTTACCGTTGGTACATAAGCCTTGAGCCGTTTAAGGCGTAAGCTGTTGCTGAGCACGAAGATGGAGGACAGCCCCATGGCTACGCCAGCTACCATCGGATTCAGATGAATGCCGATAGGCACGGCCACGCCAGCCGCGACAGGGATCAGTAGAATATTGTAGAAAAAGGCCCAGAACAGATTGCCACGGATATTACTCAGGGTGCGCCGTGCGGCCGTCAGTGCCGTGACCACTTCGCCGAGTTGCCCGCGCGTGAGGGTCACGTCTGCGGCTTCGATAGCGATGTCCGTGCCTGAAGCCAGTGCAATACCGACATGGGCCTGTGCAAGAGCTGGAGCGTCATTGATACCATCGCCGACGAAGGCGACCCGGCGGCCCTGTTCCTGCAATTGGGAGACGACTTTCGCCTTATCCTGAGGCAGCACCTCGGCATGCACCTGCTCGATATGTAATTGCCTGGCAACAGACTGAGCGGTAGCCCGCCCATCGCCAGTGACCATGGCCACCTGCAGCCCACGCGCGCGTAATGCCTGTACAACCGCATACGCCTCCGGTTTGATGCGATCGGCAATGGCGAGCCACCCGATCAGCGTTGCGTCGATCGCGACGAACACCACTGTGCGCCCGTCATTCTCTCTTTGTGCCGCAGTCTCGGCACTATCTCCCAACAGCACATTTTCGCGCTCCATAAAACGTCGGGCGCCAACACGCACCATACGGCCTTCCACTTCACCTTCGATCCCATAGCCGGCAATAGAGCGGAAATTTTTGACCGTAGGCAAGTGCATACCGCGCTCGTCGGCCGCAGTGACAATAGCCCGCCCGAGCGGATGTTCGGAAGCCGATTCCAGCGCTGCAGCCAGACGCAGTGCTTTAGCGGGATCGGAACCACCCTGATCAACGAGGGCAGGACGGCCTTCGGTCAACGTGCCGGTCTTGTCGAATAGCAGTGTGTCGACATGCGATAGCGTCTCCAGAGCCTCGCCTTTGCGAAACAGCACGCCGAGTTCCGCCGCGCGTCCGGTGCCCACCATGATCGCCGCTGGTGTTGCCAATCCCATGGCACAGGGGCAAGCCACCACCAGCACGGCGACTGCCGCGACCAGTGCGATGCTGACATTGCCTGTCAAGACGATCCAGACGCCAAAAGTTGCCAGCGCAATGGCCAATACGACCGGAGTGAACACCCGGACCGCGCGATCGGTCAGCCCCTGAATTGGAAGTTTGCCAGTCTGGGCGCTCTCAACCAGATGGATGATATGGGCCAGAACCGTATCATGCCCGACGGAGGTGGCCTCTACGACCAATCGCCCATCCTGGCAGATGGTGCCACCCACTACGTTGTCATCCATGGCCTTGACCGAAGGCAGTGGTTCGCCGGTCAGCATAGCCTCGTCTACATGTGCGCGCCCCTCGACTACGCGTCCGTCCACTGGAATGCGTTCGCCAGGGCGCACTACGATGCGCTCGCCAGTGCGCAGTCGCGATACCGGTACCTCGTGCTCGATACCGTTTGCATCCAGCCTATGCGCGGTCTTTGCCTGCAAGCCAGCCAACTTGCGAATGGCCGATGAGGTGCGGCCCTTGGCTAACCCCTCCAAGTACTTGCCAGCGAGTACGGCTGCGATAACGACTGCGGCTGAATCGAAATACACATGTCGTGCATCGAGCGGAAACCACGCGGGTGCTACTAACACCAATGCGCTGTAAGCCCACGCGGCACCCGTGCCGGTGGCCACCAGGGAATTCATGTCTGGCGACAGGTGACGGTAGGCGATCAGTCCTGGCCTAAAAAACCGCCTACCGGGACCGAACAACACGATACTGGCAAGCACAAACTGCACCCACTCCCAGAAATGTGCAAAAGGGCTGGTGACCATTAGGGCGCGGTCAAAAGCGGGGAAGAAGGAGGCACCCATGGACAACACCAGAATCGCCATAGCCAGCACTGCAGCGACGATGACATCACGGCCCATGGCGCGCAAACTCGCACGGCGCTGGTCTGTCTCATTGCCATCCTGTCCCTCGTCTTCCTGAACAGGATGCGCGGCGTAACCCGCCGCGCTTACAATGCTGGCCAACTCCTCCGTACTGATCATGGCTGGGATGTAGCGTACATGCGCACGCTCGGTAGCCAGATTCACCACAGCCTCCAGCACACCAGATTGCTTTCTGAGTGCACGCTCTACGCGACCCACACAGGAAGCGCAGGTCATGCCCTCCACCACAAGATCAATCTCATCGGTCACCGGTGTGTAGCCGGTCTCGCGGATCGCTCCGGCAATGCGGGCGGCATCGAGTTGCTGTGGGTCGAAAAATACTTCGGCGCGCTCGGTCGCCAGGTTTACACTGGCCGAGGTGACTCCGGGCAGCTTTCCCAATGCCCGCTCCACCCTAGCGCTACAAGAGGCGCAGGTCATCCCGTCTATGCCAATCTCAAGCTGTCCACGAGTTTTTTCATCCATAAACAAGTCCCCTTGCGGTGATACCCGCTACGTCTAGTGGATTACCTCATTACAGGGGGTTCCTGTAAAAGCTATCTACCACCACCATCGGTCCATGATAAACGTTAAGGCCAACTACAAGGTCAAGAGTGTTTTTTGTGTTAGGACTACACGTTCTGTCACTGACTGACTAATACAATTCCGAAAACATTTTCGACTTGAAACTGAGGAGAAGCGAGTTTGACCATTTCCTCACAACGCCCTCCATGTGCTCTGTTTTACATTTTTTAAAAATGTTGTCAGAGTAGTTACTCTGATTGAGATCTTCTGGTCGAGTTATGTTAAAACTTCGCCGCTACTTTCGTTCGCTGGCAATATTGTCCTTGTTCCTTATTGGAACCTGGATGAGCAATGCTGCGGTGGCGATGCCACAGGGTATATCCTGTGTTGAAATGCACGGGATGTCCATGATGGGGATGTCCATGGCGAACATGCCCTATTGCCGGGATAACCCCGGCATGGACATGCGGATGATGAATCCCCATTCCGAAGCGATGAGTAGTCAGTGCATGGCGATCTGCGCTGAGACGCATGCGCCAGGCGGATTGCGCTTTTCTGGAATCTCTGTGCAGACTCCCATGTGGATTGGTTCTGTGACATGGACCCGCTCTCAGTTTGTCGCGAAGGATCGTCCCAGTTTTTTCCTCCCTGAATCCTCTTACCATCCTCCACCGCTTCTTCACATACGATTGACCCTTTAAGTTCTCCTCAGCAAGTGGGCACTCCTTTTTTCAAAGGAGATAATGTCATTGATTTGCTATGGAGATTTTCATGGATGCCAATCTATTGGAACGATTATCAGCCAAGAACAGTATGCGGCTCTTGGCCGGGATGTTACTTTGCTTTTCAACGGCCGCAGCATGCGCTGATCCGTTAAGTTTGAAGGACGCGCAAGCCATTGCCTTGCGTCAAAACCCGGGGCTCGGCGCGCTGACCCAGAAAATAGTAGAATTAAAACATCAGGCCGTATCTGTAGCCCAGTTGCCTGATCCGCACTTGTCTCTGGGCGCTGAAAATTTACCCCTCAACAGTTTTTCCATGAACCATCAGCAGATGAGTATGCTGAGTGTGGGGCTGAGTCAGACTTTTCCCTCCTTCGGTAAACTGGGGCTGGAAGGTCGACAAACACGCGTGGAAGCCGCAGCAGCCACGGACACCCTGCAAGGCCAGTCCGCCGAATTAGTCTTATTGTTACGCCGCGCCTGGCTGCAAGCGCTTTATAGCAACAAAGCCATAATGACGGTCCGGCATCAGGAACAGTTGCAAGCCGAGAGCGTGCAGGCCGCACTGGCGCTCTATCGATCCGCACGGGGATCGGAGGCCAATGTACTCCGGGCCCAACTGGCACGAGACGATCTTGCGAATGACATCAGCAAATTACAAGCCGAACGAACGCGTTATCTTGCACAAATTGCCCAGATCCTGAATCTATCGCAGCCACCTTCCATACAAAACCGATGGCCGCATCTCCCGTCCCCCAAAACCTTGCGAACCGCAGAAACCCGTCTTTTGGGGCAACCCCTCTTGCGCTCTGCACAGGCGCAATCGCGCGCTGCGCAAATCGGGGTACAAGTCGCTCAACGGAGCTATTGGCCCAATGTTACCGTCAGTGCTGCCTATGGTCAGGATTTTCATCCGGGCAGTCCGAACTGGTTGTCTGTGGGCGTCAACCTGAGCCTGCCTATCTTTCCGGAAGACCGTCAGGCTCAGAATGTGGACGCCGCCCGAGCCAAGGCACTGCAAGCCCAATATCGTTATGACGATCAGCACCTGGTGCTGATCCAGCGGTTACGCAGCACATTCGCCCGTTATACCGCTCTGAAAAAAGAATGGACACGGACTGATGAACACCTACTACCCAAGGCACAGCAGGCATTTTCAGCGACACTCGCTGCTTACACCTCGGGACAGGCCCACATGGATGCAGTGTTGCGCACCCAAAATGCGGTATTGCGCTATGCGCTGACCCGTCTGCAGTATCGCCGTGATCTCGCTCTCAGTGTCGCGGAGCTCGATTTCCTCACCACGCAAGGGAGGACAACGTCATGAAATTCCGTCAATGGACCCTCCCTGTGGGACTCCTTGCGCTGGGTGTAGCCTTGGGTGCCGGCGGGGCATGGTGGTTACGAACGCCCAGTGCCGTGCCGAATCTCACCAAAAGCCAGCAGCTTTCCCCAAACAACAGCACCGACCAGCGCCATATTCTCTATTGGGCTTCCCCCATGAATCCCAAGATTCATTCGAATCACCCGATGAAGGACAACATGGGCATGGCCTATATCCCGGTCTACGCTCCCGGCACCAATGCACAAAAGCCCTCGGGATTGCATATCAATTCACAGATGGCGCAAAACCTGGGGGTCCGTCTTGTGCAGGTTCAGGAACGGCAGATGGGTCATACCATTCACACCGTAGGAACCGTGGCTGTGGACGAAAACCGAGTATATTCAGTGAACCCGCGCTTCTCCGGTTGGGTGGAACAGTTGCGTGTCCGGGCGGTGGGCGACACGGTGCAACGCGGTCAGGTGCTTGCCGAGATTTATTCTCCGGCATTATACAGTGCCCAGCAGGAGTATCTCATTGCGCGGCGCCAACAGGGACGAACGGCAGATCCCGCCCTGCTGGCGGCTGCTCGGATGAAATTGCAATTACTCGGGATGTCCAGAAACGAGATTACTGCACTCGCCCTGCACGGTCATGCTGAGCGGGATGTCGCATTAAGGGCGCCGGCTTCTGGCGTCATCGAGAAGCTCAACGTGCATCAGGGCAGCTATATCGCACCGCAGACCGAACTTTATCAAATTGCCAATCTCGACCGGGTTTGGGTGAACGTGGCGCTCTACACCTATCAGTTACCCTGGATACAGACGGGTGACTCTGCCCGCCTGCATTTACCTGCTTACCCGGAGGAGCGCTGGAAAGGGTCTTTGAGCTTCCTGTATCCGACGCTGAATGCCCAAAACCGGACGGTTACAGCACGCCTGAGCGTTCCCAATCCGGAGGGGAAACTCCGCCCCGGCACCTACGCGGATGCCACTATTTTAGCCCGCCCTGAGAAGTCGCTGGCCGTACCAAGCAGCGCCGTACTGCATAGCTCTGAGGGCGATTTCGTGATGCTCGGCGAGGGTCATGGGCATTTCCTACCGGTACAAGTCCGCTTAGGGCCAGCGTACCGGGGATGGGTAGCTATCCCAAAGGGCCTCCGACGAGGCGATCGGGTTGTGGAAAGTGCGCAGTTCCTGCTCTATTCCGAATCTCAATTCCAATCCGTACGGGCGCGCATGTTGGGCGCGAATACTGCCCGAGTGGAGTCTGCGTCGCCCGTTGTGGCAAAGAACCGGTCAACGCCTGTATCGGAAAAACCCAAAAATTCTCCCCCAGCGTCCATGGCCAACATGAATATGGGAGGCAAAAGCCATGATTAAAGCCGTGATGCGTTGGTGTCTCAACAACCCATTGTTGGTGGTCATTGCCGGCTTGGTCGTAATCGTTGCCGGCGTCCTCTCCATCCTGAGCATTCCACTGGAAGCGCTTCCTGATATTTCGCCGACTCAGGTTATTGTCAAAACCTCTTATCCGGGACAGGCTCCACAAATCATTCAGGATCAAATCACCTATCCCCTCGAAACGACTTTGCAGGAAGTGCCCGGTGCCAAAGCCGTACGTGGCTATTCCATGTTCGGGGATTCCTATGTTTACGTGCTGTTCAAAGGGGGTACCCCGATTTATCAGGCTCGGAATCTGGTCCTGCAATATCTCAACCAAGCCCAGGGTCAGTTACCAGCCGGGGTAACCCCAGCCCTGGGGCCGAATAGCTCAGGGGTGGACTGGATTTATGAGTATGCCCTCACAGATCCCAGTGGCTCACTCAACCTTGCACAACTTACCACCTTGCAAAACTGGTCTCTGAAATTTGCCTTGCAAGGCATTCCCGGTGTGGCCCAGGTCGCGACGGTGGGCGGGATGGAGCAGGAGTATCAGGTGGTTGTCTTCCCTAATCGTCTGCTGGCCTACAACCTCACCTTGCCACAGGTCGAAGTGGCTATTCGTGCGGCCAATGGCGAAACCAGTGGTTCCGTCGTGGACATGGGAGAGTCGCGCTACATAGTGCGCACCTCCGGCTACATTCACTCATTGAAAGATTTACAACAGACCCCGCTTGGTGTGCGCGACGGCGTGCCCGTGACGCTGCAGCAAGTGGCACGGGTACAATTAGGCCCGGTTCTACCCAGTGGTATTGCCGAACTGAATGGTCAGGGTCCAGTGGTGGGTGGCATTGTCATGATGAATCAAGGGGGAAACGCCAATGCCCTGATACAAAAGATTCAACAAAAACTTAAAAGCTTGCAGGCCTCGCTGCCGGCTGGAGTGAAGGTAGTGACCACGTACAGCCAGCGCCCCCTGATTCAACGCAGCATTCAGACGCTCAGTGGCAAACTGCTGGAAGAGTGTGTAGCCGTCCTGCTGGTGACTTTGCTGTTTTTATTACGGATCCGTTCGGCGCTGGTGGTCCTGATTGCATTGCCGATCGGTATACTTGGCGCTTTTATCGTGATGTATGCTCTCGATATACCGGCAAATATCATGTCCCTTGGGGGAATCGCCATTGCGATTGGCATTATGGTCGATGCGCCCGTGGTCATGATCGAGAACATGCATAAACATATGGAGAAAGGAGAAGCCCTCAATCCTTGGCAGACTGCCTGGATAGCGGCGATGGAAGTTGGCCCCGCGCTGTTTTTTTCCTTGCTGATTATCGCGGTTTCCTTTCTGCCCATCTTTGCGCTGGGTGGACAAGAAGGGAAATTGTTTGCGCCGCTGGCTTTTACCAAAACCTTTGCAATTGCCGCCGCCGCCATTCTCGCTATCACCCTGGTGCCCGTCCTGATGGCCTGGCTTATTCGGGGGAAGATTCCCGTTGAACAGAAGAATCCTTTAAACCGGGTGTTAGCGGGCCTGTATCGTCCTGTTATACATGGCGTATTGCAAGCCCCTTGGCTGGTCGTTATCGGGGCCGTGCTGGTGGCTGCGACGCTCGTTTATCCCTGGCAAAGACTGGGTACCCAGCTCATGCCGCCCCTGGATGAAGGGACGCTGCTGTATATGCCCGTTGCCCAGAATCCTGCCATTTCTTACGGTGAATCTGCGGCGCTTTTGCAGTTGACGGATCGCATTATCAAAACCTTTCCAGAAGTGAAAACCGTTTTTGGGGAAGCGGGACGGGCGCAGACTGCTACCGACCAATCACCCCTTTCCATGTTTGATACGGTAGTCACGCTTAAACAGCGCGATCATTGGCCCGCCCATATCAGTATGGACAAACTGCGTGACCAGCTGAATCAGGCCTTGCAGATTCCGGGTCTGAGTAACGACTGGACACAACCCATCAAGGGGCGGGTGGACATGTTGACGACCGGGCTGCAAACCCCTCTCGGGCTCAAGATTACGGGGCAGAATTTGGCTACCTTGAGTCTTCTGGGGCAGAAAGTCCAAGCAGTGCTCCAAAAAGTGTCCGGTACCCAGACAGCGTACGCCGCCAGAGTAACCGGCGGACGTTATATCGTCGTCCATACGGATCGGGCCGCCGCCGCACGCTATGGCATTTCAGTGGCCGACGTGAACCGACTGGTGGAAACGGCTATCGGTGGTAAAGTCCTGACTACGGCCGTAGAGGGTGTGCAACGTTTTCCGGTGGATTTGCGCTATCCTCGCGATCGTCGGCAATCACTTTCAGCGCTGATGGACAGTCGTGTGGCAGCGCCCAATGGTGCGCAGATTCCCCTCGCACAGTTGGCGCGGGTAGCCATGGTCAATGGGCCAGCCATGCTCACCAGTGATGATAGCCAACTGAACAGTTGGGTCACCATTGATCTGAAACCGGGGACGAGTATTGGCACTTATGTGGCCAGGGCGAAACGGATGCTCGCGCATCAGGTCCATCTGCCACCGGGATATACCATAAACTGGGTCGGCGAATATCAGAGCATGCATCGCGCCAATCAGCGTTTGCAGATTGTCGTGCCGATGGTTTTGTTACTGATAGCCTTACTGCTCTATCTCAATTTTCGTAATGTGGTCGAGGTGGCTATTGTCCTGGTCACTTTACCATTCTCTCTGGTAGGTGGTCTCTGGCTGGTTTATGTACTTCATTACAAGCTCTCGGTAGCGGTGGTCGTGGGTTTCATCGCCCTCGCCGGTGTGGCCGTCGAATTTGGAGTAGTCATGCTCCTTTATCTGGACGAGGCTCTGCAGCATCGGCGGGCCCGCGATGCCTTGCAAAACCGGCACGATCTGCAGCTGGCGATCATGGAGGGAAGTATGCTCCGCCTGCGCCCGCTGGCCATGACGTTTACCCTGGTCGTTGTGGGCCTGCTGCCCATCATGCTCAGCGAGGGCACAGGCGCTGATATGATGAAACGGATTGCAGCACCTATTATCGGCGGCATGTTGAGCGCAACGCTGCTAGCCTTGCTCGTTATCCCTGCTCTATATGCCTTATGGCAACGGCGTCGTCTAAGATTGCGGTAATACTCAGAAAAGGAGAAATGTCATGGACAGAAGACAGTTGTTGAAGTCGATATTGTCGGCACTGGCTATAGCAGGTTATGTACAGGCAGACCGGGCTAATGCTTCTGGTATGGGCAGCATGATGGGAAACATGATGGAGGGTAATGACCATGACCACGAAGGCATGCGTGCCATGATGTCACCGGAGAATCGTGGACCCATGCGTACCGGGATGGAGTTGTTCCAGGTGCATGCAGAGGTGCATCGCAAAGTAACTTTTTTGCCCAATGGGATACACGCGGTCACGATTTCAGCCGTACCACATACAGTTGCTTTACTCCAGGCACATGTGACCCAGATGTATCAGCGCCTGGCGGAAGACCAACCTTTCCCCTATCCGGCCAGTCGAAGCGTTCCCGTCATGTTTGCTCATCCAACGCTATACCAGCGAAAACTGGACTATCTCAAGGATGGGGTGGCGGTGACAGAAACATCATCAGATCCGGAAATGATCCAGGTGATTCATGCCCACGCGCGTGAAATTACGCGCTTTGTCAAAGAGGGCATGCCTGCGATGATGCGGGGAATGATGTCCTCATGAGATGCAGGGATGCGGGCTCAATATTTCAGACTGTTTTGGATTCAAAAAGCGTGAAATTTTGCCGGAGTCCATATCCTTCTCTATACTGAGCCATTCCGAATAGTGAACCTTACGGTCGGACTCCAGCTATATCTCCATCATGAAGAATCTGTAGATGGACCAATTGCCTAAATTTCAGTTGGGATCATCTACTCTGTAAATTATCAAGTAGATGAGCAGCATCAGAATAACCAGTGTTAGCGATATGCTCACCGGGCCCGTACCCAGACCAAGGCCACCGAACTGAAGGGGTTTGTCTGTCCAATCTGCGAAAGAGGCTCCCAATGGTCTTGTCACTGTGGATGGAAAGAGTCTTTGTCCATTTTAGTTTTTGGGGCAACACGAGTGCAGAGGTATCATGTGCTAGTCCTTTGCCAGGGTAATGACCACATAGATGCTCGCTTTACCCTGACGGACCAACATGGGAATGGGTTGATCTTTGGGCAACCCGGCGACAATACGCGCCAGGTCGCTGACATTTTGGACATCGTGCTGATTGATCTGCTGAATGATCATTCCGGGCATGAGTCCCGCCTCCGCAGCCGGGCCTTCACTGACGCCCACCACCACGACACCATGGTGAACATCCAGTTGTTTTTCAATGTCTGGAGTCAGATTTTGAACATGAATATCCATCCGGCTGATTTTCAGGGTCTTTGCAGGCGCTGCCGGTTGGGTACTGCTGGGCTGTTCATCCATGTTTTTCGGCAGGGCGGTGACCAGAACATTTTTGGTTTCCGCGACGCCATGATGAAGAATGCCGACGCTGGCATGGGTACCCGGAACCGTGTTGCCGACCATGGGCGGCAGTTGGCCGACGTTGTAAACCGGTTTGCTGTCATAGGTCACAATGACATCACCGGGCTGAATGCCAGCTTTGGCAGCGGGGCTGCCCGGCATCACTGAAGCCACGAGGGCGCCGACCGGTTCCTGAAGATGCAGGGCTTGGGCCATTTGCGGCGTGACATCCTGCACTTCGACACCCAGGTACCCGAACTGAATGGGTTTATGGTCCTTGAAGTCCTGCACCACGCGCATGACGGTATTGATGGGGATGGAGAAAGACAATCCCATGTATCCGCCGCTATTGGTATAAATCTGATCATTGATGCCGATCACCTGGCCTTTCATGTTAAAGAGCGGGCCACCGGAGTTGCCGGGATTGATCGGTACGTCACTCTGGATGAAAGGAATGTATTCATCATCAGGCAGCGGCCGGTTCATGGCGCTGACTACCCCCTGGGTGACGGTATTGTAAAAACCGAAAGGCGCACCTACAGCCAGCAACCACTGGCCGACTTTCAGGTTATCAGAATTGCCGATGGGAACCGTGGGGAGATCCTTGGCATCAATTTTCAGCAGGGCCGTGTCGTAGCGTACTGAAAGTCCAATCAGTTTGGCTGGATAGGCATGATGATTGGTCAGGGTGACGACAATATGATTGGCACCCCGTACTACGTGACCGGCGGTGACAATGTAACCATCCGGGCTGATGATAAATCCAGACCCCAGAGATTGAATTTTTTCGTGCTGCTGATGGCTGGGACCAGCTTGTCCGGGTGCGCCGAAGTGCTGAAAAAACTGGTAAAAAGGAGAGTTTGGCGGAAACGGATTGTTCTGCTGGTGAATGACTTTATTGGTGGTGCTGCTGATGTTGACCACTGCCGGACCATAACGGTCAATGATGGGGGTAAAGTCGGGAAGGGCAACCAGCGCCTGTTGGGGTGCGGTGTTGGTGTTGATGGATAAGGCGGGTGCACTAGGGGTGGCATCGGCCTGTGCCCATTCAGTGGCACCCAGGGTAAAACCAAAGCACGCAGCAACAACAGCAGTAATCAGTAGTTTCGGGCGTTTCAACAGGGTTTTCGGGCGATTATTCGCCATAGGACTTATATGGATGCCTCCATGTGTGCAAGAGGATTGCGATATCTGGCATGTTGAGGTCGGGTTGCAGTCTTATATCCGGCCTTTGATGCAGGACAATCAGCCTGCTGGCCCTGATGAAATCCGCCAGGAAAGTCCTCATCTCCGAAGCGTCCTTATTAGGACAGAGACCACTCAGGTTCCCTTTCCTGCGGTCTGACCTGTTTTGCCATCAATCGTTTATCCGCCTGCGCAACTCCTTTTGCTGAACGTCAACAATTCTGTAACGGTTATGCTATGGCCGCCGCATTCCTGCCATAATGGGCCACATATTCGGTATTCTTCACCAGCAGTGCCCAGATGGTGCGTGCCATCTTGTTGGCCTGTGCCACGACCACCACATTGTGGGGGCGCCGACTGAGCAGTTTATCAATCCAGGGGTTTCGGTTCCTGATCTGGAAGTTGACAACGGCCCGGGCCCCATGGGTGAGCAAGGCGCGCAGATAGGTGTCTCCCCGTTTGCTGATACCCAGCAACCGGACTTTGCCACCGGTCCCGGTCTGGCGGGGAACCAACCCCAGAAACGCCGCAAACTCCCGCCCTGAACGAAAGGACTTCATATCCCCCACCGTGGCAATGATGGCGGTGGCTGTGAGCAGCCCCACGCCGGGGATGGCCATCAAACGCGTCACGGCTTCCTGACCTTTCTTCCACAGCGTCAGGCGTTGCTCGATATCGGCAATGTCCTGGTCCATCTCGTCAAGACGCTTTAATTGCTGACGTACCGTTTCCATCATCATCGGGGATGCCGTGCCTTCCAGATCGGCCAAAGCATTCGGCACGGCTTTCAGTCCCTGCTGGCGACCCTGGGGGAGATCCGCACCGAATTCATACAGCAAGCCACGGAGCTGATTCACCTGCATGGTGCGGATTTTGATCAACTGCTCCCGCATGCGGTGCAGGGCCAGAATGGACTGCTGCGCTTCGCTTTTGACTGCCACAAAACGCATCTCCGGGCGTTGTACCGTCTCCCAGATGGCCGCCGCATCGGCTGCATCGGTTTTGTTGGTCTTCAAGAAGGGGCGCACAAATTGCGCCGCCACCAGACGGATCTCATGGCCGAGCTTGCGGAGTTCCCGGCCCCAATAATGCGCACTGCCGCAGGCTTCCATCGCGATAATGCCCGGTTCGCGGTTCGCAAAGAACTCCAGGAGCGCCCGGCGCTTCAGCTGTTGGCGATGAATCTCGCCGGTTTCCATGTCCACCCAGTGCAATTGCATGACCTTTTTTGCCAAATCCAATCCATACGTTGTAATCTGCATGACGAGTCCTCCTTGTCCTTACTGTGGAAAATTCCACCTTGGCACCTCGATGCCGTCCGGATCAAGCGGGGACTCCCTCATGAAGCTCCCCGCTGCCGGTCCTGTAGGGGGAGGCATCCATTACATCT
>NZ_MXAV01000054.1 GCF_002847505.1 Acidithiobacillus marinus
GTAACCGGTAACTAAGCGGCGTTATATCCTGAAATTTTCAGATGTGCAGAATAATCTCCCAGGACATGACTGAGGAGAAAATACATGGTGCCATCAACACCGCGCAGGAGAGCCCCGCGCCGCAGTGCCCAAGCCTGGCAGGCATTGCTGAATGAACAGGCAGAAAGTGCTTTGACGGTGACGGCTTTTTGTCATCAGGCATCCATCAGTCCGGCCAGTTTCTATCGTTGGCAAGGACGGCTGCGCAAGGGATTACCGAATACCGGAGGGAATTCTGCCGGGACGCTGAGTCCTGCTATTCCGGCTGTCATCGCCCCTCAGCCTATCCCCGACTTTGTCGATTTGGGCGCGCTGGAAGACCTGCCCTCTCCGGCCCGACGGGAAGCAGACGCTGCGCATCGACTGGAACTCCGTCTGGATCTGGGCGGTGGCCTGATTCTGCATCTGGTGCGGGGCTGATGTTTTTCCCGGAAGGTCGGGTACGGGTGCATCTCTGCGGTCAGCCGGTGGATATGCGCAAGTCCTATGACGGGCTGTATGCGCTGACTCGTCAGGTCTTGCAGCAGAATCCACTGTCTGGGCATCTCTTTGTGTTCATCAACCGGCGGGCGACCCAAATGAAGGTGTTATATTGGGATCGCACCGGATTCTGCCTCTGGGCCAAGCGTCTGGAGCGCGGTCGCTTTCTCCCGGACTGGCAGAAAGTGGTGACCCGGGAGATGGATTGGACGGATCTCAAGCTGATGCTCGAAGGGATTGTGCCGGGCGCACAGCGCAAGCGCTATCAGGTACCGGAACCAGCGGAATAACATGCTTTTTTTACGCCGTTTCGAGGCCTTTTTTATGGACAGAATCAGTGATTATTGCTATGATTTTACACATGAAAAACGTCACAGCGGCGGCCTTGTTCCCGACCCCTTTAAGCCTTGAAGAGGCCGCCGCCCTGTCCCCGCAAACCGTCCTCCTGGCCGTGCAGGGATGGCTGCATACCGAACAACAATTAACGGCCTTTCAGCAGCAAATGACCGCTTTCCAGGCACAGATCGACGCGCTCAAACATCAACTCGACTGGTTCAAACGCCAGACCTTCGGCCAGAAGAGCGAAAAGCGGATCCCCGAAGCCCCAACCCAGCAGTTGACCCTGGCGGAGGCGCTGGGCATAGAAACCCCGGTGCCCCCGGCAGCAGCGCCCACCCGCCGCATTCCGGCCCATACCCGCAAAAGCACCCGCAGCAAGGCCGAAGACCGGGCCGAAGCGGTCCCATTCTTCGATGCCGATCAAGTCCCGGTTACCACCATTGAAGTCCCCAACCCCGAAATCGCGGGTCTGACCCCGGAGCAATACACCGTCATCGGCACCAAGGAAACCTACCGTCTGGCCCAGCAGCCCGGCAGTTATGTGGTGATCAAATATGTCCGCCCGGTCATCAAGCGTCTCGACACCCAGGTCATCCATTGCCCCGCCGCCCCCGTAGGCGTCCTTGAAGGCAGTCGCGCCGACGTCAGCTTCGCCGCCGGCATGGTCGTCGATAAGTTCCTCTATCATCTGCCGCTCTACCGGATTCACCAGCGCTTACAGGATGGCGGTTTTACCCTGAGCCGGCCGTGGCTGACCCGGTTGATGCAACAGATTGTGGGGCTGCTGGAACCCATCCATGATGCCCAGTTTGAATCCATCCGGGCCTCCCGGGTGAAGGCCATGGATGAAACCCCCATCAAGGCCGGTCTGAAAGGACCGGGCAAAATGAAACAAGGGTACTTCTGGCCGGTGTATGGGGAACTGGATGAAATCTGCTTCCCCTACTGTGAAAGCCGCCGGGCAGAGCATGTCGATCAGCTCCTGGGTCTGACCGCACCCCCCGGATCGATCCTGCTGACGGATGGTTATGCCGCCTACAGCCGTTATGTCCAAAAAACGGAAGGACTCACCCATGCCCAGTGCTGGGCGCATACCCGTCGGGAATTCTACGAGAGCCAGGATGCCGATCCGCAGCGGGCCGCCGTCGCCCTGGACCTGATTAGCCAGATCTATGCAGTGGAAGCCGAAATTCGGGAGCAGGGTCTGAAAGGCGTGCAAAAGCACGCGCTCCGGCTGACGAAAGCGAAGCCTTTGGTCGAAGCGTTCTTCACCTGGGTGGCGGATACCGCCGCCGATACCGGACTGCTGCCCAGCAACCCCCTGAGCAAAGCCCTCGCCTATGCCCACAAACGCCGGGCGGGACTGGAAGTCTTCCTCAGCGATGCCAATGTGCCCATGGACACCAACCATCTGGAACGCGGACTTCGAGTAATCCCCATGGGAAGAAAGAACTGGCTGTTCTGCTGGACGGAACTGGGGGCCAAACAGGTGGGCATTGTGCAAAGCCTGCTGACCACCTGCCGCCTCCACGACATCAACCCCTACGACTATCTGGTCGATGTACTGCAGCGAGTCGGCCAGCATCCCGCATCCCGCGTCGCCGAACTGACCCCCAGGCTCTGGAAACAGCACTTCGCCGCCAACCCCCTGCGCTCGGACCTCTACAATATCCTGAAGTAGCCCGCAAGATACGCCGCTCAGTTACCGGTT
>NZ_MXAV01000055.1 GCF_002847505.1 Acidithiobacillus marinus
TGGTATTTCTAAATCTAGTACCAAATATTATGCTGCCCTCATAGAATCCTTTGATTGACATGTTTCCGGAGTAACTGCTAACCCATTTCCCTCTTTCATTTTTTGTCCACGAACGTGTTGCATTATTAAGTTTAAATGAAATAGAGGCATCTTCATCCGTAACACCAAAATAATCATTCATTGGCATATTAAAAAACACACTCGAAGCACATGTAACCAAAGTGCTTTTTCCTGAACCATTCTGACCTGTAATAGCGTATAATCCCTTGTCTACCGGCAAATCGATTTCAAGGTTAGTAATAGATTTTATTTTATTTATTGCCATATTTAGCTTCATTGTAAATCCCTTATTTTAGACATAACGTAAATTGTACTGCACCATAGTGCTGTGTAACATAGGTAATTTCAGGCTAACATGGGGGAGCGTACATAGCTACAACTGGCAGTACAAACACCCCAATTCGTCAACCACGGTTGTCCTTGGCGTGGATTTGCCCTGGCTGGATGAAATTGTGCGCGCCAAACGGCCACAGCGTTTACCGGCAGTGCTGACGCCGAAAGAAGCGCGTCGCCTGCTGGAACAGTTATCGGGTAGCCAGGCGCTGATAGAAAGGTTGTTATACGGCACTGGAATGCGTCTGATGGAGTGTCTGCGGCTTCGGGTGAAAGACCTCGATCTGGAACGCCACGAAATTACCATCCGCAATCGCCCAGCCCCATAAACAACAGCATCACGCCAGGGTCGCGATGGCGCTCATGGTCGCGCCCAGGACTTCGGCGGCGTCGGCATCGCGATGGAAATGCAGGGGAACGCCATAGCGCAGCAAGGGGTGCTGACGGCGCAACCAGGTCTGCAGATCGGAGGATGCCTGGTTGACGCTGCCGACATGGGCGGGCACCACCGGGGCGCCGCTTTCCCGGACCAGCCAGGCCACGCCTTTCTGGATTTCCGAACGCTGGATACCGCCCTCGGGAAAAATACCGAGCACCCGGCCCTCTTCCAGTATCCGCCGCGCCTGCAGGAGCGCCCGCACATCGCGACGATCACGGCGCACCGGGATACTGTAGGTTTGCTCCAGCAGCCTGCGCATCCAGGGATTATCGTAATATTCCTGAGCAACCAGAAAGGAAACGACCCGCGTGTTACTGGCCACCAGCAGCAGCGGGTCCAGGACGGACACATGATTACAAGCAAGAATGGCTGCCCCTTCGGCCGGGATGGTACTGGGTTCCCAGCGGGCACCCTGATAAAAACGGACATAGGCAGAAAGGAGCCCATGCAGGCTGCGCTGGGTCAGCGACCATTGGCCGATGCTATCGGCAGGCGATGCAGCGGCGCGGGGCATGGCGAGTATCAGGACACCGCCAGCATGCGCTCCAGGGCGAGGCGCGCCTGCGCGGCGGTTTCCGGCTCTACCTGAATCCGGTTGCGCACCCGTCCTTCCAGGAGATTTTCCAGGGAAACGGCCAGCTGCTCGGGATCAATGCGGAACATGGTCGAACACATGCAGACCATGGGTGACATGAATTCCACCGTCTTGCCTTCAACGCGGACCTCATCGGCCAGACGGGTTACCAGGTTGATTTCTGTGCCTACCAGCCACTCACTCCCGGCTGGCGCCGCCTTGACCGTGCGCAGGATGAAATCCGTGGAGCCCACCGCATCGGACATCTGACAGACTTCAAAGGCGGATTCCGGGTGGGCAATCACCTGTCCTTGGGGATGCTCCCGGCGCCAGCGCTCAATGTGGGCAGGCTGGAACATCTGGTGGACAGAGCAATGGCCTTTCCAGAGCAGAATCCGGGCGCGACGGATTTCTTCGGGAGTCAACCCGCCCAGGGGCAGGGCCGGGTCCCAGACGGGCATATCGCGCAGGGGAATACCCAGCTGGTGGCCAGTCCAGCGGCCGAGATGCTGATCCGGGAAAAACAGGGCCTTGGGCCGCTGCTGAAAGGACCACTCCAATACCTTGCGGGCATTGGATGAGGTACACACGGTGCCTCCGTGGGCACCGCAAAAAGCCTTGAGAGCGGCGGAGGAATTGACGTAAGTGACCGGTGTGATGTCCTGCTCCACATCCAGCACCGTGGCGAGTTCCTCCCAGGCGCGCTGCACCTGGGGCATATCCGCCATATCCGCCATCGCACATCCGGCATTCAGGTCAGGCAAAATGCTGGCCTGTTCGGGACGGCTGAGAATATCGGCCACTTCTGCCATGAAGTGGACGCCACAAAAGACAATGAACTCGGCTTCCTGCTCGGCTGCAGCCCGGGATAACTGCAGGGAATCCCCATGAAAATCGGCATGACGATACACTTCTTCACGCTGATAATGATGACCGAGAATGACCGCGCGCTTGCCCAGGGCGGCTTTCGCCCGCCGGATGCGCGCATCCAGATCGGCGCCAGCATTGCGCCGCAAACCCTGCACCATCACTGTTTCTACACCCATAACCACCCTCTCAGGCGCTGTTGCGCGTGCAAAATGATCCTCAACGTTACGAAGCCGCCTGCCCTGCGTCAAGAAAAGTCCCAAACTGACGATAAATCGCATCGCGATTAGTCCAGGATCCGGTGCGTCGGGCCGCCTCGGCTGCTGGCAACCAGGCGAATCTTAGATGTTCTTGGGGCTGCAGTTGCGGCGGCTCCGGGGCAGACAGGGCCAGGGTGAATATACGTTCTTCATTGAACTCCACCTCCGGCGCGTACCTTTCCCGCCAGGGAGGAACTATGGGAAAACGATTGCGCACCCCGGTATCCACTACATTTTCTGCGCTGAATCCAGTTTCCTCATGCAGTTCGCGAACGGCTGCATCCCGCCATGATTCTCCCGGCTCCAGACTGCCGGTAACCGACTGCCAGAACCCCTCTGGTTGGGCACGCTCCAGGAGCAGAACCTGCTCACCGGAATAAATCATGACCAGTACCGACTCAGGGATTTTGAACATCAGCCCCCACCCCGGGGCGCAGACGAATCCCCAGCTCCTGCAACTGCTTGTCCGCCACCACTCCCGGGGCTTCAGTCAACAGACAGCCAGCCTTCTGGGTTTTGGGGAAAGCAATGACATCGCGGATGGTTTCCGCGCCGGACATGAGCATGACCAGACGATCCAGCCCGAAAGCCAGGCCGCCATGAGGGGGCGCGCCATAATGCAGGGCATCGAGGAGGAAACCAAATTTATCCCGCGCTTCTGCGTCACCAATACCCAGCGCCGCAAACACTTTTTCCTGCACTTTTTCCTGGTGGATACGAATGCTGCCGCCACCAATTTCATTACCATTCAGCACCAGATCATAGGCGCGAGCCAGGGCCGCACCCGGATTCTCCGCCAGACTTTCCAGGTGGGCGCTTTGGGGTGCGGTAAAGGGATGATGGGTGGAGGTCCAGCGGTCTTCCTTCTCGTCATAATCAAACATGGGAAAATCCGTGACCCAGACCGGCCGCCAGTCGCCTTCCAGCAGGTTCAGATCAGCGGCCAGACGATTGCGCAGATTGCCCAGCGCTTCGTTGACCACCTTGGCGCTGTCGGCACCGAAAAAGAGCATGTCGCCCACGGCAGCGCCACTGCGCTGAAGAATCTCCTGGAGCACCTCAGGGGTCAGAAATTTGACGATGGGCGACTGTAATCCCTCTGCACCCTGATCGAGGGCGTTGACCTTGATCCAGGCCAGACCCTTGGCGCCATAAATCGCCGTAAACTGGGTGTACTGATCGATCTGGGTACGGCTGAGCTGGGCACCGCCGGGAACCCGCAGGCAAGCCACTCGACCCCGTGGCCGCTCGGCCGCTTCCCGGAATACCTTGAATTCAACGCCGCGCATCAGGTCGCTGAGCTCGGTCAGCTCCAGTGGATTGCGCAAATCGGGGCGATCCACCCCGAAGCGGTGCATGGCATCCGCATAGGTCATGCGCGGAAAGGGGTTCGGCAATTCCACGCCGAGCACCTCCGCAAAGAGGCCGCGAATCATCGGTTCGGCAATCCCCATCACCGCTTCTTCATCCACAAAAGACGCTTCCATGTCGATCTGGGTGAATTCCGGTTGCCGGTCGGCGCGCAGGTCTTCATCCCGGAAACATTTGGTAATCTGATAATAACGATCCATGCCTGCCACCATCAGCAACTGCTTGAAAAGCTGGGGGCTTTGGGGCAGAGCGAAAAAATGGCCGGGCTGGGTCCGGGAGGGCACCAAATAATCCCGCGCGCCTTCGGGGGTGGAGCGAGTCAGGACCGGGGTTTCAATGTCCATGAAGCCGGCGTCATCCAGATAGCGCCGCACATAACGGGTCACCTGATGACGCAGGCGCAGGCGGGCCAGCATTTCCGGGCGACGCAAATCCAGATAGCGGTATTTGAGGCGCAGATTTTCGGCGATGTCCTCTTCATCCAGCGGAAAGGGAACCGGCTCGGAGCGATTGAGGATTTCAATGCGCGCCGCCATAAGCTCGACCTTACCGCTGGGCATCTGGGGATTTTCAGTGCCTGCTGGACGCGCCCGCAGGACTCCCTCGACACTCAATACGAATTCACTGCGGCATTCGTTGGCCGCAGCAAAGGCTTCCGCCTGATCGGGATCCGCCACGACCTGGACCAGCCCCTCCCGATCCCGGAGATCAATAAAAATCACCCCGCCATGATCGCGCCGGCGCTGCGCCCAACCACATAAACGGACAGTCTGCCCGATCAGATTTTCGTTAATGCCATTACAATAATGTGTCCGCATGCTGCGTCCCGTGTAGTCCGTCCAAATGCCTCATCAAACAACAAAAGGCCGCCTGACCGGCGGCCCGTGCACAATCTAGCCCCGCTGCAGGCGTTACGTCAATGACAGGCGCAACTGCCGCCAGGACAGGCGGGTGCCGCACTGGCGGCTTCACTTTTAGCGGAGCCACTTTTGCTGCCCTTGAAATCCGTCTCATACCAGCCCGATCCCTTCAATGCAAAAGCTCCGGCACTGAGCTGGCGCTCCAGACCCGGTTTGCCACAGGCCGGACAATCCGTCAGCCGCGCATCACTCATGCGCTGTTCCGCGCTCAAGTGATGTCCACAGTCCTTGCATACATACTCATATGTTGGCATCGTATCGACTCCGTATTAGGTTGTAACAGAATATGCCATTTAATACGTCTTCAGGCACCATTTTTCAAGTGTTCTGTGCGTCGCACAGTTAGTTAGGTAATTAAGTCATGTCCATCGCGCCTGAGCTGCATAACGCCCTGCAAACCCTGATCGCCCTGCTGGCCATTCTCAATCCCATCGGGGCCATTCCCATATTTATTGCCCTGACTGCGGACGAAGATCCGGCCCAACAACTGGCAACCATCAAACTGACTTCCCGATCTGTCGCCATCGTGCTGCTCATTGCCGCCTTTCTGGGAGAGTACATCCTGCAGTTTTTCGGCATCAGCATCGCTGCCTTTCAGGTGGCCGGCGGCATGGTGCTGATGCTGTTGGCTTTCAACATGTTACAGGCAAAATCCAGCCGCTATCGTCATACCCCAGAAGAAACTGCCGAAGGTATGAGCAAGGAAGCGGTAGCGGTGGTCCCTCTCGCTATCCCCTTAATGGCGGGTCCAGGCACCATGGTTACGGTGATTATTGCCCACCACAAAAACGCCTCCTGGCTTGCCAGCGGCTTGCTGGTCCTGGATATTCTCATTATTGCCGGAGTCGCTTATGTGGCCCTGCGCCTGGCACGACCCCTGTCGCGCCGCTTGGGGGTGACCGGCATCAACATCTCTACCCGCATATTTGGACTGGTGCTCGCGGCCATTGCTATCACCTTTATTGCCAATGGCCTAGCGGCACTGTTCCCGGGTCTCGTGCATGTCAGCGCCTCCTGATCAGGGTTTGAGGTCGCGACCAATCCCGTATTTGAATCGCCGTACCGGCAGATACCAGCGCAGTCCATCCAACAGCATCAGGGCCCCCGCCCCGATCAGCACATAGTCGCTGAAACCATAGGGAGTGGCTCCAAGTATTTTATGAATGGCCAGCCCCAGACCGATAAAGGCCACCCCCGTGCGAATCAGGGAAAGCCCGGTGCGCGCCCGGGCGTAGGACGTCCGGTGGCTGGCGGCGATGGTGCGTTGGGCAGCGAGCATATTGCGTTCCCGCGCCAGATGGGTCCTTTCCTTGCTGGCCGGAACCGGACGCAGAATGGAACAATAATTTGGAATGGCCGCAGCCAGTTGCGCCAAAGCACTATCATCTTCTGCTTTTACAGGAGCCTCGGGCAGATGATAGCGATCGGTGAAACGCACATTTTCGGTGGTTATATCTATGAGGGCCCGCTGACAGGGCAGGTCCATACTGGCGCTACGGACTTTCAGATAATCCAGCAAACCGATGAGCGCCAGGCCGATGCCCACCAGCAAAATCCACAAGTGATAAGTGGCCAGCAGATTGTCGGTGACCCGGGTCAACACATTGGAAAGAGCAACCATGGCCAGACCCCAGCGCAGCAGTTTCATGGAAGTCCGGGCGCGGGCATGGGCGGTGCGGTGGGCGGCGAGCTTGGTGCGCCAGTGCGCCATGGTATTACGCCACCAGGCAAGGCCGGTCCGCTCAATACCAATGAGCAAGGAGGCTTCAGCGTGGAGATAGTCTTGCATATACCAGCGCAGATCTTCCTTGAGCGCCACCCGATACTCGTAGCTTTTTGCGGGAATCAAGCGCCCTACCTGTGCCCGCATCTGCTCGCTATGGGGGTCAGCGGCAGCAATGACCACGGTATCTCCCAACTGCCGGATCGGGAACCACTCCCCGGTTCGCAGCACCTGGCTATCCAGGCCGGCAAAAAGCTCCGTAGGAACCGGCAGACGCTCGTCATACTGGATGAAAGTGCAGCCATAATGGCGGCTCAGAGCATCCAAAAGCGCACAGCGCGTTATGCCACACTCTTTCAGTAAAATACGCTCAGCATCAATGCTGCGTCGGGCGGCACTGGCGATCACTTCCTGCAGCTGCTCGGCGCTGAGGAGCTCCTGCTCAACTAAAGGGGCATAGGGAGACATTTCAATGTTCATGGGAGTAGTGGGTGCGCTTCCAGGCGCTTTTCGGAAGGCTGTAATCGGCGTCGGCAATTTCAAAATCACTGTCGACAAAGGATGAACGGCGTTTGACCTTTTCTGCGGGCAGATACCAAATCAGGCCATCGACAATCAAGTAAAGACCAATCAGCATCAGAAGGATATCAAAAACGGTCCAGAGAATATCGACATGACCCGTAAAGCCAAAATAAATATAGAGCCCGGCGCCAACAGTCATGATGCTGAAGCCGGTGCGGATGAAAGCCATTCCGGTACGCGCACGCGCCATGACGGTGCGCAAACGCGACATGACATTCCTTTTGTCGGCAAGCACGGTGCGTTCCAGGGCCAGACCCGTCGTTGCAAAAACCCCGGGGCAGGCCTGCTCG
The DNA here is from genome assembly GCF_002847505.1 of Acidithiobacillus marinus. Classification (GTDB taxonomy): domain Bacteria; phylum Pseudomonadota; class Gammaproteobacteria; order Acidithiobacillales; family Acidithiobacillaceae; genus Acidithiobacillus; species Acidithiobacillus marinus. Next base: position 7,420 of record NZ_MXAV01000055.1, read on the forward strand.
CCATTAGCCTCGGCCACCGGGTCGAGTTTGCGGGTATAAAGACACAAGGATGGAAAAATCAGGTCCCAGGGGCCACGCTTACCGTAGGCATTCTCCACGGCTTCCAGCGCACGATTGGCGGCATCGCGCCCAGGATGATACCAGAGAAACCCCTCCACCAGCATGAAAAGACCAATGGCAATCAGACTCCAATCAAATACCGACCAAGGCCCGGGAGGAAACTTGCGAATGAAGCCGATACCAATGGCAGCAAAGGCCACACCCGTACGAGCAAACGCCAGTCCAGTTCGGGCCTTGGCCATCATCGTGCGCAAGTAGGCCAGAATCGTCCGCTCTTCGGCCAGATCGGTCCGGTCGTTGGCCAGAAACCGGCGTCTTTCGACGGGAGACAAAGCATCCCAGGCTTCGCGCAGGGCGGCAGCCCCCGCAACCACCGGACTCCGCTGGAAAAGCATCTGCCCGCCCGGATCCTGCACATCCAGGGCCGAGTAGTTTTCGGGGACCGCATAGGGACGATAGATTTTGATGGCGTTCGACTCTTTCCGTGCCGGGAGATACCAGAGTAGTCCGTCGATCAAGGCAAGAATCCCGAAAACCATTAACGGAATTTCAAAAAAAAGCCAGGTGCCACCGCCGAACAGCCGCAAAAAAGCGACACCGATACTGGTCAAGGCTACCCCGGTCCGGGCCAGGGCCAAACCGGTACGACTGCGGGCAAAAAGTGTCCGTTGCGCAGAATATCGCGTGCGCAGCCCAGCCAGATAGGTTCGCACCTTGGCCAGTGGTGTCCGCCCGCCGCTGACGGGGAAATGATCGTTGAGGTCCGCACTGTTTTCGATGAGGCGGATCAGGTCGGGGCGGGTCGCGACCCGAAAGGTCAGTTTTTCAACACCGAGGATCTTGCGGATGCGGGCCTGCAAATCGGCATTCTGGGGATCACAGACAATAACCTCCGCCTGATCTGCCGTCCAGGCTACGGGCAACCATAATTCCGTTCTGAGGGTGTCCACATCCAGCTTGCGCAGGATGCCCTGTGATGCGGTCAATCCTTCCTCATATTCCACCACAGGCCAGGGATAGCGGCTCGACAACTCATCGAGTTGCTGCTCTTTTTTTAATGTTTCTGCGTTGATTGTCTTACTCCAAAATTGTTCAGCGACAATAACCCGTTGTCGGATCATCTTGTGCACAGCGGCTTATGCAAACCGCTTATTATAAGCAAAACAGAGGAGCAGTGACTAGATCGGTTGATCCGGGCCTGGAAAAGGCGGTGGGCGAAGAAGCCTTGGCTCCAACGTCCCTTGCCTGTTGTTCTAGGGCTCATCCCGCTGTCAGGCGAAAACTCACCCTTCGGGTTCAGACAGTTCGCCTGCCGGGCGCAGGATTTCGCCAAGAACAACAACGGCTCGGGCCAAAGTCGCCAAGGCTTCTTCGCCCACCGCCTTTCCTCACCCCATGAAAAAAAGGATGCACGGGTAGCTTGCTACCTTGTACATCCCAAGGACGGAAGAACGATCAATAAGGGTGCTTCAGGGTTTTACATAGGCAAAACCGGCATGCTCCAGCTGCATGATCCGCACGATACCGGCGGGAACAATCACTACCGACGGATCGAGCTTGGGTAAATGACCGGTTTTTTTCTTGAAGGCTTCCATACTGTTGTGACAGACATCAAATTCCACACCCTCGGCATTAATTGCCGCAATCCGACTCGCTACCGGGCTGTTGGGCAGATACACCTTGATACCAGGACCAAAAGCCACAACCACGACCTGAACCTTTTCCTGCCCAAAGTAATTGAGCAGATTCTGAGCGTTATTTAAAGCCAAATTCCAGCGGGCCGGATTATCCTGACTGATTTGAATGACCACATGATGCTCGGCAAAAGGCAGGTTATGAATAAACGTAGGATGATTAAAATGAAAATCGTGGAGCATGGAAACATTAGCTGAATCGACGTTAGCTGAGGCCGCCGTCATACCCAGCAAGCCCATGACCGGCATCATACTGGCGAACACGGCCGCTTTCATGAAATTCTTCAAGGACATCGCTTTCTCCTTACTGTGAGCATTAAAGGGCAATCAGAACCTATATGGCACATTCGTTATCCATCACATCGGAAATTCTGTGCGCATTCGGATAAGATGGGTATGACACATCCAACATCCGGGAATAACAAACTGCCATGATTTTTTTCACGCGGCATGAACCTGTGACTCCACGCTCATGGAGAACTTATGACTGTGGTCCATTTTCCTTCACCTCGCGATCTTATGGCTGTATTTTAAGTTTATTTGAAACAACTCATTTAAACTTTCTGACAAAACTACAGCAATCTTCATGCCATAAAAATGTGCATGATTTCTCTTGAGGTTTTTGTATTGGCGGACAAAATAGCACAGCTCTTTGTGCTTAAAAGGACAAAGCAAACTCGCGGTATTTGTATATTACGAATTACTGATCAATTGCTGCTCAATTTGTTCCAGGCTAAGGCCTTTGGTCTCCGGTACCATTTTCAGGGTAAAAATGATGGCCAGCAAGGCCATTGCGGCATAAATCAAAAAAGTGCCCCCCCGACCTATGGCACCCACAAGGTCCAGAAAAACACCGGCCACCAGCATGTTGGCGAGCCAGTTGATGACCGTGGCGAGACTCATGGCGCGCCCGCGAATGGCAAGGGGGAAGATTTCCGAAATCAGCAGCCAGAATATCGGGCCGATACTCATGGCGAAAGAGGCCACAAAAATCGCCGAGACCAGAACGATGAGGATAGCCCCCGCCAACCCTTGCAGGGGCAGCAAAAATCCTGCAGAAAGGAGTAACAAACTGATCAACATGCCCCACAGCCCCCACAACAACAGCTTGCGGCGGCCCAGACTGTCCAGAAACCGCATGGCCAGGACTGTCGCCAACACATTGACTAACCCAATACCACCGGTTGCCAGAATGGCCATGAACGGGGAAGACAAGCCCGTTTCCTGAAAAATCCTGGGCGCAAAATACAATACCACATTGATTCCGGTCACTTGCTGGAAAACCGCAAGTCCCAGACCAATAATCATCAATCTGCGCAACTTCGGGTTGCGGAACAGCTCCGGCAAGCTGGTGCTCCGGGCATTATTTTCTGCGCCACCCTGCTGCAGGGAATGCAGCTCTGCTGTCACCTGCATCGTGCTCCGCAAATATTGCAGCGCCGCTGCAGCCCGGATAGCAAGTCCTTGCTGGATGAGCCAGCGCGGACTTTCGGGTAATACCCACATCCCCACAAAAAGAAGAATGGCGGGTAAGGCGCCCAACCCCAGCATCCAGCGCCAGCCGCTGGTAACATTGGCAAAAAGCAGGTTTACTCCGTAGGCAACGAATATCCCGATACTGATGTATAACTGATTGATGGTCACAATGGCCCCGCGTCTTGCGGGAGTAGTGATTTCAGCCAGATAGAGAGGGGTCACGGTCGAAGCCAAGCCGATGGCGAGCCCCACCAGAACGCGACCCAGGAAGAGCAACAACACCGTATTCGCCAGGGCCGCCAAAACACTCCCCAGCACGAATATGGCGGCGGTCGCCAGCAAAACCCGGCGGCGCCCCCAGCGATCGGCGAGCATTCCAGCAATGGCGGCGCCCAGCGCTGCCCCTCCCAGAGCTACTGCCACAAACGCACCCTGCAAGCTGCCATTCAGTTGAAAGGTATGTGTCAGAAACAGCAATACTCCAGCTACTATCCCGGTACCATAGCCAAAAAGCAGCCCGCCCAGACCAGCAATGACTGCAATCAGAACAAAGCGTCGATCCTGGTGTTTTTCAGACGCCTCGGGCTGCCCCATGTCACCCCCTCAATGGCGAATTATGCCAAGCGTTGCCCGTCATCGGGATCGAAAAATACGGCACGCTCCATATGAAAGGAAAGTGGCGTGTTACTGCCCAGAACCAGCTTTGTCGATGGATGCGCACGGGCTACCAGGGGGGTTTTGTGGAGCCGCGTAAACACCAGGGTATCTGCTCCCGTAGGTTCGGTCATATCCACCTTGAGCTCCATGGTATGCAGAGCACTTCCTTCACGGGCACTGCCCGGATCAGTAATCTGTTCCGGTCGGATACCCAGAATCACCTTGCGATCCACCGCCGTTTTCAGCCCGGACTGGAGAACGGGGGGCAAGGGTAAGCGTGACACCGCTTGGCCTTCTTCACGGACTTCCAGCCAGACGGTGCCTTCGCCCTGGCAAACCGTGACCGGGATGAAATTCATGGAAGGTGATCCCATGAAGCCCGCGACAAAACGATTGGCGGGGTCATTGTAGATGGCATCGGGCGTTCCCAACTGCTGAATGATGCCATCATTCATCACGGCAATCAGATCCCCCATGGTCATGGCCTCAATCTGGTCATGGGTGACATACACCATAGTCGTCTGGAGCTGTTGATGCAGACGCTTGATTTCTGTGCGCATTTCGACACGCAACTTGGCATCCAGATTGGACAGCGGCTCGTCAAAGAGAAACAGCGCGGGGCGTCGGGCAATCGCCCGGCCAATGGCGACCCGCTGTTGCTGTCCGCCCGAGAGCTGGCGGGGACGGCGATCGAGTAGATGATCCAGCTGCAGCATGTGCGCCACATCCTGGAGGATCTGTTCGCGCTCTTCCTTGGGCACATGGCGGTTCACGAGCCCAAACAAAATATTGTCGCGCACTGACATGGAGGGATACAGGGCGTAAGACTGAAATACCATGGCGATATCCCGGTTTTTGGGACTCTGATCGTTCACCCGTCGATCATTGATCAAAATATCACCAGCGCTTTCTCTTTCCAGACCGGCAATGATATTCAGCAATGTCGTTTTTCCACAGCCCGAAGGTCCCACCAGAATCAGAAACTGGTTTTCTTCGGTTTCTATATTGATCCCATGCAGCACTTCGTCCTTGCCAAAGGTTTTATGAATATTCTTGAGTATCAGGCGTCCCATGCTTATCCCTTTACGGCGCCAGCCGTTAGTCCACGAACAAAGTATTTACCCGCTATCAAATACACCAACAAAGTGGGCAATGCCGCAAAAATAGCAGCAGCCATATCCACATTCCACATATGGACGCTGGTCACCGTATCCACCAGATCATTGATGGCCACTGTAACCGGTTGCTGTCCCCCCTGGGTAAATACCACGCCAAAAAGAAAATTGTTCCAGATCATGGTGAACTGCCAGATCGCCGTAACCATGATGATGGGCGTACTCACCGGTAACATGATCCGGAAAAAAATGCTGAAAAATCCAGCTCCATCCACGCGCGCGGCCTTGATCAGGTCATGGGGAATACCCACGTAATAGTTACGAAAAAACAGCGTCGTAAATGCCAGACCGTAAATCACATGCACCATCATCAAACCGGGAACCAGGGTTCCGGCTATGCCGATTCGCCCCTGCACCCAAGCCATGGGTAACAGAACAATCTGGAAAGGGATGATTGTTCCCAGTAGAAGCATATAGAAAAATATATTGGAGCCACGAAAACGCCAATGGGTCAAAACATAGCCATTAAAAGCACCGATAGCCGTGGAAATAATCACTGCAGGAATCACCAGAATAAAAGAATTCAGGAAATAACCATGAATACCTTCACTGGCAGCGCCGATAGTGGCAGCACTCCAGGCGTGAATCCAGGCTGAAAAATTCAGACTGTCGGGCAAAGCCAGGATACCGGTTGAATACACTTCTGGCATCGTCTTGAAAGCAGTCACCAGCATAACGTAAAAAGGCAGCAGGAAAAACAGAGCCGCCAAGGTCAACACGCCATAAATCAGCCATCTTCCGGGACTAAAAGCAGATGAAATTCGCATCAGGCTTGCCTCCGTGAGTCCAAAAGCAAAAAGGGCAACACAAAGATCATCATGATCACCAGCATCATGAGAGCGCTGGCAGCTCCCACTCCCATTTCACCCCGTTGAAACGAAAAAACATACATAAAAATGGAGGGAACATTGGTGCTGTATCCCGGTCCGCCCCCGGTCAACGCAATAATCAAGCCGAAGCTTTTGATGGCGAGCCCTACCGATAAAACCAACGCCACAAAAAAAGTGGGCGCGAGACTGGGTAAAATCACCCGTAGATAAATCCGCCCTGTGCTGGCACCATCAATTTGGGCCGCCTTGACGATTTCAGGACTGACACCACGCAGTCCTGCCAAAAAAATGGCCATCATGAAACCGGTGGTCTGCCATACGGCAGCAATCACGACGGTATAAATCGCCATATCGGGATTATCAATCCAGGCAAAGGCAAAATGGGGAAAGCCCATGGAGCGGACAATCGCCTGAATACCAAAACCGGGATCCAGCAGCCAGCGCCAAGCTACCCCGGTGACTACCGCCGAGAGTGCCATGGGATACAGAAAAACCACCTGATACAACCTTTCCGCTTTGACTCGCTGATCCAACAAAATGGCCAGCCCCAAACCAATTCCCACGGAAATCAGTACATAAAGCCCGCCGAAAATGCCGAGGTTGCTTAACGAGCGCCACCAGCGCGAACTTCCAAAAAGATCATAATAATTGGCAAGACCGACAAAATGATTGCTCGGCAAAATCGTCGAGCGGGTTAATGACAACCAAATTGTCCACAAAATGAATCCATAAATAAAAAAAGTTGCGGCCAAAATCGTCGGTGAAAGGACCAGTTTGGCCATTAATTGGTCGCGTCCACTGAATGCTGCTTTCCTGGATGGCATAGTGAGATCCTTTTACAATACAAATCAAGGATAAAAGTCCGGCCTGCCAAGGGCAGGACCGGACAGTAATCAAGCCATCAATCCTGGCTCTTGGCTACCTCAACCCGCTTGGCCATGGCTGCGGCAGCAGCCTGCGGCGTTTCGTTGGAGGTATAGAATTTATCCAGGGAGTCTATGAAAGCACCAGTGGGTGGGCCGTAGGTGGACATGTTCTGGGAAAAGCTGGGTACCAGACCATTCTCCTTACGCGCCACCAGAAACTGCGCCCGGGATTTTTTCTGACAGGCGTTATAACCATTCAGGGATACATTCATCAAATCCGGGATAGAGCCTTTATACTTATTGAAGAGTAACTGGAATTTCGGACTGACCATGGTTTCTGCCAGTTTGATTTCTGCAGCTCGCTTTGCGGGCGTATTTTGCCGGAAGAAAATAAAGCTATCGACGTTGTAAATAAACTCTTTCGCCGTTCCGGGAAAAGCCACGCATCCCACTTGCTGTCCACCAGGAGTCACATGCAGGAATTCAAACTGGCCGTTGGCCCAGTCCCCCATAATCTGAAAGGCCGCTTTTCCATGGGCCACCAGCGCCGTATCGAAATTCCAGGTGCGCCCCGCCAGGGACTTGGGCGTGTAGGCCTCGATGGCGCGCAGCCTTTCCAGGGCCTTGACCATGGTCGGACTGTCTATGGCTTTGGGATCCAGTTTGACAAAGACGTCCTTGTACCAGGTTGGCCCGCCGGTCTCCAGAGCAATGGGATCAAATTCGGTGGCAATCATCCAGCCATTGCCTCCGCCCGCCATGGGGATATAGCCCGCCTTCTTGATCTTGGCGAGATCGGCCATGAGTTCCGGCCAGCTCTGCGGCGCCGCACTGATTCCAGATTTTTTCAGGATGGCGCGATTGTACCAGAGCCAGTTCAGACGATGCAGATCCATGGGTGCGGCCACATAATTTCCCTTGTATTTCATGTAATCATTCACTACAGTCGGGACATTTTTATCCCAGTTACCGGCCTTGGCAGCCGCATCAATATTCGCCAGAAGTCCGGTATGTCCCCACTGCTGAATTTCTACGCCTTTGATTTGTGCCGCACCCGGAATCTGCCCTTCCATGAGTCGGGTTTTCAGAATCGTGCGCGCCTGGGCTCCGCCACCGCCGGCAATGGCATCATTCTGGATATTCACCCCCTTGGCTTTCATCATTTGTACCAGAACGTGCATGGCCTTGGCCTCCGACCCGGCCGTCCACCAGTTGATGACACTCAAACTGGGAGCAGAATCGGCCATTGCCGTTACGGAAAAACCACTGCCAATAGCTACACCAATACACACTGCAAGCATTTTTTTATGCATGGATTTCATTTTATTCTCCTCATCATCAAGTGCTGAAGCTGTCGAATGCGACTTTTTCAGAAGCGATACTTGAAATAAAAGCGGTTGCTGAAATACGGGTTCTGATAATGGGGATAACCCGCCTCGTTTTGCGCCATGGAAATATCCGTATAGTCGGCGATATACAAGCCCTTGAGAATACTCGACAAGTTATAGGACAAGCCCACATCCATAGACCAGAGCTTTTGATCAGGAATGGCTGTTCCCGTCGGAAAGCCATAAGCGCCGCCATAGGAGTAAGCACTGCCACCAAAACCATAGCGGACCAGATAACGAATGAAACTGGCATTCAGCCGGAGTTGATTGGCCAGAAAGCCAAAGTTAGAAGTAATACCATAGGCATATCCTGGTCCATAATCGGAAATACCAGTTTGCATGGTCGTCGTGTAACTGGTGCCACTGAGATCATTATAGGGATGAATCATGCCGCCATGACGAAAGGAGTCATAATTGATCGGACTATAACTCGCCACCAAGGCTACATTATCCTCATGATGGGTACCAAATTTCACGCCAATCCGTCCGCCATACACCTGGGCATCCACGGAATTCGCGTTGAGGGCATGCAAATAACTGGTGCCGGCTCCGGAATTGCCTTCAGATACCACCTGAAAATTGCCAAATAAGGCCGTATTTTTAGTGAGGGGATGGCTGATTCCGGCTTGACCGTAAAACATGTTGGCAAAACCATAAAAGTCGTAATACCAAGCTTGTAGATCAATATGGCTGCCCAAAAACGGGGTTTGGTAACGGGCACCAATGACGTAAAAACCATTGGTATGGTCACTGGTATAACGATTACCGGTAGTAAAGGTCGCACTGTAACGGCTGGCATAACTGTACATGCGCGCGGCCATGAAACTCAGAGTCGCCGGGGAACCGCCCAGAGCCAGCGGACTATTGCCGGACCACTGCCCCGCTTTGGGATGACCAATGATGTCCACCACGGCGCTGACACCGGTAAAAGACCGGGGATTATAGGTATAATAATCCCAGTTGGCGTAAGGCGTGTTGATAAACTGTCGGCCGCCGCGAATCACAAACGGTCCATAGTGATATTGCAGATAGGCCTGGCGCACGATGGCAATCCCATGACTGGGATAAGGTCCTGTCAGCTCCGGATCTTCGTGCTGATAAAAGCCGGTCCAGGTAGCAAAATCTCCGCCTACGCCCAAACTGAAACCAAACAGTTGTGGACTATGCACATACAGGTGTCCACCCAGGGCCATGGAATGGGTGTCCTGGCCACTGTGGGCATGATTCAGATAACTGAAATTAATCAACCCGAGCATGGCCGATATTTTGGTATTGGCAATGACCTTGTCCAGAATATCATTGGACGGAATCAGCGAATTGGCCGGGGTAATGGCCGATTTGTGATTATTGGCAATGGTATTGTCCAGAAAGCTATGGGACGGAGCAGCAGCTTGGGACAAACCCGGGGCACCAAGAGCAATGGCACAGGCCATTGCCAGACTGCCGTTTAGAATATGCTTGGATAATTTCTTTCCAGGCCGGGATTTACGATTTTTGTAGTTGTTGGTCATGGCACTCTCCTTATTTTCAATATTCATTAGCACCCTTATGCAGGGTGTTTACGTGGGCAACTCCTTTTTTTCTTCCCCGATCATTCGGGCATTATTAAACCGTACCGCGTTTCTTCAAGTAACCGAGCATCACCGCCAGCAAAATGACGACACCTTCTACCAGCTCGGTATAGAAGGGTGAAATATTGAGTAAAACCAAACCATCCAGAATCGTACTCAGCAGCAGGGCACCAATCAGCGCCCCCCAGACGGTTCCGCGCCCCCCGAACAGATAAACCCCGCCGATGACCACTGCGGCAATGGCGGGTAACTCGTCACCGCGCCCGGCATTAGGATCTGCCGTAGCCAGCTGTGCTGCGAAAATCACGCCAGCAAGGCCCGCTGAAAATCCGGAAAAGGCATAAGCCAGACTGCGAAGGCGCCGCACCCGAATTCCCGCCCGATAGGCGGCCACACGATTTCCACCGATAGCGTACAAATACAACCCGGACGCCGTGAGGCTGAGAAAAATGGCGAGCAAAATGACCATCAATCCGGCTATCCAGACCTGATCCGGAATCCCCAGAATGTGACTTTCACCAATGGCATTAAAGCCATTGTCATTGATGTTCAGGGGTTCGCCATTCGTGACGATCAGGGTCAGGCTCGAAAAAATGGAAAGTCCGGCCAGCGTGGCAATAAAATCCGTGATATGGAGATAGTTAATCACTATCCCTTGAAGCAACCCTGCCAGAGTGGCTGCCAACAGCGCCAGAAACAGGGCTAGAGGCCAAGGAAAGCCCGACAGCATCATGGTAGCGGCAAGAGCACCCGTCAGTCCGGCCACCGCCCCCACCGACAGATCAATACCTGCGACCAGCATCACCACCAGCTCACTCAGGGCCAGCAATACCAGAGGAGCGGCATCGGTGAGGACACTGAAGAAATTGTTGACCGAAACAAAATGGGGGGCCACAAATGCCAGAAAAATCAGTAAAGCGATAAACGCAAATAGTACCCCCTGATCCATCAGAAACTGGCGCAGGGAGTGTCCCTTTAACACTGTGGCGTTCAAGCGGCTACTCCCTTGCCTACCAACATCGCCTTGACGACCAGATCTTCGTCGAGATCATCCGGCCTGCCATCCAGGGCTTTTTCACCCCGTGTCAGGACCGTAATGCGTGACGCCACCTGCCAGACATCCGGCATGGTATGGGTAATCAAAATCACCGCCACCCCTGATGCAGCCAAGGTCTGGATCAGATGAAGAATAGCCGCATGCTCACCTACTCCGATGGCCGCCGTCGGCTCATCCATGATCACCAGCTTTGCCTGCCAATAAGCGGCCCGGGCAATGGCTACGGCCTGCCTTTGTCCACCGGAGAGCTCACCGACGGGTTGCCGCAGCGGAAGTTGAATGGCGAGTTTCTGCAGCGCCAGAACGGACTCTTTCCGCATTTCCCGTCGCGCCAGGAAAGGCAAAATACCTAACAAGCGTTTTTTGCGCTCGCGGCCCAGAAAAATATTGGCGGACACATCGAGGTTTTCAGCCACCGCCAGGTCCTGATACAGGGTTTCAATACCCAGATCCCGGGCCGTGCGCGGATCAAACTGCCGCAGTGTCTGGTCATGGAATTGCATGCTCCCCGAAGTCGGGGCCTGGGCACCGGCGATGATTTTCACCAGGGTAGATTTACCGGCGCCATTATCGCCCAGCAGGGCCAGCACTTCTCCTGGCCAGACATCCAGATCAATATCGCGCAATGCCTGTACGGCACCGAAACGTTTGCCGATACCGCGCAAACGCAACAAAGGCGGGCCCTGTCTTTCAGAAGCGCTTTCTGCTGCAGTGTTCATCAATGACTCGGCGCCAGATCCATATGCAGGGGTACCGGCACAAAAACCGTACCCGTAGACAGATAACTATATCCGGCCTGCACACCCAACGCCCCCATCACCGCCGGCTGCTGGGCAACACTCAAGGCAATTTTGCCTTCTTTGACCAGCCGGGTTTCGCCTACACTACCGCTGCCAATCATGGCTATAGTCAGGCCCTTCAAGCGGCCGGCCGCTTCAGCAGCACGCATGGCACCAATGGCCATTTCCCCATTTTCTGAATACACGGCATTTAAATGTGGGTTGGCAATCAGTACATCCCGCATGACGGTAAGTCCGCCTTCACGACTGAATCCACCTGACTGCCTTGCCACCACCTTGATATTGGGATAGCTTTTCAGTACCGATGCGCAACCTGCTGTTCTTTCATTGGTTGCAGAGGCTCCAGAAATGCCCAGAAGCATGAATAAATTACCGTGGCCGTGGAGTTTATGGGCAATATATTGGCAGGCTTGTGCACCGGCCTGTTTGTTATCCGAGGCAAAATAGGCAATGGCATGCCCTCCATCGGCCTTGCGATCAATATATATCACCGGAATATGTGCAGCATTGGCTTTTTCAACAGCCGGAACCAACGCTTTGGCATCTGTAGGATTAATGAGTAATAAATTCACCTTCCGGGCGATCAACGTATCTATCTGGTTACTTTGGGTGGTCGAATTATTGTTACCATCCTCCACCAGTAATTGTACGCCAAGCTTTTTGGCTTCTGCCTCTGCGCCGCTTTTAATGGTGGCAAAGTAAGGCGTCATGGCCGACAACATTAAGCCAAAAGTATATTGATGTGTCGCATCCTCAGCATTGGCTACCCCCGAAAAACCCCATGATAAAGACATGACTGTCATACAGATGGTAAGTGTTTTGCGTTTCATGATTTGACCCTCAACTTTTTGATGGCATCGGCGGGAATATACTGCGTCATAAGACTTTCAATCGCCGGACGCAGCGGCAGCGAAGCTTGTGCACCTTCGTGCATGGCCGCCAATGCTCCAGCGGCATTGGCGTAAGTGATGGCATATTCGATGGAATCACCGGCGGCGATGCTGGCACTGAATGCACCAGCAAAAGCATCTCCGCAACCCGTGGTATCCACCACTGCAACGGGAAAACCCGGAAGCAATCCTGATTTTCCTTGTCCGGTCGCCCATGCAGCGCCGGCTTTGCCCAAGGTGATGACGGCCACCTGGCGTCCTGCAGCCAGCTGCACGGCTACAGCGACGGCGTCTTGGGAAGAAACCGGATGGGACAGGCCTAGTAACTGCATAGCTTCTATTTCATTGACCAGCAACATATCCGCGAGCGCAAGAATTTCTCCCAGATCCTCCCCAACCGGGGAAGCATTGAGAATAACCCGTCCGCCCATTTCATGGGTCCGCAGCGCAGCGACCGTGACCGTTTGCAGAGGGATTTCCAGTTGCAGTAAAAGGATGTCGTGAGCAAAGTTGACAGGTGGCAGCAGCGCTGGCTGCAGATCGCCATTAGCACCAGAGATAATGGCAATACGGTTTTGCCCCCCTTCCTCCACTAAAATGAAAGCGAGGCCAGTGGGTGTATCAAACCGGCGCAGCGCTGCTAAGTCAATATTTTCCTGAGAGAGTTTTTCGTGCAGAAGATCACCGTATGCATCTTTCCCCAGAGCGGAAATAAGGCGGACAGAAGCGCCAGCTCTTTGTGCCGCTACTGCTTGATTGGCTCCCTTTCCTCCAGGGTGCAGATCATAAGCAGAACCCACCACCGTTTCCCCCGCACAGGGTGCGCGTGGCACACGCAGAACAATATCCATATTGCTGCTTCCCATCACGATCATCGCGGAAGTGTCCGGATCCCGATGTAGAAATACCGGTTCGACAAGAAGCCATATTCAAAGAAACAACATATTGGATAAAAATTTAGTTTCATTTTAATCCTTGCACCCGAAACCTTGTGTCGGGCTTTTTTTGGTATGTTTTGATTTACTCACTAGGTATAGTCAGAGATATCGCGAAGCGCAAGGGAATCAGGGAAAATGAGAGAACAGATAAATTATAATTTTATTTTATAGATTTTTATGAATTTACCTTTATCAAAAAGCAGGTTAATTAAATATTTTTATCCGGGAATATTCGCTCATAAATATCTTTTGCGAAACTGGTGCTCAGTGGTTTGGCTTCGGATATTTTGAATTTACTGGACACGCTCTCGCCAGACATGGCACGCAGAGCCAAAAAATCAGACATTTTCTGTGTGTAGCAATGTTGTGCGAATGTATATAAATGCGTGACAAAAACTACCCTCATTTCTTTTTCAATCAGCGCGTTACAAATTTGCCAGGCTATTTCTGATCCTTCGCGCTCATTGGTAGCAGCAAAAGATTCATTGAACAAAATCATGGCGCTGGCTTTCAGCTTCGGTACTAGCTCGGCCATACGCAGCAGTTCTTCATCAAACTTACCGCTACGCATTTGCGTATCCTCCTCCAGTTTGAAGTGGGTATAGACTTCATCACAAATACTTGCCGAAAATGCTTGAGCGGCCACCACAATACCGCTTTGCAGGAGTAGTTGATTTATCCCCAAAGCACGTAAAAAAGTACTCTTGCCGCCGCTGTTTGTACCGGTAATAACTATAAGCTTCTTATTGCTGGCCTGAAGATCATTGGTAATGATTTTATCCTTCTGAGAAAAAGCTAAACAGGGGTCGTATATTTTGCTGGCTACCCAACCCGGCTTCTCGCTCGATATTGGGGTAGGGAAACAAGATGGACATCCCCGCCGTTCCAGTGCCGCATACAGGTTCAGCGCACCTGAATAAAAGGCCGACTCGTTCCGTAGACGCTCAAAAAATGTGAGCAGTTGTTGCACGGCCGTATCCATTACATTGGCTACAGGTTGTAGGGCGGCATCACGAAATTCGGCCAATGCTGTTAAACCACTTTCATCCCGCTGGGATATTGTAAAAGAAAATGCTTCCCCACCAGAGTTAAAGGGAAGCAGTTTTTTCAACCAATGATTGCCTGGCTGGTTTTTGTTCAGAAAAAAATCCTTGCTTCGACCAATGTGGTCTAATTTTGCGCTTACGGAAAAACCTTTATCCATCCGCAATATTTGGCTCTGATGACGTAAATGACTGACGGTCTCAGCATCATAATATTTCTGTAAAAATTTAAAAAAACCGGTGAGGCCATCTGCATCTAGAGAGGTATAACTTTCTCCGAGATCACGGAGACTGGCTACTTGATCAAGCAGCATGTCGAGAATATCAACATTACTACGCAGGCGCCTGCTGGATGATTTAGCAGATAACCAAAAGCGCAAAGAATCATGATAGGCTTTCAGCGTATCGCAACTGTGCTGATACACACGGGAGAGCAACTCTGGATAACGTATGAAATCTCTCAATATCTGTTGACGAAAATTGATTACGGATATCTGTGTACTGCGTTGCCCCATTATGATCTGTCTTACAGCGTTAAGTATAGTATCATCATTGTTAGCCATCACCGAAAACAATATGGAAAGTTCCAGATCTCTCACCAGAGACTCAGAATGATCAGGAACACTGTCTAAGTGATAATTTTCCCCAGCGGGATAGAGCAAGCTGATATCAATCATTTGATTTTATCCATAAGAGCCGCATAGGTCAGACCATATTTAGCGGCAAGAGACAAGGCATAAGCCAAACCATCCGCAGGCTTACGACATATTTTGAAAGTTCTTTTGCTTAAGTCCTGAGAGTCAACCATACTCATTAGACTCACCACACTGGGGCTGATCGAAGCCAAAGCATCAATAAAAGTGACCCATACTGTTAGCGAATTCTTTTTCAGCAGCTTATGGATGATCTGTTCACTTAAATAGAGCGCATCTTCATATGTGGTGGAGTCAAACAGCTCGTTGAGTATGAAAATACTGGAATTCGTAGCTTTTTTTAGATTCTCATGCAAACGCAGAAGATCTTCTTCGAGTTTTCCATGCCCTGCGTTTATATCTTCCCGGTAGGAAAAATGTGTATAAATCCCATCACAAAGACATAAATGGGTGTTTTTTCCTGGTACAGGACAACCTAAGCCGGCCAGATGATGTATTTGCCCAAATGTTCTGGCAAAAGTGGTTTTACCGCCCTGATTGGGACCTGTAACCACAAAAATTTTCTCCCCTTCAGACAAATCTATATTATTCACCACAACCTGACGACTACTTTCTTCCATTAGACTGATAGCTAGCGCAAGATCAAATGTCTGCTCGGCTTGAATAGTATCTTTTCCAATCTGCAGCTGCGGTATTGAAAATGGTAAGCCCAGACGTTTCAATGGCGCAATATAACCCAAATAAGCCAGATAAAACTGAAGTTCCCGTTCCCGCTCAAGTATATCGAGAGCCATGAATGGATATCGGGCAACTTCCAGCGACTGTGCTCGATATTTTGTCTCTTTTGGTGCTGTTGGTTGCATATATTCATTACAGTAAGCATTTAACTCCTGAAATGGCTCTGGGTATAATTGGGCGACCCCTTCCAGAATCCGCGCTTGTACATGATCCAAATCATAACCGGAACCGGTTACAGACCCATTATCCTCTACTGTCAATAAAGTCTCATTCAAGCGCCAGTCATGAAGAATCTCTGCCGCATAATCATCATCATCCAGACAAGGCTTTACCGTGACTTTATTATCGGTGACGACAACAGCATAGCGAATGCTTTCCAATTTTTTTATGAGTACAGATGTGCGGCTTTCAAACTCTCGAAAAAAGTTCGACTCCAGCAGCTTCTGCAATTCATCGCTGAATGTTTGAAGGCCCCGCGAACCCAAGTCCAGATCGTGCAAATGAAGCTTTAAATTTTTAAGCGTTTGTTGATAGTGATGCGCCTCTTCCAGTAAAGAGCACTGCTGCTGTAATGGGTAATATAATTTTTCTATGCGTGCTAATGTACTACGCAGTACCGATAGTTCTTTAGAAAATAACGCTATACTGTTATACAGAACCTCATCTTCCATATCGCGCATGATATCCTGTCGAAATTGGATTGATTCCAAATCCTGTGACAGAAAATAAAAGTATTCTGTTAGGTTAAAAGACTCTTTGCTCTTGACAATTTTATTGATAATCTGATCCAGATTTAGGTCATGAAAATACTCAGGTTCAGCAATATTTACCGGCACGTTCAAATTTTCTCTGTGAAAAATTAAACTTTTCAACATATTATCCTCATGTTAACAGAGATCAAAGCGCGTTGCGTTTTTAGGCTGCATTCTCCATTCTCACCTTGTATTCCCATGTGGGGAATGGATGTTGTTCGCGCATTCGCTTTGTGATTTTTTATAACTTGCATTATTGGTTATAATGAACTATTCCTACATAACTAGCCAGGGCCCTGTCAACCTTCCATCTAAGCTGCTGATGGAGTAGCACAAAGGGTTTTTCTGGACTTCTCAGGATGAATGCGGTAACTTTTGCCGCATGGAAGTCCCAACTCTCACCGAAAACCAGCAAGCCAGCCTGCACCGTGTTCAGGTGCGACCCATCCTGCCCACGGAGCGGGAACGCTGGAATACGCTGATGCAAACGTATCACTACCGGGGCTTTCGCACCTTGGCGGGCCGTAACCTGCGCTATGTGGCTACGCTCGATGGTCGCTGGGTAGCGTTACTGGGCTGGCATGCCGCCGCTTTTCAATGCCAGGCGCGGGATCGGTGGATCGGCTGGTCCTGGATCTTGCGCCGCCAGCGCTTGCATCTCATCGCCAACAATGCCCGTTTTCTGATCCTGCCCGGAGAATCCTTCCCGAATCTGGCGTCCCGTATTCTGGCGCTGAACCTGCACAGGCTCTCTGCGGACTGGCAATCCGTCTATGGGCATCCCATCGTGCTGGCTGAGACCTTTGTGGAATCCCCCCGTTTTACCGGTGCCTGCTACCGGGCCGCCAACTGGGTGGATGTCGGCGGAACCAAGGGCTTCGCCCGCCGTCCCGGTGGTGGCTATGTCCACCACGGCCAACCTAAACGTCTTCTGCTCTTTCCTCTCCATCCACAGGCGCGGGCCTGGTTGGCCCAGCCGCAGCCCCAACTCGAATGGACCCATACCCCCATGCAAACCGTGACGTTGAGCGACGCGCAAATGGAAGGCTTGCGCCAAATCTTTTTCCGCCTTCCCGATACCCGCAGCAAACTAGGCAAGCAGCATCCCCTCCCGGCCATCCTGACGGTGGCCGTGGCCGCTGTCCTGACGCGGGCCGAAAGTTATGCCGCCATCGCCGAGTGGGGCGGTCGCTTGACCCAGGCTCAATTGAAGCGCATCCGCGCCCGATTCGATCCCAAAACCAAGCGCTACCTCGCCCCCTCCGAACCGACCATCCGGCGCGTCTTGCAAGGGGCCGATGTGGAGGCGCTGGATGCGGCGATCGGCGCCTGGCTACTGGGTACGGCGGGCTTTGAAGCGGTGGCCGTCGATGGCAAAGTCCTCAAAGGGGCCGCACGCGCAGACGGCGCTCAGGTGCATCTGCTCAGCGCGTTCCTGCATGGACAGGGGGCCACCATCGCGCAAAAAGAAATCGCCCGGAAAACCAACGAAATTCCAGAACTGCGCAACCTGCTCCAGGACGTCAACATCGCGGGCAAGGTCGTCACCGCCGATGCCCTGCATACCCAGCGGGAGACCGCCCGCTTCCTCGTCGAAGACAAGAAAGCCGATTATCTCTTCACCGCCGTCAAAGGCAATCAACGAAAACTCCGCGACCGTCTGACGTGCCTCCCTTGGGGCGATTTTCCCCCTCAACGCTGAAACCACAGAGGTCGGGCATGGCCGCTTTGAATACCGCAAAATCATCGTCGCCACCCGGGCAACCGGCCTCCATTTTCCGCATGTCGGACAAGCTTTCCTGATCCAACGCTCCACCATCAACAGCAAAGAGGGCACGATTCGGGATGATTATGCCTTCGGACTCACCAGCCTGACCCCGGATCGTGCCACGCCCGAAAATCTGTTGGGCTTGGCCCGTGGTCACTGGGAAATTGAAAACCGGAACCATCATGTCCGCGATGTGACTTTCCACGAGGACCTCTCCCAAGTCCGTACCCAGAACGGTCCCCATATGATGGCGACCTTGCGCGAACTGGCCATGAGCATTATGCGTCTCACTGGCGTCAAGAATATCGCCAAAGCGTGCCGGGATTTCGCCGCCAGCGCGCACAAAACGCTCCGCCAACTCGGATACTGAGGCGCCACCACGGGGTTTACCTATCCGAGAATAGCTCCGGAGGGCGAGCTGCGTCCGTCAGCCACCCCATTCACGATTCTGCACCCAAAATCGCCTGAAAATGCCGCATTTCCACCAACTATAGCCCCTTCAAACCACCATTAAAATCAGTGGCGAAAACCTCTGCTACTATATCTGGCGAGCTTGACGGAGCCCTGCATAACTAGCTTTAAGAATCTGCGCTGCAACCTGTCTCTCAGACTTCTGTCACGCCAGACACAATAAAAGCTTAGCGAGGTGGACCAATGACTCAACCCTTTGACTTACTCATTATAGGCGGTGGAATCAACGGCGTCGGCATCGCCCGGGATGCCAGCGGCAGAAAGCTATCGGTACTCCTGGTAGAACAGGATGACCTTGCTGCCCATACCTCTTCCGCCAGCACCAAACTCATTCATGGCGGTTTACGTTATCTGGAATATTATGAATTCCGGCTGGTGCGCGAAGCCCTCATGGAAAGAGAAAGGTTGCTGGGCATTGCTCCCCATATCATCTGGCCTTTGGAGTTTGTATTACCGCAAGGTCCCGAAAGCCGTTCTTCCTGGCGCATTCGGGCGGGGCTCTTTCTTTATGACCACCTCGCCCCCCGCAGTCGCTTACCGGCTTCCCGCGCTGTACACTTTGGCCCACACCCGGCAGTGAACGTGCTCAAGCAAGCCTACACCAAAGGCTTCACTTATGCCGACTGCTGGGTGGAAGACAGTCGACTGGTCGCTCTCAATGCGTTGGCTGCTGCCGAACAGGGCGCAAAAATTTTGACCCGTACGCAACTGCTCTCGGCGCGTCCAGAAAATCAACTATGGTCTGCACAACTGCTGGATAAAAAAACAGGGCAGCAGGAAACTGTTCACGCCCGGGCACTGATCAATGCTGCAGGACCCTGGGTGGGTACCGTTCTGAGCCAGGAGCTGGGCATCAAAACCGAGAAAACGGTGCGCAAGGTCAAAGGCAGCCACATCATTGTGCCCCGTCTTTATGAGGGGGATTACGCCTTCATTCTGCAAAATCCCGATCATCGCATCATTTTTACCATCCCCTATGAATATGCGTACACGCTGATCGGGACAACGGACATTCCCTATGATGGCGACCCTGCCGAGGTACATATTACGGCAGAAGAAACCACCTATCTCTGTGAAAGCGTATCCCGGTATTTTCAGACTCCGGTACATCCCGACAACGTCGTCCGCAGTTATGCCGGCGTCCGTCCCCTCTATGATGATCATGCGGCCAATGCCTCTGCGGTCACCCGAGATTATGTGCTGGATATGGAAGGGGGAGGCGACACGCCTCCGCTGCTTTCGGTATTTGGTGGAAAAATCACCACCTACCGACGCCTTGCCGAGCATGCGCTGTCCCTGTTGCAGCCGGTTCTAGGCCATCCCAATGATCGGAGGAGCTGGACAGCCGACGTTCCTTTACCGGGAGGAGACATTCCCGCTGGCGATTTTGCAGCATTTGTTCGCACCCTATCCGCAGAGTATCCCTTCTTGCCGGCCCATTTGGCTTATCGTCTGGCCCGTGCCTACGGCACCCGCACCCGGAAAATCCTCGGTAATGCCCGACAGATGATGGATCTGGGTCAGGATTTTGGTGCTGGCTTGACCCAGGCAGAAGTGGATTATCTGATCACTCAGGAATGGGCGCGGCAGCCGGAGGATATTTTATGGCGGCGGTCCAAAATGGCTTTACATGCGCCTGAGGATACCGCAAAAAAACTGGAAACCTATCTGCACTCTCTGGAAAGCTCAGAGAAAATTCGACAAGGAGGTGACACCGCCGAGTCTTGATGTTTTTTTTTGAGGAGGATATACCCATGTCAAAATATGTAGGGGCCATCGATCAAGGAACCACCAGTACCCGCTTTATTGTTTTCGACAAACAAGCCCATATTGTTTCCTTAGCGCAAAAAGAACACGAACAGATTTATCCCAGGCCCGGATGGGTTGAACACAATCCTCTGGAAATCCTGAATAACAGCAATGAAGTCATCGGGGCGGCTCTCGCCAGAGCCAATCTCAGCGCCAGCGATCTCGCTGCAGTAGGCATCACCAATCAACGCGAAACCACCGTTCTCTGGGATCGTCATAGCGGTCGCCCGCTCTGCAACGCCTTGGTGTGGATGGATACCCGTACCGATCAGCTGGTCCAGCGCTTTGCGCGAGATGGCGGGCAGGGAAGATTCCGCGAGAAAACTGGCCTCCCCCTGGCTACCTATTTTTCCGGACTGAAACTCCTGTGGATTCTGGAAAATGTGGAAGGTGCTCGGCGTTTGGCGGAAAAGGGTGATGCCCTTTTTGGCAATATCAACACCTGGATGGCCTGGAATCTCACCGGCGGTCCCGATGGCGGCATCCACGTGACTGATGTCAGTAACGCCAGCCGCACCATGCTCATGGATTTGCAAACCTGTACCTGGGACAAGGAAATGCTGGAGCAATTCAAAATCCCCGAAGCTTGTCTGCCCAAAATTGTGCCGTCCTCTTCCCCCTATGCAGAAATCACCACGGCGCCACTCCGCGGTACCCAGCTGGCTGGAATGCTTGGTGACCAGCAGGCAGCCCTGGTCGGACAAACCTGCTTCGCCCCGGGAGAAGCCAAAAACACCTATGGTACCGGCTCTTTTCTGCTCATGAACACCGGCACCGAGCCGGTGCAATCCAAGGCCGGACTACTGACCACGCTGGCTTATCAATTTGGCGACGAAAAACCCCATTACGCCCTGGAAGGCGCTATTGCCATCACCGGGGCGCTGGTGCAATGGTTAAGGGACAATCTCCACTTTTTTGACGTAGCCGGGCAAATCGAACCTTTGGCCCGCAGCGTCGAAAATAATGGTGATGTGTACCTTGTCCCGGCTTTTTCCGGTTTGTATGCGCCCTATTGGAAGGATGATGCCCGAGGCGTCATTGCCGGGCTGACCCGTTTTGCCAACAAGGCCCATATTGCCCGGGCAGCACTGGAATCCACCGCCTATCAGGTGCGCGATGTGGTCGAGGCCATGGAAATAGACAGTGGCATTCCCCTCAGCAGCTTGCGTACCGATGGCGGCATGGTGGTCAATGAATTACTGATGCAGTTCCAGTCCGATATGCTGAAAGTGCCGGTGTTGCGCCCCAAAATGATCGAAACCACGGCTCTGGGTTCGGCCTATGCCGCCGGTCTCGCCGTTGGCTACTGGCGCAATATCGAAGACCTGCGCGCCAATTGGGGTATTGATAAAACCTGGGAACCGAAAATGCCTGACGCCGACCGGGATCATTATTACCAGTCCTGGAAAAAAGCCGTCACCCGGTCATTTGCCTGGGTGGACTGAGCACATAATAAGGAGATCATAAAATGGCTGAAAACACAGCAGTAAAATTCGGGGTGAAAACAGGCTGGCGGGCCCAGTCGGTCTGGTCAGAAATGCTGGCAGAATTTGTCGGCTGCTTTGTCCTGCTGGCCTTTGGCGCCGGTTGCGTCGCGGTCGCGGTGGTGGGGCTCACGGAATCCCATCGCACCATGGTCATTTTTCAGGGGGCAGGGGGCTGGATGGTCATTGTCTGGGGATGGGCATTTGCGGTCACCATGGCAGTTTACGTAGCAGGCGGGGTTTCCGGGGCACACATCAACCCAGCCGTTACTCTGGCTTTTGCGATCAAGGGCAATTTTCCCTGGCGCAAAGTCATCCCCTACTGGATTGCCCAAGTGGTAGGCTGCTTTGCCGGGGCGGCCATTGTCTATTACGATTATTTTCGCGCCATCAATGCCTGGAATCTGGCCAATCATGTGCTGTCTCGGGCTGATCCGGGGGGAATGACCACCTTCAGTATATTCGCAACTTTTCCCGCCGCTTACTATGGAAGCCACCTGGGACTCATGCTGATGGACCAGGTCATTGCCACCTTTTTTCTGGTGCTCTTTGTGTTTGCCATCATCGACAACATGAATGTCGGGCCAGGCTCCAACCTGGCACCCCTGATGATCGGTTTTGCGGTCGCGGCCATCGGTCTCTCCTTCGGCGTAGGAACGGGCTATGCGATCAATCCGGCTCGGGATTTCGGACCGCGCCTGTTTTGCTGGTTACAAGGATGGGGGCCCAATGCCTTTCCGGGTCCTCATGGTTACTGGTGGGTGCCCGTTGTCGGCCCTCTCATCGGCGCCAGCATAGCCGTATTTTTTTACGACTGGTGCATCAGCAAAACCCTCTGTGTGCGTGCTAAACTGTTAAAAGAACGGCAGCCACAGGTAGAACAGAAAGGCCTGGGTTTCAAGCTGGAAAAACGGTTCCTC
>NZ_MXAV01000056.1 GCF_002847505.1 Acidithiobacillus marinus
CCGGAAAAACTGCAAAAGGCGCTGGATGAGGTCAAATCCCAGATTGATGCCGCCGAAAAATCCGAGGAGAGATAAAGCATGAAAGCATTGATCAACCAACCCGATCAAGTGGTGACCGAGGCTTTGCAAGGTATGGTCATGGCCGCCCCTGATCTGATTCAGCTCCATGAAAATCCCCATTATGTGCTACGTGCCGATGCTCCCAAAACCGGCAAAGTGGCCTTGGTTTCTGGCGGCGGCTCCGGACATGAGCCCATGCATGCCGGTTTTGTGGGTCGGGGAATGCTGGATGCCGCCTGTCCCGGTGCGATTTTTACCAGCCCGACCCCTGATCAGATCCAAGCAGCCTCAGCTGCGGTAAATGGCGGTCAGGGAATATTGCATATCGTCAAAAATTACACGGGTGATGTGCTGAACTTTCAAATGGCTGCAGAGCTGTTACAGAACGACGGCATTGAAATACATAGTGTGGTCATTGATGATGATGTAGCCGTCAAGGACTCCTTGTACACGGCGGGAAGGCGGGGAGTGGGCGCCACCGTTCTGGCCGAAAAAATTTGTGGCGCTGCCGCCGAAGCCGGCGCCAACCTGAATGCCATCACGGCACTGTGTACATCCATCAATGATTCTGCCCGCTCCATGGGGCTGGCACTCAGCCCCTGTACCAATCCGGAAACCGGACAACCCAGCTTTACCCTGGGAGAAAATGAAATCGAATACGGTATTGGCATTCATGGCGAACCGGGCCGGCAACGCATTCCCTGGCAACCGGCGGATAACTTGACGGAAAAGCTGATGCTGCCCATTATCGAGGATCTGCCCTTCAAAAGGGGCGATGAGGTTCTGCTGTTTATCAATGGGCTGGGCGCCACCCCGCTACTGGAATTGAATATTGTCTATCGCGCTGCCGAAAAGCTGGCCAGTCAGCATGGTCTGAAGGTGTCGCGAAGACTGGTCGGCGCCTACATGACCAGTCTGGATATGGCCGGGGTTTCCATCACCCTCCTGCGCTTGGATGAATCCATGCGTACCTACTGGGATGCCCCGGTCTGTACCCCCGCTCTGCGCTGGGGTTGCTGAAAAAGGAGCGGAAATATGGCCTATGCAGTTGCTTCCCTGATGCAGTGGATCACCTGTGCCGAAGAACAGTTCCAATCCCATCTGG
This sequence comes from Acidithiobacillus marinus, assembly GCF_002847505.1. Lineage (GTDB taxonomy): Bacteria > Pseudomonadota > Gammaproteobacteria > Acidithiobacillales > Acidithiobacillaceae > Acidithiobacillus > Acidithiobacillus marinus. The sequence goes on from NZ_MXAV01000056.1 coordinate 1,166, forward strand.
CTGAGCTGAACGCTCTGGATGCGGCCATTGGCGATGGCGATCATGGCAGCAATCTGGCCCGGGGCTTTGCCAAGGTCCGCGAAAAACTCCAGGCCAATCCCCCGGAAACGCCTGCCAGCCTCTTCAAACTGGTGGGTATGACCCTGATCAGTACGGTGGGTGGGGCTTCTGGACCGCTGTATGGCAGCTTTTTTCTAGAGGCCGGCAAAATAGCCGGGGAGCAGAAGGAACTGGACAACGCCACCCTGGCCCGATGCCTGCAGGCGGGGCTGGTCGGCATCCAGCGGCTGGGCAAGGCCGAAGCGGGAGACAAAACCATGATTGATGCCTTGGAGCCTGCCATCCGCGCCTTGACCAATGAAGCCGATATGGGCGTGGCCACGCAAAAAGCCCGGGAGGGCCGGGACGCGACCATTCCCCTGATTGCCCGCAAAGGCCGGGCCAGTTATCTGGGCGAACGCGCCATAGGGCACGCCGATCCAGGTGCGACTTCGGCGTGTCTGCTGCTCAACTGCCTGGCGGGTGCATGTCCAACGTAGGAATTGTCCTGGTCTCTCATAGCCGTGACCTAGCAGAGGCCACCGCAACCCTCCTCCGTCAGGTTACCGGCGCGGATCTGCGTCTGGCGCTTGCCGCAGGCAGTGGTGAGGAGGGCGCTGAACTGGGCACTGATGTTCTGGCAATACAGGCCGCCATTGAGGCGCTGGACAGCCCCGCCGGAACCTTGATCCTGATGGATATGGGGAGTGCGTTGCTGAGCACGGAAATGGCCCTGGACTTGCTGACTGATTCCCTGAGAGAACGGGTGCAGCTGAGCAGTGGGCCCTTTGTGGAAGGGGCCATGGCAGCCGCTCTGGCCGCCAGCAGCGGAGCGCCTTTGTCGGCCGTGCGGCAGGAAGCCGAAAATGGTCTGGGCATGAAGCAACAACAACTCGCCTCTGATCGCAACAGCACTGAACAGCCTCCTCCCCAGGAACACCCGGCAATTCCGGAACTACAGCGCCGCTTGCGCTTGTCCGATCCGGCGGGTTTGCATCTGCGCCCGGCAGCGGCTCTGGCCAAGCTCGCTCTGGCCAGAGCCACGCCCAGCCGCATCCGCGCCGCCCGGCACCCCGAACAGGCGGCTTCTGCTACCAGCCTGACGGCCATGCTCGGCCTGGACCTGCGTCAGGGGGACGAGCTCATTATGGAGACTTCAGGTGCCGATGCCGCCGCCTTTTTCGACGCCGCAGCACAGATCCTGGCAACACCCTCAGCACAAAAGCCGGCAGACCAGATCGTGCCAAGAGTCCCGTCGCGCCCAGGGGGTGCCGTTGCTGGTTTTGCCCAAGGGCCGCTCCTTATCCCGAAGGCCCTACTGGCTCGTGTTCCCGAAACCCACGATCCCGACAGCACAAAATCTCTCCAGCAATTTCAAGTGGCGCTGGAACAGGTCCAGCAGCAACTCAGTGAGCACCCCATAGTGGCCGCCCAGGCACTGCTCCTGCAGGATCCCGTCCTGCTGGAAAAAACCCGCAAACGCATCCAAGAAGACCATCTGAAAGCGGCTCCAGCCTGGGCACAAGTCATTGCCGAGGCAGCAGCACGCATGGACACTCTCAGCGATCCGATCGTTCGCGCCCGTGCAGCAGATTTGCGCGACCTGGGTCAGCGTGTCCTGCAGGCCCTGGGCATCGCTGTGGAAAGTGCCATTTCTCCTGGTTCCCCGGCCATTTTACTGGTAGATGAACTGCTGCCTTCCGTCGCACTCCACCTCGATCCCCGGCAAGTGCTGGGCGTCATTGATCGCCATGGCAGCGCACACTCCCACGCGGCCATCCTCCTCCGGGGCGCAGGGATTCCCTATATCATCAACGCCGACAATCCCGCCCTGTCCAGCGCCCGCTCGGTGGCCATGGACGGCAGCAGCGGAGAGTTCTGGCTGGACCCTGACCCTGTGACACTGAAAAAACTGCTTGAACACGATGCCACCAGGTACACGCTGCCGGAACAGGGAAATTATGGCCAGATCAGCCTCAGCGATGACAGCCATCTGGAACTCTGGGCCAATGTGGCCAGCGCCGCCGAAGCCGAAACAGCCAGACGCCTCGGGGCCACGGGTATCGGCCTGCTCCGTACGGAATTCTTTTTTCTCGATCAACAAACCCTGCCCGATGAAGAAAACCAGACCCGGGCCTTGAACCAGGTCATGGCTCCCATGCAGGGCCGGCCCATCATTGTCCGGGCGCTCGATGCCGGTGCCGACAAACCTTTAGGATTTATGCCCCTGGGAGACGAAGCCAACCCCGCCCTCGGCCGGCGCGGCCTGAGGGCGCTGCTCGCCTTTCCCGATATTTTTGCCCTGCAACTGCGCGCCATGCTGCGTGCTGGTCGGAACCACCAACTCTCGATCATGTTGCCCATGGTCACCAATCCCGAAGAATTGCGTAAAGCCCGGGGCATTCTTGAGCAGGCTCATTACACGCTGGAAGCTGCAGGACAAGCCCATCGCTGGCCAGTCCCCCTCGGCATCATGGCCGAAGTTCCGGCAGTGGCCTTGTGCATGGATGGCTTTAATGGCCTCGCGGATTTTGTCTCCATCGGCAGCAATGATCTGACCCAATACACCCTGGCCAGCGACCGCAGCAACGCACTGCTCGATCCCCTGGGGAATGCAGCGCATCCGGCGGTATTGGAACTCTGTCGAAAAATCGTCCGGGACAGTCAGGTTCCGGTTTCCATTTGCGGAGAAGCCGCCGGAGAGCCGGAAATCGCTCCATTATTGGTGGATTGCGGCCTTCGCCGTCTGTCCATGGCGCCGCGCCGACTCCCGGAGATTTTTACGCTTTTGTCTCAACGCTCGTCACATCCGCAAGCATGATTTTCTGCTTGCAACTCGCCTTCGTCATAGACAAGTTCACGCAACTCACCAATCATTTTGCCATTCTCAAGCTCCAAAAGAGAACCCAAAGACATGGCCTTGGCCTTCTCCCCGTTGTCCAGAAAATGTTTGGCCTGCCGCGCCAGCTGGTGGATTTTTTCGTGACGCTGCAAAATCGGCAAGAATTCGGGCAGATCACCGAAGCGCAGGGATCCGTCTCCCTTCAGCCAGCGTCCCAGGTGACATTTGTCCTCAGCATCCTCATCCAGTACGTGCAGAGGAATGGTATTTTGCTCACACAAGGCCTGGAGAAAACTTTCCGTACGCTGTGCATGACCTTCCAGCAGAGTTGGCAAAATATCAATGGAAGAATGACTAGGCAGCCCCAAGCCCAATCCTTTGAAGCGCTGCACCCAGAGGGGGATATCTTCTCCGGGCATGGGTTTGGCAAACAAATAGCCCTGCAAATGACTACAACCCATTTTTGCCAGCAACTTGGCGTGGGCCTCTGTTTCCACCCCTTCTGCGATCACGTCCAGTCCCAACATCCGGCTGGCAGTAATCACCGCAGCCACAATGGCCAAATCCTTGGGGTCATTGATCATATCGCGCACAAAACTCTGGTCCAATTTGACCGACTGCGCAGGCAATTGCTGAAGATAGGTCAATGAGGCGTTCCCCGTCCCGAAATCATCCAGAGCTATGCGCACGCCCAGTCTATTACAGGCATTCAGACGCTCCTGCGCCTGAGACAAATCATGAAGCGGTGCAGATTCAGTAATTTCAATTTCAATCTGTTCAGGAGCTAAGCCAGGATATTTAGCCAAGGCTGCCTCCAGATCACTCAAAAAACGGGCATCCAGCAAGTGATGGGCGCTGATATTAATGGAAACGCGCAAGGAGAGCCCCTGCTGCTGCCAGGTCTGGCCTTGCCGGAATGCCGCATCCATCACAAAAATCCCCAGATCCCGGGCATAGCGGTGGTGATCCAGACCAGCCCAGAAAGCCGCAGGCCCCAGCAAGCCTTGTTCAGGATCGAGAATACGAATCAGCGACTCCACTCCGGACACTCCGCCAAAACTATTGATTATAGGCTGATAATACAGAACCAACGTATGGTTCTGCAGTCCCTTCTCCAGGGTTCGGCGCATTTTGGCCGCATTTTGTGCAGCCTCATCCAGCGTCAGACTATACAGGCTGAGCTGATCCCCGCCCTGATTCTTGGCAGCGTAAAGCGCCAAGTCTGCATGGGCAAGAAGCGTCTCCACCGACACGTCATCCAGGGGATAAATGGTCACGCCGAGGCTCGCGCTGACATTCACTCGTTCGCCATCCATTTCAAGGGGCTTGCGCACAGCTTCCAAAATACGTGCGCAGACCATATCCAGATCATCGAGAGAACTGAGGGCGGGAAAAAGCAGACCGAACTCATCGCCACCCAATCTGCCCAGGGTGTCGCCAGAACGTAAGCATTGACGAATGCGCTGAGTGATCGAAACAAGCAAACGATCGCCCGCACCATGCCCAAAACGATCATTAACGGGCTTGAAACCATCCAGATCGAGCAGGACCACGCCCAGTAAAGATTCTTCCCGACTGGCCTGACGGCGGGCGATTTCCAGACGATCCATGAAGAGCAGACGATTGGGAACCTTGGTCAAGGGATCGCGCAGCATACGATTACGCAGCTGCAAAACGATTTCTCCCAAATGGGCAAAAGCCTCAAAATAATCTGAACCGATTCTCTGAAAATAGCCCTCCGCCCGGGCACCAATGAAACCTACTCCTTGCAGATCACCAGACGCGAAAGGGAGAAAAACCAGCTCTTTGACCCGGGGCCGCAGCTGCTGAATCCACTGGGGCGCTGATGGATCATCGGTTAACTGCACCACTATCTGATTTTGCTTGAGAGCTACCCAGCAAGGATCTTCCGAAGCGAAGGATAAAGTGGGTTTTGCCAACCGCATCCCTGCTGAAGCTTCCAGGGTAAGAACATCATGACCTTGATGGGAACACAAAAAATAACCCGCCAGCGTGATGTAGCGACTTTTCCGAGGTAACCGTTCGCAAAGCACCTGCAACAGGCTGCTATTTTCCGTGTTGTTTTCCATGCGCGTGCTGGCCAGCGTATCCAGCAAAACATCAAAAACGGCACTGCGCTCACTATCGGTTTCGCGCGACGCCCGGGCGTAACCACTCAATTGACACATCAGATCACCCATCAACAGGCTGATCAAAATACGCCCCAGCTGAGAGCGATCCTGGGCCGGAACAAATTTTTCCAGTACCGGCTGCCAGTGCCGCCAGTAAATGGTATATGCCCCGGCTAACCAGGCGGGATCAATACCCAAATAATGATGTTTTGCCCCCAATTGCTGCATGGCCATCTGCCAGGAAGCATCCAGGCGGTTATGCAACAAACCATAGCCATGCTCAGCCTGACGCTGAATTAGCGCTTCAATTTGCGCTTCCGAATAGTCCCTGAAAGTAGCAGCTGTCGCCGGATGAGAAAACAGATAATGATAGAAATCCCGGGCCAGGGTTTCTGCGCCCTGGGCAAACAGCCCCCAATGTTGATCCAGCAGGCGGAGGTCATCCCGGCTTAGCCCTAAAAATTGCACCAGATTGTCTGGTTTGATGGGAATATTACTCATCTGCGCAGAAAACCTGACTGTTTCCCTGCTTGGATAAAACCGCATCCAGCACCAGGCTTTCAATCACTTCTGTCGGGCTCACGCCATAAAAGACGCCCAGCTCTTTCAGCATTATCCAGGTCCATCCGGAAATCGCGATATGCTGCGTTGTTGTTGATTTTTGTTCATTCTGGTTAACCACTGATTTTATAGTATTCATGATTATTCGTTTACCCCACGCCTCGGCACAAATGGCCACTTATGATTTTATGAAAATAAAGAACCGCTGATCGTCATACTGTACAACCATTGGGAACGCTTTGGAAGGAAACTATTGAAAGTTTTTTCTTATATATCATATAGGTAACAAATTGTAACGCCAAAACCCGCGCTAATGATGCCCTACCGAATTGCCGGTTAAAATATCCGCGTATTTCTGGAGTAATCAGGCCGCTTCTGGATTTCATCGGCTTTCTTACACAAATATAAATGTTCTGCGCGCTTTTTTTGATCTTTTGTCAGCGCCATACGGATCCCCACCAGGCACTGTCCTTCGGGCACCCCTTCTTCTTGCACACGAACAATGGTCACCACCGTTTCACAGGTGCCGCAATCCGCAATGGCAAATTCTGCCAGAACCTTTTCACCGGGTTGATAAATACCTTTGGGCGCCATGAAGCTGGCACCACTGGGACTGAAATCATGCAGGTGACCCACCTGTTCTGCGCCACCCATCTTGCGCAAAGTGATGGCGCCCTCTACCCGTACCCGTTTGGCCCCCCGCGAAGCTCTTCGATAAATCATGCGGGGCAGATCAAAATGATAGCGGCCCTCAAATACGTATTTCATATCTGCAAAAAACATATAGATAAAGTCACCCATTTCTATAAATATCAGTGCCTTTTTATAATCCTCTGCAGCGATTGATCCCTTCAGACGAAAAACCAGCGCCTGAGAGTCACAGCCATCAAAATAAAAATGCGCACCGGAATCCAAACTATCTGAAGACAGAATCACCGCATCACCATGCTCACCGGTGCAAAGCATGGAGGCAATATCCTCAAACATAGGGTCGCCAAATTCCGCAACCATGAGTTGCTGATATTCGGCAATGCTGAGTGCGCTCCGCAGAGGTAGCATCATGCCGAGCTCGGTATTATCTGATGTCAGACTCATCATCCTCTCCATATCGTCTGCATAAGCGCCACGAACTACCTCAGGTAGAACGACTTGCCATGTAGACTCAATCGAAAATTTTCATATTATACTTTTTGACAAATAATTCTCAAAAATGTTACACCCCTCTGGCGGATTAAACAAATGGGCTATAACCGGGCACTACCGATGCATTCTTGCCCCGATAGTCCACAAGCGTCCCGGTCTGCGTTACACTCCTCGACGATCCAGCCCTCCACGACTGCAAACGGAAAAAGCCATGGCGCAATATGTTTTTACCATGAATCATTTGAGCAAAACCGTTCCCCCTAAGCGCGTACTGCTCAAGGACATCTCTCTCTCCTTTTTCCCCGGCGCGAAAATTGGCGTGCTGGGTTTGAACGGATCAGGGAAATCCACCCTGATGAAAATCATGGCCGGTGTGGATCGCGAGTTTGAGGGGGAAGCCCTGCCCATGCCGAACCTGAAAATTGGCTATCTTCCCCAAGAGCCCGACGTCGACCCCAACAAAACCGTCCGCCAGGTCGTGGAAGAAGGACTGGGTGATATCCTCGGTGCCCAACAACAACTGGAAGCCGTGTATGCGGCTTACGCAGAACCCGATGCCGACTTTGACGCCCTGGCTGCGGAGCAAGGCCGCCTGGAAGCCATAGTCGCCGCTAGTGATGGGCACCAGGCCGAACAGCAGATGGAAGTAGCCGCAGATGCCCTGCGCCTGGCCCCCTGGGATGCCCTGGTCGGACCGCTTTCCGGTGGCGAAAAGCGGCGTATTGCCCTATGTCGCCTGCTCATCAGCCGCCCCGACATGCTCCTGCTCGACGAACCCACCAACCATCTCGATGCCGAGTCGGTGGACTGGCTCGAGCAATATCTGCAACGCTTCAGCGGCACCGTGGTCGCCGTCACCCATGACCGTTACTTTCTGGACAACGCCGCCGAATGGATTCTGGAACTGGATCGCGGCCGTGGCTTTCCTTATAAAGGCAACTACTCCGCCTGGCTGGAACAAAAGGAAAAACGCCTGGAACAGGAGGCACGCAGCGAAGCTTCGCGCATCAAAGCCATGCAGCAGGAGCTGGAATGGGTGCGCCAGAACACCAAGGGGCGGCAAAGCAAAAGCAAGGCGCGCCTGGCCCGCTTTGAAGAGCTCAGTTCTTATGAATATCAGACCCGCAACGAAACCTCGGAAATATTCATTCCCGTCGCCGAAAGACTGGGTAATGAGGTCATTGAATTTACCGAAGTCAGCAAGGGCTTCGGCGACCGCCTGCTGTTTGAGAATCTGAGTTTCAAGATTCCCCCGGGGGCCATAGTCGGCGTCATTGGTCCCAACGGCGCGGGTAAATCCACTTTTTTCCGGATGATCATCGGTCAGGAACAAGCTGACAGCGGCACGGTCAACATTGGCCCTACGGTAAAAATGGCTTATGTGGACCAGTCCCGCGATGCCCTAGCGGCCAAAAACAACGTCTGGGAAGAAATATCGGGGGGTCTGGATATTCTCACCGTCGGCAAATTCGAGATTCAGTCCCGTGCCTATTGTGGCCGCTTCAACTTCAAGGGCAACGACCAGCAGAAACTGGTCGGGCAATTATCCGGCGGTGAACGCGGCCGCCTGCATCTCGCCAAAACCCTGATAGCTGGCGGTAACGTCCTGCTGCTCGATGAGCCCTCCAATGATCTGGACGTGGAAACCTTGCGCGCCCTGGAAGATGCCCTCCTGGAGTTTGCCGGCAGCGTTCTGGTGATCTCCCATGACCGCTGGTTTCTGGATCGTATTGCCACCCATATCATCGCTTTTGAAGGCGATGGACACGTCGAATTTTTTGCCGGTAATTATCATGAATATGAAGCCGACAAAAAACGCCGCCTGGGCGAAGAAGGGGCGAAACCCCACCGTTTGCGCTACAAGCCGATCATCCGTTAAAGCGCAAAGGGGTAAGGTCTTCAGTGGTAATGCCAGCGCAGACTCAACACTACCGTCCGCGCCGGCAGCGGATAAAAGCTGGCACCACTGTCGAGGGTCAACCCGCCCGTACTGATCAGACCAATACCCCGGTTTTGCAACAGATTATACACCCATAAATCGACATCTACAGATTGCTGCCGGCCCTTCCAGGTGTGCCCCAGATTCACGTCAGTCAGGACATAACCGGATATCCTTTCCCGGTGTAAACTATCCGCCCAGCGCGGGCCGATATATTTTTCCTGCACCGTCGCACGCCATTGATCGCGCGCATACTGGAAAAGGGCGTTGCCGGACCAAAGCGGCGTATCCGGCGTTTGTAAACCGCTTACTGGCAAGGGCACGCCGCCCATGCCTTGGAGATTCTTGGAAAAAATACTGCGTGTATAACTACTATTCGCGGCGATTAACCAGTGCCCATCGAGACGCCACTGGGTACTGACACTGGCGCCATAACTCTGCCCGTCTCCCACATTTTGCGGATAGGTTAAACCAGACAGAGGATCATAGACCGATACCGGTTTATGGCGAAAAGTGCCGTAGTAACCCAGCGCCTCCACATAGCCAGAAGCAAGCGCCCAACGCAGGGACAAATCTCCCTGATTACTGCGAATGAGGCGCTGGGCATCCCAGAGATGCTGGATCGATACCCCCGCGCGTTGAAAAGCAGCGAGATTCTGCTGGTAAGCCGGCCACAAATCAAAGCCGGGGGAAGCCACATTGCTACCCGCATTGCCCCGCAAAAGCCAGTGATCATTGACAAGCCAGCGCAGGCCAATATATGGCAGAAAAGTCCCCAGAGTGCGTCCTTGCACCGATTGCCTCGGCATCAGTGCAGCCTGATTCAGGGCCTGAGCCAGAGAATCGCTGGTCAGATTACGCGGATCATAAGCCTGCAATCCGGGAAGAGTATCCCAAAAATAGCGCCCGCCCCAATCTAGGCTGACCCGACCTCGATGCCAGTCTTGCTCCAGGTAAAGGCTGTCATAGCGTTCCGGACTATCGGGAGCACTCAGCAGAGACCAGCGCAGAAATTGCAATCCTCCCATGACAGTAGCCTGATATAAGGCACTATTGGTCAACGGGTGCGGCGAAATTTTTTCATCATGCCAGTAACCTGAGCGCCATCGCCAATCACCGGACTGCTTCTCCCAATCAAGGCGTAGACCCCAGCGCCACGCATGGAGATCAGCACGCTGCACAAGGCTCTTTCCGCTTTGGACTATTCCTCGCCAATACTCCCCATCTTCCTGCATGCCGTAAGGCGATAAGCGGATTTCCCCAAGACTTCCCAGATGCTGGCGCCATTCCAAAAAGAGGGCATGGTCGGCGAAGTGCTGATGGTTGTAACCTTGATAGAACGCAGCTTCGGGAGCAGCGGGATTATTGACCGGATCACGACTGTACGCCAGACGATTAAAGCGCTGTAAATCCAGTGATTCAGAATAATTGAGAGGCCGATAGTTGGCACTGCGATAATCTTCATGCACAAAAAACAGCCGAAGCAATCCTGATTGATAAACCTGCTGCCAGCCTACAGCGATATTGCTTCGGCCTTCAGGAGTCGTCCCCCAGCCTCGCCACTGACCCGCCCGGGTAAAAGAACCCGAAACAAACAACCGCGATCCTCCTGGCAAGGACCCGCTATCCCAGCGCAGAAAACTGCGAGTAAATCCTTTGCTACCGATGCTCTGACTGAGTAGCCAGCGACTTTGCTGCAATGGCCAAAGAATCCGGCTATCTACTACTCCCGCCAAGCTCCCGGGACTGGGCAGCGAGGGCGGAATAGCGCCCTGAAATAATTGTACGGACTGGATATCCTCCTGATCTACCAACCACTGACCCGGCCCGGAAAATCCCGCTATCAGCGACAAACCATCAAGCAAATCACCAGCGCCATGCTGAGCCGTCTCACCCCGTACCCGCAAGCCTTTACCGGCGTTTTGCACATTGGCCAGATTGAGCGCGTCCGGCGCGTTATAAGAAACTCCCGGCAAAAAACCGAGAGCCGCTTCACTGCTGGCGCCACCTGGACCCGCCAGTAACGCCATCTGTTGTTGATTCAGACTATAACTCGTAGCGCTCATGGTCGTTGCCTGACCAGACTGTATAGGCATGCCGGCTGACGTCTCTCGCCGCACCGTTCCCAGATCCTCGGCTTCTGCATTTTCGTTGAGAGCAATATTTAACAAAGGGAAAAAACCACCCAGTAACCATAAATAATGCAGCTTACCCAAACGAACACCCATCTTCTCGCTCCCTATATATGCAACTTTGTTGCATATAATAAATTATTTTGCGCGCTGCTCAAGCATTCCTTTTCCTGAACCGGTGGCGCAAATCACAAAACCAGCGCGTCCCGACGCCTTGACTTTCGGCCAGCATCTCCTTATCTTCTCAGCCCTTAGGATTTACCCGCAGGAAGTGTTCCAATGAAGCGTACTTTTCAACCCAGCGTTACCCATCGCAAGCGTACTCACGGCTTTCGTGCCCGTATGGCCACCAAGTCTGGACGCCTTGTTCTGAAACGTCGGCGCGCCAAGGGCCGTCAACGTCTCTGTCCGTAAGCGTATGCATCCGGTGGAGGCGCATCCTCATCGCTTTACCCGCGAGGATCGCCTCCGCCAGAAGGCGCTCATCCAGCGCACCATCCAACAGGGGCGCAAAAAAGTTTTTCCCGAATTAATCATGTATACCCTCCCCAATACCGTTTCTCATCCACGACTGGGGCTGGCTGTAAGCCGCAAGGTCGGAAATGCCGTAATGCGTAATCGGGTCAAAAGGCGTTTGCGGGAAGCATTCCGCCTGCAAGAACAACGCTCGACGGCGCTGGACGTCATGGTTGTCGCCCGTAACGGGGCGAAAAAGCTCAGCATGGCTGCCATGGGGGCTTATTTCCGGCAACTGCTGAGGAAAACATGAGTGCGCGTCGCGCCGCCATAATTGCGGTTCGCACCTATCAATACGCCATCAGCCCCTTGCTGGGTCATCATTGCCGTTTTTATCCAACCTGCTCTGAATATACTTGTCAGGCCATTGAACGCTATGGCGTTGCCAAAGGTTCCTGGCTAGGTATCAAACGCATCGGCCGCTGCCATCCCTGGCACGCAGGCGGTGTTGATCCTGTTCCTTAAAAAACACACTGGGGCTCCATGGAAAATCAGAAAACCTTTCTTGTCATTGCACTGGCCGTGGTCTTTTTTTTGTTGTTTCAGGCCTGGCAAGAACAAAATACGCCGAAATCCGTGCCATCCTCTCCCAGCACAGTCAGCAAGGCGGTAACCCCCAGCACGACGCCGCAGACCGCCCCGACCGTTTCCACACCGCCCCGTGCTGCGCCGGTGACTCAGGCTATCGCCCCGGTCAATGGTCCAACGGTGCCCTTTACAACCCGGGTTTTTACCGGTCAGATCAGCCTTCACGGTGGTGATATCCAGAATCTGGGCCTGCGCGCTTATGCTACTGCCACCAACAATCCCAAGCCTTATCCTATTCTTGATACCACTCCGGCCAAACTGACCACCCAGCAAAGCGGCTTTATCGGTAGTCATGGACAGTTACTGATTCCCCAGTTTGCTGAAGCAACTCCGCATTCGGCTAACGCCGGCACCGTGGTCCTGAAAGGCAAGGCCGGGCCTTTGGCGGTCCGCAAGACCTGGACTTTCCGGCCGGACAGCTACCTGGCGGAAGAGCACATCGAGATCACCAATACTGGTACCCAGGCCTGGAACGGCAGTTATTTTGACCAGATTCTGCGCAACGACCGCGCCGAAAGCCATATGTTCATGTCCATTTTTACGGGCGCCGTATTGATGCATAGCGGTAACTTCAGCGAAGTCAGCTTTGGGGACATGCGCGATCATCCTCGTCAGGAAGCGGGCCCCGGCTGGGCCGGCATGATGGACCACTACTTTCTGGCAGCGGTCCTGCCTTCTGAGCAAGCTCATGTGCAGGTATATGCCCGCCCCTCAGGAAGTGATTATGTGGCCGGAGTGAACATGCCACTGCCCACCCTGGAGCCGGGGCAAAGTACCCACATTACCCAGCAGGTGTTCCTCGGCCCCAAACAACAGAGTCGCCTGGCCGCTCTGGGTCGGGGCCTGGAGCAGACCGTGGACTATGGCTGGTTTGCCGTCATCGCCGAACCCATGCATCTGGTTCTCAAATGGTTTCATGGTCTGGTCGGTAACTGGGGTCTGGCCATCATTCTACTGGTCATTGTCATCAAGGCGATTTTCTTTTACCCCTCGGCCATCAGCTACCGGTCCATGGCCAATATGCGCAAGCTTCAGCCCAAACTGGAAAAACTGAAAAAAGAATGCGGAGATGATCGCCAGAAACTCGGGGCCGCCATGATGGAGCTCTACCGCACGGAAAAGGTCAATCCGATGGCAGGCTGTCTACCCATCCTGCTGCAAATGCCTTTTTTCATCGCCCTGTACTGGGTCCTGGTGGAAAGCGTGTCCCTGCGTCAGGCGCCGTTCATTCTCTGGATTCACGACCTGTCAGTGCCCGACCCTTACTACATCCTGCCGCTGCTGATGGGCATTTCCATGTTTTTCCAGCAGCGTCTCAATCCCGCACCCGTCGATCCGATGCAGAAAAAAATCATGTCGGCGCTCCCGGTGATTTTCGCCGTGTTTTTCTCCTTTTTCCCGGCCGGTTTGGTGCTTTACTGGTTGACCAACAACGTCGTGTCCATTGGCCAGCAATATCTGATCACCCGGCATATCATGGCGGCCAAGGACTAGGCAGCAACAGCGCATTGCCGGGCCGAGCCTCTCCCGACCCGGCCTTCATAACAGGGTTCCGCGATGTCCTATGTACAGGGAGACACCATTGTCGCCATTGCCACCCCGCCCGGAGAAGGCGGGGTGGGTATCATCCGCCTTTCCGGTCCCGAGGCCTTGCAGATTGGCCAGAGCCTCTGTGGTCAAATACCCTCCGGCAGCCAGCCCTGGCCAGCCCGACAAGCCCATTTTCGGCGCTTTTACAGTCCGGACGGACTGGTGATAGATCACGGGATTACCCTCTATTTTCCCGCGCCCCGTAGTTACACCGGAGAAGACGTGGTGGAGTTACAGGGACACGGTAGTCCTCTGGCCCTGGCCGCGTTGTTGCAGGCATGTGTAAAACACGGAGCCAGGGCCGCACGCCCCGGCGAATTCACCGAGAGGGCCTTTCTCAACGGGCGCCTGGATCTGGCCCAGGCCGAGGCGGTAGCCGATCTCATCCATGCCCGCAGTGAAGCCCAGGTACGCGCCGCTGCGGCCAGCCTGGAAGGCGTTTTTTCCAATGCCGTAGCGGCCATACATGCCCAATTATTGCAGCTCCTTGCTCTGGTCGAAGCCGGTCTGGACTTCAGCGAGGAAGACCTCGGCGCTGCTCACGATATAGCCATACATGAGGGGCTCATCGCTTTACAGCAGCAATTGCAACAATTGCTGCTGCAAGCCGGGCAGGGCGCCCGCCTCGCCCGGGGCGGGCGGGTGATTATTGCCGGTCGTCCCAATGTGGGCAAATCCAGCCTGATGAATGCTTTGGCTCAACGGGATGCCGCCATAGTCACCCCAGTTCCGGGAACCACCCGGGATCTGCTGCGCGAGGAAATCCTGCTCGACGGGCTGCCCATCGAACTCATCGATACGGCAGGGCTGCGCGACTCTGATGACCTGGTAGAGACCGAAGGTATTGCCCGTGCCCGGCAGATTCTCCACAGTGCCCAGCTGATATTAATGGTCGCTGATGCCCAGACGGGCTGGCAGCAGGACGATCAGATTATTCTCGACGAATTACCCAGTATCCCCAAGCTACTCGTCTGGAACAAGCTGGATCTGGTCGACACCCTCCCCGAAGCGCCTGCCGATGCCAGCGCCTGCGCCATTTCCGCTCTGACAGGGCTGGGGATGGCTGAGCTCAGGGCGCAGATCATGGTGCGGATGGGTATGGACCACAACGTCTGGGCCTTCAGCGCGCGGGAACGCCATGTGGAGGCTCTCGCCCGGGCAGGAGACAAGGTGACAGAAGCCGGATGCCTGCAAAAGGCCGCCGGTCACCCCGAACTGCTGGCACAAAGCCTGCGCGAAGCTGCCCATGCTCTGGCTCAGGTCACCGGTAAAATCGATGTAGAAGACTTGCTCGGAGAGATTTTTTCACGCTTCTGTATTGGCAAGTAAGCCATAAAAAATGGGCCGGATAAGGCGCCGACCCATTTATGAAGGGATATTACTGCAGCATTATTCTACGCTGATTTTGCGTCTTTTGGCGGATTCTGCCTTGGGTAGAACCAGTTCCAGAACACCGTCCTTGTATGCCGCCTTGCTCTGGCTGGCATCCACATCCACAGGTAGTTGTACCGTGCGTGAAAACTCTCCATAACGACGTTCACGATAAATATATTTACCTTCTTCTTCCGTCTTGTTCTCTTCCTTGCTGCCGCTGATGTACACCTGGTTGCCATGCACCTGCACATCGAGCTTTTCCTTATCCATACCAGGAACTTCCGCACGAATCACAATCTCGTTGTCCCGATCCAGAATATCAATGCGGGCAATATGGGCTCTCGCGGCAGCTGTCTGGTTGCCGTTATTTACCTGACGAAAAACGCCGGGCAGTAAAGAGTCAAAAAACTGTTCAACGGGATCTACAGAACGCATTGCCTGGGGGGCCGATTTCACATTTTCATCAACCATGGGTATCTCCTTGTCTCAATCAGGGTGACCTACTCACCATGCCCATTTAATGGGGTCCCCCAAAAAATTTTTCAAGACCCGGCAAATAAATTCCCGATACCTCTTTCAATAAGGATAATCCCAACCTTCCGGCTGGTCCTTGAAACGGCGATGGACCCACCAGTACTGTTCCGGCGCCTTGCGAATGGCACTTTCCAGCACGGTATTCATGGCCGTGGCGTCGGCCACCGCTTCGCCGGCCGGAAAGTTTTCGGGCATCGGCACAAATTCCAGACGAAATCCCTGCCCACGGGGCAGGCGATAGGCAAACAGACCAAATACCGGACTCTGGCGACGCTGAGCCAGACGTCCCAGCAGGGGGGTAGTACAGGCCGGCCGCCCGAAAAATGGTGCATAATCACCTTCCCGGGGATCCACATTTTGGTCTGGCAAAATCCCCACCACCTGTTGACGCTGCAAAGCCTGCAAGAGGGGGCGGATGCCCTCTTCCTTGGCAGTCAAGTCGGCACCGCTGCGCCCCCGGCCTGTCGCCATCAATTGATTCAGCGCTGGATTACGGGTTTCCATGTAGAGCACCGTCACCGGCCAGCGCTGACCAATATATTGCACCGCAGCCTCCCAGGCCCCCAGGTGGGCGGTAAAGAGGATCACTCCGCGCCCCTGGGCCAGAGCCGCATCCACAGCCTCCACCCCGATGACTTCCCGAATCAGGCCCGAAGCGCGGGGTAAGGGCCAGAACCATAAAGGGCCAAGCTCCAGGGCCGCCTGGCCCAGGGCGCGAAAATGCTGACAGAGCAGCGCCTGGCGCTGCGCATCAGATAAATCAGGAAAAGCAATGGCCAGATTGGCGGCAACCACCCGTCGGGGGCGGGACAACAGCCATCGCGCTGCATCGCCCAGCACCGCACCCCACTGCTCCCGCCAAGTGGCGGGCAATAGTGCGGCACCGCGCAACATGCCCACAATTACCCACACTTGCACCCGCTGTCCGAAACTAGCCTTGACTGAATTCCCCACTTGGATTCCTGATCGCTTATACCATCGTCCCCATCATAGCCGCCGGAGGGGCTTTTTGTCTGCCGCCCTTCCCGGCCGACTTTCCCCCGCCTTCGCCCTTCGCTATATTCAGAGCATGAACAGAAGCAGAAACCATGATCTGGTGATTTTGGGGGGGACTTTCGATCCTATCCATTACGGGCATCTACGTGCCGTTGAAGAGGTCCGACAGGCCCTCAAAATTGCCGAAGTCATGCTGATTCCCGCCGGGCATCCGCCCCATCGCAAGAGCCCATGGGCTGCTGCACCGCATCGCCTGGCCATGACCCGCATTGCCGTCGCCCACCACCCCCGTTTTACGGTCAGTGATCGGGAAGTCCATCGAGAGGGGCCATCCTATACGGTGGATACTTTGCGCAGCCTGCGCCAGGAGCGGCCCGATGCCCTGCTGGCCATGGTCATCGGCATGGATGCCTTCTTACGTTTTGATACCTGGCGCGACTGGCAGGAGATTCTCGAGTTGACGCACCTGATCGTCACCGGACGACCCGGCTGGCCTGCGGCAGAACTTCCTGAGGCGCTGCGCCAAACCCTTTATCAGCGGCGTTGCGACGATATTCAGCAACTGCGCCGGCAATCCGCCGGAGCCATTTTTTTTGAGACTATCACCGCTCTGGAGATATCCGCGACCAGCATTCGCAGCCTGCTGGCCAACGGTCAAAGTCCGCGTTTTCTGTTACCCGACGAAGTATTGGATTATATTGAACACGAGGGGCTCTATCAAAGCCCGTAAATCGACATAAAGGACCTTAGCACTTGGCGACAGCAGAAAACCTCCGCGATTTGATCGTGACCGTTCTTGATGAACACAAAGCCTTGGATATCAAAACCATTGACGTCCGCCAACAAACGGATATCACCGACTATCTGATTATTGCCTCCGGTACTTCCGACCGTCATCTCAAGGCACTGGCGGATCACGTCATGGCGCGCATGCGCGAAGAGGGAGTTCGTCCGCTGGGCAAGGAGGGGCTCAGCGTAGGGGACTGGGCCCTGGTGGATCTGGGCGATGTCGTGGTCCATGTCATGCGCCCCGAAGTTCGTGACTTTTACCAATTGGAACGCCTCTGGGGAGAACTTCCGCAATTGCGCGGTCAAAAAGAACGTCACTGAATTCATCATGCGGTTTTGACCATGCGTTTACGGATTCTGGCTATCGGCACCAAAATGCCTGCCTGGGTAGATAGTGGCGTGGCAGAATACACCGCCAGAATGCCGCCGCAGTGTCGGGTAGAGTGGCTGGCCCTGCCCATGGCCAAAAGAGGTAAAAGCGGAGATCCGCTGCGCTGGCGCAAAGAGGAAGGCGAGCGGTTACACCATGCTACACCCGCAGGCTCCGAAATTGTTGCCCTGGAAGTCGGGGGCAGAATGCTCAGTAGTGAAGCTTTGGCACAACGGATGGATGGCTGGTTTCTGGGGGGGCGCGATGTGACTTTCTGGATTGGCGGGCCGGACGGACTGGATCCCGATCTACGCGCCGACTGGCAGTGGTCCCTGTCCCATCTGACCATGGCGCACCCGGTAGTGCGGGTGGTGGTGGCCGAACAGTTATACCGCGCCTGGAGCATTCAGGCTGGATTACCTTATCATCGTGGCGCAGAGGAGTGACGCTGACGTGAAGCAATTATTGTGGAAAAAACCTCTAGTAATCCGGGCGGGGCTGGCCCTGTTTCTGAGTGTCGGGCTGAGCGCCTGTGCACAGATGGTGGAAGTCAGTCCCCAGCAGAGCAGTTCCGACGCCATTGCCGTGCAGGCGGGAAGGGAAAGAATTCTGGCCCTTTCACCGGCAGTCAATGACAGCGAGCTGGTTCCCGCCAAGCGCGCCTTGGCCGCAGCGCAATCTGCCCAGTCCCGGGGCGAATATCTCCTCGCCGAACGCCAAACCCTGCTGGCGAAAGTCCTGCTCGACAATATTCAGGCCCGCCTCAATGCTTCTCCCCAGGATAGCCAGCGCCAGGCACTGCAAGGTCAAATCGCCAATTTGCAAAGCCAGATCGCCTCGACCCATCAGCAAATCGACGCCACCAAGGCCCAAATCGCCAAGGAGTCCCAATAATGCGCGCCCATGCCCTGATTGCCGCCACCCTGCTGATCACCTGGCCGGTGCTGGCCAGCGCCGATCTCGCGACCACCCGGGTATTACAACAATCCTTGCAGCGCCTGCACAATGCCCAGCGCAGCGGTCCGGCCATTCCTCCCGAGACACTGTCTCGCCTGCACGAAACGCTGCAAATGATGACCCGTGATCAAATAGATTCCAGATTATTTCAGGTCGATAAAGCCATATTTGACGCGCGCATGGCGGGGCTGCAGGCACAACGCCAAAGAAGCCACCAGCAGACCAGTCTCCATAAGCTTCAGGAGCAGGTGCAATCCCTGAGCAAACAGCATCAGGCGCTGCAGAGTGAATATGCCCAACTGCGTCAACAGCTGGCCAGCAAAACCATGACGGGTGCTCAAACCCAGCATTTGCAGGCAGAAATCCAACAGCAAAAACAGATGTTACAGGCCGAAGAACAACACTTGGCGAATCTCGCCAAACAACCGCAAAGCACTGTCAGTCCACCACCCAGCAGTTCCGTCAGCAGCAGTAATGCCGCTCTGCCGTCCTATGGTAAGGCCTTGACCGTGTATGCCCAGGTGCGGGCCGCCAGCGATGGGGTCCATGTCAGCATGCCCGCCGACAGCCTATTCGGCAGTGATAACCGTTTGAGTCAGGATGGCGAGCAACGCCTACAGGCTATTTCCCGAATCCTCAAGCAAAGTAACGTTCGGGAAATCCTGGTCCGGGTCGCGCCGCAGCCCCTTGGTGCCAATGTGGCTACCCAGCGTGCGGAAAGTATTTTACGCAGCCTGCGCCGCAATGGCGTGCCGGATCAGTCTCTGGCCCTGGCAACGGGTTCCGGCCTGCCAGCCGGCAGTGCCGAACTGCTCCTGGTGAATACCAGTCCTACTTCGTGAGTCGCCTGATTCTGGCATCTGCCTCGCCGCGTCGTCTGGCGCTACTCCAACAACTGGGCTATGCCCCGGAGGTGCAGATTGCCAATGTGGATGAAACACCCCACGCCGGTGAGGCTCCAGAAGTGTTGGCGCAGCGCCTGGCGCGGAGCAAAGCCCTGGCGGTGGCCACAGCGTACCCCAAAGATCTGGTACTGGCGGCGGACACCGTGATAGCTCTGGGGGAACAGGCCTTTGGCAAAGCCCGGGATGCGGCGGCGGCTTATGCCATGTACGAACAGCTTGGTGGTCGGGAGCATCAGGTATTTACAGCCATTGCCCTGGTACAGGATGGCCAGATTCATTCGCACCTGCAGAGCAGCAGCGTCCAGCTGCGTGCGCTAACCGACCAGGAAATGCAGGCTTACTGGGCCAGTGGAGAACCCGCCGACAAGGCTGGTGCCTATGCCATCCAGGGACTTGGTGCCATCTTCGTGGAAAACCTGCAGGGCTCTTTCAGCGGGGTCATGGGCCTACCCCTTTTTGAAACGGCCCGACTTTTGTCTCGCTGTGGTTTGCCGCCCCCCGCACTGACGCCCGCATGGGCAGGTTCTGTATGAGCGAAGAACTCCTCATTAATGTTACCCCCCAGGAGATCCGCGCTGCTCTGGTAGATAACGGCGTCCTCCAGGAACTGCAGGTGGAACGCAGCGGTCATCGCGGCCTCGTCGGAAACATCTACAAAGGCGTGGTCCGCCGGGTACTACCGGGGATGCAAGCGGCTTTTGTCGACGTCGGACTGGATCGCACGGCTTTTCTGCACGCCGCCGACATTCAGGATGACAGCGAAGAACTGCAGGGTGAAACCGATATCGAAACCCGCCCCGGCCATCATGAAATTCGCAATGTGTGTACGCTGCTGCATGAAGGTCAGGAAGTGCTGGTGCAAGTCATCAAGGATCCCGTCGGCAGCAAGGGGGCTCGCTTGACCACCCGCATCACGCTGCCCGGAAGATATCTGGTGTATATGCCCTTTGTTCCTCGTCTTGGAGTTTCCACCCGCATTGAATCGCCGGAAGAACGCACCCGTCTTAAGGAAGAACTCAAAGCCGTCATCCCTGGAGCTGAGGCGGGAGGCTATATTATCCGAACCCTCTCCGAAGGCGTTGAGCGTCAGGATTTTGCTGGCGACATTGACTTTTTGCGGCGCTTGTGGAGCTCCATCTGCCGGCAACTGGAGAACCATTCGGCACCCTGCCAGATTCATACGGACCTCAACCTCGCCATGCGCATGATGCGGGATGTCATGTCCGACAATATCGAGCGGGTGCGTATCGACTCCCGGGAAACCTATGATGCGGCGTTACATTTTTGCCAGGGTGTCATTCCCGAAGTCGCTGATCGTATAGAACATTACAGCGGGGAAAGACCTCTTTTTGATTTGTACAATGTGGAAGACGAAATCGAAAGAGCCCTGCAAAGTCGGGTCACCCTCAAATCCGGCGCCTATCTGATTATCGACCAGACCGAGGCGTTGACCACCGTGGATGTGAATACCGGCGGTTTTGTCGGGCGGCGCAATCAGGAAGACACCATTTTCAAAACCAATCTGGAAGCGGCCGCCGCCATCGCCCGACAAATGCGCTTGCGCAATATCGGCGGAATGATCATCATTGATTTCATTGACATGGATGATGACGAGCACAAAAGACGGGTGCAGCGGGCCCTGGAAAAAGCCATTCAGAATGATCGCACCCGTTGTAACATCACCCAGATTTCGGCCCTTGGCCTGGTGGAAATGACACGCAAGCGGACCCGCGAAAGCCTTCGCCAAACTCTCTGCGAACCCTGCTCCTACTGCCACGGCCGGGGTTTTCTCAAAACCGCCGAAACCATCTGCTACGAAATTCTGCGGGAAATTGTCCGGGAAAGCCGGGCCTATCCCGCCGAACGCTTCGTCGTCCTCGCTTCACAAATGGTCATGGACAAACTGCTGGACGAAGAAAGCACCAGTCTTGCCGCCCTGGAGGAATTCATCGGCCGCCCCATCAAGGTTCAGGCCGAAGCCACCTACACTCAGGAGCAGTACGACATCATCCTGATGTAAGTCCCTCAGGTTGTGGTGCTGGCCGCTGGCCGCCTCAATCTGCCGGCTGGGTGATGATCTGGGGACGCAGGCGGGCCACGATTTTCGGGCTCAGCACCGCACCCAGAGCGGCGGGCCCCGGAAAGGGGCCGTGAGCCTCACGAAAAGCGACAATGGCGGCCGCCCGTTTTTTACCCACGCCTTTCAAACAGCGCAACTGCTCGGCATTGGCCTGATTGATATTGACCTGGGCCGGACAGTTTTTGCCCTTGGCCCAAGCCAGATGGCTGCTCGACAGCAGCATCAGAACCAGCAAGAGAATGCCGCGCAGCATATTCAGTCCTGTAACGCCCTGCGAATCTGCTCGCCCATGGCGGCCAGGTCCTGCGCCGAAGTGTCCTTGGCATGGGCAAAATTCAGGTCGGGAATGGCATTCATGGGAATCAGATGCACATGGGTGTGGGGCACTTCCAGACCGGCGACCATCACCCCGACCCGCTTGCAGCCCGTAACCTTTTCCAGGGCCGGGACCACCCGCTTAGCAAAGGGGAGCAGCCCTGCCAGGGTGGGATCATCCAGGGTAAATAGATAATCATGCTCTTTTTTGGGGATGACCAGGGTATGTCCGGGGCGTACCGGGCGGATATCCAGAAAGGCCAGATAATGCTCGTCTTCCAGCAGTTTCTGGGCAGGGATTTCTCCCTGGATGATGCGGGTAAAGAGGGTCGTCATTGCTTCTCCTTCAACTCAGCCAGAACCTGTTCCGCCGCATCCAGGGTGGCGGCAATTTCAGCATCACCGTGGGCGGCGGAAACAAAGCCCGCTTCATAGGCGCTGGGGGCCAGATAAACCCCTCGCGCCAGCAGGCCATGAAAAAATTGCGCATAGCGCTGACTATCGGCACGCATCACCGCGTCAAAACTGCGGACCGGCTCGTCACTGAAAAACCAGCCGAACATGGCTGGCACCTGATTGATTTGCATAGGAATCCCAGCTGCCTCGGCGCGCTCGGCAAGGCCCGCGCACAATTTTTGGGTTTGCCGGGCCAGTTGTTCGTGAAATCCGGGAGCGGTCAACAGGCGCAGGGTCTGCAGACCAGCCGCCATGGCCACCGGATTTCCCGACAGGGTTCCCGCCTGATACACCGGACCATTGGGAGCCAGATATTCCATGATGTCGCGGGGCCCTCCTACCGCTCCCACCGGTAATCCGCCTCCGATGATTTTACCGAAAGTCGTCAAATCCGGACGAACCCCATAAAGACTTTGGGCACCCCCCAAAGCCAGCCGGAAACCGGTCATGACTTCATCAAATATCAACACGCATTCGTACTGATCACAGAGCGCTCGCAGCCCCTCCAGAAAACCCGGCTCGGGCGGGACGCAACCCATATTCCCGGCGACGGGCTCGACAATGATGGTGGCTATATCAAAGCCATATTGATGCATCATGGCTTCTACGGCGGAAAGATCATTATAGGGAAGCACCAGGGTATCCTGACTGACCTCACGAGGAATCCCGGCGCTGGAGGGCTGACCCAGGGTCAGCGCACCGGAACCGGCCTTCACCAGCAGGCTATCGCTGTGTCCATGATAGTTTCCTTCAAATTTGATGATTTTATCGCGCCCGGTATAGCCTCGCGCCAAACGGATGGCGGTCATGACCGCTTCGGTACCACTGGAAGTCATACGCACCGACTCCAAGCCGGGAACCAGTGAACAGACCATCTCGGCCATATCCACTTCAATGGCCGTAGGGGCACCAAAACCCAGACCCTTATCGACCTGGGCATGCACTGCAGCGCGAACTTCGGGATGATTGTGTCCGAGAATCATCGGCCCCCAGGAGCCGACATAGTCAATGTAGCGCTTGCCTTCCACGTCCCAAAAATACGCCCCTTCGGCGTGATCCATGAATACCGGATCTCCACCCACACCACGAAAGGCGCGCACCGGAGAATTCACGCCCCCAGGAATACACTGCTGGGCTGCCTGAAACAAATCGTGTGAAGTCTGTGTCATCATTTCTCCTATGATTCCTTTCCTGAATCATCAAACAAGGCTGCAAAGCGCCGGGCTGCCAGCTCTACCGCCCCGGTCTGCTCCGGAGCAAACACTCCGGAGATTACCGCCAGGGCATTCGCACCAGCGGCGATTAGTTGGCTACCATTATCCTCTGTAATGCCGCCGATGGCGACCAAGGGAATATCCAGCTCGGCCCGCGCCTGTTGCAAAACCTGCAGATCCACCGGTGTTGCCTGGGGTTTGCTGGGCGAAGGGAAAAAAGCGCCGAAAGCGACATAATCGGCGCCATCCCGGAGCGCCTGTCGGGCTTTGTCCAGGGAGGCATAGCAGGACACGCCAATGCACAGTTGCGGACCGAAAGTCTGCCGTAAAGCCGCCACAGGGGCATCCTCTGCGCCCACATGCAGAGCGGGCGCCTGCACGGCCCGGGCCAGCTCCGGGTCATCATTGACCACAAACAGAGCATCGTGTTGCGCGCACAAATCCCGAAGCGCGCTGGCCTGCTGGCGTCGCCGCAGTCCATCCCGCAGGGGATCCCCTTTATCCCGATACTGGAGGATACGCGCCCCGCCGCGCAAGGCCGCTTCGGCTTTTTCCAGAAAAACCGGCTCCGGCATCCAATGCGCGTCAGTAATGACATATAAACCGGCGATGGTATGTTTATCCCTGTTCATGGGCATCCTGTGTGGCTTCGCGCTGATAAAAGCGTCGGGGAAAATACTGACCGCGTCCCAGAGGATAGGCCTGACGCAAGGCTGCGTGGGTAAAGTCGAGGGCTTCCTGCACCGCCTGCTGCAGTTCTATCCCCTTGGCCAGCCCTGCAGCAATGGCCGAAGCCAAGGTACATCCCGAACCATGATAATGCTGTGGCAGCCACTGCTGTACATACATCTGCTGCTGGCGCCCGTGATGATACAGGCGGTTTTCCAGTTCCGGCGTATCTCCATGCCCCCCGGTGATCAGCACCCAAGTCGCACCGTGCTGGTTGAGCCACGCAGCAGCGCTTTCCAGATCCGGAACGGCAGCCAGCAACAGCGCCTCCGGTGCGTTGGGGGTGAGGATGGTGATTTTAGGCAGGAGCTCGTGAATCAATGTCTCACGCAATCCCGCCAACGCCAGGGAAGTACCCCCTCCAGCCGCCATGACCGGATCCAACACCACGGGAATATCTGGATACTGCTCCAGCCAATCTGCCAGCGCAGCAGCCATTTGCGCAGATCCCAACATGCCAATTTTGATCACCCGCACCGGGATATCGTCCATAATGGCCTGGGCCTGTTGCAAGCATTCTGCCGGTGGCACCAGACTGAAGCACTGGACATTGACGGAATCCTGCACCGTCAGTGCGGTAATGGCCGTACAGCCATGCACGCCCAAACTGGCAAGGGTCAGCAGATCCGCCTGAATACCGGCACCCGCGCTGGGATCCGAACCACCAATACTGAGAACTACCGGGGGATGCATGGACAACCCGCAAAACCGGCAGGAAAATTGCTTTTATTTGCCACGCAGATCCTATCCTAACGACATACTTCATGGAGGAAAAACACATGCGGCAATTGCCGGAATTGAGTCTATCAGAAAAACTGGTCCATACGGGATTTATTTTCCTGGTGGGGTTGGGCCTTTTGGTCGCAGAAGCCTATGTATACATTACAGTAGGTGGTAAAAATGGGCTAACTGTTCAAGCAGTTGCCCAACACTATTATGGCAATCGCAGTTCCAGTACCTTGCAAAGCGTGTTGCCGCGCATGATGGGTTACGCAGGCATGTCAGCGGCTGATAAACCGAAAATGGTCGCGGCGGTCAATCACTGGATTGCCTCAGGCGAAACAGAAGCCGACTACAACGCGGCTATCAAACCCCTGATTGCTGGAAACTGTCTGAAATGTCATAGCGTAGCCATGAGCAAGGTGCTGCATAATCCGCCTCTGGTGACTTATGGGGACGTTAAAACCGTGGCTAAAGTGGATACGGGCATGAGCCTGAGTACCATGCTGCTAAATGGCATGATCCATCTCACCACCCTCGGCGTTATTTTTTGGATCGCTGGCTGGATTTTCAGCAGGTCACGTTTCCCCAACCGTCTCAAATACACCCTGATCATCCTGCCTTTCATTGCCATGCTGGTAGATTTCAGTGGTTGGTTCCTGACCCACCAGAATCCTGCTTTCGTCTGGCTGGTGCTGATTGGCGGAGCGCTGTCTTGTCCCATTGCCCTGCTGGAGATGTTCTTGAGTTTGATTCAGATGTGGTTGGTGAAACCCCGTCTACAACCAGCCTGAAAAGCCCTGTTCCACCAGCTTTCCTAACCCCCGCAAGGGGGTTTTATAAATTGTACATCCTTTAGATCCTGTGGATAACTTTGTGGATATAAATGTCAGCCACCGGATTTTACTGCCCTGTTTCAGAAACGCAACAGTTTTTATCCTATTTTGAAGTGTTATTTCTTTTTTTATTCATAAAGTTGTGAAGATTACCAAAAGCTTCTTCATAGAAAGTGCGGCTAAGCCAATCATCAACAGTTTGTGGAAAACTTATTCTGCTCTGCATCACAGCCATGACAAGAAGGTGAATTACCGCGCTTTACGCTACGGTCGCAAAGGGCACGCCTGCGACCAGGATCTGATCCAGCATCTGAGGACCAGGATGTCCCTGATCGCCAATGAACGAGCGTGGTGCTAGTTGCGACAAAACATATCGCCAAGATGCTCGACCAGAGCAGAAACGGTTTCCTGTGTATAATCCTTGTCCAGAGTCTCCCGCAGTAATTTACGGGTAGGATCATCCAGTTTTTCCCGGAGTAGCCCGAGGAAATGCGGAGGAGAAACGATAATCAGTTCTTCAAAAACCGCTTCCAAGCGTGATCTTTGCAGATAGTCCACTAGTTCGGCAGCAAAATGTTGCATTTCCGTTTCCTTTGGACTGGTCTTCCACTCGATGCCAGGCCTTGCACCATGACCATAACTTTGCTGAACACGACCCGCGCTGCCCGTAATAAAATCTCCCTCGTGCTTGCGGCTGTCGGGATGCTCCCAGTCCGTAACCAGATTCATGCCCTTTCCACAACCCTCATTCCGAAAAAAACGGGCTGTAGAAGCATTACATACCAATATTCCTGTGTTGCTCATCGTCCATCTCCCTTTAAATTAATACATACACATACTTATTATAGACCAAATAAATATACCAGGGAAATTCACAAAAAGGATCAAAATATTTTCTAGGCGACTTACGTTGGCGAATAATCAAGGCATCACCTTATTATTACTTCACGATTTTCAGGAATTTTATTGTATCCGCCGTAAATATGACGTTCCTCATGATCATTTTACTTTTCTTGCTTTACCAGCAACGCCTGTAAATATGCGATCATAAATGAAATCGGGCAAATGCCGAAGAATCATGCCGACCAGGGCCATTTGCCAAGGAACCACCAACCATGCCTGGCCACGATCGATGGCCCGCCGTATTTTTTGAGCAGCCTTATCGGGATCCATCAACCAGGGCATGGGATAATGATTTTCCGCCGTCATGGGCGTGGCAATATAACCAGGAGAGATGCAAGAAACCTTTGTTCCACGATTTTTCAATTCCAGGCGCAGGCTCTCCAGATATGCAATGACTCCCGCCTTGGATGCCGAGTAGGCCGCAGCCCCAGGTAAACCTCGAAAACCTGCCACACTGGCTATTCCGGCAATGCGACTATCCAGCGTCAAATAAGGGAGAAAAGCCGTACAGGTATTATCCATCCCCAGAAGATTGGTGGTAATAATCTCAGCAAACACCGGACGATCTGCCCGCTCCAAAGCCAAAGTCCCATGACTGATACCCGCGTTGGCAATGACTATCGAGATATTACCAAAAGTTGCTGAAAAATCGCGAGCAATTCCATCGAGGGCCTGGGCATTACAAACATCCACACTGATTGCGCTCACCACTGCTCCTCGGGACCGCGCCTGCTCTGCCGTTACGTCAAGAGGCTTTTGTCGGCGGCCCAGCAGCAAGATCGGTCGACCGGGTTCGGCATATACCAGTGCCAGAGCCCGGCCAATTCCACTCCCCGCTCCAGTGATCACAACAGGACCTGTAATCATAAAAGTTCTTTCCTTGCCAGATCAGAAAGATAACTGTTGCATTTGGAATGCATCATCGTAAAAACGCATATTAAATTATCTCCTCCTGAAAATATTAATAAAAATATAGGTGATTTTCTTGTAAAAAAAATATCACCTTCTATATTTTTTAAAGCATTTTAATGATTAAATAAAAAGTCAACAATCTTTGCAGACGACAGATTCTGGAATACGCAACTATATACTGGCGCAGATCGCGTCACTTGGCTATACTGCTGCAACTGACTGTCGTGTCTAAACATCACGATTTTGCCGCCCAGCACTAGACCAGGTTACGTATGCGCCGTGATTCAATGATACCCGCCCTGCGCGATGGAGATGCCCTCTGGGATGCGCTCTGTGTGCAGTTACAAGAGCAAACCACGCCCCAGCAGTTCAACACCTGGTTAAGGCCTCTACGCGGCGAACTCCATGGAAACGAGTTTCATTTGTTTGCGCCGAATCCTTTTGTCATGCAATGGGTGCGGGAAAGACTTCTAGACCTCCTCGAAGCCGTTCTTGCCGAGCTGGCGCCGGGAATGCTGCTGCGTTTTGATCTGGATACAGCAGCTGCCGCCGTGCTGACAGAGCCACAAAACCCCGCCAGCCCGGCGCAGGTCAGCACCGATCCGCGTAACGGCAATCGCCTCAATCCGGGTTTTTCCTTTCAGTCCTATGTCGAAGGCAAATCCAATCAACTCGCCGTGGCGGCCGCGCGTCAGGTTTCCGAACATCCGGGTAAATCCTATAATCCTTTATACATTTACGGGGGTGTCGGTCTGGGGAAAACCCACCTCATGCAGGCTGTCGGCAATGCGATTCTCCAGCGCAGCAGCGATGCCAAGGTACTGTATGTCAGCGCCGAGGGTTTCATCATGGATATGGTGCGGTCTCTGCAACATAACACCATTAATGAATTCAAGCAGCGCTATCGTAAACTGGATGCTTTACTAATTGATGATATTCAGTTTTTTGCCGGAAAGGATCGCACCCAGGAAGAATTTTTCCATACTTTCAACGCTCTCTTTGACGGTGGCCGGCAGATCATCATCACTTGCGATCGCTACCCCAAGGAAGTGGAGAATCTGGAAGAACGCCTGCAATCCCGTTTTGGCTGGGGACTGACAGTAGCTATCCAGCCCCACGATCTCGAAACCCGCATGGCCATCGTTCTTTGCAAGGCCGAAGAGATCGGCATCCAGCTTCCTGAAGAGGTGGCTTTTTTCATCGCCGAGAAAATTCGCTCCCATGTCCGGGAACTGGAAGGTGCTTTGCGACGCGTGGTCGCGCACGTCAACTTCACCCATAAACCCTATAATCTGGACACCGCCCGGGAAGCACTGCGCGATCTGATCGATGTTCAGAAACGCATGGTCAGTCTGGAAAATATTCAGAAAGTCGTTGCTGAGTATTTTCATATCCGGGGTTCTGACATGCAGTCCAAACGGCGCAGTCGCAATATTGCCCGACCTCGTCAAGTGGCGATGTCACTGACGAAAGAACTGACCAACCACAGTCTCCCGGAAATTGGCGAGGCCTTCGGTGGTCGCGACCATACCACGGTCCTGCACGCCTGCCGTCAGATTGAAAAACTGCGTCACGAAGACTCTCAACTCAATGAAGATTATAACAACTTATTACGGATTCTAGGCGCATGAGTCAGAAAATGATTAACCTGTGGAAAACCCCCGGGATAAGTTCTGAGCTGATCATGTATGAAAATCACGGCCCTTTTTTATCCCCGATCATACCCCTTTATCCACAGCTTCACAGACTCTTTTACATCTGGAAAAATCAGCATATAACAAATAGATATAACGGTTTCCCACAGGCTCTCCGGGCCTTAATAATAATAGCAGTTAAAAAGAAGAAAGCATTTTATTTAATAAAACCAGCAAGGAGTATTTCCTGATGAAACTCACCATGGATCGTGAAGATATCCTGCCGGTACTGGCAAACATGGCTAATATTGCCGACCGTCGCCCAGTGCAGCCCATATTGGCCCACGTACTCATAGAAGCCACTGAGCAACACTGTCGCTTCATCGCCACCGACCAGGAAGTCCAACTAAGTGTCGAAAAGGATCACCCCGTCGATCACCCAGGCAGCTGTGCTGTTCCAGCACGTAAACTTTATGACATCTGCCGGGCCTTACCGGAACATACCCCACTGGAACTGCACAAAGAGGGTGAAAAACTCCTGCTCAAAGCGGTCAAAAGTCGTTTTACACTCCATGTTTTACCGGCTGAACAATTTCCTTATCTCAATATCCATAGCAGTCGTTGCCAAGGAAACTGCGATGCTGCCCAGTTCCGGGAAGCACTGGCAGTCACTGCTAACACCATGGCGCAAAACGATGCCCGCGTTTTTCTGAATGGCGTCCTCCTGGAAATTCAGGAACAGGAAATGCGTCTGGTAGCCACTGACGGACACCGCCTGTCGATGATGTCTTTGCCCTTCGCCAATAGCCTGGAAGGAGATACCTTCCAATGCATTCTACCACGCAAGGCCGTCATGGAATTACTGCGCATTATTCACTCAGGAGATATACAACTCTCTCTTTCGGATACCAGTTTTGTTTTAGATGATGGTTCGCAGCAGTTTGCCTGCAAGTTGATTGACGCCAAATATCCAGATTATCGTCGGGTTATACCCCAGGGACACCCATTTTTCGCCATTCTCGATCGTCAGGGTTTCAAAAGTGCCTTACAGCAAAGCGAAGTACTGGTCAGTGATCGTAATCCAACGACACAGGTTCGTCTGGCCGAAAATCTCATGATTTTGCGAAGTCGCAATGAAGAGCAGGAAGAAGGCGAAATCGAACTGACTATCCAGTATCAGAATGAAGTGATCGATATTGCTTTCAACAGTCGCTATCTCACCGACACCATTCAGATATTCAACCAAGACGAAATTCGGATGCGGGTCAAGGACGGGAACAGTGCCGCTGTTTTCACCCCCATGGATGCCGATAATCCTCTCTATATCCTGATGCCGGTGCGTTTGTAATCCATTCCTCAATTGTATTGAAAACATGACGCTGGAGTCATTACAAATCCGCTCCTTGCGCTGCATTGAGGATCTACAACTTCAAACCCATACCCACTGGAACTGGTTGGTAGGTGCGAATGGTGCCGGGAAAAGTACCGTGCTGGAAGCCCTGCATATTCTCGGTACGGGGCAAACCTGGCGGCATGGACCGCGCAATCTGCTCCGTGATGGGGATAACGAATACCTGCTCAGCGCCCGAATGCCCGATCACTTTCTGGCCCTACGCAGACGTGGCGAAGAGCGAGAAATACGTTATGATGGGGAGTCCATCCACTCGGCCTGGGAGTTGCTGGATATATTGCCACTGCAAAGTCTGCATAGCGAAAACAGCCACTTTGTAGCGGGAAGTGCCGATGATCGCCGACGGATCATGGATTGGGGCATTTATTATGTGGATGCCCATTACGGACAGATTTTCCGGGAATATCGGCGGGCACTGGCACAGCGTAATGCCTGGTTGAAGCATCCGCATGGACAAAATCCCTGGGATATGGCTTTAGCAGAGGCTGGAGAGCGTATTCAGCAACTGCGTCAGGATTATCTGATGCGTATGGCAGAAAATTTGCAAAGGCTTTGGAATGCATGGTCAGGTTCTACAGATACTTTGCAATTACATTTACAAGCCGGCTGGAAAGAGGGATTGACCTTGCGGGAAAGTCTGCTGCGCGATCAGGGATCGGATCGGGAAATGGGCTATACCCATAGTGGTCCCCACCGGGCCAATCTGGTTTTCAGAGTTCGCCAGAAACTGGCACTGGATATTCTTTCCCGCGGGCAGTTGCGGGTAATGGGAATGGCTTTTCGCATGGCCCAGTTATGCTTGATCCAGGAATCCGGTTATCAGTTACCGGTGATATTGATAGATGATTTTGCCGCAGAACTGGATCAATCGGCCAGAATCTGGTGGATGGAACAGTTGAATCAGCTGGGAGTACAGGTTTTTGCAGCGGTTACTGCAACAAATCAAATACCGGTAGGTCAGGCAGGCAAGCAGTTTTATCTGGCCCATGGCCAGCTTGAAAAGGAATGTGACATATGACGGATAAGTACGATTCTTCCAGTATTCAGGTTTTGAAAGGATTGGAAGCAGTACGCAAACGCCCGGGCATGTATATCGGCGATACCGATGATGGTAGTGGTTTGCATCACATGGTTTTTGAGGTGGTAGATAACGCCATAGACGAGTCTCTGGCCGGACATTGCGATACCATTGTGGTGACTATTCATGATGACGAATCCGTCAGTGTCAGTGATAACGGACGCGGTATTCCGGTAGACGTACATGCCGAAGAAGGGCGCTCCGCTGCCGAAGTCATCATGACGATACTGCACGCAGGCGGTAAGTTTGATGATAATTCCTACAAGGTCTCGGGGGGCTTGCACGGGGTGGGCGTTTCCGTGGTCAATGCCCTGTCGAGTTCTCTCCAGTTACGCATCTACCGCGATGGTTTTGTCTGGACCCAGTCCTATGCCGATGGGGCTCCCCTCGCTCCCATTGCCCGGGGTGAAGCTTCCAGCCGACATGGTTCTGTGATTCGTTTCAAACCTTCTCCGGAAGTTTTTGCCGACACCCAGTTCCATTTTGAAATCCTCGCCAAGCGGTTACGCGAACTGGCTTTTTTAAATTCCGGGGTGCACATCACCCTGCTCGACGAAAGGGTCAACCGTGAGGAGATTTTTCATTACGATGGTGGGATTCGCGCCTTTGTGGAGCATCTCAACCGCAGTAAAACCGCTATCCATCCCCATGTCATCTCATTGAGCGGAGAACGGGAAGGTATTGTGGTGGAAGCGGCCTTGCAGTGGAATGAAGGCTACAACGAAACCGTCCTCTGCTACACCAACAACATTCCCCAGAATGATGGAGGTACGCATCTGGCAGGTTTTCGCGCGGCCTTGACCCGGACCCTGAATCAATACATGGAAAGGGAAGGGACCCTGGCCAAAGCCAAGGTTTCCGTCACCGGAGATGATGCCCGGGAAGGATTGACGGCTGTGCTTTCGGTCAAGGTACCGGACCCCAAGTTTTCCTCCCAGACCAAGGATAAACTGGTTTCCAGCGAAGTGAAACCAGTGGTGGAATCCTCCATGGCGGAAGCCCTCACGATTTTTCTGGATGAGCACCCCAAGGAAGCCCAGGCCATCGCCGCAAAGATTGTCGAAGCCGCACGCGCCCGCGAGGCCGCCCGTAAGGCCCGGGAGCTGACCCGGCGCAAGGGCGCTCTGGATATTGCTAATCTTCCCGGCAAACTCGCCGATTGCCAGGAAAAGGACCCGGCACTTTGCGAAATTTATCTGGTGGAAGGTGATTCCGCCGGTGGTTCGGCAAAACAGGGTCGGGATCGTCGTCATCAGGCCATTTTACCGCTCAAGGGAAAAATCCTGAACGTCGAGCGCGCCCGTTTTGACAAAATGCTGTCTTCCGATGAAATCGGTACGCTCATCACGGCGCTGGGCACTGGCATCGGCAAGGAAGATTTTGATCTCGCCAAATTACGCTATCATCGCGTCATCATCATGACGGACGCGGATGTGGATGGCAGTCACATCCGCACCCTGCTGCTGACTTTTTTCTACCGGCAGATGGCCGATCTGGTGGAGCATGGGCATATTTATATTGCCCAACCCCCGCTTTACAAGGTCAAAAAAGGCAAGGACGAACGCTATATCAAGGATGATATGGAACTGGCGGCCTATTTGCGGGAAATGGCCATGCACGGTGCGGAATTTCATCCCGCTGCTGAAACGGAGGCGGTCAGTCCCGAGCAACTCGCGGGCATGATGCGCCAGTACCAGAACATTGAAGCTTTGGTACAGCGTCTGGAAAGACGTTATCCGTCAACCCTCCTCTGGGCATTGGCCACTCTGGCTCCGATCCATGGCGCGTCGGCCAGTGAAGAAGACTGGAAACAGTTTGCCCAGGCGCTGCACGCGGCGCTCAGTGCCACAGCCCTGCCCGCCGAACATTATCTAGTCGAGAAAATCGGTGAGGGAGATGCCTTGCGGCTGGTGATTCGTCGGGAACATCATGGCAGTCAGGAAGTCCGATTTTTTGACCAGGATTTTTTTGCGGGCGGTGAATATCGTCAGCTCGCGGAATATGCCCGCAATATTGAAGGCCAAATGTCCCCGGGCGCGCAGATCAAAAGAGGCGAAAAAATTCGCTCCGTGGAGCGTTTTCGCGAGGCCATGGACTGGCTCCTGGCTGATGCCCGCAAGGGGGTGGAAATACAGCGCTACAAAGGTCTGGGTGAAATGAACCCGGAGCAGCTCTGGGAAACCACTATGAATGCCGAAAACCGCCGACTGGTTCGGGTCGATGTGGAAGATGCCATTGCCGCTGATGAAGTGTTTTCCATGTTGATGGGGGATGCCGTAGAACCGCGGCGGCGTTTTATCGAAGAGAACGCCCGTTTTGTTTCCCGACTGGACATCTAGTCCAGTAACGGTTTTGATCAGGCTGCTACATCCTGATCAAAACGCAGCACGACCGGCCAGTGAATGATTTCCATCTGGCCGTCCATGTGTTCTACCAGCGCCGTACAGCTTTCCACCCAGTCACCATCATTGTAATACAGGATGCCATCAATGGTTTTCTGTTCGGCATGGTGAATGTGGCCGCAAATGACCCCGGCATAACCCCGCCGGGCCGTTTCTTCGGCCAGCAGATGTTCATAGTCATTGATAAATTGTACGGCTTTTTTGACGCGATATTTGATGTAGGCGCTCAGGGACCAGTGGCGACGCAGACCCAGGCGGCGGAACAAGCCTTGCAGCAAGCGATTGAACCAAAGCAGCAGGGTATAACCATGATCGCCCAGATGGATCAGCCAGGTGGCATAGCGCATGGCCGCATCAAACTGATCACCATGAATGACCCAGAGCTTTTTCCCGTCGGCCGTTTCATGGACGGTTTCACGGAGAATGGCTATGTCGCCCAGGGAAATAATCTCATCCTGGCGCTGGACATAATCGGAGAGCAGTTCATAGACGGGATCATGGTTACCCCGAATATATCGGACACTGACCCCGGAACGGGCGAGACGCAGAATTTTCTGTACCACCGTGTTGTGGCTGCGCGGCCAGTACCAGCGAATCTTGAGGCGCCATAAATCAATGATGTCGCCCACCAGATATAATTGCTCACAGGAATTATGGCGCAGAAAGTCCAGCAGACTTTCTGCCTGACAGCCTCGGGTACCGAGGTGAACATCGGACAGGAAAATACTGCGGTATTGAGGCATAAAATCATCCTGAAAACGTGACATGGGTCTATAATGCCAGCAAAATGTGACAGTTTGATGAAAGTGGGCCACCTATTTGGGCCTGCGCGAATGGGAGAATAGGGTGCTGAATCTAGTAGGTTTTGAATATAAAGAACTTTTTACAGATGCGGGGATTGCCCGCCTCGATCAGGTGTTTCTGCAGAATCTCAAGGCTTCTGACCCGGAGCTGGCCGATGCGCTGTGCACCTACCGTGCCCAGGGTGTGCTCCCGGCCAGCAAGGAACAAAGCGAATTCCTGCTGCAGCTCGCCCCCCATCTGGAAAAGTTCATTGCCGGCCTGTTCAGCCTGGAGAAAGAAGTCTCCGAATTGCAGGCGCAAACCCGCAGCCATGATGTGGTCATGGATTTCAAAAAACATTTTGTGCTGCGCCGCGCCCGTCGCTATCGGGGCGAATTTCCCGAAACCTTTGCCGATCTGGATCAGTGGCTGGATAGTCAGATTCGCCAACGGGCCTGGCCCGAGGAAGACCGGGAATGGGCGATTTCCCGACTCGGCGAACAATGGCTCCAGGATGAAAGCGTCCATGCCGAGGACATACAGCGCCTGACCCAATGGTGTGCCCTGATTTTGCAGAATCCCCAGGCAGCCTTGGCGGTGACGGGCTGGTCGAGTTTCAGGCTGCCGCAACGGGTGGACCATGAAGCCCTCGTGCCCCTGAAAAAACTGGATCAGGTACCGGGAGCTCCCTACGTGGCGCCGGATGGTACCCTGCGTCGCCGCGACAGCTTCCATCTGACGGATTTACGCATGGACTCGCGCAGTGTCCAGAGTGAAGTCCATTATTGTCTGTATTGCCACGATCATGATGGTGATTTCTGTTCCCGGGGTTTTCCTGAGAAAAAGGGCGTCCCGGAACTGGGTCTGAAGGTCGATCCCCTGGGCGTGACGCTGACGGGCTGCCCTCTCGAAGAAAAAATCTCGGAAATGCAGATACTCAAGCGCGATGGCCTGAACCTCGCTGCACTGGCCATGGCCATGGTGGACAACCCCATGGTTCCGGCCACCGGCCACCGGATTTGTAATGACTGCATGAAAGCCTGTGTGTATCAGAAGCAGGATCCCGTCAATATTCCCCAGATTGAAACCCGGATTCTTACGGATGTTCTGAATTTGCCCTGGGGCATTGAGATTTATGATTTGCTGACCCGCTGGAATCCTCTGCGGGCCGTACAATTTGCTGCACAACCTTACAATGGCCGCAAGGTGCTGGTGGCGGGCATGGGCCCGGCGGGCTTCACCATGGCCCATCATCTGCTTCAGGAAGGCTGCGCCGTGGTGGGTATTGACGGCCTGAAAATCGAACCCCTCCCCGAGGCCTGGCTGAGCGCACCCATTCGTGACTGGAACACCTTGCAGGAAGATCTGGATGACCGGATTTTGCTGGGTTTTGGCGGTGTAGCCGAATATGGCATCACGGTGCGCTGGGACAAGAACTTTCTCAAACTCATTTATCTGACCTTGGCGCGGCGTCCTGGCTTTCAGATCTTCGGTGGCGTGCGTCTGGGCGGTACCATCACCCTGGAAGATGCCTGGTCGCTGGGTTTTGATCATGTGTGTATTGCCACTGGTGCGGGTTTGCCCAGGGTGGTGCCCATGGGAGAAAGTCTGGCGCGGGGCATGCGTCAGGCCAGCGATTTCCTCATGGCTCTGCAACTGACCGGTGCCGGAAAAAAGAGCAGCCTCGCCAATTTGCAGGTGCGTCTGCCCGCCGTGGTCATTGGCGGTGGACTCACCGCAGTGGATACGGCCACCGAAGTGCAGGCCTATTACATCCGTCAGGTGGAAAAAGTCCTGGACCGCTATGAACAGATGTGCCAGCGCCTGGGCGAAGAGAAAATGCGCGCCGGACTTTCTGCCGAGGATACGGAAATTATGGAAGAGTTTCTCGCCCACGGGCGTTTGGTCCGTGAAGAACGGACGCGGGCCCAGACAGCCGGAGAAGCTCCGGATTTTGTGCCGCTGATTCAGTCCTGGGGTGGGGTCACCCTGGCCTATCGCAAGGGTATGCGCCAGTCTCCGGCCTATACCCGCAATCATGAAGAACTGATCAAGGCCATGGAAGAAGGGCTGTACTACGCCGAAGGTCTGGACCCATTGCGGGCGGAACTGGATGGCTATGGGCACATTGCCCAGATGGTTTTCCGGCAGATGCGCGAGGCCGAAGGCCGTTGGTTGAGCAGTGATCAGGAAGTCCGCTTGTCCGCCCGGGCCGTGTTCATTGCGGCAGGGACTGTCCCCAACACCATTTACGAAAGGGAATATCCCGGCACTTTGCAACTGGACGGCGATCACTTCCAGACCCATGTGGCCCACGGCAAGAGTGCCCTGCAAGCGGTGCAGGTGGCCGAACACTGCAAAGCACCAGAATCCGGACCATTTACGTCCTATACCGATGCGCAATCCCATCGGGTCAGCTTTATCGGCGATACCCACCCGGTATTTCATGGCAGTGTCGTCAAGGCTATTGCTTCCGCCAAGGCTAGTTATCCCCAGGTCATGCAAAGCCTGGCCGTCCTTGCTCCGAAGGGTGCAGAAGGACTGGACGCCTTTCAGGAATCCCTCCGGGATCTTCTGAGCATGCGGGTACTGCGCGTGGACCGCAGTAATCCGGCGGTGACGGAAATGTGGATCAAGGCACCCCTGGCCGCACGCAATTTCCGTCCGGGTCAGTTTTTCCGCCTGCAGACTTTTGAGACGCATAGCCCGGTGCTCCAGGGCACCCGTTTGCAGATACCCGTCTTGACGGTCAGTGGCGCCGGCGTGGAGGGTGATGCCATTCGCCTGATGGTCTTGCAGTGGGGGACGGGTCCGCGTTTGGTGGGCAGTCTGGAGCCGGGAGATCCTCTGATTTTGATGGGCCCCACCGGCGCCCCCACCGATATTCCCCAGGATAAAACCATTCTGGTGGTGGCGGGACGCTGGGGTGCTGCGGTCATGCTGGATATCGGTCCCGCGCTGCGTGCTGCGGGTAATCGGGTTCTGTATGTCGCCGCCCTGGGAAAGGCCAGCGAACTGGATAATCAGGCAGAACTGGAAGAGGCGGCCGATCAGATTATCTGGTGTACGGGTAGCGGTCCTCTCATCGAGAGCCATCGCCCCCAGGACCTGAGCGTGGAAGCCAGTGATATGGTCGAGTTATTACGGGCTTACGGTGCCGGTGAACTACCTGGTCAACAGGCGTTAACATTCGGGCTTTCACTCGCGCAGGTGGATCGCCTGATGGTCATGGGCTCCACCGGTTTGCTGAAGGGTTTCCAGCAAGCACTGAAGGGAACTCTGGGTCATTTCTTCCGCGCAGACCTGGAAGCGGTAGCCACGGTAGGCAGCCCCATGCAGTGTATGCTTAAAGGCGTCTGCGCCCAATGTTTGCAGTGGCAAATTGATCCGGAAACCGGCAAACGCACCAAAGCGGTATTTTCCTGCGCCGGCCAGGACCAACCCTTAGCCTGGGTGGATCTGGATAATCTTACCGCCAGACAAAGTCAGAATCGCTTGCTGGAACGGATTTCGAGCCAGTGGCTGGATCATTTGCGCGCATAGGAAGTATGGCGTTCAAATTTTGTTGCGCTGATATTGCAATTTATCCAGCCTGTGTGTAAGCGCAGGCTGGAAATATAGTTTAATGTGACTTTTTTCGAAAAGGAGCTAGGACCAATTAAGCTACGGAATCATGATAGGGACCATATTTTTCACCGCTCGGCTTTGACGGTAAAATTTCCATGATCAGCAAGGCAATGCCGCCTACATAGGGCACCAGTCCGATAAGCAGCCACCATCCTGACAGGCCAATATCATGCAATCTTCTGACCTGGGCACCCAGGGTTGGTAGCAATAATGCCAGATAATAAATACCCAAAAGGATGATACCGGTATTTTTCATCTTGAGTAACATGATAATGATGATAATTATACCCAGAGCGACCAAAAAATTCATCAGGGCAAACCACCAGAACTCCGCCCGATGCATCCGTCCTTGAAACTGGAAGTAATTATTCTGGATGACATTGAGATACGCATTGACCATCCGCATGAGACTCTCTCCTGAAATTGTAGTGGTACCACCATATTCAAAATCAATGCTGGTCTGGAAAAGGGTGCTTCTTTAGGCTTTGAGAACCGTTACTTCACCCGTGGCGAGGCTGTAGTAAGCAGGGACGATTCGAAGAGTACCCTCGGAAATGCTTTTCGCTAGGAGAGGTGAGGATTTCGCCAGCAGTTTTGCTTGAATTCTCGCGTTATCATGGATGGCTGCACCAAGATGCTGGCCAGACTCCTGGATTGCTGGACGGATAAATTGATAGAGTGAAGTGATTTGACCGGGCGCATCGAAATCTGTCATTGCCGACTTGACTGCCCCGCAGTTACTATGACCGATTACCATGATCAACTTGGTGCCAAGGACGGCCACACCATACTCGAGGCTGGCTACCATTTCCGGGGTCGCGATATTGCCAGCAACGCGGGCAACGAAAACGCGTCCCAATTCCTGATCAAATATGGACTCAATAGGCACTCTGGAGTCTGAGCAGGAAAGGACTGCTGCAAAGGGTGTTTGTCTGTTGACAGTTTCTTCCAGCAGCACACCGATGGGTGCCTTGCAGGAAACCATTTTCCCGGACCTGAAGCGGCGGTTACCGTCCATCAAAGCGGCCAGTGCTGCCTCTGGTGTATCAATGTTAACGGGTTCGGGCGATTGGTCTAACACAGGTTTTGCTGTTTCTGCCAGAGCCACACCAGGTAGTGCGACGCCTGCTGATGCTACAGCCATTGCTTGCAAGAATTGGCGCCGCGAGTTCGTGTCAGATTTTTTTGCTTTTTTTGCAGTTGTGGTGGCTACCAATTCAATCGGTTTTTTAGATGCATCGTTCATGATGACTCCTTGGTTTTAAAAGAGATTTTAAGCAGGTTTGGCCTGCCAGCTTTTCATGCGGACTGCGGGTAAACTATTTGTTTGGCACTTGCCATGCAGGCCAACTTGTTTAGTGCAAATTTCTTAATGCTGGTCAGGAAAGAGAATATTCAGCTCCAGAACTTCAAAGTCACCTTTTCTTTCCATGCTGACCTTGATGTTGTTTTTATCTACTGGAATATATTTGGCAATCACCGTCAGTAATTCTTCTTGCAGGGCGGGCAAAAAATCAGGGCCCCCTTCCTCTCTTTCATGGGCAAGAATGAGCTTTAAACGGTCTTTGGCCACATTGGCCGTTTTTTTACGGGAACCGAGAATATAATCTAATATGGACATATCAGCCTCCAAACAGTTTCTTGAAAAACCCCACTTTCGGAGCCTGAATAAATCGGAGGGGTTTTTCTTCACCAAGGAAGCGGGCGACCACATCCTTGTAGGCTTCTGCTACATCGGTATTGCCCATATGGACGGCGGGAATCCCCTGATTGGAGGCTTGTAGTATGACTTCTGATTCTGGAATGACCCCCAGCAGCGGCGTACGTAACAATTCCTTGACGTCCTCCAACGAGAGCATTTCTCCCTCTTCCACCCGTTTGGGTGAATAGCGGGTGAGAAGCAAGTGCTCCTTGACCGGCTCTTCGCCCTGTTCGGCGCGGCGGGAGCGTGCGGCCAGAATTCCAAGGATACGGTCGGAGTCGCGTACGGAAGAAACTTCGGGGTTGGTCACGACAATGGCTTCATCCGCATGATACAGGGCCATGAGCGCGCCGGATTCAATACCTGCCGGAGAATCGCATACCACATAGTCAAAGTCCTGACGC
The DNA here is from genome assembly GCF_002847505.1 of Acidithiobacillus marinus. Taxonomy (GTDB): domain Bacteria; phylum Pseudomonadota; class Gammaproteobacteria; order Acidithiobacillales; family Acidithiobacillaceae; genus Acidithiobacillus; species Acidithiobacillus marinus. The sequence goes on from NZ_MXAV01000056.1 coordinate 41,779, forward strand.
AGTTCGTCCATGACCTTGGTGACGCCTTCCACGGTGAGTGCGTCCTTGTCCCGGGTTTGCGAGGTGGGGAGCACATAGAGGTTTTCGCAGTGCTTGTCTTTGATTAGGGCTTGCTGGAGTTTGGCTTCACCCTGAATGACATTGATGAGATCGTACACCACCCGGCGCTCACAACCCATGATCAAATCGAGATTACGCAAACCCACATCAAAATCGATGACCACGGTTTTAAAGCCGCGCAAGGCCAGACCGCTGGCAAAAGCTGCGCTGGTGGTGGTTTTACCTACCCCACCTTTGCCGGATGTGATGACAATTATTTTGGCCACGTTTGTTTCTCCCGATCATTATGAATTTAAGGGGGTAATATGCAGTTGCTCATCCCGGCTGTAAATCTGTGCGGCTTTTCCCCAGAGGGGATGGTCGCGTTCCAGGGTCCGGTACAAACCGGCAATGGAGACGAGTTCCGCCTCCAGGGACATACAGAAAATACGGGCATTTTCATCGCCATTAACGCCCGCAAGAGCGCGGCCCCGGAGCGGTCCATAGACGTGAATATTGCGGTCGGCAATGATTTCCGCACCGGCATTGACCGTCGCCAAACAAACCAGATCGCCGTTGCGGGCATAATTACGTTGGCCGCTGCGCACGGGATGATCAATCAGCAATCCGCCTCGCACATCGGCTGGCGGAGAGATATTTTGGGCGGGTGCCTCTGCGGGTGATGCCTGCGCTTGTCCCCTTAATAGGGGCAAATGCAGTGATAGGGCTAGTGCCTGTTGCGTAGCCGAGGCATTGCGTATGCCTACGGGCAACCATCCTGATTCCCGGAGGACGGTGATGATTTCTGTCAGGGCACCAGCTTCGGGAGTGGCGCGAAGGTCCAGCACTAAAGGTGAGGACTGGTGAAAAGCGACTGCTGAAGGGTGGCGACGATGTTCTTCATCAATGCGTGCCTTCAGCAAGGCGGGATCCTGTTGGTCCAGTTCCAGTACCGAGAGCGTAAATACACCCCCACTTATACGGAGAGGGGCTGGTGCAGGATGGTCTTGGTCAGGTATTTTGGCTGACATGTTTCACGTGAAACATTTCATGGGGTCTGTTTACGCCTCTTTCAGAAGGGGTCGTTTGTCGGTCTTCCCGTTCCAGGCCTCGGCATCGGGCAGGGCGCTTTTCTTGCGTAAAATAACGGGCCATTTTTTGGTCAGCTCGGCATTGATGGCGGTGAAATCCCGTTGGTCTTCGGGGACTTCATCTTCGGCAAAAATGGCATCGGCCGGACACTCGGGAATACATGCGGCACAGTCAATACATTCGTCGGGATCAATGACCAGAAAATTGGGTCCTTCATGAAAACACTCGACGGGACACACTTCGGCACAGTCCGTATATTTGCATTGGATACAGTTTTCGGTGACAACGTAAGTCATGCGCTGGTTACTTTTTTGCTGGCGCGCTTCCGTGGCGCGGGATTTGCGGATTTGTCCTTTTCGGTGGTGGCTGTCGTCTTTGCCGATTTTCGTGAGGCCGATTTTTTGGCCCCGGTAGTGGTGCTGGTTTCCTTGGCAGTACTTTTCGCCGCTTTCTTGGGAGCTTTACGTGCTGGTGCTGTTTTTTTTGCGGGCGTGGCACGTTTTTCCCGGGGCGGCGGGGGGGTGTAATTTGCCAGGAGGTCGGCGATTTCGGCTTCGCTCGCCGTCACCTGAAAATGAAACCCACATTCAGGCTGTGGGCAGGCAAGTTGTTCGCCCAGCCGCTTGCCACTTTTTTCGATCATGATGGGCCAAGCACAACGCGGGCAGGCTTTGGCAACGGGTGGACCCCAAACAGCATACGTACATTTAGGATAGGTGTTGCAGGAATAAAACACCTTGCCATAACGGCTGCGTTTTTCCACCAGCTCACCTTCGCCACAGAGAGAGCAAGCGACACCGGAAGATTTTGGTTGGGTCAGAGGTTCAATATGCTTGCATTCGGGATAACCACTGCATGAAATAAATCGTCCATAGCGTCCTGTCTTGTAAACCAGAGGCTTACCACAGTCCGGACAGTCTCGGCCCACCGGCTCGGGAGCTTCACGAGGCCCGTCCACAGGGCGGGTGTAATTACAATCAGGATAACCGGAACAGGCCACAAAACGACCATGCCGACCAAGCTTCAGGAAAAGGGGCTTGCCGCATTGGGGACAAGCTTCATCCAGGGCCTCGCTGGTCGCTTCGGCGCGGCTGACGCTGGCTTTTTCGTCCAGCAAGGCGCGAAAGGGGCCCCAAAATTCGTTGAGCACCGGCTGCCACTGTTTTTCCCCTCGGGAGATGGCATCCAGTTGGTCTTCCATGCCCGCCGTAAAATTATAATCCACATAGCGTTCAAAGTGGTTGGAGAGAAAACGGCCGACTACCCGACCAAGATCGGTGGGACGAAAACGGCGCTGCTCGGTTTCCACATATTCGCGATTCTGCAAGGTCTGAATAATACTGGCGTAAGTGGAAGGCCGACCAATGCCATGGGCCTCCAGGGTTTTCACCAGGGTAGCATCACTGTAGCGCGGCGGCGGCTCGGTAAAATGCTGTTCCGGATCAATGCCATGTACCTGGGGTTGATCGCCTTTTTTCAGGGGTGGTAAAAGCCGATGGTTATCGTCTTCGTCGTTCTCGTCCTTACCTTCCTGATACACCGCCATGAATCCTGGAAAAGTAACGGTGGAACCATTGGCGCGCAAGGTCCAGTGGGTGCCGGCATCCATATCCACGGCGACCATGTCCAGACGGGCGGCGGCCATTTGACAGGCCACACTGCGTTTCCAGATCAGGTCATACAGGCGCCAGAGATCCTTGTCGAGAATGTTTTGCAGTTTGTCGGGGGTGCGGGTGATATCCGTGGGGCGCACGGCTTCATGGGCTTCCTGGGCATTTTTGGTTTTGGTTTTGTAGCGACGCGGGCTTTCGGGGACAAATTCATCCCCGTACTGATGGCCGATGAATCCGCGAATCTCGGTAATGGCTTCTTCTGAAAGATTGACAGCATCAGTACGCATGTAACTGATGAGGCCGACGGTTTCGCTGCCGATATTGATGCCTTCATACAATTGCTGGGCTACGCGCATGGTCCGGCTGGCATTGAAACCGAGCTTGCGCGAGGCTTCCTGCTGCAGGGTGGAAGTGGTAAATGGCGCCGCAGGCTGACGCTGGCGATTTTTACGCTCGACTTCACGCACCTGCAGGGGTTGCCGCAGGATGTCGGCTTCCATCTCCTGGCGCATGCTTTCGGCCTGCTCCTCCCGGGTGATATCAAACTGTTCGAGTTTTTTCTGCTGCCAGTGGGTCAGCCGGCCGGCAAAGTCGCTGTCCTGGTGTTGCAGGCGTGCCGCAATGGTCCAGTATTCCTGGCTGACAAACGCTTCAATTTCATCTTCCCGTTCGCAGATCAAGCGCAGGGCCGCACTTTGTACACGCCCGGCTGAAAGACCGGGACGCACCTTGCGCCACAGCAACGGCGATAAATTGAAGCCCACCAGATAATCCAGGGCGCGGCGGGCCTGTTGGGCGTTGACCAGGTCCATGGCAATTTCGCGGGGATTGGCGATGGCTTCCTGAACGGCCTTTTTGGTAATTTCGTGGAAAACCACGCGCTGCGCCGGCTTTTTACCCAGTTGCTGGCGTTCCCGCAGAAGCTCGACCAGGTGCCAGGAAATCGCCTCACCTTCGCGGTCCGGGTCAGTGGCGAGCCAGAGCTTGTCGGCTTTGCGCAGTGCCTTGATGATGGCTTCTACATGCCTTTCATTGCGTTCAATGGCTTCGTAGCGCATGGCAAAATCATGTTCGGGATCAACAGCCCCTTCTTTGGGGCGCAGATCGCGAACGTGTCCATAGGAAGCCAGCACCTCAAAATCATCCCCCAGATATTTCTGGATGGTTTTGGCTTTGGCGGGAGATTCAACGATGACGAGTTGATGAGCCATAGATCAGTGCAGTATCCGGGTTCCGTCGGTATCCAACAAGGCATCCACCCAATAGGCTTCAGGGCCAGGATCATTGGCCATGACCATGAAGGCTACCCAGTCGAGGGTTTCCATATCCATATCCTCAAGATCGAGGGCCAGCAAGCGATCAATGATGCGTTCCCGCATGGCGCCATTGATCACGCCGAGGCGCTCCCAGTCGTGCAGTTGCCCCCGCGCCGCTACGGAAAGATTCTGCAGTTCATAGGGATGATAGGCGCGCAAGGCCCGGGGACTGGTGTCGTCCTGCTCTTCCACGGCAAAACCTTCCATCCAGTCGAGGGCGCGTTGAATATCCGCATCGGGAAAACCCACCGCACGCAGATGATCTTCGATAACGTCGTCATCCTCGTCGTCGAGATGGTCCAGTAGGTAACTGATAATGTCTATAACGTCTTCCATGCCAGAGCCTTCAGGATACCGGAGGGAGGCGACAGAACCGGCCGCCGGGGCTGGCCGTAAGATAACCTGATATTTCCATTTCCAAGAGGATGGCCGAAAGCTCGCCCAGCGTCAATCCACATCGCGTGGCAATTTCTTCGGCGCTCAGCGGATCAAAGTCCATAGCGGCCCAAACCCGGGCCTGGCGGGGGTCTTCAGGTGTCCAGTTATCCGGAGCTGCAACGGGCCGCGCCTGACGTAAGGCTCCATAAAGCGGACCCAGCTCGCTGAGCACGTCCTCAGCACTTTCCACCAGTTTGGCGCCTTCGCGAATCAGACGATGGGGGCCTCTGGATAAAGGAGAATGAATTGAGCCTGGAACTGCAAACACTTCTCGCCCCTGCTCCATGGCCAGTCGGGCGGTTATCAGCGAACCGCTGTTTTCGGCCGCCTCGACAATGAGTACGCCCAGGCTGAGGCCGCTGATGATGCGATTGCGGCGCGGAAAAAGACCGCTATGGGGACCGGTTTCAGGAGCTTGCTCGCTGATAATCAGGCCGTGCTCGATGAGGCGATGGGCCAGTTGCAGATTGGCGCGGGGATAAATCAGATCAGCGCCCGTGCCCAGGACTGCTACGGTGCCACTGGCCAAAGCACCGCGATGGGCTGCCGCATCAATGCCCAGGGCCAGACCGCTGGTAATGCACAGGCCGGATTCTCCCAGACTGCGGGCAAAAGCCTCCGCCGTGATAGCCCCGCTCGCGCTGGCCGAACGACTGCCGACAATGGCAAGCATGGGCTGTCCCAGACAGGAACGTTGACCACGGATAAACAGGAGTGGTGGTGGGTCAGGGATTTGTCGCAACAAGGGCGGGTAGTCAGCATCCGTCCAGCGACATAAATCCGTATCTGGACTATTCAGCCAGCGGCAATCGGCAGCCGTGAGCAAATCTTCAGGTTCCTTTTGCAGGGCCTGAATTTGTTTTGCCGACAAGCTCAGGTCCTGCAACATACTGGCACCCGTTTGAAAACAGGCGGCGGCCGTGGTGAAACGCGCCAGTAAGGCCTGCTGCCGAAGGGGTCCCAGACCGGATATTCGGCAGAGCGCCAACCAGGCCGCATCAGACATTATTTTGCTGCAGAAGCAGTAGTCTGACCGGGACTGTGGATTTCATCCCCCACAGTGATGTCACGACTGGCCGTAGTGATCACCGCATAAGATACGTGCGGGAACAAACGAAAAACCATAAGGCTACCGATGGTCTGGGCGGGAAGGGCAAAGGGCTTGCCGGTAACGGCATTGCGCGCTACCGCACCGCCACGCTGGATTTGCAGGATATTACCGAGCTTGAGTTCATTGTCGCTGCCCTGATCGATGACGACGACCTGACCAACGGTGAGCGCCGGATTACTCTCCAGTTGCGCGATGATGTGTCCTTCTATGGATTGTTGCGGTGCGCTCGGAAAATAATGGGGGATAGCGGTTTTAGCCATAGGCACAAGGCGTTCACCCAGATCAATTTCCCGGTGAACTTTGGTGATCTGCACCGCCGCGTGGTGGCCGCTTTGGGTGACCGTCACTTCGCCCAGATCTTCCAGAGCAAAACCCAAAGAGCGATGGGTTTTGGCCTGGAATAACTCCGGCCCCAGAGCGACAATCTGGAAGTGTTTGCCAACAGCGACATTTTTCAATCCGACGGTGTACAGCGTATTGCCGGTCACATAGGTAGGCCTTTGCTTGGCCGCAGCTGCCAGATAGGGCAGTTTGGCGAAGTCTTTTTTACTGGCGATGACGCCGGGGCTGCCCAGAAAGGGCATGACTTCGCCGGTAGACACCGAAGGTACAGGTTCTGACGTCATCTGCGGGCGCAGTTCCACAAAATGGGAGCCGCTGCTGAAGGGTGATTCGAGGCTGAGCTCAGGCTCACCATTGGCGCCATAGCGCAGCACAATCCGATCGCCAGGGTAAATCAGGTTGGGATTTTTGATGTAGGGATTCTTGTGCCATATCTGCGGCCACTGCCAGGGGTGTACCAGAAAATGACCAGCGATGCCCCATAGGGTATCACCGGGCTTGACGGTATAAGTTTGCTGGGTACGCAGTTGTATGCTGGCAGGTGCTGCCTGGGCTATGACCGGGGTCAGGGCGCTTATACCGAGGCTGAAAACAAGGGTGCGCCATCTATGTTTGTGCATGTAATGATCTCCACTGGACTTCCGCAAGGGATAGTATTAGTCCAAGATACGTTTTTTGCCGGAAAGTCCTGACATCAATTGGTGGTAATATGTCCCTTCTGAAAATACTCGAATTTCCCGATACCCGCCTCAAGGACATGGCGCAGCCCATCGTCCGGGTGGATAAACAGGTCCAGCAACTCGCCGATGACATGGCGGAAACCATGTACGACGCCCCGGGTATCGGTCTCGCCGCCCCCCAGGTGGCGGCCGGACAACGACTGATTGTCGTGGATGTCTCGGAAAATCGCAATGATCTGATGGTACTGGTAAATCCAGAAATTATCGCCCGCAGTGGTGAAGAAGAAATGAAAGAGGGTTGCCTGTCGGTCCCGGGGGTACTGGAAACGGTCCGGCGTGCGGAAAAAATCACCCTGCGGGCTTTGACAGTGCAAGGAAAAACCATTGAACTGGAGGCGGATGGCTTGCTGGCTGTGTGCATACAGCATGAGATTGATCATCTGAACGGCACCCTGTTCGTGGATCATCTCTCACGTCTTAAACAGAATCTGATCCGCCGCAAGGCGGAAAAGCGAGCGCGGCAAAGTGAGTAAGCGCCTGGTATTTGCGGGGACTCCGGCATTCGCCCGTATGATCCTGGAGGAATTGCTGGCCGGACCGGAAACCCTGGTGGGGGTGTTCACCCAGCCAGATCGTCCCGCCGGGCGTGGCCGTCATTTGCAGGAAAGTCCGGTCAAGCAGCTGGCCCGGGAGGCCGGTATCCCGGTATTCCAGCCGGAGTCCTGCAAAACTCCGGAATCTCTGGAACTGCTGCGCAGCTTGCAGCCGGATCTTTTGATTGTGGTGGCCTATGGACAGATTCTGCCCCAGGCCATTCTCGATGTTCCGCGTTTCGGTGCTCTCAATGTCCACGCCAGTATCCTGCCCGCCTGGCGGGGTGCGGCGCCCATCGCCCGGGCCATTGCCGCCGGAGATACGGAAACTGGCGTGGCCATCATGCAGATGGAGGCCGGACTGGATTCCGGACCGGTGCGGCATGTGCTGACTTGCCCCATACATCCCGATGACACGGCGACCAGTCTCCATGACCGCTTGGCCGTGCTGGGTAAGACCGCCCTCCGCCAGGCGCTGGATGATCTCTGGGCGGGCCGTTCCGTGGCGGTCCAGCAGGATGAAAGCCGGATGACTTATGCCCGTAAACTCAAAAAAGAAGAAGCTTTGCTGGACTGGCAGTTGCCCGCCACACAACTAGATCGGCAAATCCGCGCCTTCAATCCCAGCCCTGTGGCCCACACCCAGTTCCGTGAAAAAAGTCTGCGCGTCTGGCAGGCGCGGCCTCTGGACGAGCCGGCAGACCTGCCCCCCGGAAGTATTACCGCCATTCACAAGGAGAGCCTCCGGGTAGCCTGCGGGAAAGGGCAGCTCGAATTATTGCTCTTGCAACCGGCGGGTAAAGGGAAGCTCGCGGCGGGTGATTTTATCCGAGGCTATCATCCCAGCAGGGGAGAATCGTTAGGATGAGTAAAAAAACAACGCCGAAACGTAATACCGGTATGGCCGATGGGACATTGCTGCGGCGCACCGCCATTCAGGTGCTGGCGGCTGTGGATGAAGGCGAAAAAGTTGACCAGGCGCTGGCCGGAAGCCCGGTCAGTGGCCCGGAGCGGGCGACCTTGCAGTGGCTGGTATTGGGGACCTTGCGGGAATATCTGTTACTACAAAAATTATCGGGCTTGTTGCTGCGCAAAAGCTGGCGCGAAGAAGACCGCGATCTGGGATTCCTGCTGCATCTGGCGCTCTTTGAATTGCGCCATGGTCAACGACCCGCTTTTGCGGTGGTGAACGACTGGGTAGAGATGGTCGAAACGCTGCAGAAATCCTGGGCCAAGGGATTGATGAATGCCGTCCTGCGGCGCTTTCTGCGTGAGCGCGAGGCCCTGGAAAGGCAGCTGGCCGATCCAGATCTGGGTCATCCAGCCTGGCTGGCGGCACGCCTGCGCGCGGCCTACCCTGAGGAATGGCCGGAGATTGCCGCCGCCAATAATCAACCGGCCCCGCTCTGGTTGCGGGTGAATACCCTGCGGATCAGTCCAGAAGATTATCGCGAGGCGCTTGCAGCCCAGGGTTTGTCCTGTCGGGGGGTCGAATGGAGTGAAGCCGCCCTCTGTCTGCCCGAAAGTATTCCGGTCGCCACCCTACCGGGCTGGGATGCTGGCTGGGTGGCTGTTCAGGATGCGGCCGCCCAGATGGCTGCTCATATACTGGCACCCCAGAGTGAGGAGCGGGTGCTGGATGCCTGCGCGGCCCCTGGCGGAAAAACTGCCCATCTCTGGGCAGTGGGCGCGCGCCGCCTGGATGCCCTGGATCGCTCTGCAGAGCGTTTGCAGAGGGTGCGGGAAGCGCTCTACCGGCAAGGCGCTATTGCTCACTTACAGGTAGCCGATGCTGGAGAGCCGCAGAGTTGGTGGAATGGCGAGTTCTATGACGCCATTCTTCTGGATGCTCCCTGTACGGGTATTGGCGTGATTCGCCGCCATCCCGATATCCGCCTGCGACGGCAGGAAGAGGATGTAGTGCATGCCGTAGCCCAGCAACGCCAGCTCCTCGACGCCTTGTGGACTTGTCTGCGTCCGGGTGGGCGTCTGCTATATGCGACCTGTTCGATTCTGCCGGAAGAAAATTTGCTGCAGATTCGCGCTTTTCTGGAGCGACACGAGGATGCCCGCCAGCAGTACCATCCCCTCACCGGCCAGCACTTGCCCGGTCAGCAGGATATGGATGGTTTTTACTATGCACTGCTGGTAAAAGCCGAATGATTTTTTCGCCGGCTGTCGCTATGGCCCGGGGAAGGACCGCAGCCAGGGGGAACCGAGCTTTCTGGTCAAGCCTTGTTCTGGGCTTGTTTTTTTGCCTTGGCCCCGGCTGGGCGTTGGCGGACACCGCGTTTCACGTGAAACATTTGCAGGCCATCCCGGAAATGAACCGGGTCAATATCAGTGCCCAGGTGCAGATCAGCAAGGAAGCCTTGCTGCAGGACATCCTCGATCAGGGGCAGACCATCATCTGGGTCATCAAGGTACAATGGCGGGAGCCGGAGCCCTTTTCTTTCATTTCCGGGCTGGGAACCCATGCCCAAAAGGAAGAGCGCTGGCAGATACATTATTATCCGCTCACCAATGAATATGCCTTGAGCAATGGCGCGGGTGCGCTCCGCCTCTTCCATCACTGGCAAGATCTGGTCCGTGTTTTAGAACAGATTCATGACTTTATCCTGCCTTTGCAGCAGGGTGCGGCGCGGGGCCAGGTGGCCCTGCGGGTTTATGTGGATATTCAGGCCTTGCCGCTCCCGCTGCGCCTGCGCGCCCTTCTGGATCATTGGAAACTGGAGTCCCCATGGATCGTCAGCGCCCCCCTTTCAAGCTGAGAAACTGGTTGCGTGCCCTCAATGCCGGAGCGGCACCGGAAAAGCAGCGGGTGGGTCCCCGCTGGGGAGCTATTTTACTCCTTCTGGCCATTTTGGGTTTTCTGGCGATCAACTTTTTCACCAGTGCTGGTGGGCCGTTAAGCCGTTATTTTGTGCCCATGCTGGTGATTTCAGCAGGTATTGTGCTCTTTTTACTGATTCTGGTACTGGTGTCGGTGGTGGCGCTGCTGATTCGGCTGCGGCGCGGGGAGGTGGGTAGTCAGCTGGCTACCCGTCTGGTGGTGATTATTACCCTGCTCAGTTTTCTGCCCGCCGCCGTGGTGTTCGGGTTTTCCTGGCAGTATCTGAACCGGGGCGTCGATTCCTGGTTCAGTTCCGCTGTGCAAAGCGCCCTGGACCAGGCACTGAATGTGGCCAAGGCGGGCATTGACCGGTATCGCAATTCGACGCTGCTGGCAGCCGAAAGTATTGCCCAGGCGCTGGTGGGTGAATCGGACAGTAATGCCATCCTCACCGTCATTGCTCTGCGGGATCAATACCATTTGAGCAGCGTGACCCTGTTTTCTAGCGACAACCGGATTATTGCCACCAGCAGTAATAACCTGTCCCTGGCGCCACGCTTGCCGCGTCAGGAAATCCTGGCTATGGAAGAAGGCCGACCCACGGCCAACATTGAACCCGAAGCGGATGGCAGTTTACTGGTCAAGGCGCTGATTCCGGTGCTCAGTCCCCATCTGGGGCAAAGTAACCGGATGCTCTATGTCGAACAGCCCATTCCGGAGCAACTCACCAAGGCAGCAGAAGCCGTGCAGGTGGCGTATACCCGATATCATCAACTGATGCTGATGCGTGAGCCCATGAAAACGGCCTTTCAGCTCAGTCTCGCCGTGGCCCTCCTGTTGGCGGTGCTCTCTGCGGTGTGGATGGGCCTGCATCTGGCGCGGCGCCTGACCGCACCCATTGCCCGGCTGGCGGCGGGTACCCAGGCGGTGGCCCGGGGCGAGTTCATCCCCCTGCAGACCATTGCCAGCCAGGATGAGTTAGGTGTGTTGTTGCACTCCTTCAACAATATGACCCGGCAACTCGCCCGGGCCAAGCAGCAGGCTGCCGCCGCCCAGGAACAGGCCGAACAGCGTCGCCTTTATCTGGAAACCATGCTGGGCCAGCTCTCCAGCGGAATTCTTACTTTTGATGGCGAAAACTGTCTGGCTGAGGTGAATGCCGCCGCCGCCCAGATTTTGCAGGAAGATTTAGCCAGGGGCAGTGCTCTGGCGGAACTGCAGGACGGGGCTATTCTCGAACCCCTCTGGAAGCTGGTGACGGAGTGGGTGGAACATCCGCGCAGCGCCATGCAGAAAGAGCTGCAATTGGAGCGTAGCGATGGTCCGCAAACCCTGATTGTGCATGGTGCACAATTTTCCGATGACGCCGGCAGCAAGGGCTTTGTCGTGGTTTTTGATGACATCAGCACCCTGGTTTCTGCCCAGCGCAGCGCTGCCTGGAGCGAAGTGGCCCGGCGCCTGGCCCATGAAATCAAAAATCCCCTGACCCCCATCCAGCTTTCCGCCGAAAGGCTGCGGCGCAAGTACTTGGAAAAACTGGGCGACGAAGGAGAAACCCTGGATCGGGCGACACGCACCATCATTCATCAGGTGGATGCCCTGAAAGTGCTGGTAGATGCCTTTTCCGAATATGCCCGGCAACCGCAAATCGAAATGCGGCCGCTGGATATCAATCAGTTGATTCTGGATGTCATGGACCTCTATCGTGGCCAGGAGAATGGTATAGAAATCCGTGCCGAACTGGGGGCGGATTTGCCGCCGGTCCGGGCTGACGTGCACCGTCTGCGACAGATTCTCAACAATTTACTGCGCAATGCCCTGGACGCCCTGCAAGGCAAGGAAGAAACCCCGGCGACAGGCAAACATATTGTGATTCATACCGGCTTGACGGACAGCGGTCCAGCAAAGATGCTAGAGTTGAGCGTGAGTGATGATGGTCCCGGTTTTCCCGCCGATCTGCTGGCAAGAGTTTTTGAGCCCTATGTGACCAGCAAGGTCAAAGGCTCAGGTTTGGGGCTGGCCATTGTCCGTCGCATTGTCGAAGAACATGGTGGCGTGATTGTGGCCGACAATCAGGGCCTTAATGGTGGCGCACGCATTGTAATGGATTTTCCCCTGGTTTGAGCTGGATTTTCTGGAGGTGGCATGGAAGCGGCAAGATTGAAGATTCTGATCGTCGATGATGAACCCGATATCTGCCAGACCCTGGCAGATATTCTCGAAGATGAGGGCTATCAGGTAGAAACGGCGGGCAGTGCCGCCGCTGCCGAGACGTTTTTGCGCGACCAGATGGTCGATCTGGTGCTCCTTGATATCTGGATGCCGGGCGAAGATGGGATTACCTTGTTGCGGCGCTGGGCGGACGCAGGTCTGGAGCAGCCGGTGGTCATGATGTCCGGCCACGCCACCATCGAAACGGCGGTGCAGGCCACCAAGCTGGGTGCCTATGATTTTGTCGAAAAACCCCTATCTCTGGACAAAACCCTGCTGACCGTGGCCCATGCCCTGGAGGCGAGCCGTCTGCAGCGGGAAAACCGCGATCTGCGCGCGCAAACCGGCTGGGTGGATCGGCCCAGCGGTGAGAGTACCGCCATCCGTCAGTTTCGTGAACAACTCACCCGGGTTGCTGCCGTGGATTCCTGGGCCCTGTTACTGGGTGAGGCTGGCAGCGGCAAGGAAGTCGCGGCGCGCTATCTGCACCGGCAAAGTCGCCGGGCCCAGGGGCCTTTTGTGGACCTGCGGGCGGCGGCCATTGCCCGACCCAATGTGGCCATTGAGCTGTTTGGTAACGAAACCCAAGGCAAGCTGATTCGTGGCCGTCTGGAGGTGGCGCACGGCGGCACCTTGTTCATTGACGAAATTGCCGATATGGATCTGGAAACCCAGGCCCGCCTGTTCTCGGCCCTGCAGGAAAAGCGCATCATCCGGGTGGGCGGAACCACCCCGATTCCCGTGGATGTGCGCGTCATTGCCGGCAGTGCCCAGGATTTGTCCCAGGCGGTACAAAACGGCCAGTTTCGCAGTGATCTCTACTACCGCCTCAGTGCCCTGCCCCTGCGCGTCCCGCCACTGGCGGCCAGAACCCCGGACATTCCCGTACTTATTGAAGAGTTTGTGCATTTTTATGGGGCACGGGATGGCCTGCCCGGGCGGCGCTTCTCCCCCGATTCCATGGATGTGCTCAACCATTATCCTTGGCCCGGTAACATCCGCGAGCTGCAAAATCTGGTCGAGCGCCTGCTGATTCTGGCGGAAGGCCCGGAAATCAGTGCCGAGGAAATCGAGGGTGCCCTCGGTCTGGATAACCGGATGGCCCTTGCCAACAGCAGCTTTGATGAAGAAGATTTTGGCGGCACCCTGAAACGCGCCCGGGAACGCTTCGAGCGCGCCTTTCTCGAATATCATCTGGCGCGGAATGACTGGAATATTGCCCGTACCGCCGAAGTGGTCGGTCTTGAACGTACGCACCTGTACCGCAAGCTGAAAAATCTCAATATTGCCCTGAAGGGGGAGCGCCGGGTAGGCGATGAGGGTGAAGACGAGGATTGATCTGATAGTCTTTCCGGCTGCAATCCGGCAAGGCCCAGTAACGGCGTTGATCGGCACGCTTCCTGGTCGAACAATGGGGTAGACAAAAAGCCAATGCTATTGCGGATTCCAGTGATCCTGCTTAGAGTGGAAACAATTTTGATCTCTATAGGAACGCCGTTATGACCCAGCAACAGGATTTGCCCGCCAACGCCCCGGATTTTTGTGCGGGGATGCTCTACTTTGGTGAAAACTGGCCGGATTTTGATCAGTATGGCAAAGCATCGGCCATTGCTGCGGGTCAGAAGGGCGTTACCAATCCTCAGGCTCGGGAAGCCGTATATCAGTCGCTGCTGCTGGCGGATGCCCTGCGCTACTGTACCTTGCAAGTATGTACGGCCAAGTCTTCCGGTCACCCGGGAGGCTTTGCTTCCAGTGCCGAGGCCTATGCCGCCATGGTCATGCTCGGGCATACCAACATTGTCACTGAAGTTGGGCATCATGCTCCGGGCTTTTACAGTGCCATGTTCCTCGACAGCTCCCTCGAAGCCATGGGCATTCACAACATGAACGACATGATGGCGCGTTTCCGCGAACAGCATGGCCTGCTCGGTCATCTGTCCGGTGCCATCCCGGGTCTGCTGGCGCCCGCCGGACCGCTGGGACAGGGGCAGCACTTTGCCATGGCTGGCGCACTGCTGCATCCGGGCACCCTGTTTCCGGTGACCATCGGTGATGGCGGTTTTGGTGAGCCCTATGTGCTGAGTTCCATGAAACATTTCCATTTTGCCTATCCCCAGGTGACCAATTACCTACCCATCCTGGTCTGGAACGGCTTCAGTCAGGAACATCATTCCATGGTTTCCTTGATGAGCAATGAAGAAATGGTGGCCTACTGGCGAGCCCATGATTTTGATGAGGTCATCCTGATCGATGCCAAGGACTATGATGATGCCGGGCAGGAAGGCGCCTATGTCGACTCCACGCGCTTTTCCTTCGGACAACGGATGGCTTTCATGGAGGCTGTGCTCAGTGGCGCGGCCAAGGCGGCGCAAGGTGCTTTGACGGGTCGGCACACGGCATTCATTTTGAAACAGTTGAAGGGTGCCGGGGTGCATGTTTCCGGAGCCAAATCCCATAACCTGTATCCCAAGGACACTTTCGAGTCCCCGGAAATCAAGGCGGCCCTGGAAAAACGCGCATTGAGTCCGGAAGCCTGGGCTTTGGTCCGCGACAATTTCTCCCGCGCCGGGGGTGGACCTGCGGCACAGACGGCGGTCACTGAGCATGTGCTGGAAATCGCCCGCCTGGGTGAATTCCCTTTGCAGGACTTTGCCGTCGGCGAACAGGCGGTACCCGCCACCGCCATGGGTGCTCTGGTTGCCTGGCTAGGGCAGCAGGATCGGCGCTTTGTGGTGAGCAATGCCGATGGGAATGAAGCCTCGGCCATGAAAAACATCAATGACGCCCTGAAAATCCGTCACCCCACGGAAGACCCCCTCTACAACCAGCAGCCGGGCGGGCAGGTTTATGAACCCCTCAACGAGGATGCCTGTGCGGGACTGGCGGCGGGACTGGCGCTGTTTGGCAGTCGTTCCCTGTGGCTGTCCTATGAATCCTTTGCCATCAACGGCTGGCCGATCATGCAGACCGTAGGCCAGGCCATGGCGGAACTGCGTCGTACCACGCCCTCTGCCGTCTGCATGTTCACGGCAGGGGCACTGGAACAGGGGCGCAACGGCTGGACCCATCAACGTCCGGAAATCGAAAACTACTTTGCCGCGCAAATGCGCAACGGCAATGTATTCCTGCTTTACCCCACGGATGCCAACGTCATCCAGGCTGCCTATGAATATGCGGTGAACAGCGTCAACAAGGTGATGATCCTCATTGCCTCAAAAAGCCCGTTGCCGGTGCATCTGGATATGGCCCAGGCCCGTACGGCAGTGCGTAAGGGTGCCGCCGTGCTGTACGAAGGATCGGCGGGCAAGCGTGGCACCGTGACCCTGGCTGTGACCGGTGATATGGTCCTGCTGCCGGTATTTGCGGCTCGGGAAGTGCTGGAGAAAGAAGGTTATGGTGTGCGCATTGTCAGTGTCATCAATCCCCGGCAGTTGTATCGGCCCTCGGATGTGGCCGCTCACACCGTCTCCGAGCCTGATACGAATTTCATGACAGATGCGGAATTTCAGCAGCTCTTTGCCGGCGATATGCTTCTCACTATCGGTGGTGGCAGTTCCGCTGCCCTGGAGCCGGTGCTCCTGCGCAGTCGTGCGGCGCAGCGCGATACCCTGGCCTGGCAGCGCGGTGAAACCACAGCCACTGCTGGTGAACTGATGGCTTTCAATGGCATCACGGCCGAGGCCATTCTCCACAAGGTTCGGGGTTTTAGTGGGCATTAATCCAGCAGCCCGGCCCGGCAAAATCATCGTCATTGACGATGATCCCACCGGCTCGCAGACTGTCCACTCCTGCCTGCTGCTGACCCGCTGGGATCCCGATACCCTGCGCGAGGCTCTGGAGGATGCGGCACCGCTCTTCTTTGTACTGAGCAATACCCGGGGCATGACGGCGGCGCGTGCCGAACAGGTCACCCGGGAAATCTGCCGGAATCTGCATAGTGCCCTGGAGCGACTGGCCCTTACCGGACAGGAGGTGCAACCCTTGCTGGTGAGTCGTTCCGATTCGACCCTGCGTGGTCACTATCCGGTGGAAACCGATGTGATTGCTGAGGAGCTAGGCCCTTTTGATGCCCATTTTCTGGTCCCGGCATTTTTTGAAGGGGGCCGCATTACTCGGGACAGCACCCATTACGTGATACAGAACGGCGTGGAAGTCCCGGCCCATGAGACGGAATTTGCCCGGGATTCGGTATTTGCCTTTCAACACAGTTATCTGCCTGATTATGTGGCCGAGAAAACCCACGGTCGCATCCCGGCTGAACAAGTGCAGCGTTTTACCCTGGAAGATCTGCGTGCCGGTTGTCTGCCGCGCCTGTTGGCTCTGGAAAATAATGCCTGTGTGGTCGTGGACGCCGTCGAGCCTGCGGATTTGCAGGCTTTTGCCCGGGATTTACGGGCGGCTGCCGGGCAGGGCAAGCGGTTTCTATTCCGCAGTGCCGCCAGTTTGTTGACGGCCCTGGCCGATTTGCCACCCCAGCCGGTGTCTGCCGAAAACATGGTGCAACTGCGACGCGGGGACAAGGCGGGAGCTATCCTGGTAGGTTCCCATGTGCGTAAAAGTACCGAGCAGCTCAAACGCTTGCTGGAGGAACCGGGTCTGGAAGGGCTGGAGGTGGACGTGGATGCCTGTAGTGGCGAGGCCGGCATCAGGCAGCTATCGCGCTTGCTGGAGCAGGCCGCCAAAATCCACGACCAAGGCCGGGATCTGGTGATATTTACCAGTCGCAGCGAACGCCAGTTTTCCGATCAGGCGGCGCGTCTGGCTTTTGGTGAGAGCGTGTCGGCCTTTCTCATGAAGGTATTGCAGGGACTGCCCGAAGACATCGGCTTTCTCATCAGCAAGGGGGGCATCACCTCCAATGATGTATTGAGTAGTGGATTGGCTTTGCGCAAGGCGCGGGTGATGGGGCAGATTCTGCCCGGTTGTTCGGTGGTGTGCTGCCCTCCAGATCATCCCCGCTATCCGGATCTGCCCGTGGTCATTTTCCCCGGCAATGTGGGCGATGTCGAAAGTCTGGCGGTGGCCCGGCAACGCCTGCGCGGTCATTGAAGGCACCGGCTATGGCGGGCGATGGCGGTTCAGGGCAGGACGCATTTCTCGATGCCCTGCGCGCCGCACTGCCCGACGATGCCCTCCTCATTCACGAAGAAGATCTGCATCCCTACGAGTGCGATGGTCTTTCTGTCCTCAAGGCGTTGCCTCTGGCGGTGGCTTTGCCCCACAACCGCGAACAAGTGCAGGCGGTGCTGAAAGTCTGTGAGCAATTCGGGATAGGGGTGGTGCCCCGGGGGGCAGGGACCGGCCTCTCCGGTGGCGCGCGTCCCAATGCCGGAGCCATCGTCCTGTCCCTGGCGCGACTCAAGCAGATGCTCGCGGTGGATACCCGCAATCGTACTGCTCAGGTGCAGCCGGGAATGCGCAATCTGGCCATCAGTGAGGCGGTGCGCCCCCTGGGTTTGTACTATGCCCCGGACCCTTCCTCCCAGATCGCCTGTACCATTGGTGGTAATGTGGCGGAAAACTCCGGGGGAGTGCATTGTCTGAAATACGGCTTGACGGTCCACAACGTGTTGGCTCTGGAAGTCCTGGATGCCTCCGGCGAGCTGCTGCACATCGGCAGCCAAGCCCCGGACAGTCCCGGCTACGATCTGCTGGCACTGATGATGGGCTCGGAGGGTTTGCTGGGCGTGGTCACCGAATGCACGCTGCGCTTGTTGCCAATTCCGGAAAATACCCTGGTGATCCTGGCGGCTTTTCCCAGTGTGGGGGCTGCGGCAGATGCGGTGAGTGCCATTATTGCGGCAGGGATTATCCCTGCGGGCCTGGAAATGATGGATCAGTTGGCCATTGCGGCGGCCGAGGATTTTGTCCATGCCGGTTATCCCCGCGATGCGGCTGCCATTTTGCTCTGCGAACTGGATGGGAGCGAGGCGGAACTGCAGGTGCGACTCCACGCTGTCGAAAATCTGCTAGAGCAGCATGGGGCCGGCAGTATCCGCATCGCCAGAGATGCTGAAACCCGGTTGCTGCTCTGGAAGGGCCGCAAGGCTGCTTTTCCGGCAGTGGGGCGCCTGGCGCCGGATTATTACTGCATGGATGGGACCATCCCGCGCAAACGTCTGGCGGAGGTGCTGGAACAAATCGCCGCCTGGTCTGCGGAATATGGGTTACAGGTGGCCAATGTGTTTCATGCCGGAGATGGCAACCTGCATCCCCTGATTCTCTATGACGCCAATATCGAGAGTCAGTTACAGGCGGCAGAAGCCTTCGGCCAGGGTATTCTGGAACTTTGTGTGGCAGTGGGGGGCAGCATTACCGGAGAACACGGCGTCGGCGTCGAAAAACTGGACAGCATGTGTGCCCAGTTTACGCCAGCCGAGCTGGCCCAGTTGCATCGCATCAAGGCGGCTTTTGATCCCGAAGGACGGCTGAATCCGGGCAAGGCCGTCCCCAGCCTGCATCGCTGCGCAGAACTGGGGGCCATGCATGTCCACCACGGCCAGTTGCCCTTTCCCGAGCTGGAGCGCTTTTGATATGGACCAGAGCGTGATCTTGCAGGAACAGGTCCGCGAGGCCTACGCCCAGTCGCGTGCCCTCCATATTCAAGGATCTGGCAGCAAGCATTTTTACGGCCGCAGCGTTCGTCACGGCGAGCCTCTGCGGATGCGAGCACATCAGGGGGTAGTGGATTACGAGCCCAGTGAATTATTTATCACCCTGCGTGCCGGCACCACCCTGCAAAACCTCCAGGAACAGTTAGCTGAAGCCGGACAGATGTTGCCTTTTGAGCCGCCTTTTTTCGGAACAGAGGCCACCATTGGCGGGACCCTGGCCTGCGGTTTCTCCGGGCCACGCCGACCTTACGCCGGTTCCGCCCGGGATTATGTGCTGGGAGTGCAGCTGCTGAATGGACAGGGTGAAATCCTGCGTTTTGGCGGACAGGTCATGAAAAATGTGGCGGGCTATGATGTTTCCCGCCTACTGGTAGGTTCCTTGGGGACCCTGGGCGTTCTTCTGGAGGTCACCCTCAAAGTTCTGCCGCGTCCGGAACAGGAGCTGACCCTGGTGCAGGAGCTTCCCATGGCTGCGGCTATTGACCAGATGAATCAATGGGCTGCTCAGCCCCTGCCGGTGTCGGCCAGTGCCTGGTATGACAACTACTTATATTTACGCCTTTCGGGAGCGACCAAGGCGGTGGAGGCCGCAGGTCGCAAAATCGGTGGAGAAATACTCACCGGCGCAGACGCATTCTGGACGGATTTGCGGGAGCATCGGCATGAATTTTTTCAGGGCGATGCTCCCCTCTGGCGTCTGGCGGTAGCTCCGGCCAGCCCACCGCTGCCCCTGCCGGAAGCCACTCTCATTGAATGGGGCGGCGGGCAACGCTGGCTGCGCGGCCATCAGGATGCCGAAGCCTTGCAAGCGCTGGCGGCAAAACACGGCGGACACGCCACCCTGTTTCGTGGTGGGGATGGCAGCGGTGAAGTCTTCCATCCCCTGTCCCCGCACTTGCTGGCGCTGCAGCAACGCCTGAAAAAGGCCTTTGATCCACGCGGCATTTTGAATCCCGGCCGCCTGTACGCTGCCCTGTAGAGACGCCCATGCAAACCCGTATCGCTCCGCGTTTTGAGAATACTGCCGAAATGGCTGAAGCCGACGCCATTCTCCGCAGTTGCGTGCATTGCGGGTTTTGTACGGCCACATGTCCGACCTATCAGCTACTGGGTGACGAGCTGGATGGTCCGCGTGGCCGTATTTACCTCATCAAGGAGTTTTTGGGCGGGGCTCCGGCCAGCCATGAAAGCCTGAAGCATCTGGATCGCTGTCTGACCTGCCGCGCCTGTGAGAGTACCTGTCCCTCGGGCGTACGCTACGCCCGGCTGGCGGAAATTGGCCGCGAACAACTGGAAAAAGATATTTCGCGTCCGGCCTTGGAGCAACTGCAGCGTTCCGTACTGCGTGCCGTCATTCCCCATCCAGAGCGCTTTCGGCTGGCCTTGCAGTTGGGCAACCTGTTCAAACCCTTTCTGCCCGAAGCGCTGGCCCGTAAGGTCCCGGACTTGCCCCGTATAGCACCGGTTTCTGCCCCGGCAGCGGTTTCGGCAGCGACGGTTCCGGCAGAAGCGTTCGCGGCCACAGAATCTCTCACGGCTGCGCCGGTACGGCAGCCCAGCGTAATTGCCCTTGCTGGTTGCGTACAAAGTGTGCTGACGCCGCAAACCGGAGTCGCGCTGGAGCAGATTCTCGACCGGCTGGGTTATGTCATGACCACGCCCCCGGAAGCGGGCTGCTGTGGAGCCCTGAGCCTGCACCTCAACGCCCGTACCGAGGCCCATGATTACATGCGCCGCAATATTGATGCCTGGTGGCCCTATATTGCGGCCGGCGCCGAGGCCATTCTGGTCAGTGCCAGCGGCTGCGGCAGCATGGTCAAGGAATATGGAGAGGCCCTGCAAGAGGACCCTGATTATGCCGAAAAGGCCCGGCAGGTAGCAGCACTGGCACGGGATCCCAGCGAATGGTTGCTGGAGCATCTGCAGCAGTTGCCCCTGGAGCATCAAGAGCGCGGAACCCTGGCCTTTCATGCCCCTTGTTCACTCCAGCATGCCCAGCGCGTGCAGGGCAGTGTCGAAAAACTCTTGCAACGGGCGGGGTATACATTGACCGCAGTGGCCGATGGGCACCTCTGCTGCGGCTCGGCGGGTACTTATTCTATTTTACAGCCGGAATTATCCCGGCAACTGCGTCAACAAAAACTGGATGCCCTCCAACAGGGACAACCCTGCTCCATTGCCACTGCCAATATTGGCTGCCAGCTCCATTTGCAAGGCGGCACCGATTTACCGGTGCGGCATTGGCTGGAATTGCTGGCGGAGGCGTTGTTGCCTGAGAAGACTTGAAGGTTGTAACGAAATATAAGCGCCTGCTCGCCAGCAAGGATAAAGGCCGTCGTCGAAGCCGAAGCAAGGGAGCAAACCGCCCCCCCGGGCCGAAACAGCGAAAGACTTTCTGCACGATCCCTATGTGTAGGATCTTCTGAATCTGAACGCCAGCCGCTTCCTGGAAGGTGATCTGGAGCAGGCTATCATGGACTATCTGCAAAGCTTCCTGCTGGAATTGGGCTTTGCCTTCGTCGCCGGCCAGCAGCAGGTCGAGGAGCGCACCCTGTTTACCGTGGAATAGGAGTTGAAATAATGTCAGACAAGGCCGAGAAAATGCCCGCCAACATATTGAAGGTTCGTGATGACCATCAGCCAGTGCGTTTTGAAAAAGAGGGCGAAGACGGCAGGTTCAAGATTTGCGATGGTATCGAGTGCTCGTGGGCAGATAAAGAATTTGGTCCGAAGGAACTGCGCGGTCGGATCGAGCCTTGGCTCACCGCACTGTTCCAGTCTGAGCACCTTTCGCTACTGGCCGGCTCCGGGCTGACCCATGCGGTGCATTACCTTGCCTGCGGGAAAGGCGCCGCTGGCATGAGCGCCCTGACTCTGAGCAATCACCGGGCCGAAATCGATCAAGCCGCAGAGAAAGCAGCGAAAGCGGCCGGGCGCAATAAGGGCAATCTGGAAGATCAACTGCGTGTTGCCAACGAATTATTGCGTGGGTTGGAAATCCTCGGCGAGCAAGACAAAGCCAACTCTCTTGCGAAGGAGCTTTCCAAGTGCATGGAATCCTTTGCCCAGAAGATTCTGGAAAGTGAAACCAGTATTGTCACGGCCGGACAGGAAAACCGAGACAAGGCGTTCAGTGCTCTTGTCACCTTCTTGATGAGCTTTGCCAGCCGCACCGGGATGCGCGATCGCCTAAATATTTTCACCACCAACTACGACCGGCTGATCGAGGCCGGGGCGGAGCTGGCTGGCCTGCATCTGCTGGATCGCTTTCTCGGCAACCTGATGCCCATCTTTCGGTCATCCCGGCTCGATCTGGACATGCACTACAACCCGCCTGGCATTCGCGGTGAACCGCGTTATCTCGAAGGTGTGGCGCGGTTCACCAAACTGCATGGCTCAGTGGACTGGGTGCAGGCTGGTACCGACATTCGGCGTATCGGCCTGCCGTTTGGCGCCACAGACGTGCAGCCTTATCTGCAAGCACCCGGTTTACAGGGCGCAACGCCGCATGAACTCATGATCTACCCCAACGCCGCCAAGGACAGGGAAACCGCCGACTATCCCTATGTCGAGCTGTTCCGCGACCTGGCTGCCGCCGTTTGCCGTCCGAACAGCACATTGGTGACCTACGGCTATGGCTTCGGAGATGAGCACATTAACCGCGTGATCCGCGACATGCTCACCATCCCATCCACCCACTTGGTCATCATCTCGCGCAGCGATACCTATGGGCGGATTCTGCCGTTGGTCGAGGAGCGCAGCTCGCAGGTGAGTCTGCTTGTCGGCCCCGATCTTTCCGACCTAACCGAGCTCACCGAGAATTTCCTGCCCAAAGCCGCCATAGATAAGGCCACCTCGCGCATGAGCGAACTGCTCAAGCAACGAATGGGGACAGAGCTACCGCCTGCCAGGCATCCCGCCGCGGAGGCTAACGCCTTCGATGGGAGTGATCTGGCATGAGCATGTCACCACTGGCATATGCCGACTCCCTACGCATTGGCACCATCGACTTCGTCTCTCCGGATGAAATCAAGGTGCTGCTGGACATCGAAGCGCCCGATGGGGTGGCGCTCAATACCGGTACGCCTCGCTCGTTTCCGCGCATCAATGGCTATGTGCTGATCCCCAGCGACGAGGGGCACTTGGTCGCTCAGGTGGAATGGATCACCATCGAGCGTTCGCAATACCCCAAACGCAAAGGAATGCAGGACTTCGGCCTTGTGGACTTGCCTTACCCGCTGCGCAAAATGAGCCTCAACCCTCTGGGTGTGCTTGGATACGGCGGTAAGAATGCGCAAGGGCAGGAGTCATTCAGCTTTCGCCGTGGCGTAGGCAGCTATCCCAGCGTCGGCGACCCGGTGCTGCTGCCCACCGAATCCCAACTGCGCGCCATCGTCGAGTCCGGCGACAACCGGCGCGTGCCGATCGGCACCAGCCCGCTGGCCGCCAATGCGAAAGTCATGATCGACCCCGACCGGCTGTTCGGGCGGCATCTGGCAGTGCTGGGCAATACGGGCAGCGGCAAATCCTGCTCGGTAGCGGGATTGATTCGCTGGTCGCTGGAAGCCGCGCGCAAGTCGAAGAGCTCGGACCCGAATGCTCGCTTCATCGTGCTCGACCCCAATGGAGAATATGCCCATACCTTCCGCGACATGGGCAAAGTGCGGGTGTATGCAGTCGATCCGGACGAGGGCATGGCACAGTTGCAAGTTCCGCTATGGTTCTGGAACAGCGCGGAGTGGGCGGCATTTACACAGGCGAGTGCCAAAACTCAACGGCCGACACTCGTACAGGCACTGCGGTCGGTCCGTGATGGTGCGCTAAATGCTGCTACGCCTAGCCATGACATGCGTAGGTATCTACGCACCCTTGTATCAGCCATTCAAGTGGAACGCAGTTCCGGCAACCCATGGAAGGGCTCTGGTCAAGCAAAAGGATTTCGTGATCGGCTGATTAGTTGGAAAGAAGGTTTAGAAAATAGCGATTCATTCAGCAATCTGGAAGCGACTGCACTCAATGAGCTGCGCCAGCACTTCACGCAGTTACTTGCAGGACATCAGGGAGATTGGCCACAAGTATTTACCCTACAGGAAATCAACGATCTGTTAACCCAGGTTAGTCAGGCACATACAATCTTCGGCGGCAGCGACACGGAAGTGTTGCCCATTGATGCCGATGTGCCAAGGCCATTCGAAGGCAATCAACTCTTGCGCAGCGTTGAGGCAACGGCAGAACTCGTTGGGGTTTCCGAGTATGTCGAAACCATGCTGATGCGCATCCGCACTCTGTTGTCGGACAGCCGTATGAAGATTGTTTCCGGCACGGGCGAAGCCTGCTCGCTCGATGATTGGCTGCGGAACTACATCGGCGATGACCAGGCATCGAACGGCTCCATCACCATTATCGACTTGTCACTGGTGCCTGCCGAAGTAGTGCACATCATCACTGCGGTTATTGCCCGCATGACGCTGGAAGCGCTGCAACGCTACCGCAAGCTGCATCAGGGCCAAGTGCTGCCCACCGTGCTGGTCATGGAAGAGGCGCACACCTTCATCAAGCGCTACAGCGAAGACGCCGAGAACCAAAACGCGGCTGCAATCTGTTGCCAAGTGTTCGAGAAAATTGCTCGCGAGGGGCGAAAGTTCGGGCTGGGGCTGGTGCTTTCCTCGCAGCGCCCGAGCGAGCTTTCGCCCACCGTGCTGTCACAGTGCAACAGCTTCCTGCTCCATCGCATCAGCAACGACCGCGATCAGGAACTGGTGCACAAGCTCGTGCCCGACAACCTGCGCGGCCTGCTGCGTGACCTGCCCTCACTGCCCGCGCGTCAGGCCATCCTGCTTGGCTGGGCTTCCGAATTGCCTGTGCTGGTGCAGATGAACGCATTGCCAGAGCAGCAGCAACCCAAATCGCATGACCCGGGCTATTGGAAAGTCTGGTCGGGAGAAGTCGAAAGAGCAGTGGACTGGAAAGCCATTGCCGACGACTGGCAGCAATACGGTGCTGTCCAGCCGCAAACGAACGATGAGGCAGAAGATCAGGAATGAGCAAACAAAAACTCGAACTCACCTGGATCGGCAAGGAGAAGCGTCCCAAGCTGGAGCCGCGCATTATGCTCGAAGACCCTTCGATGTCGTATCACGCCAGGCATCGCGTGTCGGACAACGATATTTTCGACAACCGACTGATCTTTGGCGACAACCTGTTGGCGTTGAAAGCCTTGGAGCAGGAATTCACCGGCAAGGTGAAGTGCGTGTTCATCGACCCACCGTACAACACCGGCAGCGCGTTCACGCATTACGACGACGGGCTGGAGCACTCGATCTGGCTGGGGCTGATGCGCGACCGGCTGGTGATCATCCGGCGGCTACTGGCGGAGGATGGGTCGCTGTGGATCACCATCGATGACAACGAGGCGCATTATTTGAAGGTGTTGTGCGATGA
The DNA here is from genome assembly GCF_002847505.1 of Acidithiobacillus marinus. Lineage (GTDB taxonomy): Bacteria > Pseudomonadota > Gammaproteobacteria > Acidithiobacillales > Acidithiobacillaceae > Acidithiobacillus > Acidithiobacillus marinus. The sequence goes on from NZ_MXAV01000056.1 coordinate 67,102, forward strand.
AGTGTTTGGGCGGGCGAGCTTTGTCGCAAATGTACTTTGGCAAAAGCGTACTTCGCCGGAGGCAAGGTTGCAGCTTGGCGCGGCACACGACCATATTCTTGTCTACGGGCCATCCGTTCAAAAACTGCAATTCAACAAGCTGGCACTGACTGAAGATCAAGCAAAAAATTTCAAAAACCCAGATAACGATCCTAAAGGCCCTTGGGCGTCTACGGACTTCACCGCTCAGGGCTGGCGCCCAAATCAAATGTACAAATTAATGTCACCGGCTGGGGTTGAGTTTGAGCCTCCTCCTGGCCGCTGCTGGTCTAACATCGAGTCAGAGTACAAGAAATTGCTTGCCGCCGGTCGAATGTGGTTTGGCAAAGACGGCACGGCACGACCGAGAGTTAAAAACTATCTCTGTGCTGCAGAGGGTGTAAGTGCTTGGACTTGGTGGTCAAACTCTGAGGTCGGTCATAACCAAGAAGCCAAAAAGGAGGTCATTCAGTTATTTGGTGCTGAAGATGCGTTTAGTACCCCCAAGCCTGAAAGACTCCTAAAGCGCATCCTCGAAATCGCCACCAACCCCAACGACCTCGTCCTCGATTCCTTCGCCGGTTCCGGCACCACCGGCGCGGTGGCGCACAAGATGGGCCGGCGCTGGATCATGGTGGAACTGGGCGAGCACTGCCATACCCACATCATTCCGCGCCTGAAAAAGGTCATCGACGGCGAAGATCCCGGCGGTATTTCCAAGGCGGTGAACTGGCAGGGCGGCGGCGGTTTTCGCTATTACCGGCTCGCGCCGACGCTGATCGTCAACGACCGCTGGGGCAACGCGGTTATCAACCCCGAATACAACGCGGCGATGTTGGCCGAGGCGTTAGCCAAGCTGGAGGGGTTCCACTACGCGCCGTCGGAAACCCACTGGTGGCAGCACGGCCACTCCAGCGAGCACGATTTCCTCTATGTCACCACGCAGAACCTGTCTGCCGAGCAATTGCAGGCGCTGGCCGATGAGGTAGGCAGCGAAAGCAGCCTGCTGGTGTGCTGCGCCGCTTTCCACGGAGTCACGGCGTCCAGAGCGACAGAGCGCTGGCCTAACCTGACGCTGAAGAAGATTCCGAAAATGGTGCTGGCCCGCTGCGAGTGGGGGCACGACGACTACAGCCTGAATGTGGCGTCGCTTCCCATGTTCGAGGAGCCGATAGCGCGGCCGGAAGCACCCTCACCCCGGCCCTCTCCCGGAGGGAGAGGGAGAAAGGCGGGCGGCACGGCCGACCTGTTTGGCGATGGGGAGGACGACCATGAGTAAGAAGATCACTGCCATCCCACCCGGCTATGCCGACTGGTTGGCTGACATCAAGACGCGCGTGGCGGCCGCCCGCCAGCGGGCGGCACTGGCGGCCAATGCGGAGCTGATCCGGCTGTATTGGCAGATCGGCCGCGACATTCTGCAGCGGCAGGTGGCGCAGGGTTGGGGCAGCAAGGTGATCGAGCGTCTGGCGCGCGATTTGCGTGCGGCCTTCCCGGAGATGAAGGGGTTTTCCCGCGCCAACCTGCTCTATATGCGGGCCTTTGCCGAGGCTTGGCCGGACGAGCAATTTGTCCAGCAGCTTGCTGGACAATTGCCCTGGTTCCACATCGTCGTGCTGATGACCCGCCTGAAAGACGATCCCACCCGTGAATGGTATGCCCGGAGAGCCGTCACCGAGGGTTGGTCGCGCGTGACGCTGGAACTGAATATCCGTAACCGTCTGCACGAGCGTCAGGGCAACGCGGTGACCAATTTTGAAACCCGCCTGCCAGCACCGCATTCGCAACTGGCGCATGAAACGCTGAAAGATCCCTACCTGTTCGACTTTCTGGGGCTGGGCGACGAAGCGCAGGAACGCGACATCGAAAACGCGCTGGTGCGGCACATCACCCGCTTCCTGCTGGAACTCGGCAGCGGCTTCGCTTTTGTCGGGCAGCAATATCGCTTGGAGGTCAGCGACAAGGAGTTCTTCATCGACTTGTTGTTCTATCACACGCGGCTCAAGTGCTATGTGGTGGTGGAGCTGAAGGCCACAGAGTTAAAACCGGAACAAGCGGGGCAACTGAATTTCTACCTGACCGCAGTGGACCGGCAGGTGAAAGCACCCGACGACAAACCCACCATCGGTCTGCTGCTGTGCAAGACACAAGACCGGCTGGTGGCCGAATATGCGCTCTCGGGCATTGACAAACCCATCGGGGTAGCGGAATACGAACTGGTGCGCGCCTTGCCGGAACCGCTGGCAACCAGTCTGCCCACGGTGGAGGAACTGGAGAGTGAGTTGGCTGAAGAGCCCATTGTCCAGGATTTTCGAACAACTGGCGTGGATGATCAGGAGAGCGAAGCATGAGCGCCCGCGTGCAGAACCATATCACGGGCCGCCTGTCGCTGCGCCCGCCGCAGGCGGAATCGCTGGCAAAGCTGAAGCAGGCGCTGGATGCCGCGCCGAAACTGCTGGAGCACGGCAAGGACGTGGCGACGGTGCTCGCCACGCTGAAGGCCGAGTTTCCGACACTTGAAGATTTCGAGCGCGACTTCCCCTCGCTGTGCTTTGCCTTGGCCACCGGTGTGGGCAAGACGCGGCTGATGGGCGCCTTTGTCGCCTACCTGCATCTAGCGCATGGCATCAACAATTTTTTCGTGCTGGCGCCGAACCTGACCATTTACAACAAGCTCATCACGGATTTCACGCCCAATACGTCGAAGTATGTATTCAAGGGCATTGGCGAGTTCGCCATCAACTCTCCCCGTGTGATTACTGGCGATAACTACGATCAGCAAACCCCGTCTACCGGGGAGTTGTTCAGTGAAGTTCGCATCAACATCTTCAACATCTCCAAGGTCAATTCCGAGGTGCGCGGCGGCAAGGAGCCGCGCATCAAGCGCATGCGTGAGGTGTTGGGGGATAGTTACTTCAACTATCTCGCCAACCTGCCCGACCTAGTGCTGCTGATGGATGAATCGCACCGTTATCGCGCCAGCGCGGGCGTGCGCGCCATCAACGAACTCAAGCCGCTGTTCGGACTGGAGCTGACGGCGACGCCCTTCGTGGAATCCAGTCGTGGGCCGGTGCCGTTCAGGAACGTGGTGATGGATTACCCGTTGGCGCGGGCGATGGAGGATGGCTTCGTCAAGGAGCCGGCGGTGGTGACACAAAGAAACTTCAAGGCCAGCGACCACACGCTGGAGGAAGTCGAGAAGATCAAGCTGGAAGATGGCGTACGCCTGCATGAAAGCACCAAGGTGGAGCTAATGACCTATGCTCGCGAGAATGGGGTTCAGCAGGTGAAGCCATTTATGCTGGTCATTGCCCGCGATACCAGCCATGCCGGGCAACTTTTGGCCCTTCTGGAATCACCAGCGTTTTACGAAGGGCGCTATGCCGGCAAGGTGATCCAGGTGGATTCCAGTCGCAGAGGTGCGGAAGAAGAAGCCATGATCACGCGCCTGCTGGCCGTGGAGAGTCTGGAAGAGCCCACGGAAATCGTGATTCACGTCAATATGCTCAAGGAAGGCTGGGACGTGACCAATCTCTACACCATCGTGCCGTTGCGCGCCGCCAATGCCCGCACGTTGATCGAGCAGTCCATCGGGCGCGGCCTGCGTCTGCCTTACGGCAAGCGCACGGGTGTCGCAGCGGTGGATCGCCTGAACATCGTCGCCCACGACAAATTTCAGGAGATCATCGACGAGGCCAACCGTGGCGACTCGCCGATTCGGCTGCAGCAGGTCATCCTCGATGCGCCCACTGCCTCCGACAACAAGGTCAGCGTACAGGTCGATTCGGACGCAGCATACCGCCTCGGGCTGACGGATGACGCGCCTGCGCTCAATCCGGCGGCATCGGCAGCCGCCAATGGCGGTGCTGTCACGCCAACGCTAGCCCCGGTCTTCACCACCGATGCGGAAAAGCAGGCCGCGCGTATGGTCATGGAAGTCATCGACCAGTATGAAATACGATGCGCTTTGGCACCCACGCGCAGTGCGCTGCTCAAACCCGAACTGCAATCGGCGCTCCTCGCGGAAGTGACCGAGCGGATGAGGCCGCTGCAGGGCCAATTGCTGGCGGGCGTGGATGAATCCGCTCCCGCGCTGGACTTGTCCGCCGTGGTGGCGAAGACTACCGAGATCGTGGTGCAGCAGAGCATCGACATCCCGCGCATCGCGGTGGTGCCCAAGGGCGAGGTCACGACGGGTTTCCAACCCTTCACGCTGGACGTGAGCCAGCTCCATCTTCAGCCGGGGAGCCGCGAGATCGTCGGCCAGATGCTGCGCAGCAATGAGCAGTTCACCCTGGCGGCGGAAATCGGCCTGAAGGAACAGCGTCCGGAGGACTACCTCGTCCACACCCTTGTGGATTTCGACGATATCGACTACTTCACCCACGCTGATCTGCTCTACGACCTCGCTGGTCAGATGGTGAAGCACCTGCAAAGCTACCTGTCCGAAGCCGATGCACTCAACGTACTGGACGGCCAACGCAAAACCATCGCCAGGGAAATCCACGCGCAGATGATAGCCCACTTCTTCGAGAAGGCGACTGAGTACGAGGTGCAGATCAGTCGCGGTTTCACGGAGCTCAAACCCTGTAACTACACAGCGACAGCAGGGCAAGCCCCGCGTCACTTCCGCGAAACGGTGGAGGAAGTAGGCCGCATCAAGCAGATGCTCTTCGGCGGATTCACACGCTGCCTGTACCCGCTGCAGAAGTTCGACTCGGATACCGAACGGCGCTTCGCTGTCATCCTGGAGCGCGACGCCCTGAAGTGGTTCAAGCCCGCGAAGGGGCAATTCCAGGTCTACTACAAACTAGGCACTGAGCAGCCGGAATACATCCCCGACTTCGTGGCCGAAACCGACGCGGTGATTTTCATGGTGGAAACCAAGGCGCGGAACGACCTGAAAACCGATGAAGTGAAGGCCAAGGCCGCTGCCGCCTTGCAGTGGTGCCGACACGCCTCAGGCTATGCGAAGCGCGTCGGCGGCAAGCCCTGGAAGTACTTGCTGGTACCCCATGACGAAGTCACAGAATCAAAGCAGCTCGCCGACTTCTCGCGTTTTGAAATTACTGGCTAATCCCTTAATCCAGCCGCAACCATCCCTTGCGGTAGAAAATCCAGGCGATGAGCGCTTCCACCAGAATCAGTCCTCCGGTGACGGCAACAAAACCGTAGCGCCAGTGGGGGAGTGGACCCAGGGGGACGTTCATGGCTGCTGCGCCGGGAATAAACAGCGGGATGGTGACCAGAATAATCAGGGCCGCCATGAACTTGAACAAGTGATTCACGTTGTTATGCACCACATAGGCGTAGGATTCCAGCAGTTCATTGATGGTTTCCTGATCGCTATCCACCTGATCCCGGACCTGGGACAGCTCAATGCGGGTGTCTTCATGAATTTCCAGCAGATCAAGGTCTTCTTTGGGAAGTAACAGCGCGATTTCGCTGACCACATATTCCAGTTGCAGCAAACCCAGATCCAGCGCCAGCAGCCGGTCGTGAATATCCAAACCCCGATACACCACATCATGGCGCTGGGCCTGACGGAGATCCCGCTCCACCATCGCCATTTCCCGGGCGACGGCGCGGGCGGTGGGCAGATACAGGCGGGTGACTTCGGCAATGATGCGCAGTACGAGCTCCCAGCGCTTGCGCGGTTTATCTGGATCAATCAGCTGATTGAGAAAGGGAATTTCCTGGTCGGCCAGGGTCACGAAATAGCCCGGCGCAAAATACACGCTGAGGGGCACCAGGGAAAACTGCCCGATGCGCCCGTCTTCCGGGATGGGTACCTGAAATTGCAGGGAAATCAGGCGCTCTTCCTTGATCAGCGGGCGTGAGGCCTCGCCTTCCAGGCGCTTGCGCAAAAAGCTTTCCGGAATGTCGAGGGTCATGGCGGCCTGGCTCAATTCCAGCGCCGTAGGATTGACCAGCGCCATCCAGCTGCGCCGGTTGGCGTTGCCGGAAAGCAGGCAGTCGCGAGTAATGCGTAGCATCTGTCGGCCCTCCCTACATGGCAAAAAACCCGTGTTTTCGAGCCCAGACAGCAAACAGCAGGGTGGCGCCAAAAACATAGGCCAGCAGGCCGAACCACAGGTAATGCCAGTGTTCCAGCGGAAGAATGGTCATCATGTGAAAAGGCATGATGAAAGCAATGGGCATCATCAGCAGGGCCAGCCACACCGTCATGACCTTCATGACGGTGTGGGCATTATTCTGGATGATGCCGTTGTAGGCATTGGTGACGGTCAGATAACGCTCGTAAACCAGATTCACGATTTCTTCCATACGTCTTTGCTCGCGTAGAGCGATTTCCATCACGGCATAAGCGGGGGCGTCTCCGGGGGTGGCGCGCAGCGCATCACGCAAAATCAGCCCGGTTTCACGAAGGGCAATGACCAGTTCACCCAGATCCCGGTTGAGGACCACAATTTCCCTGAGCTCGCGATTGCCCATGGCCGTTTTCAGAGCCAGGCGCAGCTCCTGCAGGCGGTCTACCAACACGCGGGCGACCCGTTCATGGCTGTAGATGCTGTTGAGCAGAGCTCTTTGCAGGAGATCATGGCCCTGACTCTGCTGGAGGGTGCTGAGCCAATCCTGTTTGAGCATGGACAGTAAAGTTTCTTCGCCGAGCAGAATCAGGTGATCGGGGTGTTCATGATGCAGGGTCAGGGTGCTGATACGAGCCACCGTGCCGAAGCGGGCGTCTTCTTCCAGCATGGCCACGGGCAGACGCAGGGAGATTTCTTCACCTTCGCAATAAAGCCGCTGATCTTCACTCTGGCGCAGCCAGCTGCCCAGGTTGTTGCAGGACAAGGCCTGTTCAGGATTCAGCAAAAACAGTCCGGACCCGCTGCAGCTGTCGCAGGCAGTCCAGGTTCCGGTCTGGGGATTGTAGTACTGGGCGGTCATGAGCGCATCAGATCCAGTCTTTTTTGCGGAAAAAAACGAAGAGCAATCCGGAAATGAGAAAGCCGCCGCCCATCAGAACCGGCCAGGCATACGTCCAGTCCTGCAGAGGGAGCGGAACGTTCATGCCATAAATACTGGCCACCGTGGCTGGAGAGGCGACCACCACCGTCCATGCTGTAATGATCTTCAGGGTATTGCTGATATTGTTTTGCAGCACCCCGACATAAGCATCCATCATGTTGGTAATGGTGGACGCGTAAATTTCGGTCATGTCCCGGGCCTGCTGCAGGTCAATCAACGCATCGGCAATGTCTTCGAGATCGTCGGCATCCTGCCCCAACATGGGCAGGCGCAGGGTTTGTTGGGCCACCGAGATATTGCCCTTCAGCGCGGCAGAAAACAGGATCAGGCTTTTGTTCAGGGCCAGAAGGCGGAAAAATTCGTTGTTGTTCTGGGAGTGACGGAGAATTTTTTCCGTAGCCGCAATTTCGTTGTTGATGATGCGCAGCGCCCGTAAAAAGTCCCGGGCGATAGCCTGGAAAATTTCCGCCAGCAAACCCTGGACACCGAGAATCTTGCCACGTTGCCGCTGACTGCGTAATTCATCCCATAGTGCCAGGGGGTGGGCACTTGCGGTGACCATTTGCTGGGGTAGTAGCCAGAGGCCTACCGGCAGGGTGCGAAAGCGTAATTCGGCATCTTCCTGCATGGGCGCGGGCACTTTGAGAATAATCAGGGCGACTTCGCCGTCCCGCTCCAGACGCGGGCGTTCGTCTTCATCGGACACGTCCTGGAATAGATAATCCGGCACCTGCAGATGCTTGGCGACAAATTCCAGTTCGGCGTGGCTGGGCGCGACGACCTGAATCCAGGTGGCGCGTGGGGGCCATTGAAAATCACTGGTGATTTCCAGTTGGGCATCGGTTTTGTCATCAAACCAGTGCAGCATCCTGTCGCTCCTTGGTAAATTCCCACCCGTTCATATCCACCCCTTGCGCTTGAAAAATGCCGCCAAACCCCCGGCAATGCTTAAACCCAGTAATAATATCACCCAGAAAATCCAGTGGGTTTTCTGAAAAGGCAGGGTGGTATTCACGCCGTACAGGGTGGCGAACATGCTGGGCACATAAAACACCATGGCCAGCACAGTGACCACTTTCAGACCATGGTTGATGTTGTTCTGCACCATCCCGGCATAAGCGTCCATCATCGAGGTGCTGGTACCGGCATACACCCGGGCGCGCTCATGGGCCACCTGCAATTCCAGGAGTGCGGTATCCACCTGCCGGGTGGCGGGCAGGTCATCGCGAATTTCCGCCAGCCGTGAAATCTTGAAGGCGGTGGCAATATTGCCGACCAGGGCTACTTCAAAGCGGGTCAGACTTTTACTGATTTCCAGCAGGGTGAAAAAGTCGCCATTACTCTGGGTCCAGTCCAGTTGTTGTTCATTGTCATGAATGGCCTGGTTGAGCTGCTGTAGTGCTTCTTCATAACTCCGCGCCAGAATTTTCAGGATGGCGGCCAGTATCTCGATACTTTCCGGAGGGCTGGAAAGATGCTCCATCTGCGCAAAAAAAGGCGAGAGGGTGGGTAGTTCTTCCGCCAGCACCGTAGTCAGATTTTGCTGGTGCAGAACCACGCCCAAAGGACGCAAGGTCCAGACATCTTCCCCCGGACCGCTGACTGGAAACTGCAAGGTCAGGAAGACCCTTCCCTGCTCTCTGCGCAGCCAGGAGCGTTCATCGGGATCGAGAATGTCCTGGGCAAAATCCCAGTCATCGGCGAGCTGTCCCGCCGCTACCCAGTCTGCCGGTCGGGGTGCGGTCAGATGTTGCCAGCTTTTTACGCGCTCCGGGGCGCGCGCCGCTGCCGCTTGTGCGGTGCTGTCGGTTTCTGCTGGGGGAAACACATCCATGGATGCTCTCCAGTTCAGAGTCGGGCGTGAGAGGCACCAGTGCCCGGCAGCTGCCCGATACGGGGACTTCGGCCGGTACAATTTGGAGCGCAGGACGGAGGCTTTTATACTGGACTTCCTTGTCGCCTGTAAAGGAAATTCCGCTGTGAGCTCCGTGCACTCTGCATCTGATAGTAAAGCCTTTATCCCCCTCGCCCTCGCTATCCTTACCGTGTCCGATACCCGGACCCCGGAAACCGACAAATCCGGCGACAAAATTGCGGAGCTGGCTCAGGCTGCAGGGCACCATATAGCGGCGCGTTGCATCCTGCCCGACACGATTGAAACACTGCGCCAGCAGATGCAAAGCTGGATAACCGACCCGGCCATCGATGTCATTGTCGCGACCGGCGGCACCGGGGTCACCGGTCGCGACGTAACCCCTGAGGCCATCGCGCCCCTCATCAGCAAGCCGATCCCCGGCTTTGGGGAATTATTCCGCATGTTGTCCTACGAAGAAATCGGTACCAGCACCATGCAGTCCCGGGCCGAAGCGGCCATTTGTGCGGGCACCATCGTCTTTTTACTGCCGGGTTCTACGGGAGGTGTCCGTCTGGGGATGGAGGCCATCATCATTCCCCAGCTGGATAACCGCCATCGGCCCTGCAATTTGAGCGAGTTATTGCCGCGCATTCGTCATGAACACTGATGGCTGTCATGCCTGAAGACGAAGCGCAACGCCAGCAGCGCTGGAGTGCCTGTTATGCGGAAAGTGCGCGGGATGCAGCCCCGCCGCCTTTGCCCTTGCTCAGGGCGCAGGCGGCCTTGTTGCCAAAGACCGGGTCGGCTCTGGATATGGCCTGCGGGCTGGGCGGGAATGCCCTTTTTCTGGCGAAACAGGGTCTGGAAACCTGGGCCTGGGATTATGCCGAAGCGGCCATCCTGGGGCTTCAGCAGCAGGCTGTGATTCAGCCCAGGCTGCACCCGGAATATCGAGATGTACTGACCCAGCCACCGCCAGCGGCCTCTTTTGACGTGATCGTCGTCGCACATTTTCTGCATCGCCCGCTTTTTCCCATCTTGGCACGAGCATTGAAGCCCGAGGGATTATTGTTTTACGAGACCTGGGCTGGCGCTTATGCCGGGCGCGGTCCTCAAAACCCGGACTTTCGACTGCTGCCGGGAGAGTTGGAAAAGGCTTTTGCAGATTTGCAGCTCCTGGCTTATCAGGAAGCTGAGGATCGTGCCGGTGGCGTTTGGAAGGCCTAAAAAAGCGGGGGATATTGCAAAACCTGTCGCTTGGCGTGGATAATTAACGGATGCAAAACGAATTTGATGTCATTGTGGTCGGTGGTGGGCATGCCGGCACCGAGGCTGCCGCTGCCGCAGCTCGCTTGGGGGTGCGCACTCTACTTCTCACCCAGAATTTGGATACCATTGGCCAGATGTCCTGCAATCCGGCCATTGGCGGTATCGGTAAAGGGCATCTGGTCAAGGAAATCGACGCTCTGGGGGGTGTCATGGCGCTGGCCATCGATCAGGCGGGTATCCAGTTTCGCACCCTGAATGCCAGCAAGGGCCCGGCAGTGCGCGCCACCCGGGCCCAGGCCGACCGCAGTCTCTACAAGCGTGCGGTGCGGCGTCTGCTCGAAAACATCCCCAACCTGCATCTGTTTCAGGGCATGGCCGGAGATTTGCTGATGGAACAGGACCGCCTTGTCGGGGTGCGGACGGAAACCGGTCTGGAATTGCGTGCCGGGCAAGTGATTCTGACTACCGGCACCTTTCTGGGCGGGCGGGTACACATGGGCGACCAGAATTATGCGGCAGGCCGAGCCGGTGACCCCCCTTCCAATGCCCTGTCCCAGCGTCTGCGGGAAATGGCCTTTCCCGTAGCCCGTCTGAAAACCGGCACCCCGCCGCGTATTGATGGACGCAGTATCGACTATTCAGTGCTCGAAGCGCAGCCCGGTGATGACCCCATCCCGGCCTTTTCCTTTATGACCCGGCAGGTGAATATCCCTCAGCTTGCCTGCCACATCACCCACACCAATGCCCGTACCCATGAAATCATTGCTGCCAATTTGCACCAGTCAGCCATGTATGGCGGGCATATCCAGTCCGTGGGGCCGCGCTACTGCCCGTCCATTGAAGACAAGGTGGTGCGTTTTGCCGAAAAGACCTCCCACCAGATTTTCCTGGAGCCGGAAGGGCTGGATACCCACGAGGTCTATCCCAACGGCATTTCCACAAGCCTGCCCTTCCCGGTGCAGGTGGATCTGGTGCGCAGCATGCGCGGGTTGGAAAATGCGGTTCTGCTGCGCCCCGGTTATGCCATCGAATATGATTTTCTCGACCCGCGTGATTTGTACCCCAGCCTTGAAAGCCAACGTCTACCGGGACTGTTTTGTGCCGGCCAGATCAATGGCACAACTGGCTACGAAGAGGCGGCGGCCCAGGGTCTGCTGGCCGGTCTGAATGCGGCGCGGCGGGCCCGTTCTCAATCCGCCTGGGTGCCGGGACGCCATGAAGCTTACCTGGGTGTGATGGTAGATGATCTGGTTACCCGGGGGCTGGATGAGCCCTATCGCATGTTTACCAGTCGGGCCGAGTATCGCCTGCAGTTGCGTGAAGACAATGCGGATTTGCGTCTGACCCCCCAAGGTCGGAAACTGGGATTGGTGGACGAGGCCCGCTGGACGGCCTTCAGCCGCAAGCAGGAAGACCTGGAAAGTGAACGCGAGCGTTTCCGCAGTCTGCGTATTCGTCCCGAAGACCCATTGGCAGTGCGCATTGCCGCGCATCTGGGCCAGCCCCTGACTCGGGATGTGACCGCTCTGGAACTGCTGCGCCGACCCGACTGGGATTATGCCAGCCTGACAGCAGTTCTGGCCTTGTCGGGTTGTGCGGATTCGCGAGTGAGTGAGCAGTTGGAGATTGAATGCAAATATTCGGGCTATATCGCTCGACAGCAGGATGAAATTGAGCGTGCGGCCCGCTGGGAGGGAATGTGCATTCCCGAGGATATGGATTACAGCGCCGTGCGTGGTTTGTCCACCGAAGTGATGCAGCGCCTGAGTCGGCAACGCCCCCAGACCATCGGCCTCGCCAGCCGCATACCGGGGGTGACCCCCGCCGCCATATCCCTGTTGCTGATTCACGTGAAACGTCGCAGCCTCTTGCAGGCGGGCTGATGCCGCCGGTTTCTGCGGCTCTGCTCGCGCAAATCCTCGCTGCGGGGCTAGCAGGTATGTCGCTGGAAGGGATTACGCCCGAGCAGCGTGTGTTGCTGCTGAATTATTTGCTCCTCCTGCAGCGCTGGAATGCGACCCACAATCTGACGGCGGTGCGCGATCCCCGGGACATGATTCCTCGCCATATTCTCGACAGTCTGGCTGTTTTACCTTTTCTGGAACCGGGTTTGGTGGTGGACATTGGTAGTGGTGCCGGTTTGCCGGGCATTCCACTGGCTATCTGCCGACCGGCACAGGATTTTACGCTGGTGGAGCCAGCGGCCAAGAGGGTGGCCTTTTTGCGCAGCGTCGTCGCCGAGCTTGGTCTGACCAATGTGCAGATTGCGCCGCTGACCAGTGAGCATTATCAGCCAGAGATTTTGCCCGACCGGATTATCAGCCGCGCTACCGCCCCTCTGGCGCGCCTGGACCAGATGACCAGCCATCTTCAGGGGCCGCATAACCAGGTATTGGCCTTGAAAGGCCCTGGGGTTGAAGAGGAGCTGGCCGACTGGCCGCGCGCCGCTTCCCTGGACATTCGCTGTCATGATCTGCACATTCCCGATCAGCCCTCCCGTAAGCTTTTGATTTGGAGAAGTCCGGTGCAAATGCCCTAGCCCCCCGCGAGTGGACAGGGTATTCTTGGGAAATTGCAGGCTGCACCGGAAATCATCCCCAAAAAATGCGTACAGTTGCCGTTGCCAATCAAAAAGGTGGCGTGGGAAAAACCACGACTGCCGTCAATCTGGCCGCCGGACTTGCCCAGAATGGCAAGCGGGTGTTGCTGGTGGACCTCGATCCCCAGGCGAATGCCAGTACCGGCCTTGGCCAGGTGGGTAATGCGGCGGCCAGTATTTATCATGTTCTACTCGGGGAGCTGCCCCTTGCTGCGGTCCTGCAGACAGTGTCTCCTGCCGGACTGTTCCTGGCCCCTTCCAGCCCGGATCTCGCAGGTGCTGAAGTGGAAATCTATCCGCGCCCGGATCGGGAGCAGCACCTGAAGAGGGCTTTGACTGAAGCCGCAGATTTTGATTACGTGCTGATTGATTGCCCGCCCGCTCTGAATATGTTGACTATCAATGCGCTGGTCGCGGCGGATAGCGTGCTGATTCCCATGCAATGTGAATATTATGCCCTGGAGGGCCTCACCCAGTTGCTGAATACGGTCCGGCGTGTACGTGCCCAGCTCAATCCGCGCCTGCAGGTGGACGGCCTGTTGCGGACCATGTTCGATAATCGCAATCGTCTGTCTTCGGAGGTCGGGCAAGAGCTGGAGCGGCATTTTCCCGACAAGCTCTACCAGATGGTCATTCCCCGTAATATTCGCCTGGCCGAGGCCCCCAGTTTTGGTCGGGTTGCTCTGGAATATGATCCTTCCTGTGCTGGCGCCATCGCGTATCAGGGACTGGCCAAAGAATTTCTGCAGCGGGAGAAAAATCCATGAAACGGGTAGGCTTGGGCCGGGGTCTGGATGCACTGTTTGCCAATGAAAGTGCTGCTACCGGGACGATGCGCGAAATTCCCGTGGACTTACTGCAAAGAGGGCGTTATCAGCCGCGTGGCGTAATTTCCGAATCTACCTTGCAAGAGTTGACCGACTCCATTCGTCATCAGGGGGTCGTTCAACCGATTGTGGTGCGCACTGTGGGTGGTGGTCGCTATGAAATTATCGCTGGCGAGCGGCGCTGGCGGGCGGCACAAATCGCGGGGCTGACCCAGATTCCGGCGGTGGTCCGCGATTGTGGTGACGAACAGGCACTGGCCATCGGCATCATCGAGAACATTCAGCGCCAGGACCTGAACCCCCTCGAAGAAGCCCAGGCATTACAGCGGCTGCTCGATGAGTTTGGCCTCAGCCATGAAGCCCTGGCAGCCACCCTCGGCCGCTCCCGGGCGGCTATCAGTAACCAGTTACGTCTGCTGCGCCTTTCCGCTGCGCTGCACCCCTATGTGGAAAATGGCGCCTTGAGTGCCGGTCATGCCCGCGCTTTGCTGACCCTGAACGAGCCGCAACAGCAGGTTCTGGCGGAGCAGGTAGTGCGGCAGAGTCTCAGTGTCCGGGCCACCGAAAAACTGGTCCAGAAAGTGCAGAATCCCCCCCCGCAGCACGCGCAAACTGATCCTAACAGTGCGGCATTGGCGGCGCTCATCCAATCCAGCCTGGGCCTCAGCATTGATCTGCGTCCCCATGGTCAGGGCGGGGAGCTGCGGATCCGTTGGGAAAATCACGAACAGGAAGCCATGCTCCTGCAACGCCTGGGCGTGAACTTGAATGACAATGAAATCTGATGGAAGGCGGCGGGAATGCTCTTGACGCTGAGCATCTGCGTGTTTAGACTCCGCCTGTATTTGAGTTTTGCCCATTGAAAGAGCAAGAAAAACAAGTGGGCATGGTGAACTTCTCGTCTTATGTCGGGCGAGTCACTGCGACGGTGTTGACGTTGGCCCTGTTTCTGGCAGCCGTGACGGCATGGCGCTGGGGACGACAAGAAGCTTACGCACTGCTGTTTGCGGCATTTTTGAGCGTTATCAACATGCTCATCCTGGGTGGTCGCCTGATCGCGCTCCCCGCTTCTACGCATCTTGCCGCTCGGCGGCTGGGTGGAGCGGTGTTGCAGCGCTGGATCATCACCATACTGGGTCTCATATTGGCAATTTTCTGGCTGCACCTGCCCGTTATCGGGTTGGTTGCCGGATTTTTGCTGGCCCATTTCGTATTTTTGGCATTTCTGATGCGGGAACGTATCAGGCAAAGGAGTTAAGCGTGGCATCAGGCGATATCGCCCATCACCTTGTCAACTGGACCGTGGGTTCCGGTTTCTGGACGTTTGATCTGGACACCATTGTCATGGGTTGGATCATGGCTGCCATTCTGGTCATTACCGGGATGGTGGTTGGCGCAAAACTGCAGACGAGCACCCCCAGTGGCATGCAAAACTGGTTGGAAGGCGTCGTCGATTTCATTGACGATCTGGTCCAGGGAAGCTTCCCGGTCAAAGATCCGCTGATCGCACCCATGGCCATTACGGTTTTTTTGTGGATCCTGCTGATGAACAGCATGGACGTGATCCCAGCTTATCTGCCGGGCATTATTGCCCACTGGTTTGGCATCCCTGAATTTCGGGTGACACCTACGGTCAATCTGAATACCACGCTGGGTGTTTCCATCACCGTATTTCTGGTGATGATTGCCACCAATCTGCGGGTGAAGGGCTTCAGCTACTTCAAAACCTACCTGACCCACCCCTTCGGTATCTGGCTGTTCCCGATGAATATCATCATGTCGGTGATTGAAGAAATTACCAAGCCCCTGAGCCTGGGTTTGCGACTGTTTGGGAACATGTTCGCCGGAGAGCTGGTATTTCTCCTCCTGGCGCTGTTGCCCTGGTGGGGCGAGCTGGTGATGGGTACGGTCTGGTCCCTGTTTGAAAGTTTGATCATCATCCTGCAGGCGTTTATTTTCACTGTGCTGACGGTGGTTTATCTCGGCATGGCGAATATGCAGGATCATTAAAAGTTTACATTATTTCACTTTTGCGACACTTGTAAGGAGTTATCATGGACGCACATACCATTATCGTAGCTGCCACAGCCATTGCTGTCGGTATCATTTTTGGCGCCGCTGGACTGGGTTCCGCCATTGGCTGGGGTCTGATCACTTCCAAGACCATCGAAGGTATCACCCGTCAGCCCGAAATGCGCCCGCAGCTGCTGGTGAACACCTTTATTTTTGCTGGCTTGATGGAATCCTTCCCTTTCATCATTCTGGCCTTCGGTTTCTGGTTCCTCTTCGCCAACCCGTTCCTGGGCTGATGCGGGTCCGGTTGATCCGGCCCACTTGCAAGTGAGGTAGTCATGAATCCAGTAGGTATCAATGGAACACTGATCATACAGCTGATCACCTTCGTCATTCTCGTGGCGTTGTTGTACAAGTATATGTATGGTCCCCTGCGCAAGGTCATGGACGCGCGTCGTGCGAAAATTGCCGACGGACTTGCTGCTGCCGAGCGTGGTAAAGAAGAAATGGTCCTGGCCCAAAAGCGCGCAGCAGAAATGTTGCGGGAAGCCAAGGACAAGGCGGCAGAAATCATCGCCAATGCCGAGCGCCGTGGTGTGGAACTGCGTGAAGAAGCCCAGAGCAAGGCCCGTGAAGAAGCGGACCGGATTATTGCCGGAGCCCGGGCGGAAATCGATGTGGAAACCAATCGGGCGCGTGAGGTTCTGCGTGGCCAGGTGGTTGAGCTGGTGGTTGATGGCACCCAGCGCATATTGCATCGGGAAATTGACCAGAATGCCCATCGCGACATTATCGACCGTATGGTCGGTCAATTGTGAGGATCTGAAATGGCAGATCTGATCACGGTGGCGCGGCCTTACGCGGAAGCACTTTACGGTCTGGCCAAGCAATCCGGCCAACAGCAGGCCTGGGCAGAATCGCTGCAAGTACTGACGGCCATGGTTGCGGATAAGCAGGCCCAGGCCTTCCTGAATGACCCTGAACGGCCGGAGGCTGACAAGGTTGCCTTGCTGGCCGCTGCTCCGGTGACGGTTGAGCAGAGCGCGTGGCAGTCTTTTCTTGGGCTTCTGACACACAACGATCGCTGGGCTGCAGCAGCAGAAATTGCCCAGCTTTTTGACGAAGCCGTGCGCCATGACGAAGGGATTGTGGACGTACTGGTCACCAGTGCGGTGGCGATGGATGCGCAGCAGAAAGGCGCTGTCCAGGCTGCTCTTGAGCAGCGTTTCAGCGGTCGCCAAGTCGCTTTTCGTGAGTCGGTAGATGCTTCCCTGATTGGCGGTCTCGTAATTCATACGGGTGATCTCACCATAGATGCTTCCGTGCGTGGACAAGTGCAGCAGCTTGCCCGAACCCTTCGCAGCTAAAGTCTTGAGGAACATAGTATGCAACAACTGAATCCATCGGAAATCAGTGACCTGATCCGCGCACGCATCGCTGGCTTTGAAGGCCGCGTTGAAACGCGCTCACAGGGCACCATCATCAGCCTGAGCGACGGCATCCTACGCATTCACGGTCTGGAAGACGTCATGTACGGCGAGATGCTCGAACTCCCCGGCGGCCGCTATGCGCTGGCCATGAATCTGGAACAGGACAATGTCGGCGCCGTAGTGCTGGGAGAGTTCTCCGGCCTCGAAGAGGGCGGTATCGTCAAATGCACCGGTAAGGTCATGCAGATTCCCATCGGTAAGGAATTGCTTGGCCGGGTCGTCAATGCCCTGGGTCAACCCATTGACGGCAAAGGCCCGGTCGATGCCAAGGAATTTGACGTCCTCGAAAAAATCGCGCCTGGCGTCGTCGATCGTCAGAGTGTGGACGAACCCATGCAGACCGGCGTCAAGTCCATTGATGCCATGGTGCCGGTGGGTCGTGGTCAGCGCGAGCTGATCATCGGTGACCGCCAGACCGGCAAGACGGCGGTCGCGGTGGATGCCATCATCAACCAGAAAGGCAAGGGTGTTTACTGTATCTATGTCGCGGTCGGCCAGAAGGCCTCCACCGTAGCGGGTGTAGTCCGCAAGCTGGAAGAGTATGGCGCCATGGAATACACCACGGTTATCGCTGCCAACGCTTCTGAGTCAGCGGCCATGCAGTACCTGGCACCCTATTCCGGTTGCACCATGGGCGAATTCTTCCGGGATCGCGGTATGGACGCCCTGATTGTGTATGACGATCTGACCAAGCAGGCCTGGGCCTACCGGCAGATTTCCCTGTTGCTGCGCCGTCCTCCAGGCCGCGAAGCCTATCCGGGCGACGTGTTCTACCTGCACTCCCGTTTGCTGGAGCGCGCCGCGCGGGTCAACGCTGATTTCGTCGAAAAATTCACTAACGGCGCAGTGAAAGGCAAGACCGGTTCCTTGACCGCTCTGCCGATCATTGAAACCCAGGCGGGTGACGTTTCCGCCTTCGTGCCCACCAACGTGATTTCCATCACCGACGGCCAGATTTATCTGGAAACCGATTTGTTCAACTCGGGTATTCGGCCTGCCATCAACGCCGGTCTCTCGGTATCCCGTGTGGGTGGTGCCGCCCAGACCAAAATCATCAAGAAGCTGGGTGGTGGTATTCGTCTGGATCTGGCGCAGTATCGTGAACTGGCGGCTTTCGCCCAGTTTGCTTCGGATCTGGATGAAATCACCCGTAAGCAGATTGAACGCGGCAAGCGGGTCACCGAATTGCTGAAGCAGGACCAGTTTGCGCCCATGTCGGTAGCCGAACAGGCGGTATCCCTGTTTGCAGCCAGCAGCGGTGCCCTGGATGATGTGGAAGTGGCCAAGGTGCGGCCTTTCGAGAAAGCTCTGCTGGCTTACCTGCACAGCAACAACAAGGACTTGATGGCCGGGCTCGAAGAGAAAAAAGAGCTCACCGACGACTTCAAAAAGCAGCTCGACGCAGCAGTCAAGCAGTTCAAGTCCAGTTCGACGTACTAGGAGAGCAGCATGGCCAATGCCAAGGAAATTCGCGGTCAGATCAAGAGCGTAAAAAACACGCGCAAGATCACCCGCGCCATGGAAATGGTGGCTGCAAGCAAGATGCGGCGCGCGCAGGAACGGATGCGTGCCGCCCGGCCTTATGCGGAGAAAATCCGTGAGGTCCTGGGTCATCTGGCGCTGGCGCACCCGGAGTACGAACATCCATTGATGCAGGTCCGACCCGTCAAAAAGGCCGGGTTTCTGGTGATCACCACGGACCGTGGCCTCTGCGGTGCGTTGAACGTCAACGTGCTGCGTCAGGTCGTGCATAAAATGCATGATCTGCATGATCAGGGAGTCAGTTCGGATCTCGCGGTCATGGGTAACAAGGGGCTGGGATTTTTGCGGCGGCATGGCGCGCATCTGGTGGCCGAGCTGAACGGGCTGGGTGACAAACCCAATCTGGCCGACATGATCGGACCGATCCGGGCCATGGCGGATGCTTATGCCAAGGGCGAAGTGGATGTGGTTTATCTGGTTTCGTCCCGTTTTGTGAATACCATGCTGCAACGCGCCACTCTGGAGCAGTTGTTGCCTGTGGAAAAACCCGAAGTGCCCGCCGAAAAACCGGCGGAGATGTGGGATTATATTTACGAACCGGAGGCGCGTCCGGTACTCGACAAGCTGATGCATCGTTATGTGGAATCGGTCGTGTATCAGGCGGTGATCGAACATCTGGCCTGCGAACAGAGCGCGCGTATGGTGGCCATGAAAAATGCCTCGGATAACGCTAAGCGGATGGTGGGCGATCTGCAGTTGGCCTACAACAAGGCGCGTCAGGCAGCCATTACTCAGGAAATCGCCGAAATCAGCGCAGGTGCAGCGGCGGTTTAAGGATCATGTACAGCATTTTTGGAATTTTTGAGGGTTAAATCATGAGCGAAGCGGTAGCTAAAGAACATGCCGTCGGCCACATTGTCCAGGTGATCGGGCCAGTGATCGATGTCGCCTTTCCTCGCGGAGAGGTCCCGGAGATCATGGAAGCCGTGGTCATCACGGAAAAAAATCTCACCATCGAAATACAGGCACAGTTGGGTGACGGCGTGGCCCGGGGCATTGCCATGGGGCCCAGCGAAGGCTTGAAGCGCGGTCTGGCCGTTGCCCGCACCGGTGCGCCCATCAGCGTTCCAGTGGGCAACGGTACCTTGGGCCGCATCATGGACGTCCTCGGGGATCCCGTGGATGGCAAGGGTCCGGTGCAGACTGAAGAGCGCAAGGCCATCCACCGTCCTGCTCCCAATTTCGACGAACTGGCCGCCAGCACCGAAGTGCTGGAAACCGGCATCAAGGTCATTGATCTGGTCTGTCCTTTCGCCAAGGGTGGCAAGGTCGGCCTCTTCGGCGGCGCCGGCGTGGGCAAGACCGTGTTGATGATGGAACTGATTCGTAATATTGCCATTGAGCACACCGGTTATTCCGTGTTTGCCGGTGTCGGTGAAAGAACCCGTGAGGGCAATGACTTCTACCACGAAATGACCGACTCTGGAGTGATCGACAAAGTAGCATTGTGCTACGGCCAGATGAATGAGCCCCCCGGCAACCGTCTGCGCGTCGGGTTGACCGGCCTGACCATGGCGGAGCATTTCCGCGATGAAGGCCGCGATATTCTGATGTTTATTGATAACATCTTCCGTTACACCCTGGCCGGAACTGAAGTGTCCGCACTGCTCGGGCGTATGCCTTCCGCAGTGGGTTATCAGCCGACTCTGGCCGAAGAAATGGGTAAGCTCCAGGAACGGATTACCTCTACCAAAGTGGGTTCCATCACCTCTGTGCAGGCGGTTTATGTACCTGCCGATGACCTCACCGATCCTTCCCCGGCCACGACCTTCGCCCACTTGGATGCCACGGTGGTGTTGTCCCGGCAGATTGCTGAACTGGGTATTTACCCCGCTCTGGATCCTCTGGATTCCTTCAGTCGTCAGCTGGATCCTGCCATTGTCGGTCAGGAGCACTATGATGTGGCCCGTGCCTGTCAGAAGACCCTGCAGCGCTACAAGGAATTGCAGGACATCATCGCCATTCTGGGCATGGATGAACTTTCGGAAGATGACAAGCTGCTAGTTTCCCGGGCGCGTAAAATTCAGCGCTTTTTGTCCCAGCCTTTCTTCGTCGCCGAAGTATTTACGGGTAGTCCCGGTACTTATGCATCACTGAAAGACACCATTCGCGGGTTCAAGGCCATTGTCGCCGGTGAATATGATCATCTGCCGGAACAGGCTTTTTACATGGTGGGTACTATTGACGAAGCGATTGCCAAGGCGCAAAAGCTGCAGCAGGGATAAGGGATGACCATGACCATTGATGTGCGGGTCGTCAGTGCAGAAGGCAGCATCTACGAAGGGGTAGCGACCATGGTGGTTGCTCCCGGTGAGATGGGTGAGCTGGGAATTTTGCCCCGCCACGCGCCTTTGTTGACCGGATTACGTCCCGGCGAGCTGCGGATTATTCACGGTGAAAATACCGAGTATCTGTTCGTCAACGGCGGGATGCTGGAAATCCAGCCAGATGTGGTGACGGTTCTGGCCGATTCGGCAGAAAGGGCCACGGATATAGACGAAGCCAAGGCGCTGGCCGCCAAGCAGGCTGCCGAAGCCCGCTTGGCTGGCAATCTGGATCAGATGGATTATGCGGCAGCCCAGGGTGAACTGCTGGCGCAAATCGCCCGCCTGAAAGCGGTGCAGCGCTTGCGCGAACAAGGCCTGCTGCGTTAATTGCCAGCTATGGAGGCGTCCTGTCTCTGGACAGGTTTCACGGACCCCGGTCGCTTTTGGTGACTGGGGTTTGTGCATTTTGAGGATAGAGCCATGGAGTCGATAACCACCGATATTGTGATTCTTGCCGCCGGACAGGGTACCCGTATGCGCTCTGCGCAACCCAAGGTGTTGCATCCCCTGGGTGGCAAACCCCTGCTGGAGCATGTTCTGGAAACGGCGCAGAACTTGCAGCCACGCCAGTTGCATGTGGTCATCGGCAATGGCGCGGAGCTGGTGAAAAAACAGGGTTCTGATTGGTCCGTGCAGTGGTGGCATCAGCACAAGCAACAAGGGACGGGAGATGCGCT
This sequence comes from Acidithiobacillus marinus, assembly GCF_002847505.1. GTDB lineage: Bacteria > Pseudomonadota > Gammaproteobacteria > Acidithiobacillales > Acidithiobacillaceae > Acidithiobacillus > Acidithiobacillus marinus. The sequence continues at coordinate 88,712 of NZ_MXAV01000056.1, forward strand.
CAGGGCAGCATTGCCGGGCCTGAATGGCGCAGACCGGGTGTTGGTCCTCTACGGAGATGTCCCGTTGCTGACTTCAGACACCTTGCAGGCCTTTCTGGCAGAAACGCCCAAAGACGCAGTAGGGCTTAGTACCGCGATGCTCGAACAACCCCAGGGTTACGGACGTATTGTCCGTAATGCGCAGGGCCAGGTGCTGGCCATCCGTGAGCAGAAAGACTGCAATGCGCAAGAACAGACTATTGCTGAGGTCAATCTGGGCATGATGGTATTGCCGGTGGCCCCCTTGCACGACTGGTTGGCAGACTTGTCTGCCAATAATGCCCAAGGTGAGTTTTACCTGACCGATGTGGTGGCCACTGCCCATGACCGTCAGCACTCCGTCTGGCCTTTTACCTTCCAGGATGCCAGTGAGGCACTGGGCGTCAATGATCCGATCCAGCTGGCGGCACTGGAAAGAATTTATCAGCGCCGTCAGGTCATGCAGTTGCAGCGGCAGGGGCTGCGTCTGGCAGATCCGGAGCGATTGGATATTCGTGGCTCCCTGCACTGTGGCCAGGATTGCTGGCTGGATCCCAATGTTCTTTGTATCGGCAAGGTACGCCTGGGGGATCGGGTGCGTATCGGTATGGGCGTTGTTCTTCAGGATGTGGACATTGCCGATGATGTGGAAGTCCTGCCCTACAGCGTGCTCGAAGGCGCGCATATTGGTGCGGGGGCACGTATTGGGCCGTTCGCGAGGATTCGTCCCGGCAGTGATATTGGCGTCGCAGCGCATATCGGCAATTATGTCGAGGTCAAAGCATCGCGCATTGGTGCTGGTTCCAAGGCCAATCACCTGACCTACATTGGTGATTCGGAAATCGGCACCGGGGTGAATGTGGGTGCGGGAACCATCACCTGTAATTATGATGGGGTCAACAAACACAAGACCCTGATCGGCAATGATGTATTTGTGGGCTCGGCGACGCAGCTGGTCGCTCCGGTAAAGGTGGGGGATGGCGCCACCATTGGTGCGGGCAGTACCATCACCAAGGATGTGGCGGCCGGTGGTTTGACGCTAAGCCGCAGCCCCCAGCGTTCCGTTCCCGATTGGCAGCGCCCCAAGCGGCAACCTAAATAAAATCGAGACTTGTGGCTGTTCCTGTTTCAGGGGGGAAAAATTATGTGCGGTATTGTCGGTGGTGTCAGTCAGACTGATCTGGTTCCCATGATTCTGGAGGGATTGCGGCGCCTGGAATATCGCGGCTACGATTCGGCAGGCTTGGCCATGCTGCAGGCGCTGCCGGGACAGCTCCCTACTTTGGAACGGGTGCGCAGCGTTGGCCGGGTGGCGGAATTGACGGCAGCCGCAGAAGCGCGGGCCATTCAGGGTTTGCTGGGTATCGGTCACACTCGCTGGGCGACCCATGGCGGGGTGGCGGAATGTAATGCCCATCCCATGATTTCCCAGGAACACATTGCCGTGGTGCATAACGGTATTATCGAAAACTTCCATGCCTTGCGTCAGCGTCTGGAGCAGGCGGGTTATGTGTTCACCTCCGAAACCGATACGGAAGTCATCGCCCATCTGGTCCATTTCTACCGGCAGAGTGCCCCCGATTTGTTGACGGCCGTGCGTCAGACAGTGGCGGAATTGCAGGGTGCCTATGCGATTGCGGTTTTGTCCCGCACTGACCCGGAGCAGCTTTGTGTGGCGCGGATGGGTTGTCCCTTGTTGCTGGGCATTGCCGACGATGGGCATTATTTCGCCTCGGATGTGGCGGCCCTGCTGCCAGTGACCCGGCGTGTGCTGTATCTGGAAGATGGCGATGTGGCCTTGTTGGAGCGGGATAGCCTCGTCATCACCGATCAGGCCGGACTACCGCAACACCGTGCTGAACATTGGAGTGAGCTCAGCGCGGCTGCAGTCGATCTGGGTCCATATCGGCATTTCATGCAGAAGGAAATCCACGAGCAGCCCCGTGCTCTGGCAGATACTCTGGAAGGAGCACTGAATAGCCAACTGAATCTGACGGATTTGTGGGGTACGCAGGCCCCAGAAATTTTCAAGGATGTGGACAGCGTGCTTTTTCTGGCATCAGGCACCAGCCATTATGCGACCCTGGTAGGCCGGCAATGGCTGGAAAGTATTGCAGGAATCCCGGCGCAGACAGAGTTGGGCCATGAGTATCGTTACCGGGATTCCATTCCCAACCCGCGCCAGCTCATTGTGACCCTGTCCCAGTCGGGGGAAACGCTGGATACTTTTGAGGCCCTGAAGCGCGCCAAGGAACTGGGTCATGAGTACACCCTGTCCATTTGCAACGTGGCCGAAAGTGCCATCCCCCGAGCCTCGGCCCTGCGTTTTCTGACCCGGGCCGGACCCGAAATCGGGGTGGCTTCTACCAAGGCCTTCACCACCCAACTGGCCGCCTTGTATTTATTGGCTATTTCACTCGCCAAGGCGCAGGGACGACTGGATGCCGACGCCCAGGCCGGACACCTGGACGCGCTCCGTCAACTTCCGGGTAGCGTCCAGCATGCCCTGAATCTGGAGCCGCAAATCCAGGGCTGGGCGGCGCGTTTCGCGGGCAAGGAGCATGCCCTTTTTCTGGGGCGTGGCCTGCATTATCCCATCGCTCTGGAAGGCGCCCTCAAGCTCAAGGAAATCTCTTACATTCACGCTGAAGCCTACCCCGCCGGAGAGCTCAAGCATGGCCCACTGGCTCTGGTGGACAGCAACATGCCGGTGGTGGTCATTGCGCCCAACGACCGCCTGCTGGAAAAAGTTGCCGCGAACATGCAGGAAGTGCACGCCCGAGGCGGGGAGTTATACGTGTTCACCGACGCCGACAGCCATTTCAGCGCCAGCGAAGGCATCCATGTGCTGCGCCTGCCCCGCCATACCGGTCTGCTCTCCCCGGTGGTGCATGTTATTCCGGTACAACTGCTGGCCTACCACGCTGCCCTGGTCAAAGGCACGGATGTGGATCGTCCTCGGAATTTAGCCAAAGCGGTGACGGTTGAATAAGGATAAGCAAGGATTATCGTGAGTTGTTAACGGACAAAAAAGTATCATCCGCGACAAAATAGTTTCATCCTGAGTTTTCGGCTCTGAAGTAAGTTGATCTGGCACTGGTCTGCGGCCCCGTTTCAGTGGCAAAGCTTGTGCCGTTACATCTGAGCGTGGTGGAGCATCCCTAGATGATGATGTCTCTATCCACTGGATGAAGTCCTCACGGGTTGGTAATCCTGCCTGTTTCCTCTCCAGGGCATCGTCGACCTCGATGCCCCTTCCGGTCGGACTTTGATACACTATCTGGCATGGAAAAGACCGCTTTTGGTCGAGTCTGCTGACAGCGTCATGGCCGATCTGCGCAAGATCATCCATGTAGACTTGGATGCATTCTTTGCTGCCGTGGAGCAGCGCGACTATCCCGAACTTCGAGGCAAACCCGTCATCGTCGGTGGCGATCCTGCGGGGCGGGGGGTCGTGGCGACCTGCAGTTATGAAGCCCGCCACTATGGTATCCACTCGGCCATGACCGCAGCCCGTGCCCGCTCGCTCTGCCCCCAGGCCATTTTTCTGCGGCCCCGCATGGAGGCTTACCGGGACAGTTCCCGTCAGATCATGACCATCCTGCACCGGTATACCTCCCTTATAGAACCCCTGTCGCTGGACGAAGCGTTTCTGGATGTCACGGCGGCCACCGCCAATGGCATTCTGGCCGTCCAGATTGCCCGGGAGATCAGGGCCTCGGTACGCCAGGAAACGGGCCTGACCATTTCGGCGGGTGTGTCTTACAACAAATTGCTGGCCAAGCTGGCGTCCGATTGGCGCAAGCCGGACGGGCTCTTTGTGATTCCCCCCGAAAAGGGTCTGGCCTTTCTGTCTCCGCTTTCCGTGGGCAAACTCCATGGGGTTGGGCCGGCCACCGTGAAAAAACTCTCCGCCATGGGGATCCATACGGTGTTGGACCTACGCAATACCCCACGGGAAACCTTGATTGCCCAATTCGGCAAGGCCGGTGCCTGGTTTGCCGAGATTGCCCGGGGCAGGGACCATCGCCCGGTGCAACCGAGTCGAGCCAGGAAATCGGTGGGCGTCGAACGGACATTTCCTCAGAATCTGGAAGACCGACACCGCATGTTGAGCATTTTGCAGGAAATGGCGGGACAGGTTTCGGCCCATCTGCAGGCGCAGGGGTTGGCCGGGCGGACGGTAGGCATCAAGGTCCGTTTTGCTGATTTTACAACGGTCACCCGCGCATATAGCTACTCACAGTCAATCTGGCGCCCGGAGACCATCCATGCCTGCTTACCCGGGTTGCTGGACAAAGCTCTGTCCTCTGGATCCCCTCCTTCCATCCGTTTGCTGGGAGTGACCGTGAGCAGCTTGAATAAGGGGGAGGAATCACTCAGCAATGCGGGGCAGATGAACTTGCTGGCCTCTGAGGCTTAGGCAGATTCTTGGCGCATGCTTATCCGAAATCTGACCGGTCGAAAAGTCACGTGGACTGCATCTTGTGTCGCGTTTTTTAGGTAGATGACGTTGCAGCAGGATTCTACGTAGAACTCAAGTCCAGTCATGGCCATTGATCTTCTGGTTTTTGTCTGGTGGGTTCGCAGCGGATTTTGTGTTAGGTTTTTCACTCATCTTCAGGGCGGGGTGAAATTCCCCATGAACCCCGATGGCAGCATGGCGCGTGGCGCGGATATCGCGCGTTTTGCCGCCCTGCACGACTTGCCAGTCATTACCATGGAGGATGTGCTGGGCATGGTAAATCGGCAATGCACAAGGAATTGAGGACAAGGCATGCATATCGACCGACTGGATCATCTGGTGCTGACGGTACAGGATATATCTGTCAGCACTGCCTTTTATTCACAGGTATTGGGCATGCAGGAAATCACCTTTGCTGAGGGCCGCAAGGCCCTGGTTTTCGGACAGCAAAAAATCAACCTGCACCCCGCAGCGCGGCCCATCGCACCCCATGCCGCCCATCCTGTTTGCGGATCGGCGGATTTGTGCTTTATCGTTACGGATGAGATTCAGGAAGTGCTCGTTCATCTGCAAAACTGCGGGGTAGCCCTCGAAGCGGGACCCGTGTCCCGCACCGGAGCTACAGGGCCAATCACTTCCGTCTACTTCCGAGATCCCGACGGGAATCTTCTGGAGGTATCTACCTATGATTCCCAGGAAATGCCATGACCGATAACGCCCGCGTCGCACTGGTGACTGGTGCCACCTCCGGCATTGGTCTGGCCATTGCGCAACGATTGACGCAGGTCGGCTATCGGGTGGCCCTGCATTCCCGCGCTTCCGCTGCGGCCGGTCTGCAAGCAGCAGCCACTCTGTCTGGCGCCCGGTATTTTCAGGCCGATCTGCTGGATGAAGCAGCGCGGCAAGTGCTCATCGACGAGGTGATCGCCCACTACGGTCGGTTGGATGTGCTGGTCAACAATGCGGGGGCGTCCAGCGTCATTCCTCATCAGGATCTTCGGGCAGCGACGCCAGAGATCTGGCATCGCTTCTACGAGCTCCATGTAGTCGCACCCTGGCAGCTCATTGCCCTGAGTGAACCCTATCTGCGCGCGGCCTCAAGTGCAGAAAAACCGGCGTCGGTGCTGAATATCAGCTCCCATGCCGGGGTCCGCCCCAAAGGGGCTTCCATACCTTACGCGGCCAGCAAGGCCGCATTGATTCATGTCACCCGGTTGCTGGCCAAAAGCCTGGGTCCCGCTATCCGCGTCAATGCCATTGCTCCGGGCCTGGTAGATACGCCGTTGACGGAGGACTGGGTCGAGATTCGTCAGCAGTGGGTGCGTGAAGCGCCCATGAGCCGCAGCGCCAGCCCGCAGGATATTGCCGATGTTGCGCTGATGCTGACCGAGTCGACTTATCTGACCGGAGAGGTAATCATGGTGGATGGTGGGATGAACTTGCTATGAGTCGGGAGTGCAATCAATGCAAATATCTATCGGCTTTCTGGTATTCCCTGGATTACAATTACTGGATCTGGCGGGACCTTATGAGATTTTTCCGCCTTGCCGGATTGCAAGGTCCATCTATTCTGGAAAACCCGCGAGCCGGTGGCCTGTTCTGCGGGGCTGCGTCTGGAGCCAACGGCTACTCTCGCGGACGGGCCGCAGGTAGATGTGCTGTGCATACCCGGTGGAGCGGGCATCAACGCCCTGCTTCTGGATCAGGAGGTACAAACCTGGGTGCAGCGCCAGGCAGCATCGGCGCAGTTTGTTTCCTCTGTCTGCACAGGCGCCTTGCTGCTCGGCACAGCAGGGTTACTCACGGGACGGCGCGCGACGACGCATTGGCGTTATCATGATCTCCTCCCCGAATTGGGCGCCATACCCGTCAAGGAGCGCGTGGTTCGGGACGAGAATCTGATCACCGGCGGCGGGGTTACTGCCGGGATAGATTTTGGCCTCACGCTGGTTGCCGCACTGCGCGGCCAAGCTGCAGCAGAAGAAATTCAGCTTGCCCTGGCCTTCTGGCGGAACGCGGAAGCTATGTGCAGCAAGCGGCTCGTTTCAAGAAAACTACGGACGACGTGAAGGCGCCTCAGCGCGTCGAGCAAGTCATTGCCAAAGTCATGTCGCTATCGCGAGAATTAGGTGCAAACCCGTCCGTTACAGAACAGGTTTACCGTGCAATGATTTCGGGTTTTATTAATGAGGAATTGGCCGAACACGCAGCAATCAGCCACGCTAATGCCAAGCCCTAACGAATAAGGGGAGATCGTTCGAAGCCACGATCCGAATCGTTTTGTTGGATGAGTCTGGTTCTGAGCATTGAGCGACAGATCACCCGCGAGACACCAGGGTAATAGTATTATCAGTAAACGCCAGCAAATATTGTTGCCTACATGCTCCTCCGGGTGGAAGTAGTTATGGATGCGGCCAGAATCATGGCGCCAAAATGGCGACTACACTATAATAATGCTTTCAGTCGCTGGGAGGCTTTGTGGTGAATACAGCCGTTACCAAGCAGGATCGCATTGGCGCGAGAGTGCCGCATGATGTTTACGAAACGCTGTGCCGTGCCGCCCAACTGAGCGGTGCGACGGTCAATCAGTTTTTGGTGCAAGCCGCGCTCAAAGAGGCGCAACAGGTCATTGAGCGCGAGGAAGTGATCCGCTTGAGCCCGCGTGACTGGCAGTGGCTCCTGGAGTTGATGGAAAAACCATTCAAACCCAATGCCCGATTGCTGGCCGCCATGGAACACTACCAAAAAGTCAAAAATGCGGATGAAGATAACACCTTTCGCTGGGAGCCTTGATCGGCAGATCTTCGATTGTGGACGTGAGTCACTGAACGTTTGGTTACAACAGGTCGCACGTCAGCATCAGGAAAAGGGATTGTCGAGAACCTTTGTTGCCATCCACGGGAGCGAACCGACCCGGATTTGCGGGTACTACGCATTGACCTTGGCCGAACTCGATAATCGACATCTGCCCGAACCCTGGCGAAAGCAGCTACCGCGCCGGATTCCCGGTGTTCGGCTGGGTCGGTTGGCTGTAGATCGACAATACCAGGGAAAAGGGCTGGGCGATTTGTTATTGGTTGATGCCATGACGCGAGCGCAACGCATCCATGCCGATGCCGGAGGGGTCGGGTTGTTTGTCGATGCACTGGATGAGGAGGCGGCTGGGTACTATCGACATTTCGGTTTCGAGGCCGCACCCGGCAATCCACTGCTGCTGTTTCTGCCGATTATGGGATTCTCAATGCTCTGATGCTGACCGAATCGTCTTACCTGACCGGAGAGAAGCTATTGGCCTAATCAAAAAGGGGTTTTCCAAGGCCATGATGCGCCCCCAAGCGAGGAGTACATATTGGAAAGCGGAAAATTACCTGCCGACGTGCTGATCCGGTTACTGGAGCAACAGGACCTGCCCATCATTCTGCCATTGGTACAGCTACTCAATCCTACCGTGTCACCAGCACAGCTTGCGCAAAGACTTCAGGAGATGATGGGGCAAGGTTATGAATGCGCCGCTGCTTTTATGGCAGATAACTGTGTGGGTGTGGCGGGCATTTGGCTGGGAACACGATTTTGGTGTGGCCGCTATCTTGATGTGGATAATGTGGTCGTGGACCCTGCGTATCGGGACCATGGTATCGGACAACAGCTGATGAACTGGGTGGAAAATTACGCCCGCCAGCAGCGCTGTGAAATTATGGTGCTGGATGCCTACGTCACCAATCAGGCGGCGCGCCGGTTTTATGAACGAAATGCTTACCAGATTGTGGGGCATCACTTTGTAAAAAAATTGTAATTCTGAGCGTTAGAGAATCTGGAATGGGCATATATGGATCATGTGTTATTCCGGCCTATAAGGAAAAATCCCTTGAATCAAAAAATTGAATCCCTGTAAGGCTTCCCTCGGTTCTCCCCAGGCAGCTCGAATGATAGCGCCGTCCATGGCTATAACGATGGCACGCGCAACATTTTCCCTATCACTATTTTCCGGTAATAAATTCGCAATGACTTTGCCTAGCTCAGATTTATGATGCCAGGTTTTTTGTGCAACGAAAGGCAGAGAATCACCCATTTCGCCGAGTGTATTGATAAAAGCGCATCCTCTAAACGCCGGGTCAGCAAACCATTCCTGCAAAGCCGGTGCGATAGATTGAACATTATTGCCGTACTTTTGCAGAGCATTCTGAAACCATGTCATCCAAAGGAGATGACGGTAATCCAGAAAAGCCAGAATCAGATCGTTTTTGCTCGGAAAATGTCGATAAAAAGTCACCTTGGTCACGCCTGCCTCGGCGATGATGCGGTCGATGCCGGTCGCACGGATGCCCTCACGATAAAACAATAAGTGCGCCGTGCTGAGAATGCGTACTCGGGCTGAGGGTTTCAGCGGGGATAAAAGTGAAGATTCGGCGGTGACATTCATCATACTATGGTAGACAGACCATTCTACATTGTCTAGAATGGCTGTTGTAGACAGGCCTGTCTACCTAGTTAACTCTGTGCTTACTGGAGGACATACACCATGTCAGAAGTAGCTTTGGCCCCGCCTTTTACAGAAGAATCTGCGGTCAAAAAAGTACGCATGGCTGAAGATCTCTGGAATACCCGTGACCCGGATCAGGTCGTCAATGCCTATACGTTAGATACGGTCTGGCGCAATCGAGCAGAATTCCCCGTAGGTCGTGAAGCTATCCACGCCTTTCTGGTACGTAAGTGGGCGAGAGAGTTGGATTATCGCTTGATTAAAGAACTCTGGGGATTCCGAAATAACCGCATGGCCGTGCGGTTCGCCTATGAGTGGCATGACGATGCTGACCATTGGTTTCGCAGCTATGGTAATGAACTGTGGGAGTTTAATAGTCAAGGATTGATGCAGCGGCGTTTTGCAAGTATCAATGACCTCCCTATTCAGGAACAACAGCGTCTTTATCATTGGCCATTGGGGCGAAGACCTGATGATCACCCAGGGTTGAGCGATATGGGTTTATAGATAATTAAAATTACTTCAGGAAACCGTGGCAACGCGCACCAGCCATTTGCGAATAATGGATTCCTCTTCTTGCGAGAGCCCCTCGGCCAGTTTTTTCTCGATGACCTGCACCCGCTCCCGGCAGCGCGCCAATAGTGCCTTGCCGGTTTCGCTGATCTCAATCTGTTGAACCCGACCATGATAATGATGTGGGCGGCGCACGATGGCCTCCGCGCGCTCCAGGTTCTTGATAATGGTGCTGACGGTTTGGGGCGTGAGCAGTGTCAATCGGGCCAGGTCGGCATTGGAAATACCCGGATAGGCTTTCAGCATGGTCAGTATGGAAAATTGTGGCGGCGTGACATGCAGATCGACCAGTGCGCGTTCCATCTGGAGCCTGTAAGCGCCGGCGGCCTGGCGCAGCAGGTAGCCCAAGTAGCCTTTTTCTCCGCGTTTGCCCTCCCCCATTGGGGGAATAGCCGGATTCGGTTTGGCACCGTCCATATTGTAAGAACCCTTATATATTGTTAGAGTCCTGATATTATCCAATCACTCCATGAGGAACAAGTCATGTCCATGCCGCATACCCGCATCGATTACTCCGCCTTCACCCAAATGGCACCCTCCGTATATGCCGGACTTGTGGCCATAGGGACTGCGGTCAAGGATGCCGGTCTCGACCCCAAACTCACCGAACTGGTGAAGGTGCGCGTATCGCAGATCAATGGCTGTGCATTTTGCATCCAGTATCACCTGAATATCGCCCGCCAACTGGGTGTGGAAGCGCTCAAGCTGGATTTATTGGCTGGCTGGAAGGATGCCGGCGTGTTTTCTGCCCGGGAGCAGGCCGCTTTGGCGTGGGCGGAAAGCCTGACGGCGCTGGCGACCCAGGGAGCGTCGGATGCTCTCTATGAAGCACTGCAGGCCCAGTTTTCGGAAAAGGAAGTGCTGTATCTTACGGTATCCATTGGCCTGATCAACACCTGGAACCGGTTGGGCGTCGGTCTGCGATTTGCCCCACCTCCTGCCATCACGAGGAGTCAGCCATGATACCCCCCGAAAGAGAACAGCATTGCAGTGGGCAGGTTTCTACTGTGGCTTTACGCTATCTCGATCACGAAGATGATGTTCTGGCCTCCTATACGCTGATGCGGCAATTACGACCACAGCTCGATTCTGCGCAGGCGTTTGTGCAGCGCTGGCAACATCAGCGCACCCAGGGTTACCGCCTGTTGGCTCTGTGGAAAGGCACCCAGCCGCTGGGGTTGGCCGGATTTCGCGTGCAAGACAATCTGGTGCATGGCCGATTTGTCTATGTGGATGATCTGGTGATTGATGCGTCCTGCCGCAGTCAGGGTTTTGGAAGGATGCTGATGGATGCATTAAAAGCAGAAGCCAAAGCTTTGGGCTGTTCCAAATTGTTATTGGATGCCGCCATGGGTAATGCACTTGGACACCGTTTCTATTACCGCCAAGGACTTCTGGCGACAGCTTTGCACTTCAGTATGATGCTGCCCTGAGCAAGGAGATTTCATAGACAGTTCATTTAGACCGGTACCTACCCCACGGATAACATCTATCCTTAAACATCAGATCCTCTATTTGTGCTATAACCAATAAAAGCGCACAGCCTGCCACTAAAAACATTATTTCAAATAAAAGGGAGAATAATCATGGAAATGCAATTTTATGGTGCTGCGGGAGGGGTTACCGGGTCCTGTCATTATCTGCGGGTAGGCGACAAACAATTACTCATAGATTGTGGACTTTTTCAGGGTGGACATGATCTGGAAGAAGAAAATCGCCAAGAATTTGGATTTGCTGCCAAAGACATCGACTACCTGCTGTTGACCCATGCCCATCTCGATCACTGCGGGCGGATTCCCTTGCTGGTCAAACGCGGTTTTCGGGGTGAGATTATTACCACCTCGGCCACCCGCGAGCTGGCGCGGCTGGTGATGGTGGATTCGGCGGGGCTGGCGGAAGAAGAGGCGCGGCGCGCCAGTCGCAGGCACCAGCGCCACGGCGAAACGGAGTCCGCCCCGCTTTATGATATTGCCGATGTCCTCAACACCATGGAACGCTTTGGCCGCACGGCGGAATATGGTCAGAAACTGGAAGTCTGTCCGGGCGTCAGTGCGACCTTCGGCGATGCCGGACATATTCTCGGATCGGCCTGGATTCTGGTCGAAGCCAGCGAGGCCGGGAAACAGCAGCGTATTGTCTATTCCGGCGATTTGGGCAATCGGGGCAAGCCCATCATCAACCCGCCGACTCCCGCCCCCGAGGCGGATGTCATCGTCATGGAAACCACCTATGGTGATCGTTTGCATAAGGCGATCGGGCCATCTGTAGAAGAGTTGCGCGATGCCATTCTCGACACCCTCAAACGCGGCGGCAACGCCATCATCCCCACCTTTGCTCTGGAGCGGGCCCAGGATTTGTTGTACTACCTGCGGGAGATGATGAGCGACAACCAGATTCCCGCCACGCTGCCCGTTTTTCTGGATTCGCCCATGGCCATTTCGGCGACGGAGATTTTTCGTCGGCATCCGGAATGCTTCAATCCTGATACCCGCGAAAACCTGCAGCATGGCACCGACCCTTTCGCCCTGCGCAACCTGCATTTTACCCGCGAAAGCAGCGAGTCCATGGGCATCAATCTGATCAAGGGGGGTGCCCTGATCATGGCGGGTTCGGGAATGGCCACCGGCGGGCGGGTCGTGCACCATCTCCGCCATAATATCTGGCGGGAAGACAGCAGTGTGATATTTGTGGGCTATGCGGCCCAGGGCACCCTGGCCCGGCGCATTATTGACGGCGCCAAAACAGTACGTATCTTCGGCGAAGAAATCCGGGTGGCTGCCCGTATTTATACCATCGGCGGGTTCTCGGCTCATGCCGATCATGACGAGCTTCTCGCCTGGTTCGGCCAACAGAAGCCAGCCCGGGCAATTCTTGTCCATGGTGAGGACAATGGTCGGGAGGGCATCGCCAAGGTGCTGCGGGCCAGAGGATTACAGGTGGATTGCCCGGTTATCGGCGATCACTATACGCTCTGATGGTCAAGGCTGCACAAGCCCGCTACCGCCGGACCATGAAGGCATTTCTGAAAGGCATTTCTCAGAGGTCCACGCCTTCATGCGCCAATAGCCAGCGTTTGCGTTCCACCCCCCCGGCATAGCCGGTAAGCGTGCCGTTGGCGCCAATGACCCGATGGCAGGGAACGACAATGCCGATGGGGTTTCGGCTGTTGGCATGACCCACGGCGCGTACCGCTGAGGGTCTGTTCATGCCCAGGGCTTGTTCCTTGTAGCTGCGGGTTTCCCCGGCGGGGATGCTGCGTAACCAGTCCCAGGCTGCCCGCTGAAAGGGAGTGCCCGCCGTCGTATCCACAATAATGGCAGACAGCGCCTGCAAGTCTCCCGCCCAGTAAGCCTCCAGGCTGTCGCGCATGGGTTTGGGGATGGCTCCGGGGGTCAGCTTGATCTGCTCGTTGCCGTACAGTTTTCGGAGATCGGCAAGCAGGCTGCCCCGACCCTCCTCCCAGTCCAGCGCCCGCAACACGCCCTGTTGATCGGTCACCAGCAGCATTTCTCCCAATGGTGAGGGAAGCTGATCAATGTGCCAGAGCCAAGGATGGGGCATGTTTGTGCTCCTGATTTGCTGGATGATTCACCATACTCAGGACATCGTCCAACGGCAAATACGGGAGGGATCCGCTGTCCGGCTAAGCGGTTGAACCCGTAGCTTGCCGCCCGAACCGTAGAGACCTAATATGACCATATCAAGAGGTCAGGAGGAGTTCGCCATGCAGGTTAATGCCGCCGAGTTCAAGGCCAAGTGCCTAAAAATGCTGGATGAAGTTGCTGCTACCCGCGAATCGCTGGTCATCACCAAGCGCGGCAAGCCGGTCGCGCGCGTCGTGCCCATCGAAGAGGAGGAAGCACACGGACTGTTCGGTTACATGAAAGGCACAGGGAAAATCGTAGGGGACATTGTCAATGTGCCGCACGAACCCTGGGCGGCGGAAACTGGGGAAGAAGACGATCTCTATGGCCCGGCTCTTACCAATCCCTTTGCAAAGCCCTGCGTATATTATCAATTTATAGATATATCAGGATATGATTTTCAGAATATGTTACCCGGAAAATGATCTCTGCCTTCAATAACTAGATGGTTCCTCGTCATTTCAAGTGGGTAGCCTGAGATCCAGCTTGCCCAGGATCAGGTAGGCCATGTTGATAAAGTTCTTGTGCGTGCGGTAACCCCGAGCCTTGGCCTTGGCGGATTGAATGAGGCTGTTGAAACCTTCCAGAATTCCATTGGTGATCTGGCTCTCGAACCATCGGAGCACGCCATCCCAGTGATTCATGATGGTGTAGGCGACCTTGACGATAGGCGGCAGATCGCTGGTTCTGGCGTTTTCCAACCAGGCTTTCAAGAGGGTAGCCCCCTGATGGCGATTCTTGATCGTGAAGATGTCCTGAAAGGTCAGGCGGAACTGGTAGGCCTGCGCCGTCTTGAGGTTCTGGTCTTTGAGTAATGCCTGCAGCTTTTCTTTCTGCTTCACCTTGAGGTTGCAATCGTTCTTGAGCCAGAGCCAGCGGGTCTTTTTGAGATTTGGCTGAGTGAGGACTTCCCCCTTGCGCACGTCGTCCACGGCCTCGTTGACGAGCTTCATGAGGTGAAAACGATCGAAAGTGATCTCCGCATTGGGCAGGTGCTCGGCAGCCCCTTTCTGGAAGGCCGGCGAGAGGTCCATGCTCACATCGGTGATCGCTTCCGCGCTACCACCATGGGCCTGTAGATCTGCGGAGAATCTCTCAAAGGTCTTGGCATCCTTGCCGGGAGTAGCGAACAAGAGTCGCCGGGCATCCAGATCCACGAAGAGCGTGATGTAGTCGTGGCCGCGCCGACTGCTGGTTTCATCGACGCCGACGGCATGGACATGGGCCATATCCACTCTGGTACGGGCTTCTGGCACATAGTGGTCAATCACCCGCCACAGGAGCGTGTCGGTCTCGCCGACTAGGCGGGCTACGGTCAATACCGGCATCTCCCGCACCAGGGTCATGATCAGCGCTTCGAAGAGCAGGGTGAAATGCGAGCCTTCCCGTGCCCAGGGAACAGATATCTGATGCACTCCATGCTCCTGGCACTTCACACGAGGTACGCGGGCATGGAGATAGGCTTCATGCTGGAAGAAATCCATGTGCCGCCAAGTATGGTCACGGGTATCATGTACCGGACACTCCTCACCACAGACGGAGCAAGCAAAGCGACTACCCTTGGGAAAGTTGATGTGCAGATCCAGGCGTTTCTCCTCCACCGTGAAAGTCACATGATCCACCAACCACGGCGGAACCAATCCTAACGCGAGAGAAAACAGCTCTTCAGGGACCATCAGCTAACTCCAATTCAGGGCACGACCGCTCCACAGCATTCTACCCCCTACCC
>NZ_MXAV01000057.1 GCF_002847505.1 Acidithiobacillus marinus
CCAACTAGATGATCTGCCCGCAGGCAGATCATTAAACGGATTTGTAGACATATTTTATTCTGCTCTCTTGATTGTAACACTCAGTTCTAAAACATCTATTGGGTTTCCTTCAAGATATGAGCGAATAATGTATTTATTTCGTTGGCAAAGTTCAGAAAATTCTTTTAGCCGGTTAATAAAAACAATGTATGGATCTTGTACGATTTTATTTATCCCATAGTGAATGAATTTTTCTTCAAAAGTATCCAATACGATATCAGTTACACGAAGGTACTCATATATATAATAGAGGCAACTCCTTTCTTTGGCTGTGAGGTGCGGGATGAGCGAATTAATCACCGAATGATAACCGGTTGTCTCAAACTTAACAGAGTATATGGGCATGAGTCTTTTTTCTTCTAAATTTTTAACTGCTTGATTTATTATGGATATTTTTTGTGACAATTGATGCAAAATAATTCTAAGTTCTAAGTTGATAATTTCTTTTTTTCTATGTAGTTTCCATCGGTAAAGGATGTAGCGACCTCCTTCCCCGAGCCCAAAGCCAAGTACAACACCTATAAGACCAATCCATGGATGGAAATTATATAAAAATTTGTTATCTATCATGTTTTTTCTCGTGTCGCGAAGTATAGTTATAACTTGGCTGGTAAAAATAGATCCTGACTCTATATCTGATGACCCTGAGTTCTTAAGATATTTAGAGAAATCTAAGCGATTTTGTCAGAGTTTATATGGTATTCATGAGGTTGCCTATGTCTATAGTTTTATCATCAGAGCCAAAAATTATAAGGGAGCCTAATTTGCTCAGCACAACAAATTTTTCTGTATATATTTTCATGTGAGTCTGCTTTGTTTTTTCGGTCAGATGTTACAATAAGGAAGACCATCATGATTGACTCCCGTGGGCGTCATTTACGAAAAGTGTGGATTAGAAGCTCAGCCTGACCTGACATGCTACTAATGCCGCAAACGCTCCAGCAAATCCACGGCGAGGGCGGCACCGGCCAGGTCGATTTCCAGATCGCGGGCGAGGCGGCGGCTCAGTCTGGCCCGATAGAGATCAAGGCTGCGAAAGCGCCAGTGTTGAGGGCCACTGCCTTCGGGATGGATCACCCCATAGCGCACCAGTTGCACGGCTTCCCCTTCGCCGCAGTGGAGCAGGCTGCAAAAACGCGGCAGATCAAAACAGAAGGCACCGTCTTCCAGCAGCTCTGCCTCGATGACATGAATGGGTGTTGAGACCATCGTGCGCTCTCCTTTCTAACGGCGGGGATGAAAGTTGGACATTTCTCCTAGCTGGGTCCACAGGGCCTTTTCGTCATCGCCGATGTGTTTCGGGACGACAATCTGAATAATAGCGTAAAGATCCCCGGCCGGTTTGCTGCCAGTCCCGGGAAGGCCTTTCTGGGTGAGGCGCAACTTCTGACCACTGCTGCTCCCTGCCGGAATTTTCATGCGCACGCTGCCTTCCAGGGTGGGGACCTCGACGCTGGCGCCGAGCACGGCTTCCCAGGGCGCAATATGCAGGTCGTGGTATAAATCAGCCCCTTCTACCCGAAATTTGGGGTGCGACTGAAAATGGACCTGCAGGTAAAGATCGCCATTGGGTCCTCCGCCCATGCCCGGTGCGCCCTGCCCGGCCATGCGCAGGCGCTGGCCTTCGCGGATGCCTTTGGGGATTTTGACCGTCAGGCGGCGGGCCTCGCGGCGCATCTGACCATTGGGGCCGACAGTGGGCATTTCCAGGTTGATTTCCCGTTGCGCTCCCTGGGCAGCGTCTTCCAGACTGATCTGGATGCTGGCTTCGCTGTCTTCTCCCTGACTGCGAAAACCGCCCCCGCCGCCATGGAATCCCCCGGCGCCCCCGTGCTGTTGGCGAAACAGGGATTCAAAAAAGTCACTGAAGCCGCCACCCCCAAAATCGGCCCCGCCAAATCCGCCGGCACCAAAGCCTCCGGCCTGACCACCCCAGCCGGGTGGCGGACGAAAATCCTGTCCGGCGCGCCAGTTGCTGCCCAACTGGTCGTAGGCGGCGCGCTTTTCCGGGTCTTTCAATACCTCGTAGGCTTCCTGAAGATCCTTGAAGCGATCTTCGGCGTTGGCTTCCTTGCTGACATCTGGGTGATATTTGCGGGCCATTTTGCGATAGGCGGCCTTGATGGCATCGGCGTCAGCCCCGCGTTCCACCCCGAGAATTTTGTAGTAGTCTTTGTATTCCAATGGTTCCCCCTTATCATGGGTTATAGCAGACCGGAACAAACCTGCAAGTCTGCTTTCACAATGCGGCCATTGTACCGTGTTTTCAAGCCCGTCAGATCGGGTTGGAGGAATGTTTTTGTCAGATTGGTCCAGCCTCAATCCTCGTCAACTGGAAGCGGTGACGCTCCCTCCCGGACCGGCGCTGGTGCTGGCCGGGGCAGGTTCCGGGAAAACCCGGGTACTCACCAGCCGTATCGCCCACCTGCTCGAAATGGGGGCGCATCCCGGAGAAATCCTGGCTGTCACCTTTACCAACAAGGCCGCCCGGGCCATGCGCGAGCGCCTCGATGGGATGGTCGCCATGGATCTGCGTGGCTTGTGGATGGGGACTTTTCATGGTCTCGCCCATCGCCTGATTCGCCTGCATCATGAAGCATTGAAGTTGCCGGCGGATTTTCAGGTGCTCGATGCCGACGACAGTCAGCGCTTGTTGCGGCGGCTCATGCGTGAGGCGCAGATGGATGAAAAACAGTGGCCGCCCCGGGCCATGGCCGGGCGCATCGGGCGCTGGAAGGATGAAGGCTGGGGACCGGAACAGGTTCTCCGCTATGAAGGACCGGCAGCGGCGCCTTTTGTGCCGATTTATCAGGCCTATGAGCAGGCCAAGCAGCGCTCGGGCTTGCTGGACTTTGGGGATTTGCTGCTTTATGCCTTGCGGCTGTGGGAGTTTCCGGAAATTCTGGATCATTACCAGCGGCGTTTTCAGCATATTCTGGTGGACGAATTTCAGGATACTAATGCGGTGCAATATGCCTGGTTGAAGGGCCTTGCCCGGCACGGGCAGATTTTTGTGGTGGGCGATGATGATCAGTCCATTTACGCCTGGCGCGGAGCCCGGGTCGAAAATCTGCTGCGCTTTGGCGAAGATTTTTCCGGTGTGCAGGTGGTGCGCCTGGAGCAGAATTATCGCTCAACGGCGGCGATCCTCCAGGCGGCCAATGCCGTCATTGCCAACAACCCCGACCGCTTGGGGAAAACCCTGTGGACGGCGGAACCCGGCGGCGAGTCGGTGCATTTATATACGGCGTACAATGAGTTTGATGAAGCCCGCTATGTGATCGGACGGATTCAGCAATGGCTGGAAGAAGGCGGCCAGCGTTCGGATTGCGCTATTCTCTATCGTTCCAATGCCCAGTCCCGCGCTTTTGAAGAAGTGCTGGTACGCGAGGGTCTTCCCTATCGGGTGTACGGCGGGCTGCGCTTTTTTGAGCGGGCGGAAATCAAGGATACCCTGGCGTATTTGCGCCTGACCGTGAATCGTCATGATGATGCCTCTTTTGAACGGGTCGTCAATGTTCCGGCGCGGGGTATCGGCGCGGTCAGTGTCGAAAAGCTGCGGCAACTGGCTCGCGCCAAGGGCCTGTCTCTGTGGCAGGCGGCGGGCGAGCTGAACCATGCGAAAATCAATGCCTTTTTGAATCTGGTGGATGGCCTTGCCGAGGAAACCCGGGATGCGGATCTGGAAGAGCGTGTCGAAAGCATCCTGCACCGGACCGCGCTGCGCGACTGGCATAGTCGCGAGAGTGATCGGGCCGAAGGCCGTCTGGAAAACCTCGATGAACTCATCAATGCCGCCCGTGCCTACGGTCAGGATTGGAGCGCTGACCCGCAACTGGGAGAACTGGCGCCCCAACCCGGCAACATGCTGTCTGAATTTTTGACCCATGCGGCCCTGGAAGCGGGAGAGGGGGCCGGTGATGCCTGGGAGGATTGTGTGCAGCTCATGAGTCTACACAGTGCCAAGGGTCTGGAGTTTCCGCTGGTTTTTCTGGTGGGGCTGGAAGAAGGGCTCTTTCCCCATCAGCGCTCCCTTGAAGATGCCCAGGGCCTCGCGGAAGAGCGTCGTCTTTGCTATGTAGGCATGACCCGGGCCATGCGCCTGCTGGTGCTCAGCCATGCCGAAAGCCGGCGCTTGCATGGCAGTGAACGCTTGGGTATGCCCTCTCGCTTTTTGCGGGAAATTCCCCAGGAGTTGTTGCAGGATTTGCGCCCCCGCGCACGCATCAGTCGTCCCGCCATGGCGCTGCGTCCGGCCGCTCCGGAAATACCCTTCCCACTAGGTTCACGCCTGCAGCATCCGGTATTTGGTGAGGGCGTGGTGCTGGATTATGAGGCGGGGGGACGCCAGGGGCGGATTCAGGTGCAGTTCAGTTCAGGGGCCAAGTGGCTGGCTCTGGGTGTCGTTCAATTACAGCCATTAACCTGACGATGAAATTAAAGACCTTGGCGACGTTGGAGAAGAATCCGCCGGTATTCTTCCGGATCCTTGCAGAAAGTGATGGCCCCCGGGCGGCGAAAATGCACGGCATCGAGGCGCAGCAGCCAGAAGCGCAGCGCTGCGACCCGAAGCATCGCCATCCACAACGCGGCTTCGTCCGCCTGCAACGGGCGAGCCGCCACATACGCCTCCCAGAGCGCCGGGCTCAGGGCGGGGTCGAGTTTGCCATCAGGAAGTGCACACCAGCTATTGGCTACTACGGCCAGATCATAGAGCCAAGCATCATCCCCAGCGTAGTAGAAATCAATGGTGCCGGAAATCTGTTCCTCCGTAAAAAGCACATTGTCGGGAAAAAGGTCGGCATGAATGACGCCCCCCGGCAGTGTTTCGCGGTGGATCTGGCTTTGGTAGGCCAGTTCATCGGCAATGATCCGGTTATCCTGGGGATCAAGGTGGGGGACCAGATGTCGGGCGGTGCTTTCCATCCAGGTAAATCCGGCGGGGTTGGGATGGCGCTGGGGAAATCCTTCTCCAGCTTTGTGCATTTTGGCCAGTAATGCTCCCAACGCGCGGATTTCTGTCAGGGTCGCGGCCCGCCCTTCAATGGACTGGCCCTGCAGGCATTGCACAATGGCAGCGGGTTTGCCGCAGAGGGTATTCAGGCTGCCGCCACTGCGGGTGTGCATGGGGCGCGGGCAGGGAATGCCCTGACTGCTCAACCAGTCGGTCAGGTCCAGAAAGTAGGGAATCTTGTCGGCGGGCAGACGTTCAAACAAGGTGAGAATGAAGCGTCCCTGATCGGTATCGAGAAAATAGTTGCTGTTCTCGACGCCGGCAGAAATGCCGGACAAAGCGCGGGCCTGCCCCAGGTCATAGTCTTGCAGAAACCGGGCCAGCTCCGGGCCGGAAACATTGGTATAAACAGACATGAACGCAGATTTACCAGCGAAACAGGATCCACTGGGGCACACTCAGGTGTTCCGCGTCGGTTTGCGGCACTTCCGTGAAACGTCCATTGCCGCCCTTGTCTTCCAGATAGTAGGGCGGGAAAGGCTTGGGCGGAATCACTTTGACCATGTAAACCCGGCCGTTGACTTTGTACTCTTCGATTTTCGACCCGGTTGGCGCCTGGATTTCCGCGTTTGGGCCAATTTTATGCGGGGCGAGTTTGGGCAGGTGCAGCTTTTTGATGTTGTTTTGTGCGGAGTTGGGCAGGGCCGCATCGAGGTCGGCGACGGCGTTGGCCGCAAAGCCCAGGGAAACGGTGGCAACCAGGGTAAGCATCAGGTGACGAGCAGACATGGGAACTCCCGGAATATCTAAAGGTTGAGAAGGGCTTCGGTTTCGGCAGCCGAGGGGGCAAAGCCGCGCTTTTCATAGTGGTTAAAAATGGCAGATACCACTTCGTCAGGATCATCGATGACCGTAATCAGCTTGAGGTCTTCTGGATTGATGGTGCCGAGGCCCAGCATCGCCTCCTGCCACCAGGCGATAAGCCCGCTCCAGAAGGCCGAACCCACCAGAATAATGGGCATGCGTCGGGTTTTACCCGTTTGCACCAGGGTCAGACATTCCGCCAGTTCATCCAGGGTACCAAAGCCGCCGGGCATGACGACATAGGCAACCGCATATTTCATGAACATGACCTTGCGGGAATAAAAATGCTCGAAGGAAATGGCAATATCCTGATAGGGGTTGCTGTGTTGTTCGTGGGGAAGCTCGATGTTGAGTCCGATACTGTAACCCGTTCCGTGGAAGGCACCTTTGTTGGCAGCCTCCATGATGCCGGGACCACCGCCGCTGAGGACGGAAAAGCCGGCATTGGAGAGCTTTTCGGCAATTTCCTGGGTTTTGATATACCAGGGATTGTCGGGGCCGAGGCGGGCGGAGCCGAAAATGCTGACACAGGGATCCACATCGACCAGTTTTTCATAGCCACGGACAAATTCCGCCATGATCTGAAAAATTTTCCAGGCCTCACGGGTGAGTCGTCCCTCTCCCCCGTCCCGCAGTTTTTCTTCCTCAAGATGCGCCCGCATGCCTTGTTCCCGTGTCAATGATGGAGAATTTCCGTATTATGACGGAAATTCGCTGACAAGTCCCAGATCATGTCCCAAGACCCGCGTATTCTCGTTGACGCCTCCAGTTTTCTGTACCGCGCCTTTCATGCGCTTCCTGACTTGCGGGCACCGGACCAGTTGCCGACCGGGGCGATATTCGGGGTAGCCAACATGCTGCGGCGACTGCTCAAGGATTATCCCGGCGATGAGATCATTGTGGTATTTGATGCGCCGGGGGGAACCTTCCGCGACCGGCTATATCCCCAATACAAGGCGCAGCGCCCCGCCATGCCCGAGGATTTGCGCGCCCAGGTTCCGCTGTTGCACGAATGGATCGAGGCATCAGGCCTGCCGCTGCTGCTGGTGCCCGATGTGGAGGCCGATGATGTCATCGGCACCCTGGCCCGGCAGGCTGCGCCGGGCCAGGAGGTCATCATCGTCACCGGTGACAAGGATATGGCCCAGTTGGTAAATGATCACGTCACCCTGCTGGATACCATGAAAGGGGTGAAAACCGATGTGGCAGGGGTATGGGAGCGCTATGGAGTCGCCCCCGAACACATTGCTGATCTCTTGGCGCTGACTGGAGATAAGGTTGATAATATTCCCGGTGTACCCGGCGCCGGGCCGAAAACGGCGGCCAAGTGGATTCAGCAATATGGCAATCTGGAAGGCGTGCTGGCCCATGCCGATGCCATCGGTGGCAAAATCGGTGAGGCTTTGCGGGCTTCACTGGATTATCTTCCGCTCAGTCTGGATTTGACCACGATTCGCTGCAATCTGGATTTGCCGGTCCGATCATGGCGGCGCTCTTCCGAAAACATCCCGAAATTACGCAGCCTGGCCATGCGTCTGGGCTTTCACGCCTGGTTGAAGGAATACCCTGCCGAAGCTGGAGCCGAACAAGGGGGGCTGGACATCACTGGAGACGCTGTGAATGGCTTGCCCCCCATTGAGCGCAGTGGCTATCGGGCCATCACGACCCCGGCGGAGCTGGAAAAGCTGGTGCAAAAACTGCAGCAAGCCCCCCTGGTAGCGCTGGATACGGAAACTACCGATCTGGACCCGCTGAATGCTGATCTGGTGGGCATTTCCTGCGCCTGGCAGGAAGCAGAGCAGGTCGAATCAGTCTATATCCCCGTGGGCCACCGGGATGGCAGTCCCCAGCTGGCGCTGGACCATGTTCTGGCAACACTGCGTCCCTGGCTGGAAAATCCTAAGGCAGCAAAACTGGCCCAAAATGCCAAGTATGACTGGCGGGTATTCTGGCGTTACGGCATTCATCCCGCCGGCTTATGCCGGGATACGCTGCTGGAAAGTTATGTGCTGGATAGTAGTCAGAACAATCATGATCTGGACACCTTGGCGGAGCGGCACCTGCAGCACCAGAACATTACCTACGAAGAAGTGGCGGGGAAGGGGAAATCTGCACGGAATTTTGCCGATGTTCCTGTCGCTGAAGCCTTGCCCTATGCGGCGGAAGATGCGGACGTCTGCTGGCGGGTGGATGCCCAACTATGGCCGCGTTTTGCCCCTGAGCCGGGCCTGCAGCGCGTCCTGATGGAAATTGAAATGCCCCTGGTGCTGGTGCTGGCGCGGATGGAACAGGCCGGTGTGCGGGTGGACCGAGAGCAGTTGGCAGTCCTCAGTCAGGAGTTGGGCCGGGATATGGCTGCTTGTGAAGCCAAGGCCTTCGCGTCCGCCGGGCAATCTTTCAATCTCGGTTCACCCAAACAAATCCAGGAGATTCTGTTTGATAAAATGCAGCTGCCGGTTCTGAAAAAAACCCCGGGCGGACAGCCTTCCACCAGTGAAGAAGTGCTGGCCCAACTGGCCGTGCAGGCGGAGCTCCCGCGCCTGATTCTCGAATACCGGGGCATGGCCAAGCTGAAAAATACCTATGCGGATGCCTTGCCGGAGATGATCAATCCGCAGACCGGGCGGGTGCATACCCACTATCAGCAGGCGGTGGCGGCCACCGGGCGGCTGTCTTCCAGCGCCCCCAATTTGCAGAATATTCCCGTACGAACCGAACAGGGCCGGCGCATTCGTCAGGCTTTTGTGGCCGAATCCGGGTTTTGCCTGCTCAGCGCCGATTACTCGCAAATCGAACTGCGCATCATGGCCCACCTTTCCCGGGATACCCGTCTGTTGCAGGCTTTTGCCGAGGGGCAGGATATTCACGCGGCCACTGCCGCCGAGGTCTTCAATCTCGCCCCCGAAGCCGTGGACAGCGATGCCCGGCGGGCTGCCAAGGCCATCAATTTCGGCCTGATTTACGGGCAAACAGCCTACGGACTGGCGCAGCAGCTCGGCATTGAGCAAAGTGCCGCCCGGGCCTATATGGACCGCTATTTTGAGCGCTATCCGGGGGTGCTTGCCTACATGGAGCAGACCCGCAACCTGGCCAGGCAGCAGGGTTATGTGGAAACCCTGTTTGGTCGCCGCCTATATGTTCCTGAGATTCGCTCCAGCAACGCGGCGCGGCGCAGTTATGCAGAGCGTGCGGCCATCAATGCGCCCATGCAGGGCACGGCGGCAGATCTGATCAAAAAAGCCATGATTGCCGTAGATGCCTGGTTGCAGGAAGATCCGGCCCGGGGCCGGATGATTTTACAGGTCCACGATGAACTGATTCTGGAGGTGCCGGAGAGTGGTCTGGAAGCTGCCCGCGCCGCCCTCAAGGAGCGCATGGAAGGGGTGGCGGAACTGGCGGTCCCCCTGCTGGTCGGTGTGGGTGTAGGGGCGCATTGGGATGCCGCCCATGGCTAGTTTTTGCCGGGGGAAGCCGTACTGCCGCTGCTGAAGCGGAACATTTTCATGACAGCATCATTATCCAGTTGCTCGCCATTGAGGGCCATGGCCAGCAATTCACCGCCCAGCACCTGTGGAGCGATGATCATATCCGGCTGGACCCGGCGCACCCGCCCCAGATTCTTGCTGTCATTGACGGCGGCGACAGTTTTCGCGGAGCCCTCCATTTCCTTGACGGCCAGCACCACAAAGGCGTTTTCCGAATCATCCGCGCGCAGAGCCAACACCGCCAGTGCTGTTTCGGCACCCGCATTACGGAGAATGTCGGTATCGCTGGAGTCACCAATAATCAGATCGTCTGGCTGATAAATGGAGTCATCGGGCTGATGCCCCATGATCATGACGACGGGTAAATTGCGGCTTTTCAACTCGCGATAACTGTTACGCGCCAGCGGTGTATCACCCGCGATGATGTAATGGTTTTTTAGGGTCATGTGGCGTTTTTCTCCTTGCAGCGCCGATTGCAGCCGGTTATTGATGGCCGGAACAATAATGGCCGATAACGACGTGGCAAATACAGTGATTCCGAGCACAATCAACGATACCACAAAAAGCCGGGCTTCGTTGGAAACCGGCAGGACATCGCCGTAACCCACGGTCGACATCGTCACAATCGAAAAATACAGGGCCCCGGTCAGACTATGAATATGGGGTTTGAAGCCATCGCCGAGAATATAAGCGCCAAAGACGCCATAACCTATGACCATGATGGCGCCCACCAATGCAAACAGAGTACCGGTGGCCAGACTGCTGTGATTAAAGCGCCCCCGAAAAATCCACAGAAAAAACACCAACGCGGCATTGTAGTAGAGCAACGCGGAAATATGTTGGGGATGACGGTAAATTCCGACGGCCAGCACGGCTGAAGCAATAATCAGGACAACCGCCCAGGCGAAACGGGAGCGAAACAGCAATCCTAGGGACATGATCAGCAGAATGATGCCGGCAGCACCCTGGGGAAGGCCACGAAAGGCATCGAGTACAAAGCCGCTGGACATATCGGCAAGGCTGCCGACATAGCTGAGTCCCAGTAAATGCTCGATGGCCGGCAGAATGTTGAAAAGGCCGAGGAAACCTACGGCTGCAGCAATAGGCAGGTGGGGATACCACTGTTCAAGATGGAGCTTCCGCGCCCAGCGTTCGCCTCGTCCACGCCAACGGGCGCGCCAGCTCGGCCGTAAAATATGCCAGGGGTGAGGGGAATGAGTGAACTTTTCCGACATGCTTCACTCAAACCCGGAGAGTAAGCGATTGCTTGTCTGGATCCGGTCTACCCTCCCTGGCCGGATCATGAGTCCTCCCCTCCCTTTGAGGGCTCTTTATTAACCCCGGCAGATGTCGGGGTTTCTTTTGTTTCGGCAGCATCCAGCCACCCGGCAATATGTTGGTGCAATTCATCCAGACCCTGTCCGGTCTGCGCCGAAAACAACTGCATGGCGACTCCCTGTAATTCCGGCATGCGTCGCAACCGGGCCATTTCCTGTAACGCAGCGCCGCGACTGAGCTTGTCGGCCTTGTTGAGGAGGACATGTACCGGGCGCCCACAGCTCGCCGCAAAGCCGATCAGATCCGCATCATGAGGACTGTAAGGATGGCGGATGTCCATGACCAGAATCAGGGCCCGCAGGCTGCTGCGGCGGCGCAGGTACTGTTCTAGCAACGGCCCCCAGGAGCGCCGCAAGGCCTCAGGGACTTTGGCGTAGCCATATCCGGGCAGATCGATGAGGCGTTGCCCGGGATCGAGATCAAACACATTGATGGCCTGTGTCCGGCCCGGTGTCCGGCTGACTCGGGCCAGGGCGCGGCGCTCCGTGAGCATGTTGAGCGTGGATGACTTGCCGACGTTGGAGCGTCCGGCAATGGCCACTTCGGCCCCATCATCCGGGGGGAGTTGTCCCGCCTGGGTCACGCTCAAGCGAAAGCTGGCCCGCCGCAACGGGGCAAAACGGAAAGGTGTTGGGTTGGTATGGTTCATGCTGAGAGCATAGTCGTCGTCAGTTGGTTCTGGCAATCTGAAACTCAAGAGCAAGGCTACAGGGGGATGGACAAGAGGCTTGCTGCTATCAGACCGAGAACCTAGACTGCGAAACATAAATTCAAGTGAAATCATTCACTGAAAAAATCAGGGAGAACAGCTTTGCAAGCACATGTAGAGGGCCTTGCCTGGCGGCAACCACGCTGGCGGTTGCTGGTACAGTTTTTGGGATCCATGCGTCTGGCCGTCAGTTTGCTGGTGTTGCTCGCTATTGCTTCGGTAATAGGCACCATTCTCAGTCAGCAGCAGCCCTATCAGAATTACGCCATGCAGTTTGGGCCGTTCTGGTTTGCGGTATATCGTGATCTCGGTTTGTATAATGTGTACCGGACGTTATGGTATACGGCGATTGTGGCTTTTCTGGTATTGTCCACAGCCACCTGTGTGACCCGGAACAGCCCCCGGATGATTCGGGAAATGCGCGATTTTCCGATTCGCCAGCGGGATGCCGTGATTCTGGGCCAGGATCATTGGGTGAGAATGACTTCTTCTCTGCCTATGGCTCAGGCCCAGGAGCGCATTTTGCAGGTGTTGCGGGCATCTGGTTATAAACCCCGAGCGGAACAAAAAGAGGGGGATATTGCCATTGCTGCCCGTAAGGGCCGCTATCACCGCCTGGGTTATTTTCTTACCCATCTAGCCATCGTGTTGATTTGCGCGGCGGCCTTGTATAATGCCGATGTGCCGGTCAAATGGGCGGAGTGGCAGGGGACGCTCCGGCCAGAGCAGAACTTCAATCTCCCCCTTTCAAAAATCCCGAAGTCGGCCTGGATGTCCGCAAACAATCCGGCCTATCGCGGTATTATCACCCTGCCTGAAGGACAGACCGCCAATGCGGTGTTCGAGCTTGCCGGTAATGGTTATCTGGTCCAGCCTTTGCCTTTCCGGATTCATCTGCAGTCCTTCCATATTTCATATTACTCCACCGGAATGCCCAAGGATTTTACTTCCCGGGTCATCCTCTACAGTCCCCAGGGTAAGGTGCTGAAAACCGGTGACGTACGCGTCAATCACCCCATGGCTTATGACGGTGTGTACATTTATCAGTCCAGCTTCAGTGACGGTGGTTCCCTGCTGCACATGAAAACCTACCTGCTCGGCGCTTCGGGGCCAGCGCCGGGGACGCTTTCCGGGCGCGTAGGACAAACCCTCCAGGCGGGCAATTCCGGTTACGCGGTCGATCTGAAAAATTTCAATCTGTACAATATTGTTCCCAAAGCTGCCGTGGGTGAAAAGGCGACCCCCGGTCATCCGACCCTGAATCTGGGTCCCAGTTTTACCTATATCATCCACAATCCCGATGGTCAGGCCGCCGAGTTCAAGACCTACATGACACCCATGCGCCGCGAAGGACAGGGGTTTTTCGTGCAGGGATATCGCGAGGCGTTGAGTCATGCCTACCGATATATTTACATTCCTACCGGACCCAACGGCAGTATAGGCCTGTTCATGGATTATCTGGCGGCATTGCAGGCCGCTGCCCGCACTGGGGCCAACGCCTCCCAGGCTATTTTCACGAAAACTTTTCAGGAGGTCGTTGCCCGTCATGCCCCGAATATGACTGCGGTGGAACAGTCTCGTTTTTTGCAGGCAAGCATGCAGACCTTGATGCAGCTGCACGATTATCCCATGCCTTTCATATTGTCCCTGAGCAGTTTTGACCACCGCTGGGCAGCGGGCTTGCAGGTTACCAAGTGGCCGGGAACCATTGTGATTTATTGGGGCTGTGTGGCCCTGGTGCTGGGAATTTTCATTTTGTTTTATCTTCCGCAGAAAAGAATCTGGCTCCGTCTTCGTCCGCGTGGACAGGACGCAGAGGAAGTCGAGTTATTGTTGGGGGCTTCTGCAGACCGCAATCGTCTGGATTTTGCCAAGGAGTTTAAAAGATGGACCGGG
Organism: Acidithiobacillus marinus; assembly: GCF_002847505.1. Taxonomy (GTDB): domain Bacteria; phylum Pseudomonadota; class Gammaproteobacteria; order Acidithiobacillales; family Acidithiobacillaceae; genus Acidithiobacillus; species Acidithiobacillus marinus. The sequence goes on from NZ_MXAV01000057.1 coordinate 13,286, forward strand.
ACCTTGGAGCAGGCCCTGGGCGTCGATCACGCCGAATACAAGGAGCACAAAGATGGCCAACACACGCGTTGAAAATTGGACCAACACTTCTCCAGAGCCGAACTGGTGGTCGCAGTGGAAAGTCAGGGACTGGGCATGGTTTACGGCATTGACGGTGGCGGTCGGGGTGATTCTCGGCATTTATGGAACGCAGTTTGGTTATTGGCAATTTGTGGTGTTGGGATCCTGGTATGGGGCACTGCTGGTAGCGGGTCTCGCCTGGCGGCCTATTCAGGGAGCAACCCTGGCGGTTGTTTTGCCCGCCCTGTTTGCGGTATGGCTTTATAGTATCGGTCAGACAACCGCAAACAATCTATTGCTGCGCGACGTATTGCAGGGCTATGCGGCGGTCATGTGGATGTCTGGACTGCTGCTGCTGGCTACCGGCTCTTATCTGCTGTACCTGTTTACCGGATCTCAGCGGACCGGACAGTGGGCGACAGCCCTGACCTGGGCCGGGGTGATCATGGGTTTCATCGGTCTGGGTGTGCGGTGGCGGGAAACCTATCTGGGACACCCGGATTGGGGCCATATACCCGTCAGTAATCTTTGGGAAGTGTTGGTGCTCTTTTGTGCCTCAACCCCGCTGTTTTATTTGTATTATGAAAAACGCAATGAAGCCCGTGCCCTGGGCGCTTTTGTCATGCCACTGGTGGCCGCCGGGGTGGGCTTCTTGCTCTGGTTGACCTTTGCCCAGCACATGGACCAGATCGAACCGCTGATTCCGGCCCTGCAAAGTTTCTGGATGAAACTGCATGTGCCCATGATGTTTGTCGGCTATGCCAATTTTACCATTGCCAGCCTCATTGGCGTGGGTTACCTGCTGACTGAACGTTCCCGGCGTCGCGGTTCCGGCGTGCTATTGCGGGTCATGCCCAGCGCCGAGGTCATGGATGAGGTGATGTACAAGGCTATTGCTCTGGGCTTTCTGTTTTTTACTGTGGCCACCATTCTCGGCGCTGTCTGGGCGGCCAAAGCCTGGGGCGGTTTTTGGTCCTGGGATCCCAAGGAAACCTGGGCACTGATTGTCTGGCTGAATTATGCGGGTTATCTGCATGCCCGGGTGGTCAAAGGCTGGCGCGGACAAGCCATGGCCTGGTGGTCCTTCATGAGTCTTTGGGTAGTCAGTTTCTGCTTTCTGGGGGTGAATATGTTCCTGTCGGGGTTGCATTCTTATGGGAAGTTATAAATCTGGTTATTGATAAAGACGGGCTAAGCTCTGGCTTTGTGCTTGCCAAATGCGGAAAATTGGGTTTATATTCATTAAATAAACTTATAAAAACCCCCTGGTGACGTCTGGAGGGCCAGATAATAAAAACCGCACCAACACGAAGTGTGTTGGTGCTTGTGTTTGAATAAAAGGACGTTCAGTGCGCTGCCAGGCCTGTCAGACCGAAAATGCTCCCAACCGCAAGTTTTGTATGCAATGCGGGGCGTCTTTAAAACCATCTTCAAATCCAAGCTCTAAGTTCTGTGTTGCCTGTGCTGCGGATCTCCACGGCAAAGCTTTCTGTTCGGCCTGTGGTGCAGACAATTGCCCCGCAACCTTGGCCGCCGCAGCCGCTGCGCCTGAACCGTCTACCATAGCGACTCAACAGACGGTTGAGCCGGAGTTGGCGGCACTACCTGAAATCCTTACAGAAAGCGCCGCTGATGATTTGCTGCGCGAAGACGACGTGTCGCATCCTTCAAATGAAATGCTTTACCAGACCCCAAAGGTAGACAAACATATTGAGCCAGAGCCAGAGCCAGAGCCAGAGCCAGAGCCAGAGCCAGAGCCAGAGCCAGAAGCGCCCATAACGCCTGTTTCCGGCAACAAGCAGCCGCCGAGCTCTGGTGCCCTGCACTTTTGTAAGGCCTGCGGTGCTGATTTGGGCGACAACCGGTTCTGCCCGCAATGTGGCAGTGACAGCTTGTCATCAAATTCCGCGCCAAAAACAGTTGAGCCTAAAAGCCATAAGAAAGGGCTGTTACTCTGGATTATTGCCGTAATCGTTCTGATGGTTGTGGCAGTGGGAGGCTATTTTGGATACCGCTTTATGACCGGGAAAAATGCAACGGCCGTAGCGAAAAATCCTGTGGCTGCGGCCAGTAGTGCCGTGGTTGCAGCGTCCAAATCCGCAGCGTCAGTTGCTGCCGCGACGTCATCTTCTCCAGTAGCCAAAGCGACTTCAGCGCCAGCTTCACTGGCAGTGAGCCCCGGCAAATCTGCAGTGCAGGTCAAAAAAGATATCCCTGCAAAGCCTGTGGATATGGCCAAGCCGGTGACGATACCTGTACCAGAAAGGATTCAGGTAAACCATGCAGAAGTCCGTCAATCCACCCCTCGGCAAGCAATCTCGAGCATACATTCTGACGGAACCCATGGCGGGTCTGCGGATCAGGAGCAAATGCAGAAAATACTTTCCCCTTTTGGCGGTAATAACTGAATCAAATCTTGATACGGAGGCTGTAATGAATCTTTCAAAAAATCATGCACAAAAAATTTTCTGGGCTGCCAGTGCCTTGGCACTTGCGGCGCTGAGTGGCTGTGCCAATACGAGTGGTACGGTGGCTCCGCCTATGCCGCTGGCCATGAATCAGGCCCAGGCCCAGGCCAATGTCAAACAGGCAGGAATTAATGTTTCCCGGCAGTTTGTGGGGCAATGGACTGCCGCTAAAAGCACCATGAAAAATGATCTGGAACAATGCTCCCTGTCTGCCAGCTCAGGCTATGGAAGCCAGCGCGCCTGTTGGGAAAATCTGCAGAATCAGTCCCAGGCCTATGCCCGTCAATTTGCTGGCATGAGTGTTTCCGGGCTGACCGCCCAGCAGCTCAATAGTTTCGAGTTGGCAAAGGCTTCTGCGGTAAATTTTTTCCATTTTACAGCCCGTTATGCTACAGCCTGTTCGGTTAGCATGCAGAATTGTATGCGTCAAAATGCCTTGCGGATGAAGATGGATAGTGAAAGAAAGTCCGTTGATGATTATCTGATGGGTACGCGCGTCGCTCCCAGCAGTGAGGGTGGCGCCATTCAGTATGAAAATAACAGTGTAAATAACAATCTGGAAACCATGCGGACGCCCGACATGGTTCCTCCTGCGGCCAATCAACCGAAAATTCAGGGTGGTAGTCAATAAATCTGATGAGTAATCAGGAGGGGCGAGCGTATCCGCTCCTTAAAATTAATCTCCATATCACCAGAGGATTATATGGGTAATCAAGAAATAGCGGGCGGCATGTCAATAAAAATGTTTGCCCTGGGAAAATGGTTGTCACTGATTTTCGCATTTCTCGCGCTTCTGACGGTGATTTTTGTGGCGATTGAACTGCTGACCCTGGGCTCTTCTTTCAAAACCCCAAGATTTGATGCGCAAGCACAGCAAACGATGATTGGAAATTTGCCTTCCCAGCAAAGCAATGTGGCCCAACAAAAGGAACAGCTTAGACTGAGCAAAGACTATGGTAGCCGAATCATTTCGATCATTTCGAAATACGATATTCAAAATGTCAAAATGAATCAGATAATCACCCTAATGCAACAGATGCCCTCTGAATATCGTGATAATTTTATATCTGGCTGGTCAGAATTTGTTCGTGATGGTATCAAGTATGCCCAAAAAAATGGCGTTTATCAGGCCCAGAACACTACAACGTCCAACTCTATTTTTGGCGGATCTGTCACGGAAAGTACGGCGGACATTCTGACGCGGCAGTATATTAATGCGTTTTCTACGGCCATGGATGCGGCAAAATTAGACGCCCGGAAAGATGAGGTTAAAAGATTATCTTTATTAGGCTTTATTGTTGCTGCGGTGATTGTTTTCATCTTGGCTATGGTGTTGCCAGTTCTGGTCCAGATTGAAAAAAATACGCGGGGTTTGACTCGTTCTGCACCTTCGAGTTCTCTGGCTGCTAGCCCGTTAAGGCAACCGGTTGTTTCAGCCGGTAGCGCACAGATTCATGAAGCGCTTTGCCCTAAATGTCATGCTCCAGTGACCCCGGGTGACATTTTCTGTGGGAACTGCGGAGCGGATCTGCGCTGAGGTTCTGGTCCAGTCTCATTGTTTGGAGAAAACGCTATGACAACATCATCAATGAATACAGCGGCTACTAATTCTCAAGAAATAAATTTCAATATCTTGCTCAAAGCTCTGCAAGGGTTGACCATGTTCCGGCCGATGGCGATATTATCCATTTCCATGTTCATTGGCTTTGTGGCCTTATTGGTTTTAAGCCGTATTGGTGCTGGAATAGGCGGGTTTGTTGCCGTATTGTTCGCGTTTATAGGACTTGTGGCTTTTGCGGCTTTCGCCGGTGCCGGATACCTGGGTGCAGGATTTAGCCTCGCTGCCGTGGTGGAAGAACGGGAAACCCCCGGTATCAGCACCAGCATTTTGTTTGGCATCTATACTTTGCCTCGTTTGCTCGGTTTGATGTTGATAGAAGTCCTCATGGTATTTGGTCTGCTGATTGTCGAGATTATCCTGATTGAGATATGCCGAATCCCCATTCTTGGCGGTCTGCTTTCTCTAGTGGTTTTCCCGGGTTTGTTTTTGATGAATGTAGCTTTGACCGCCATGTTTCTGGTGGCCGTCAATTTGAGTGGCCCAGCCCTGTGGTTTGGAGAAAGCGTCAGTAACGCCCTTGGTCATGTCCTCGCTGTAGCTAAAAGTCGTCCGGGGCCAGTGTTTTTTGTGTTGCTCCTTCTTTTTTTGCTGTATTTGATTGTGGGCGGAATATTGGCGGCGCTGGCAGCTTATGCGGCTTCATTCACAGGTGGTCTGGTGGTTGGCAGTATGGGTGGAGCAGCACAAAGTGCTTTGTACGGGGTTTCTGGGTTGATGAGCATGTTTCAGTTGCCCATGGCGTATGGTAATGCCATGGGATACATGGGGTATCACTCTACGGTCAATGGCAGTCTCTATGATTACGCTCTCTTGATTGTTGCGGCAGCTTTTTTTGTCGTAGTGGTCGCCATTCCCAACACGGTATTGCAACTGGGGTTGGCCTATCTTTATGCGGATAGCAGAGGACTGGTGGACCTTGAAGCCAGCAACGCGATGGTGGGGAAGGTTCTGCAAAAAGTGGGATCAGCAGCGGATGCGGCACGGAAAAAGGCGGAGGAAGCAGCACAACAGGCCCGCCAGCATACCCAGAATTTCGCGGAAAAAACGTCGTCAGCAAAGACGGAAAATGAAGCTGTTCCCGCAGCTCCGGTTGCCAACAAAAAGCACTTTTGCAAACAGTGCGGGGCTACGCTGGAGCCGGACGAGAAATTCTGCGGGGAATGTGGAAGCCCCACAGGGAACTAGGAGTAATATCAAGCGCCTGAGTATCGGCCACCATGATTGGTGGCCGGTGGGGGTTATTGATGTTGTTGACGAAAAAACCGACGAAACATAATCAAATACGCTCCTTGCAGGGCCACCGCCAGTAAAAACGGGGTGGTCAGCATTTCCGCCTCAAAAAACAGCCCGGCGATGCTCGGTCCAATTGACCTAGGCGCTTGCAGGGACAGGCTGTTCACGGTGGCTGCCAGCCCCCTTTTGTCTTTCCCAACCAGTCCTAAAAACAAGGCTTGTCGTGAACCAATGCTGCCCTGATTGAGAGCGGCGCGGGAGATATATAAGAGCATCGCCAACCAGAATACCGGCGCAAACGGTAATGCCAGCAATAATATCAGTCCAAGCAGGCGCATCCGGGTCACGGTTCCCACCATCCCGAAGCGTTGGGTGAGGCGCAGGCCGAGTAAAGACATGATGGCGGCACTGAAAAATGCCAAAGCCATGGCTGCACCGATGGCTGTCGGACCAACGCCAAAGCGTAAATGAAACCAGTAAGCCATCAGCGGACCGACCATGCCTATGCCGAGGCCGTTCAGGGCATTGATAGCAGCGAAGTGAAGCAAGATTTTTCCTGACTTCGCAGACACTTCTGCCTTTGTCGCAACGGATTGGGTTGCAGCAGTGACCACTTCTCCCTTCTCAGAAGACGCGTCCGTTGGCCAGTAAACCTCTTCGGCCCGTCGTAAAAAATACAAACAAGCGATGGACCCCAGCAGCACGACCATAAACAAGGATCGATAGGCTTCTGGACCCGGGAGTATGCCTTGCAGCAGACCGGGTATAGTAGCCAGTAATGCGCCAGCCCCCATCCCCGCCAGTCCCACACTGGTATTCAGGTGAAAAACCCGGCTCCATTGATGTTGAGCGGCGCTGCGAGACATCCAGGCTTGTTCTGCTGGTGCAAAGGGGCCGGCACCCCCGTTGGCTCCCCTGCCAAATGCCCCGAAAATGGCGGCTAAGGCCAACCAGGCCGGTTGGGCAGTACCAAAGGCAATGCCGGCGGCTACCAGCTGCACGACTTCATACCCCAACAGAAAGCGTTTGGCACCGAAACGGTCGCTGAGCGGCCCCACGATGAGGGTGGTCAGAGCGCCGAGCAGCAAGCTCAGGGTATAGAGGCCGCCAATACGGATGGCCGACCAATGCAAAACATGCAGATAAAGTGCAAAGTCCACGACCAGTGCACCTTGCCCGACACTTCGAGCCATCCGCGCGGCCATCAGCAGGCGGGTATTACGCGGAAGGTCCGGAAGCACTCAGGGATAAGCTCAACGGAGCCGGTTATGACAAATCGTGACTGCAGCGCGTGATCTGATTGCGCTGATCCACATAAACGAGGCGAGGCTGAAATGCAGTAATCTGATCTTCAGGAATTTGTGCATAAGCGGCAATAATCAGGATGTCGCCCAGTGCCACGCGCCGGGCGGCGGCACCATTCACGGAAATCACTCCCGAGCCAGCCGCTGCGGGGATGGCATAAGTGCTGAACCGGTCGCCATTATGGACGTTATAGATGTGCACTTGCTCATACGGATAAATGCCGGCGCTATTCAGCAGGTCGGTATCAATGGCGCAGGAGCCTTCATACTCCAGTTCAACATCTGTTACCCGAACCCGATGCAGCTTGCCCTTCAGCATGTTAAGCAGAATCATGAGCGATCATCGTCCCGCTGATGCTTGCTGGCCAGGCGGTTGATTCCTACTGCGACAATGATCAGCAGTAAGGGGGTTCCAACCATAATGATAATTTCTCCCCAGAGACTGAGCATGATGGTGACTTCCTCTCGATAACCTAGAGTAAGAGTTTACTCCCTCGAAGGGCCATGGGGGAATGTTTTGTGTTGCAGCCCCCGCAAGAGGGGCCGCGATATGGCAGAAATTACTTGTTGCTGAGGCAGGACTTCATGAACGCCTTGCGTTCGGCACCTTTTTTACCCTTGGCTTCCACGTTGCAGGTTTTCATGCGCATTTGCTGGGAGTTCAGTTTCTTGTAGGTTTTGGGCTTCTTAGCCGTTTTCTTCTCATGCTTTTTGGCTTCAGGCGCTTTCTTGACAGCTGCGGCGCTTTCACCCTTCAGGCAGGATTTCATGAATGCCTTGCGCTCTTCACCCTTCTTGCCTTTGGCATCAGCATTACAGGTTTTCATCCGTTCCTGGTGAGCAGTGAGAGGTTTGACGGCGTGGGTCGCAGTTTCCGCGAGGGAAACGGCCGGCACCAGAAGAGACAGGCACAGTACGGAGATCAGACTTTTTTTCAGCATGGTTCGTTCCTTTATGGGTAGATGATACAGCACAAATAGTATTTCATATCGATGAGTTGGAAGACAATAAGTGCGCCGAAAACCAACACTTTACATGAGAAATTAAGTAATCCGTTCAGAGATGCCCGGGTAAATGCTAAGATGCTGCCCATCTGATCACTGGTGGATTTTATGCGCATGAATAGAGAAGCAGCAGAAGCACAAATTACCCTGGGAACCGTCGATATTCTCCCCGAAGGAGAAATCAGCAAGCGCCTGGAGCTTGCGGCAGAAAAGTCCACACCACTGAGAATCAAGCTGGGCATGGACCCCACCGCCCCGGACCTGCACCTCGGCCATACCGTACTACTCCATAAGGCGCGCCAGTTTCAGGATCTGGGGCATACACTGCTCTTCATTGTGGGTGATTTTACGGCGATGATTGGTGATCCGACCGGCAAAAATGCCACTCGCAAACCCTTGAGCTCTGAAGAGGTGGCCGCCAATGCGGAAACCTATCAGCGGCAGGTATTCAAAATTCTCGATCCGGAACGTACGGAAATGCTGTTCAACTCCCACTGGCTGGGTGCATTGCGCCCTGAAGCGCTGATCCAGCTTGCCGCCCGTTATACGGTGGCACGGATGCTGGAGCGTGATGACTTCAGCAAACGCTATGCAGCCAATCAACCTATTGCCATTCATGAATTCCTCTATCCCTTGCTGCAAGGCTATGATTCGGTGGCCATCAAGGCGGATCTGGAAATGGGCGGCACCGATCAGCGCTTTAATCTTCTGGTGGGGCGGGAGCTGCAGCGTGAATATGGACAGCAGGCCCAGCTCGTCCTGACCATGCCGATTCTGGAGGGGCTGGACGGGGTTCAGAAAATGTCCAAGTCCCTCGGCAACTTCATTGCCGTGGAAGATGCACCCGCAGACATGTTCGGCAAGGTGATGTCCGTCTCGGATACTTTGATGTGGCGCTATTACACCCTGCTGTCCCGGGTACCGGCCGATGAGCAGCAGCACCTGCAGAGCGAGTCAGAACAGGGTTTGCGCAATCCCCGGGATATCAAGCTGGATTTGGCGGAAGAGTTGGTGACCCGCTTCCACAGCCGGGAAGCTGCGGACGCCGCCCGGCGGGAGTTTCTGGCGCGCTTTCAACGCCATGAAATCCCCCAGGATATACCTTTGCAGCAGTACGGCTACGATGCGGATCCCCGCTTGTCTCAGGTCCTGGTACAAGCGGGACTGGCAGCCAGTAATAGCGAGGCCATGCGCAAGATTCGCGAAAATGCAGTGCGTGTAGATGGTGAGCGAGTCGTTGATCCGACACAGACTTTGAAGCTCGGAGAAACATATCTACTGCAACTGGGAAAACGTCACTTTGCCCGAGTCGCCCTCAGCAGCGGCGCTGAGCCCAGATAAAACGGTACTTCGCGATATTTTGCACGAATAGTCGATGCTTCAAAATTTTGTGTTGACACCCTTCGGCGCCTGCGTATAATGCGCCCTCACGACGCGGCGCTGAGCCGCAACGGACTCCGGTCCGAAT
>NZ_MXAV01000058.1 GCF_002847505.1 Acidithiobacillus marinus
TTTCTTAAATACTTTATCGATGTGCAAATAAACGCCGGCCATATCGATTCCCAAGCCATCCTGCGTCTGGCTAATGAGATCGTGATTCTTCTTATGGTTATGCACAATGACGGTGACGGTGACATTTTCAGCGCCTGGCACCTTGGTCATGCTGTCCAGAGCCTTATAGTGGTTGTGTACGGTGTCCGGCACAAAAGCACACCCCGTCAACCCGAAAGCGACTCCCAGAAAAGCCACTTTTGCAGCCGTTTTTAACCACTTATTGTTCATAAAGCCTTCCATAATTTCTCATCTTGTTGGTTCATTGTACCATGATTAATTAGTGATTTTTAGATTCTTCAGCCTATGGATTTATAGTCTGACCAGAACCATCGCTGGATAATAGAAAATCCCTTAAAACTACCGCATTACGATTCTGGTGAATCGTGTCTTTATTATTCTGTGACTTGACGCGATTTAAACAGGTAGATGAGCGCCAGGTCGATGATCTCTTTTTGTGACTTGTCGCCGTAGGCGCTAACCAGCTCGTCCAGGGCCATGTGCGCATCGCCAGACAACATCACAGAAATCGGCTTCCCGCTGTAGCCTTCCATCGGGAAGCGGCGACGGTCGCGGCTGGCCTTGGCTCGTTCTGCTGCGGTCATGGGGCGTTCGCCTTTAGGCTTCCGGCCTCTTTTCTTCGTAACGGGTTGTGATAAGACCTCGGCTATCTGGGTCATGGCGGTTCTCCGTGTCGTTTACCTGAATCTTATTATATGGTGACAAGTCACTAATAATCAAAAAAATTCTGTGACCGGTCACAGAATCATGCAAATATCCTTACTCATCACGCTCAACTAGAGACGCCACACACAGCACTACCGTAAAGGCCCCGTATTTGCCACAGAATCGACGCAAAACTCATTATGGTATATTTCCATCCCTTAACCACCAAAACCGCGTTCTGCGCCAAATTTACCCCTCTTTTGCAAAGCTTGAGGGGGAGCCGCTGTCTGTGGCAGTGGGGGACGTAGTCCCCGAAGGGGGTCGATCCGGCAAGCCGAAGGCGCGGACAGGGGGACCAGCTGGTCCCCGCCGGGTTAGGTTTGCGCCCGGCGCCGTAGGCGGCAAGTGGGCGCTCATTATCATGGCCTGTCGGTCATTTCGGTTTTTGCTTTTCTACCGTCGGAGACGTTAAAAGCTTTTCTTTAAGTTAAAACTGCGCGCGCGCGTTACGGTTTCTGGAAGCCTTATGGTTATTGGTCTGCATGGGCATTGTTGCAGGTAAAACCACGATGGACTTGCAGGTGAAACCACGTGCTAATCCACAGATTTCTGCAGGTGAAACCACGTGCTAATCCACAGAAAAATGGAAGTTATCCACAACAACATTTCTATCAACGGCAGGGTTTTTCTTCTGCTTTGCCGCCGACCTTAGCAAGAACGTCTCGGATTTGAGCCATTGCTCCTTTTTTCCCTGTCTTCTGGTAGAAGGTAATAGCATCGGTATCAGCATCAAAAGTCATTCGGTAGTCTGGAAGCTCACCAGATTCTGCCAGCCCCTTTATAGCGCCCCGAAAGTTACGAAGGACGTCAGCGCTACCGCTTTTTTCATGTAACGTTTTCACTGTCACGTGCCATTTCGGCTGTACGCCACAATGCTTGCGAGCCAATTCGTAGATACGCCTATCTAGTGGCTTCCGTAAACGAAAGTAATCGCGGTTTATGGTCAAAACGTGTCGTGCTTCTACAGACCTATAAAGCCAGTCTGGCAAAGTCACTTCAACGGCTACCATGCGATCATCGAATGGACTTTTTTCAATAACAGCCCAAGAGTCTATAAGGCCAAATCCTCTACGCTCTCTTTGATTTTTTGTTTCAATGTTTGTCTCAATGGTCGTTTCTCGCAGCCGACTAAGCGCGTCGCCGAGGCGTTTATAGCTGTCTCCATCTGTCCGGCGATTGGTCGTTACAAGAAAATCATAAGCTACAAATCGCACGGTACGTCCGATACCCTCACGTCCACGATTCATCGCCTCGACCAACTGACTAATGCAATAAATCCAAACATCTTTGTCATGGATGGTGGCACAGCCATCAAAGCCTGGTTTTATGGTTACCGTAACACCATTACGTGCATACTGACGCACCCTCTTATCTCCCGCACGCAACGCGAAAAGTGGGTGCTCCATACTGGCAATGTCGTCTTTGGGAGAGGCATCAAGGATGTCAGCCACAAAAAAGTCGCGTTGCAAATGACGATCTTGACGCAAGTGGCTATTCAATGGCGATAGACCTCTTTCCTGTGGGCCATTTTTACAACGAGGATTCGCACGTCACGATCCTCAATGTGAGTAACAATCCGATAACTTCCAATCCTGTAGCGCCACAGACCACTGAAACTTCCGGTGAGCGCCTTCCCCAATATGCGTGGATCTTCCAGGTTGGCTACTTTATTTTCAAGAAACTCTCTAATGCGCTTACGCTGCTGCGCGTCCATTTTCCGTATGTCTTTCTGCACAGATTCGGCGTACTCAATCTTCCAGGCCACGCCAGAATTCCTCGCTACTCAGTACGCGTTCATCTCCACGCCGGACACGCTCCAAAGTAGCTTCGGCCAAGTAAGCCTCTTCCATGTCGTCCAGATGCTCCAGAATCGCCTCACGAACATAATAAGTTTTCGTGCGCCCTGTCGCTTTTGCTAAATCATCTAGCCGTTTCTCGATGTCACTGGACAAGCGGACCCCAATCATAATCACCTCATGATAAATATGTTTAACGTGTTTACCATGTCACGATACACCACAAAAATCGAAAACAAAAGTTCGGAATCTATCCCTTTGATCCAAAAACTCTTGACCACCAAGATTTCGTGCCCGTACCCGGTAATGTTTTGGCCTCTAATGCGTCCAAGCGCTGACGAAGCCACGATTCCTGTTCCTGATGATCCCGAAGCTGCTCTTCGCGAATTCTCAACATTTCACGAAGAGCTTCATTTTCTGTACGCAACGTGGCGTTTTCGCTCTGTATTATCGCTACATCATGCTCTATTTCGCTGTTGTCTGTGTTGTCTTCTCCGTTGCCTTGCAATACACCAAACACCCTGAGTAACTCAGATGTATCTATTTGAGGCCTTCCGACATGGTCTTTATCGGCACTTATTTTTCCGCTTCTTATGTAAGCGTAAAGAGTAGATCTAGCCACCTTAGCTAGTGATGCAGCCTCTGAAATGTTAACTTTTGCCATGTTATTCCAATGTATTATCTGTTGTCTTATTTGTATAACTTCCCACGAAGCAAAGCAACTTTCAAATCACCGCCACAATTTTTCAAAGCGCTGGGCATTGGTAGCGGTATAGCGCACGGTATGCTGGATATTCCGGTGCCCCAGATAGTCCTGAATCAGCCGGGTATCCGCACCCTGGTCGGCCAGCGCAAAACCGCAGGCATGACGCAGCATGTGCGGATGCGGTGGCAGCGACAGTCCCGCTTCTTCGCCATAGCGTCGCAACAAGGCCCAGAAGGTCTTGCGGGAGAGGGCAGCGCCTCGGGTACTCAAAAACAGCGCCTGGCGGTCCAGCGACACCGTCCCTGAGCGACTTTTCCCTCGATCCCACTGCCGTAACCAGCGCGACCGCTCTTGCAGCCAGCTTTTTAGCATCCGGAGTTCTTCAGCCCGTAGAGGCTGGGTCGTGGACAATCCGCCTTTGAGGCGTTCGACATGGAGAATCCGGCTGTCCAGGTCCACCTGGTCCAGACGCATGGCGCAGGCCTCTGTCACCCGCAGACCATGGCGGAACATCAGGAAGATCAGACAACGATCCCGTATCCCCGTCCGAGGGTTTTCCTTGGCGGCCTGGAGCAAGCGATCTACTTCCAGCGGCGTCAGGTGCTTGCGGTCGGCTTCTGCCGCCGCCCGACGACGGGCCGGCGTATTGACGACAGGAGAGGGAACTTCGGGTGCCGATTCCGGGAGCAAGGGCTCTGCCGTGGCCACGGCCTCTATGACTTCCGGAGCAGGTTCAAAAAAGTTCAGCTGCTCGGGGGCCTTCTGGGGCTTTTTCAGGGTTTTGGGGGGGCGTTTTTTGGGTTCGGGCACGGGCAAAATCTCCACAGCGTTTGTAATGTCTCATAATACCCGCTTTTTCAGCTTGCCGGGTGTGAGGAGAATCAGTACATTAGCGATAGAGAGAAAAACGCCCACGACAG
>NZ_MXAV01000059.1 GCF_002847505.1 Acidithiobacillus marinus
AATAGGTGACTGGCTGCAATTTGAGCAAATGGATAAGCGCCAGATCGATGATCTCTTTTTGTGACTTGTCACTGTATAGGGCGATGAGGTCATTCAGAGCCATATGCGCGTCACCCGACAACATCACGGAGATCGGCTTCCCGCTGTAGCCTTCCATCGGGAAGCGGCGATGGTCGCGGCTGGCCTTGGCCCGTTCCGCTGCCGTCATGGGGCGGTCGCCCTTGGGCTTCCGGCCTCTTTTCTTCGTGACAGGTTGTGATAAGACTTCGGCTATCTTGGTCATGGCTGTTCTCCGCATCAGTCGCCTGAATCTTATTATACGTGACACGTCACAAGTTACCAAACATTCTGTGACTAGTCGCGGAGCAACACAAGTGCCCATCCTCGTCATGGCCAAACCAGAGAAACCCCGTGCAACCATGCCGTAAAGGCCCCGTATTTGCCCCAGAACCGACGCAAGAGCATTTGACAGGGAAAACACCACCAAAGCCAGAAAACGCGTCCTACGCGAAATATGAGCATTTTCCAAAATAAAAATACCCAAACCCCAGACAAGGAGTGCCTGGTTGCCACGGCTTCGCCGTGCCAGGCACGGATTGCTGTCGATGCAAACAGCGTTCTATGCGCTGCGCGCGTCATAACGGTGGCCCGTTTACCATTCCGCGCCCTGCGCGGTTGCGAACGATTCAGACGATTTGCAAGCAAATCGCCCAAATCGCCCGCGCCTACTTTGCCCCTGCGGGGCGGGAGCTAAAGCTCTTTTTCAAAAAAAGACCTCATCCACTGGTAAACCAGCAGGGGGAGCCGCTGCCGTAGGCAGTGGGGGACGCAGTCCCCATAGGGGGTCGATCCGGCGAGCCGAAGGCGAGGACAGGGGGACCAGCAGGGTCCCCGCCGGGAATGTTTGTGGGCGGTCCGACGTAGTCGGAGCAAGCGCCCACTCCTTGTCAGAAGGTCCGGCACAAAAGTCCCAATAGAACATAGAAAGGACCATTTTTTAACTAACTGATTTTTTAATGTGTTTTAGGGGGGGTGCGGAAACCAGCTGTTTCCGGGGGTGCGGAAACCAGCTGTTTCCGGGGTGTTCCAAAAATGTGCGCTATGATGTACATTTTTGGAACAGATTATCGGAAAAGGATTTCCAAAAAAATGCAAAGAGATTCCGCCCCCCAGGAAAAATTAGGCACACCTGCCGCACCCAAATATGGCCAATGGGTCCAAACAGAACGCAAAGCCCACGAGGCGTGGGCAAACCTGACGATGAGAAAACCTCGTGCTGGAATTCTCCTGCATCATTTGGTCGCTAACATGGGGCATCAAAATGCAGTCGTTATCAGTCAAAAGACTCTTGCCGGATTGATGGGTGTAACGGACCGAACAGTAAGAAACGCTGTGTCCGATCTCGTGGCAGAGCGATGGATACAAGTCATAAAGCTCAACGGCCCAGGAAGCGTGTCTGCATACGTGGTCAATGACCGGGTGGCTTGGGGACAGCCGCGTGGTGAAATGGTTTTATCTGTTTTCTCCGCTGCCGTGGTTGCTGATAGGAGCGATCAGGATCCTTCCACAGTGGACACCACAGACCTCCGCCGTATCCCGGTCTTATATCCTGGCGAACAGCAACTGCCAGCAGGCCCAGGAGAGCCGCCTCCTTCTCAGCCTATCTTGGATGGCTTGGAGCCTGACTTGCCTTTTCTTCAGGCTGAAACACCCGTTAAAAGCCCAAAAAACGCCGTAGATGACGATCAAATTCCGCTCATTGAGTGATTGTTTTGCTACAATGGTGATACGTCCCATGACACACCAAGTGAACCAATAGGCGACAGTCAAATGACACAGGTAAGCATCACCAAAGCTGCAAGCTTAGCGAAGGTTTCTCGCAGCACCTTTTATCGCTCTTACATCAATAACGGCAAGGTCAGCGTTACGAACGACAACCAAGGAAATCCGGTTATTGATACCTCTGAGCTGCTACGCGTGTTTGGTGTCCTACATGACACAGTAGAAGGTCAAGACACAGGTGGTGTCCGAGAGGCTAACGACCCAAATATTCTTGTTATCAGTGAGCTAGAATCAGAACTTCAGCGAGTGCGTGATATTTTGCGAATCCGTGAGGAAGAATTGCATAAGGCTGAGGAACGCGAACTATGGCTGCGCGACTTGCTAGCCAAAAGCCAAAACCAATTACGACACGAAGAGAAGGATGACCGTCCGTGGTGGCGATTTTGGGGATGATGCCTTGTATATAAACCAAAGCGCGCCTAGGATAACGACATTATGCCCACCATCGATCACATAGACGCTGCGCGGGTAGTGATCTACCTCAACGACCATCGTCCCGCTCATGTGCACGTGATAAAAGGGGATAGTAAGGCAGTATTCATATTGCATTGCCCGAAAGGGCCACCGGAGCTACGGGAGAGTATCGGCTTTTCCAGGGCGGAAATACGTCACCTTCTGGAAGAAAGCATATCCCGATTGGCATTATTCTGTGGAGAGTGGGAGAGGTACCATGGACCAAGTAGACAAAATTCTTGAGCGCGACTGGGACGCTGCAAATCAGCGTGGACGGGAGACGCTTGCTGCTGGCCCACTGGCGGAGTCCGCCTACTATGACCAACCTACGGGAAAGGTCGTGATCGAGTTGAACAACGGTGTTGGTCTACACATCCCACCAGCATTGATTCAGGGCATAGAGAATGCCACTCCCGCAGATATGGCAGAGATCGTCATTCAAGCGCGTGGTCTTGGGCTACACTTCCCGCGACTGGACGCTGATCTGTACGTCCCTGCATTGGCGCGGGGAGTTCTCGGTACATCGGCCTGGATGCGCAGCCTTGGGCAGAAGGGGGGCGTATCAAAAAGCCCCGCCAAGGCAGCGGCAGCCCGAAGAAACGGACGACTTGGCGGGCGTCCACAGTCAGCAGAAAAGAAGGCTATATCGTAATGTCCCATAATCGGCCCTCCTGGGTGTCAGAGGAACCGAGCAAAACCGGGCGATCTGCCGTTCAGGGTTTTGGGGCTACAAGACAGAATGACGCATTGTGTCTC
>NZ_MXAV01000006.1 GCF_002847505.1 Acidithiobacillus marinus
GAGGAACCAGATTCATTAAAACCTTCAATAATTCTAGTTGCTGTATGGCGGATTTTCCCTTCATCCACAAGTGCTGCAACTTCTGAGAGGATTGTCTGTTGCCGCTGGATGTCGGGCGTCGTGTACATAGTCCGGGTAAACATGAATTCCCAATGAATACTGATACTTTTTTGTTTGAAGGGAATGATATCAAATATTTGGGGATCGTCGATCAGGCCAAGATGTCCCTGCGGAGCCATCAGGGCGGGAAGTTGTGGAGCATATGTTTCTGAATGGGTTGTGCAAAAAACAAAGTTTGGCTGTGCTAACGATTGAGAAATCCAGGTTTCTGAAAAGGCTGGCGTATGATCCACTATCATGTGCGCCCCAAGTTCCAAGCACCAGGCTTGACTCTCAGGCCGCGAAGCAGTAGCAATTATGTGCAGGTCGGTCAGCCTTCTTGCTAATTGAACAGCCATGGAGCCTACGCCACCCGCAGCCCCGATAATCAGTAATTGATCATTATGTTGCGATCGTTGCTGTATCTGGAGGCGGTCAAAGAGCATTTCATAGGCTGTCAGCGCCGTCAGGGGTAAGGAAGCCGCTTCGGCAAAACTCAGACTTTGCGGCTTGCGGGCAACAATACGCTCATCCACCAACTGAAATTCGGCATTACTTCCAGGTCGTTGCATCGCACCAGCGTAGTACACAGCATCTCCAGGTTGAAACAAGGTGCAAGATTCGCCGACGGCTACCACGACTCCGGCGGCGTCGAAACCCAAGATACGTTGTTCTCCAGGAGAAGGTTGTATTCCAGACCGTATTTTCAGATCGACAGGATTCACTGATACGGCATGAACCTCCACGAGCAAATCGTAGCCTGTCGGTTGAGGAGTAGGGATTTTTACGGCATAAAGCTGGGTGGAAGAGGACTGAAATAAAGCAGTATCAAAGGCAAAAGCACGCATCGTCATTCTCATGGAAAGTGAATCAACATTAACGTTGACTGTAGTAAGTTGCTTTGACCAGTACGCACAGATACGGGTTTGCGTTGGAAGCGATCGTACCGGCAAAGCGCCACTTAGCCGGAATCAATCCCAGCTCAATGCCCCCCCAGTTTGATATTCCGTCACCCGGGTTTCAAAAAAGTTTTTCTCCTTTTTGAGGTCCATCATTTCGCTCATCCAGGGGAAGGGGTTTTGCACACCCGGATACTGTTGGGGCAGGCCCAGCTGGACCAGGCGCCGGTTACCGATGAATTTGACGTAATCCTTGAATATCGGGGCATTGAGGCCCAGCACGCCACGCGGCATGGTGTCGTCGGCGTAGGCACATTCCAGCTCCACCCCACGCCGGATCAGGTCAATAATTTCCTGCTGGAAGGCTTCCGTCCAGAGCTGCGGGTTTTCAACCTTGATCTGGTTGGCCATATCCAGGCCGAAATTGCAGTGCATGGACTCGTCGCGAAGAATGTACTGATACTGCTCGGCGGCGCCGACCATCTTGTTCTGCCGACCCATGGCCAGAATCTGGCTGAAGCCGACATAGAAGAAGGTGCCTTCCATGATGGCGGCAAAAACAATCAGGGAGCGCAGCAGTTTCTGGTCATTTTCCAGAGTGCCGGTCTTGAAGTGGGGGTCCGCCAGAATGTCGATGAAGGGCATGAGAAACTGGTCCTTGTCACGTACCGATGGTACTTCGTGGTACATGTTGAAGATTTCTCCCTCGTCCAGGCCAATGGATTCCACAATATATTGATAGGCATGGGTATGGATGGCTTCTTCAAAGGCCTGGCGGAGCATATATTGCCGACATTCCGGGGCGGTGATGTGGCGATAGGTGCCCAGCACAATATTGTTGGCGGCCAGACTGTCGGCGGTGACGAAAAAGCCGAGATTGCGCTTGACGATCCGGCGTTCGTCTTCGGTGAGGCCTTTGGGATCTTTCCACAGGGCAATATCCCGGGACATCTGGATTTCCTGGGGCATCCAGTGGTTGGCGCAGGCTGCCAGATACTTGTCCCAGGCCCACTGATATTTGAAGGGCACCAGTTGATTGACATCGGCGTGGCCGTTGATGATGCGCTTGTCCTCGGCCCGTACCCGAGCGAAGCGGATGCTTTCATCTTCGGGCAAGGACTCTGGCAAATCATTCAGACTGCTGCTACGCAGTGGCTCGGGACGCAAACTGTTTTCAAAATTCAACATGATTATAAATTCTCCTCTGCTTATTGACAGGCTTCACAGGTGGGATCATCAATGGCACAGGCCTTCGGCTGGTGGCCGGGCACGGCGTTGAGAGTGCCTGTTTGTACAGTAGATTTTTCCGCCGCTGTAGCGCCCAGCGAACGGAGGTAATAAGTGGTTTTCAGGCCACGCTTCCAGGCCAGGCGATAGGTTTCGTCAATTTTCTTGCCGGAGGGCTGCCCAAAATACAAATTCAGACTCTGCGCCTGGTCCAGCCATTTCTGACGGCGTGCCGCTGCTTCTACCAGCCAATCCGGATCGGTTTCAAAGGCGTTGGCATACAGGGGCTTGAGTGCGGCAGGAATGCGATCCACAGGCATGACGGAACCGTCAAAATATTTGAGATCATTGACCATGACTTCATCCCAGAGGCCCTGACGTTTGAGGTCGTGCACCAGATAGCTGTTCACCACCGTAAATTCGCCGGAAAGATTGGATTTGACATACAGATTTTGATAAATGGGTTCGATGCCCTGACTGACGCCGACAATATTGGAAATGGTCGCCGTGGGTGCGATGGCCAGGCAGTTGCTGTTACGGATACCCTCGCGGACCTTGTTGCGCAGCGCGCTCCAATCGAGACGATAGCTGCGATCCACATCCACCCCATGCTCACGGCTGGCGGCAAGTACTTCAATGCTGTCGATGGGTAATATGCCCTGACTCCAGAGCGACCCCTGAAAACTGGGATAGCTGCCACGTTCCCGGGCCAGATCCGCCGAGGCGTCCAGGGCATGGTAGGAAATCACTTCCTGGCTGATATCAGCAAATGCCACCGCGGCCGCCGAAGCATAAGGTATGCGCATTTCCAACAGAGCGTCGGAAAAGCCCATCAAGCCGAGGCCCACCGGGCGATGACGCAGGTTACTGTTGCGCGCCTTGCTGACCGCGTAGTAGTTCATGTCGATGACATTATCGAGCATGCGCATGGCAATCCGGATGGTGCGCCCCAGCTTGTCCGTATCCAGCAGTGCCAGCAAGTCTTCGGGCGTGCTCTCGGTGCGCAGGGCGGGAACATCAGCCAGAGCCGTGGTTTTCAGGTGCGCCACCAGGTTGACGGAACCGAGGTTGCACACGGCAATTTCCTTGTCGTTGGTGTTGAGGGTGATTTCCGTGCAGAGGTTGGAGCTGTGGACGACACCCACATGTTGCTGCGGGCTGCGCAGATTGCAGGGGTCCTTGAAGGTAATCCAGGGATGCCCGGTTTCAAAGAGCATGGTCAGCATTTTCCGCCAGAGCTGAATGGCCGGAATTTTCTTGTAGAGTTCGATTTCGCCGGCATCGGCCAAGCGCTCATAATGTTCGTAGCGCTCGCGGAATGCGGAGCCGGTCAGGTCATGGAGGTCGGCCGTTTCATTGGGACTGAACAGGGTCCAGTCTCTGCCGTTTTCGACCCTTTCCATGAATAGGTCGGGAATCCAGTTGGCGGTGTTCATGTCGTGGGTACGACGCCGGTCATCACCGGTATTTTTACGCAGTTCAAGAAACTCCTCGATATCCATGTGCCAGGTTTCGAGGTAGGCGCAGACCGCGCCCTTACGCTTGCCGCCCTGATTCACCGCTACGGCGGTGTCATTGACGACCTTGAGGAAGGGAACCACACCCTGGGATTTGCCATTGGTACCCTTGATGAAAGATCCCAGCGCCCGCACCGGGGTCCAGTCATTACCCAGGCCGCCGCTGAATTTGGAAAGCAGGGCATTTTCCTTGATAGCCTCGTAAATGTCGTCCAGATCATCCCCCACGGTGGTCAGGAAGCAGCTGGATAATTGCGGACGCAAGGTGCCGGAATTGAACAGGGTCGGCGTTGAGCTGACGAAATCGAAGCTGGAGAGTACTTCATAAAAAGCGATGGCGTGTTCTTCCCGATCAACCTCATTGATGGCCAGACCCATGGCGACGCGCATCCAGAAGGACTGAGGCAGTTCAATATGGCGATCGCGCACATGCAGGAAATAGCGGTCATAAAGAATCTGCAAGCCCAGATACTGGAAATTGAGATCCCGTTCTGGTTTCAGAGCTGCCGTGATCCGCTCCAGATCATATTGTCCCAGGCGAGGGTCAATCAGTTCATGGGCAATGCCGGTTTGCAGATAGTCCCGGAAGTATTCGGAATAGCGCAGGGTCATTTCTGCCTGGGTGGCAGCTTCTCCCAGCACTTCCCAACGCACCCGATCAAGCAGCAGACGCGCAGAAACATAGGCGTAGGCAGGATCGCGTTCGATCATGACCCGGCTTGCCAGAATCGGTGCCTGAAAAAGCTCATCTTCACTGATGCCGTCGTAGAGATTTTTGCTGGTATTGTTCAGTAGCATATCCACGGAAACGGCTTCGCCGAGACCGCTGCAAGCTTCTTCTAGCACCGCGCGCAGGCGCTGCATATCGAGAGCGCGCTGGCTGCCATCGGGATATTTCACCTGGATTTGCGGAATGTCGGTGAGGGGCGTGGCAGCGTTCTGCTGGCGACGCTCACGGGCGCGCTCTTCGCGATAGAGCACGTAGGCACGGGCGACCTCATGTTCACCGGCGCGCATCAAGGCCAGTTCTACCTGATCCTGAATGTCTTCAATATGAAAGGTGCCGCCCCCGGGCTGGCGCCTTTGCAAGGCCTCGATGACCTGTCCGGTCAGACGGGTGACCAGATCGCGCACCCGGGCGCTGGCAGCGCCACCGCCGCCTTCCACGGCCAGAAAGGCTTTGGTCATGGCGATATGGATTTTGCTGGCATCAAAGGTGACCACGGCATTGTTGCGACGGATTACCTTGTAGTGGTCAGCGTCAGATGGATCGTAGGCGGGATTGCTGACAACGGCTTGAGCGGCAGGATTGAGCATGTCTAAGACTCCGAAGCAAGGCGAAAAGATCAGGAAAGAGCGGCGTAATAGTTACGCGACGGGCACCCGGGAGAATAATGACTTGCCAGACACCTCACCCACAAAATATAGTCCCATTTGAGGTGTTGTCAACTACATGTTGTGGATGGGGGTGTCGATAACTATGTGACAAGATGTGGATAAGATATCCAGCATCATCATTTTTCAAGGATTTCGCGATATTTTCCGAGGCGAAATTACAGCTCGATAAACCTGGACTTGTTCTAAAAGGGTTCTTGGGCGCATACTGAAGCCCATAGACACACAAGGAAGGATATTTATGACGGCTTCAACCCTGGATATAGCACGCGCCACTTTGTTTGCACCCGGCGGCATCAGCGAAGGGGAGCTGGAAAAAGTATTTGGCCGATTGTCGGACCGCGCCCTGGATGATGCGGACCTGTATTTTCAATACAGCCGCAGCGAAGGTTTCAGTCTGGAAGAAGGCGTGGTCAAAAACGGGAGTCATTCCATCGAGCAGGGCGTGGGCGTGCGCGCCATCAACGGTGAGCGGCAGGGGCTGGCCTATTCCGATGAAATTGCCGTGGATGCCCTGTTGACCGCTGCCGACGCAGCCCGGGCCATTGTCCATCAAAGTGGAGAAAACCGGGGGCTGGTCTGGCAACGGCGTCAGGGTTTATCCCTTTATCAGCCCACCGATCCATTGGCATCGATTCCCAATGAAGAAAAAATTGCCTTGCTGGAGCGAGTCGAGCGTACGGCACGGGCTGTAGATCCCCGGATTGTTCAGGTGATGGCCAGTCTGAGTGCGCGCTTCGAAGCGGTGTTGGTGGCGCGGCTGGATGGCAGCATGGCGGCAGATGTGCGGCCGTTGGTGCGTCTGCATGTTTCTGCCATTGCCGAGCAGGGCGGGCGACGGGAGCAGGGCAGTGCTGGCGGTGGTGGACGCTTTGACTATCAAAATTTCCTGGAAGGTCAGATGGCGGAAGATTTCGCCCGGGAAGCAGCCCGCCAGGCCTTGGTCAACCTGGAGGCTGAAGCCGCCCCGGCCGGCAGCATGGACGTGGTGCTGGGGCCGGGTTGGCCGGGGATCCTGCTGCATGAAGCCATCGGTCATGGCCTGGAAGGCGATTTCAACCGTAAGGGAACCAGCGCCTTCAGTGGCCGGGTCGGCGAGCGGGTGGCGGCTCCAGGGGTGACCGTGGTGGATGATGGTACCCTGGAAAATCGCCGGGGCAGTCTCAACGTGGACGACGAAGGTACGCCCACCCAATGCACCACGCTGATTGAAGACGGTATTCTCAAGGGCTATCTGCAGGATACCCTCAATGCGCGCCTGACGGGGACCCGTTCGACCGGCAATGGTCGTCGCGAGTCCTTTGCGCATTTACCTATGCCGAGGATGACCAATACCTACATGCGCGCAGGAAATCGGGATCCCCAAGAAATCATTGCCAGCGTGCGGCGCGGTCTGTACGCAGTGAATTTTGGTGGCGGTCAGGTAGACATTACCAACGGTAAATTTGTCTTTTCTGCCTCAGAAGCCTACCTGATTGAAAATGGTAAAATCACTCGGCCTGTTAAGGGCGCGACACTGATTGGCAATGGTCCAGATGTGCTGACCAGGGTTGAAATGATCGGTAATGATCTCCAACTAGATACAGGTGTGGGTACTTGTGGCAAGGATGGTCAGAGCGTGCCAGTAGGTGTCGGTCAGCCCACCCTCAAAATACGCGATCTGACGGTCGGAGGAACTCAGGGGTGAAAAAAAGATTATTGTCAGTAGCTTTACAGAGGACTAACATCAAAGCATGTGTCCATGTTGAATCAGGTCTAAATTCTCCCTTGTGGGGGGTAAATTATGAATAATGTCTTAAAAAATGTGCTGTTGTGGGTGGCTATAGGCGTCATCCTGATGTTGGTGTTTCAGAACCTCAATACGAGTAACTCGACACCAGCTCAGGCCATGGATTTCTCAACTTTTGTGAACAGCGTCAAGCAGGGCCAAGTGGCCAATGTGAATATTGATGCTAATCATGTCACGGGCAGCCTCAGTTCGGGCCAAAAGTTCAGCGTCTATACACCTGCCAACGATACCCAACTGGTTCCTCAATTGCTGGCGGCAGGGGTAAAAATCAATGTCAAACCCCCGGCAGGTCAGTCTATTCTCCTGTCCATCCTGATTTCCTGGTTCCCTATGTTGCTCCTCATCGGCGTCTGGATTTTCTTCATGCGGCAGATGGGCGGTGGTGGTGCAGGCGGTCGCGGCGCCATGACCTTCGGACGTAGCAAGGCGCGGATGCTCACCGAAGAAAACAACAAGGTGACTTTTGCCGATGTCGCCGGTGTGGAAGAAGCCAAGGAAGAGCTGGCGGAAATCGTCGACTTCCTGCGCGATCCCCAGAAGTTTCAGCGCCTCGGTGGACGTATTCCCAAGGGCGTGCTGTTGATGGGTTCACCGGGTGCGGGCAAGACCTTGCTGGCGCGGGCTATCGCTGGTGAAGCACGGGTGCCTTTCTTCTCCATTTCCGGTTCCGATTTTGTGGAAATGTTCGTGGGTGTTGGTGCTTCCCGGGTTCGGGACATGTTCGAGCAGGCCAAGAAACATGCGCCCTGCATTATTTTCATCGACGAAATTGATGCGGTTGGACGCCAGCGTGGCGCCGGTCTGGGTGGTGGCAATGATGAACGTGAGCAGACCCTCAATCAGCTGCTGGTAGAAATGGACGGTTTTGAAGGCACGGAAGGCATTATTGTGGTGGCGGCTACCAATCGTCCCGATGTGCTGGATCCCGCCCTGCTGCGTCCCGGCCGTTTTGACCGGCAGGTTACGGTTCCGTTGCCGGACATTCGTGGTCGTGAGCAGATTCTCCAGGTGCATATGCGCAAGGTGCCCATTACCCCTGACGTGGATCCCAAGGTTATTGCCCGGGGCACTCCGGGTTTTTCCGGCGCCGACCTGGCCAACCTGGTCAACGAAGCGGCCTTGATGGCAGCTCGGAAAAGCAAGCGTCTGGTGGACATGCTTGACTTCGAGAATGCCAAGGACAAAGTCATGATGGGCGCCGAGCGCAAGTCGGTGGTGATGAGCGACAAGCAACGTGAGACCACGGCCTACCATGAATCCGGTCATGCGGTGGTAGCCAAGTTGCTGCCCGGTACTGATCCGGTGCACAAGGTGACCATCATTCCGCGTGGTCGGGCTTTAGGTGTGACCATGCAGTTACCGACGGAAGATCGCTTCAACTATGAGCGGCTGGAAATTCTCAGTAACATCTCCATTCTCATGGGTGGACGTATTGCCGAAGAAGTTTTCCTGAACCAGATGACCACCGGTGCGGGCAATGATATTGAACGCGCCACCGATCTGGCCCGGAAAATGGTGACCCAGTGGGGTATGTCCAGCATTGGTCCCATGGTCATTGGCGAAAAGGAAGAAGAGGTGTTCATCGGGCGGGAAATGACCAAGCACAGTAACATTTCCGAGCAGACGGCCATGACGGTGGACGGAGAAATCCGCAACATCATTCGTGAACGTTATGACATTGCTCGCAAGCTTATCGAGGAAAATCGCGATAAGGTGGAGGCCATGGCCCAGGCTTTGCTCAAATATGAAACCCTGGATTCCAATCAGGTGAGCGATATCATGGCTGGGCGTGATCCACGTCCGCCAGTGGATGGGGCCGGTAGTTATCCCAGCGTGCCCTCTGATGGCAACGCGGCCAGCTCGGACAAAACCGGCGGCCAGTCTTTGCCTGGCCTGAATCCCGGAGAGCACCCCGTTTGACCGTAACGCTGGATTGCAATGGGCGCCCGCTGTATTTGGGGCGCCCTTGTGTTATGGGGATTTTGAATGTTACCCCCGACTCTTTTTCAGATGGAGGTGTTTGTATCCGTCCGGATCAGGCGGTCATGCGCGCTCGCCAGATCTGGGAGAGTGGTGCTGACATCATTGATATTGGCGCAGAATCGACCCGTCCCGGCGCTCCCGCCATATCTGACAGTGAAGAAATGGAGCGCCTGCTGCCGGTTGTGGAAGCAGTAATGGCTGCAGTGCCTTTGCCGGTTTCCATAGACACCTCCAAGGCATCGGTTATGCGTGAAGCCTGGTCTTTGGGTGCCGGGATGATGAATGATGTGACGGCACTACGCGGTGATCCGGATTCTTTGGCGCTGCTCGCCGAGTTGCAGATTCCTGTCTGTTTGATGCACATGCGCGGCACGCCCAGGAATATGCAGACGCAAACCGACTATTCCGATCTGCTCGGCGAAGTGGAGGCATTTTTCAGGGAAAGAATCTCGACTTGCGAAGCCGTCGGTATTCAGCGTGATCACTTGCTGCTGGATCCCGGGTTGGGATTTGCCAAAGATTTGCAGGGAAACTGTTTGTTGCTGAGGCGCTTGGAAACTTTGCAGTCCTTGGGATTGCCGATTCTGGTCGGCGCCTCCAGGAAAAGCATGATTGGCACTCTGTCCGGGGTTTCGGAAGCCGCCCTGCGGCTGGGGGGAAGCATTGCCGCCGCGCTGTGGGCCATGACCCATGGTGCGCAGGTGCTGCGGGTCCATGATGTGGCAGAAACGGTGCAGGCCATCAGGGTCTGGACAGGTATACAGGAACAGGGCACTGACGTGTCCTTGAGGACAACAGTATGAGTAGAAAGTGGTTTGGTACAGATGGGGTGAGAGGCCGGGTTGGTGATTCGGTCATTCATCCCGAATGGGTATTGAAGCTGGGTTGGGCAGCGGGCCATGTGCTGACCGCCGGAGCGAGCGAACGTCCCCGTGTGGTCATAGGCAAGGATACGCGCCTGTCCGGTTATCTGCTGGAATCCGCTCTGGAATCCGGCCTTGCCAGCGCCGGGGTGGACGTGTTGCTGGTTGGTCCCCTGCCCACACCGGCCATTGCCTATCTGACCCGCACTTTGCGCGCCGATGCTGGCATTGTCATCAGTGCTTCCCATAATCCCTATCAGGATAATGGCATCAAGTTTTTCTCTGGAAACGGCTACAAGTTACCCGACGCCCAGGAGGAAGCCATCGAAGCCTGGATGGATCGGCCCATGCTGGTTTCGGATTCCGAGCAACTGGGAAAGGCGCGCCGGGTAGAAGATGCGGCCGGTCGATATGTGGAATTTTGCAAGACTACCTTCCCGGCCAACCTGGATTTGCGCGGTCTGCATCTGGTGGTGGATTGTGCCCACGGCGCCAATTACAAGGTGGGTCCCATGGTATTCCGGGAGTTGGGTGCAACGCTGACCTTGCTGGGTGTGGAACCTAACGGTATCAACATCAATGCGGGAGTCGGCTCGACCTGCCCGGAAATTTTGCAGGAGAAGGTTCGCAATTCCCAAGCGGATCTAGGTATTGCTTTTGACGGGGATGGCGATCGCCTGATTCTGGTAGATGAAAAAGGTGAAGTGCTGGATGGTGATGAGCTCATCTGGTTATTGGCGCGGGATATGCAACAACAAAATGCGCTATCGGGCGTGGTTGGCACGCTCATGAGCAATCTCGCCCTGGAACAGGGGCTGGCTGAACTGGGGATACCCTTTGTGCGCAGTGCCGTAGGTGATCGTTATGTTCTGGAAGCCATGCAGCAGAATGGCTTTAATCTGGGCGGAGAATCATCGGGTCATATTATCACCCCTGCCAATACCACGGGCGATGCCATACTGGCGGCTTTGCGGATATTGGCGATTATGCGTAAACATAACAAAAGTCTGGAAGCGCTACGTGCAGGCTATCGGCCTTATCCCCAGGTACTCATTGGGATCCGTCTGGCGGAGGCGCGCCGGATGTTGGATAATCCAAGTGCCCGCCAGTACATTGCAGGAGCGGAGCGGGACCTGGCAGACCAGGGGCGGTTGCTGGTCCGCCCCTCAGGGACAGAGCCTTTGCTGCGGATCATGGTAGAAGCGAAATCGGCGGAGTTGGCGGATCGCGTTGCCAAAAAACTGGCCACAGAACTGGAAATTCTGGCAGCAGGATGATCCTGATAGGTCATGAATAATAGCACCAGCGCCGGCAAAATTGACCACTGCCGAGTGAGTCTTTACACTCGGGCGCTCATTAGACGATTATGACATATGACTGAAAAAGGAAGATTCAATTTGCGCCCGACCATGGTTGCCGGAAACTGGAAGATGAATGGCCTCAGCGCCGATGCGGTCCATCTCACCCAAGCCATTCTCAGCGCCGGGCTGGAACAGCTGCGTCCTGAGGTGGTGCTGTTCCCACCGTTCACCCTGCTGCATGCGGTTTCTCAAGAAGCCAAAGGTACGGCATTGCGTTGGGGAGGGCAAAATCTCTTCTGGGAAGCCAATGGTGCCTATACCGGTGAAATATCTGGAGCAATGCTCAGAGATATGGGTTGCCGTTATGTTTTGATAGGACATTCGGAAAGAAGACAGATTTTTGCAGAAAGCGATGATCTGGTTGCTCACAAGGTCAAGGCAGCACTAACCTCGGGCTTGATACCGGTGGTTTGCGTAGGCGAAAGTGCGGCAGAGCGGGAACAGGGAACAACAGAACAAGTCCTGCAGCGCCAGGTGGAAGCCATATTGCCCCTCTTGAATCGGGAGTCCAACCAACCGAATCTGATTATTGCCTATGAACCTATCTGGGCCATTGGTACCGGGTTGAGTGCCAGTCCAGAGCAGGCCCAGACTGTGCATGCCTTTATCCGCAACCTGATCGCCGGATATTCCAGCCAATTGGCCAAAAAAATCATTTTGTTGTATGGAGGCAGCGTCAAGGGAAATAATGCCGCAGCACTGTTTAACCAGGATGATATTGATGGTGCCCTGGTTGGTGGAGCATCCCTGATCGCCGGAGAGTTTATCCAGATTTGTCGTGCTGCCGAATCGGCAGGGCGAGGAGGTTGATTATCATGTACACCGCGTTACTGGTGTTTCAGGTCATTATATGTGTGGTACTGGTGGGGCTGGTCCTGATTCAGAAGGGGCAGGGGGCGGATATGGGCGCGGCCTTTGGTGGAGGCGGTTCGCAAACCGTATTTGGCGCCCAGGGTGCAGGCAATTTTCTGAGCCATACCACCGCAGTAGTGGGGGCGATTTTCTTTTTGAACAGTCTGGGTCTGGCTTATCTTTCGGATCACGCCGCGTCCACCATGACTTCCGGGATTGCCTTGCCGAGTAAGGCTCCTGTGACCAGCACTATGCCGGTGAAACCCGTCAGTACGGCGCCAGTTACCCAGCCCGCAGCAGGCGCAGCTACATCAGCCGCTCCGGCACTGACAAGCCCTGCACAGAAGCCGAAGTTGGCAACACCGGTTTCTGCTGCAAAATCACCTGAGAAGCCTTGACGTAACTGGCGGGTCATGAGAAAGTTTTAAGACTTCGGCCGAAGTGGTGAAATTGGTAGACACACCGTCTTGAGGGGGCGGCGGCGCAAGCTGTACCGGTTCGAATCCGGTCTTCGGCACCAAATTGCAGCCTATAGGGCTGTTTTTTTGTCTCTGGAATATACCAGGGCACTGATTTATATATAAGAAAATTAATTTATAGCGGATTCTGGAAAGGCTGTCCCAGGTCCATATTTGGGTGGAGGAGTGTTGGGGATGTTGAACCACTATTTACCCGTGCTCATCTTTATTGTGGTGGCACTGGTGGTCGGTGTGGTCCCATTACTGATGGGAGCCTCGCTCGGACCGCATAAACCGGATAGCGAAAAGCTCTCGCCCTATGAATGTGGCTTTGAGGCTTTTGAAGATGCGCGCGTCAAATTTGATGTGCGTTATTATCTGGTGGCCATTCTCTTCATTCTCTTTGATCTGGAAATTGCCTTTCTTTTCCCCTGGGCGGTGGTTTTTGACCAGATCGGCATGATGGGCTTTCTGGCCATGATGATTTTTCTCGCCATTCTGGTGGTGGGTTTCATCTATGAATGGAAAAAAGGAGCCTTGGAATGGGAATAGAAGGTATCCTCGAAAAAGGCTTCGTGACCACCAGCATAGATACCGTGGTCAACTGGAGTCGAACCGGTTCTCTCTGGCCCATGACGTTTGGGTTGGCCTGCTGTGCTGTGGAAATGATGCATGCCGGCGCGGCGCGCTATGATCTGGACCGTTTTGGTATTGTCTTCCGTCCCAGCCCTCGCCAGTCGGATGTCATGATTGTGGCCGGAACCCTGGTCAACAAAATGGCACCAGCCTTGCGCAAGGTCTATGACCAGATGCCGGAGCCGCGCTGGGTGGTTTCCATGGGGTCCTGCGCCAACGGCGGGGGATATTATCACTACTCGTACAGTATTGTGCGCGGTTGTGATCGCATTGTACCGGTAGATATTTATGTTCCCGGTTGCCCGCCAACGGCTGAAGCCCTGCTGTACGGCCTCATCCAGTTGCAGAAAAAAATCCGTCGCACCAATACCATAGCCAGGTGAACCATGACTGACGCACTCGAAAATCTGCGCCAGACACTGAGCGCAAAACTGGGGGACAGCCTGCATGAAGCTCGTTTGGAGCGGGCTGAGCTGACTGTGGAACTGACCCCGGAAGCATTGCTCGCGACTTGTCTCTGGCTGCGTGATGATCCTGCCTGCCGTTTTGACATGCTCATCGATGTCTGTGGGGTCGATTACGCCGAATATGGCGACGGCAGTTGGGAAGGACCGCGCTTTGCCGTGGTGTATCACCTGCTTTCCCTGCCTCATCGGCAGCGTATCCGGCTGCGCGTATATGCCGATACGGAGTTGCCTATTGTGCCTTCAGTGGTGGATATCTGGGCGGCAGCCAACTGGTTTGAAAGAGAGGCCTTTGATCTTTACGGGATTTTGTTTGATGGTCATCCCGATCTGCGGCGGATTCTGACGGATTATGGCTTTGTGGGTCATCCCTTCCGCAAGGATTTTCCTTTGGTGGGGACTGTAGAAATGCGTTATGACGCCGATCAGGGCCGGGTCATTTACGAACCCACCCGCACCGAAGAAAGAGTCGTGGTGCCGCGCATCATCCGCAGTGAAGAGGAGGGGCGCTACCATGCCAGAAATCAATAATTTCACCATGAATTTCGGGCCGCAGCACCCCTCGGCCCACGGGGTGCTGCGTCTGGTGCTGGAGCTGGACGGCGAAGTTATTGAGCGCGCCGACCCCCATATTGGCCTCCTCCATCGAGCCACCGAAAAACTGGCAGAAAATAAAACCTATTTGCAGAACTTGCCGTACATGGATCGCCTCGACTATGTGTCCATGATGTGTAACGAACATGCCTACTGTCTGGCGGTGGAGAAACTGCTGGGTCTGGAAGTGCCGAGGCGTGCCCAGTATATCCGCACCCTTTTTGATGAAATCACCCGGGTGCTCAACCATCTGCTCTGGCTGGGCGCTTATGCTCTGGACGTAGGCGCCATGAGTGTTTTCCTGTATTGCTTTCGCGAGCGGGAAGACCTCATGGACGTTTATGAGGCGGTGTCGGGAGCGCGGATGCACGCCGCCTACTACCGTCCTGGAGGAGTGTATCGCGATCTTCCCGCACAGATGCCCCAGTATGTGGCCTCGCCCTATCGGGATGCGCGGCGCCTGGAATCCCTCAATGCCAATCGTCAGGGCTCGGTGCTCGATTTCATCGAAGATTTTACCCGCCGTTTTCCAGGGTATGTTGATGAGTATGAAACCCTGCTGACCGACAACCGGATCTGGAAACAGCGCACCGTCGGTATCGGTGTCGTCGATGCGGAAAGAGCCGTGCAACTGGGATTTACGGGTCCCATGTTGCGGGCCTCGGGGGTCGCCTGGGATTTACGTCGTACCCAGCCCTACGCGGCCTATGCGGACCTCGATTTTGAGATTCCGGTGGGCAGTACCGGCGATTGTTATGACCGTTATCTGGTGCGGGTCGCCGAAATGCGGCAAAGCAACCGGATTATTGCCCAGTGTGTGGATTGGCTACGGAAAAATCCGGGCCCGGTGATCAGTGATGACTTCAAGGTAGCCGCCCCGCCGCGCGAAGAAATGAAGACCAGCATGGAAGCCCTGATTCATCATTTCAAACTGTTTTCTGAAGGGATGTCTGTGCCTGCCGGCGAAGTCTATACCGCCGTTGAGGCACCCAAAGGCGAATTTGGCATCTACATGATTTCTGACGGGGCCAACAAACCCTATCGGATGAAAATTCGCGCGCCGGGTTTTTCCCATCTGGCGGCCATGGATGAAATGGCCAAAGGCCACATGATTGCAGATGTGGTGGCGATATTGTCCACCATGGATATTGTTTTCGGCGAGATTGACAGGTAAAGCATGTTATCGGAAAAGTCCCTGGAGGCTATTGCTTTTGAGCGCAGCAAGTATCCGCCCGAAGAATCCCGTTCGGCCCTCCTGGCTGCGTTGCGGATTGCCCAGGAAGAGCAGGGCTACCTGCGTGATGAACTCATCACCTATGTCGCCAATCTGCTGGACTTGCCGCCCATTCAGGCTTTTGAAGTGGCTACTTTTTACACCATGTATGACCTCAAGCCTGTGGGCCGTCACAAGTTCTGTGTGTGTGGTAGCGTGTCCTGCTTTCTCAATGGTTCCGACCGGATTATTCGTCACCTCAGTGAAAGGCTGGGTATTGGTCTGGGCGAAACGACAGAGGATGGTTTGTTCACCCTCCAGGAAGTGGAATGTCTGGGCGCCTGCAAAGATGCCCCCATGCTGCAGTTGGGTGATCGCTACTACGAAAATCTCACTCCGGAAAGCCTTGACGCCTTGATTGCCGAATTGCAGGGAGGGTCTACAGATGTACGTTAATGGCGTGACTCTGAAAAACCGTGGTGTGCCTGATTCTCATCGCCTTTCCGTATATGCCGGAACCGGGGGTTATGAAGCCCTGCGCAAAGTGTTGCAGGAGCCCATGGCCCCAGAACAGATCATTGCCGAGATGAAAAAATCCGCCCTGCGCGGGCGGGGTGGGGCGGGCTTCCCCACCGGACTGAAATGGAGCTTCATGCCCAAGGGTGTCAGTGGCACCAAGTACCTGCTCTGTAATGCCGACGAAGGTGAGCCCGGTACCTGCAAGGATCGGGACATCATGCGGTATGAACCGCACCGGCTGATTGAGGGTATGATTATTGGTGCCTACGCCATGGGCGCAACCGCTGGTTATATTTTCATTCGTGGCGAGTTCATCGAGCCCATCAATATTGTTGAAGACGCTTTGGCGGAAGCCTATGCTGCTGGCTATCTGGGCAAGAAGATCCTCGGCACGGATTTTTCCTTTGATCTTTATGTGTATCGTGGTGCTGGCGCGTATATTTGCGGTGAAGAAACGGCACTGATGGAAGCCCTGGAGGGCAAGAAGGGGCAACCGCGCTTCAAGCCGCCTTTTCCGGCCAGTTACGGGCTTTATGGCCGTCCCACCACCATCAACAATGTCGAAACTTTTGCCTCGGTGCCGGATATTATCACCAAGGGCGGCGAATGGTTTTTGAATCTGGGTAAACCGAATAACGGTGGGACCAAGATTTTTTCGGTCACTGGCCAGGTGCAGAAACCCGGCAATTATGAAGTGCCCATGGGACTGCCGTTCCGGGATCTATTGGAGATGGCTGGTGGTTTGCGTCCCGGACGCCAGCTGAAAGCGGTCATTCCCGGTGGAACCAGTACGGCAATGATTGCCGGAGAAGTGATGATGGATGTGACCATGGATTATGATTCCATCTCCAAGGCGGGTTCCGCTTTGGGCGCCGGTTCGGTGATTGTCATGGACGATAGTGTTTGCATGGTGCGTACCGTAGAACGTATTGCCCGCTTTTACATGCATGAATCCTGCGGCCAGTGTACGCCCTGCCGGGAAGGCATGGGCTGGCTATGGCGGGTAATGCACCGCCTGGAAAACGGCCAGGGTCGGGAAGACGACCTGCAATTATTGCTGGATGTGGGATCGCGTATCGAGGGCCGGACCATCTGTGCCCTGGCCGATGGCGGTGTGGCTCCGGTAGTGAGTTCTATCAAGCTGTTTCGTGAGGAATATGAATATCACATTGAACATAAGCGTTGCATGATCAGTATGGGGGAGCACTGATGCCGCATATTGAAATAGACGGACAGTCCATCGAGGTGGCAGCCGGTACCACTATCATGGAGGCGGCAGAGTCGCTGGGAATCTATATTCCTTTTTTCTGCTACCACCCCAAACTCTCCGTGGCGGCCAACTGCCGCATGTGCCTGGTGGATGTGGAAAAAGCCCCTAAACCCTTGCCAGCCTGCGCCACTCCGGTGGCCGACGGGATGAAAATTGCCACCGCTTCGCGCAAGGCCAAAATGGCCCAGCAGGGTGTTCTGGAGTTTTTGCTGATCAACCATCCCCTTGACTGCCCCATTTGTGATCAGGGCGGTGAGTGTCCTCTGCAGGACATCACCATGGGCTTTGCCAATCCCCACAGTCATTATCAGGAAGAAAAGCGGGTGGTCGAAGACAAAGATATCGGCCCCCTGATTACGACCGAAATGACCCGCTGTATCCAATGCACCCGTTGCGTGCGCTTTGGTCAGGAAATCGGCGGTATCAAGGAGCTGGGTGCTACCGGGCGCGGCGAACACATGGCTATTGGCACTTATGTGGCCAAGGCCGTGCAATCCGAGCTGTCCGGTAACATGATTGATTTGTGTCCGGTCGGGGCGCTCACCAGCAAACCATTTCGCTACAAGGCGCGTTCCTGGGAGTTGAAGCATACCCCGGGAGTTTGTCCTCATTGCTCCACCGGATGTAATACTGACGTGCAAAGTCTGGGCAAGGAAGTTCTGCGGGTCTTGCCGCGCCACAATGAGGCAGTCAACGAACAGTGGATTTGCGACAAGGGTCGCTATGCCTATACCGGGTTGAATGCTCCCGATCGAGTGACCAAACCTTTACTACGCCAGAAAGATGGGGAATGGGCGGAAGTTTCCTGGGCGGAGGCCCTGGAAGCGACCCTGGCCGGTCTGGATAAGATGCTGGCCCGTCACGGTGCAGACAAACTTGCAGGGCTGATCTCTGCACAATCCAGTAATGAAGAGCTTTTCCTCTTCCAGGGTTTGCTGCGGGGGCTGGGTAGCCCGCATCTCGACCATCGCCTGCGTCAGCAGGATTTCCGGGCGGATGCCGCCATGCCGCGGTATCCCGCGCTCAGCATGACGCTGGAAGAACTAGAAAGAGAGCCATTGATTGTGCTCTGTCATGCTTTCACTCGGCATCAGCAGCCTCTGACCAACCATCGTTTGCACAAGGCGGTTCTGAACGGCGGGAAAGTGGTGAGCATCGACAGTATTCACCAGGATTTCAACTTTCCAGTCACGCAACTGGTGGCTGAAGCTGGAGCAGATGGTCACTTGTATCAGCAGTTAGCGGAACATTTTGCGCATCTGCATGAAGCGCCACAGAGAGATCCTCTGGCGGTGCTGGCCCAGGAGCTGGCGGCAGCCGACAACCCTCTTATTCTGATTGGCAGCGCCTTGTTGCATCATCCCCAGGCGGCTGATTTGCTGGCTCAGGTGGAAAGTATTGCCGAGTTGTCCGGTGGCCGGATTGGCTGGCTGGCCGAGGAAGCCAATAGTGCGGGCGCCTGGCTGAGTGGCTGTGTGCCGCACCGTGGTCCCGGTGGTCATCCTGTGGACGCAGCAGGTTTGCCTGCAGATGCGTATTGGGAAGCTGGGATGCAGGGCTTTATCCTGTTCGGCGTTGAGCCCGGGGTGGATAGTATGCGCGGCGCAGAAGCCGTTCAGCGTCTGGCCAATGCCGAATTTGTCCTGAGTATCAGCCATTTTGCCCAGGAGGCCCGGCAGTATGCTGATGTGATTCTGCCCATGGCAGCCTTTGCCGAAGGTGCGGGTTCTTATGTGAATAATGAAGGGCGCTTGCAGTCTTTCCGCGCGGCGGTGAAATTACCCGGTGAAGCGCGGCCGGGCTGGAAAATTCTGCGGGTGCTGGGAGACAGCCTGAAGCTGCCCGATTTTCAGTATAACGAACTCAGCGAAGTCAGTGCCGCCTGGCAACATGCGGTAGGCGACTATGGTATGGATATTCCCCCTTTTCAGGCTTTCCCGCCCCTTCATGCGACACAAGCCCTTCCTGCCGGTCCATTATTGCGCCTCGGTGATTGGCCCATCTATCAGGGTGATCCCCTGGTCCGTCGCGCCGCTCCCTTGCACAACCCGCTGCGCGCCAGAATGCATCCGCAGCAGGCTCACTTGTCAGGTATTCAGGGGGAAGTGGTGGAAGTGAGTACGGCAGCGGGGAAAGTGACCCTGGCGCTGGAACTGGATACCCATATTCCCCTGGGCTGTATCTGGGTTCCCCTGGGATATTCCGAAACTGCCGTGCTGGGTGCGGCTTATACTCCCTGCTCGGTGGTCATGGCGGCTCTGCCTGAGCGCCAGCCGGAAAGCCTGAGGGCCTCATGATGCAGGACTTTTTTCATTCCGGCTGGTGGGCGGTGCTCTGGTCCATCATCAAAATTGTCATTGTCGTTGTCCCCTTACTGCTAGGGGTTGCTTATCTGACCCTGGCCGAGCGCAAGGTCATCGGCTACATGCAGGTGCGCCTGGGGCCGAATCGTGTCGGTTTCCGGGGTTCATTGCAGCCCATTGCCGATGCCCTGAAATTGATGTTCAAGGAAGTCATCATTCCCACTAGCGCCAATCGCTTCCTGTTTCTGGCAGCGCCGGTGCTGGCTTTTGTCCCTGCGCTCCTGGTCTGGGCAGCGGTGCCTTTTGGTCCGGATGTGGCCATTTCCAACATGAATGCCGGATTGCTGTATGTACTGGCCATAGCCGGGTTGGGGGTTTATGGCATCATCGTCGCCGGCTGGGCTTCCAATTCCAAATACGCCTTCCTGGGAGCCATGCGCGCGGCTGCGCAGCTGGTTGCTTACGAAATTGCCATGGGTTTTGCCTTGGTCGGGGTGCTGATGCTGGCCCAGACCCTGAATCTCAGCAAAATTGTCGAGGCCCAGGCCGGCGGTGGCTTCTGGTCCTGGTACTGGTTGCCACTTTTTCCGTTTTTCCTGGTGTATTTCATTTCCGGTGTGGCAGAAACCAACCGTGCGCCATTTGACGTGGCGGAGGGCGAATCGGAAATTGTCGCCGGTTTTCATGTGGAATATTCCGGCATGGCCTTCGCCCTGTTTTTCCTGGCCGAATACGCCAACATGATTTTTGTTTCCCTGTTGACTACGGTACTGTTTCTGGGCGGCTGGTATGCGCCCATTAACACGCCGCTATTGAACTGGATACCGGGCCTGGTCTGGCTGCTGCTCAAAACCGCTTTTCTGCTCTATGTGTTTTTATGGATACGGGCTACCTTTCCCCGTTATCGCTATGACCAGATCATGCGTTTGGGCTGGAAAGTATTTATTCCAGTAACCATTGCCTGGATTGTGGTGGTGGGTATTGCCCTGGAAACACCCATGCGTGCCCTTCTGCGCTGAGGAGAACAAGATGCACATTCGTCCAAAGCAGTGGTTCAAGACTTTTTTTCTGACCGAAATGCTGCGTGGTATGCAGTTGACCGGCCGATATTTTTTTGCGCCCAAAATTACGGTGCAGTATCCGGAAGAGCAGACCCCTCAGTCTCCACGCTTTCGCGGGTTGCATGCCCTGCGCCGTTATGAAAACGGGGAGGAGCGCTGTATTGCCTGTAAATTATGTGAAGCTGTCTGTCCGGCCATGGCCATCACCATTGAGAGTGAACAGCGCAGTGACGGTACCCGGCGCACTACCCGCTATGATATTGACCTCAGCAAATGTATTTTTTGCGGCCTCTGCGAGGAGTCCTGCCCGGTGGACTCCATTGTCGAAAGTCGAGTGCTGTCCTACCACGGTGAAATGCGTAGCGACCTGATTTATACCAAGGACATGCTTCTGGCCAATGGTGACCGCCTGGAAGCAGAACTGGCGGCGGATCGCGAAGCAGACCGCGCGTATCGTTGACAGGATAATCAGAACATGTTGATAACCACCATCCTTTTTTACCTGTTTTCAGCCATTTTGCTGGGTTCGGCAACCGCCGTGATTACCGCGAGAAACCCGGTATATGCCTCGCTTTTTCTGGTGCTGGCCTTTTTTAATGCCGCCGCCCTGTTTATTTTGCTGGGGGCAGAGTTTCTGGGGCTGGTACTGATTCTGGTATATGTCGGCGCGGTCATGGTGCTTTTCCTTTTTGTGGTGATGATGCTGGATATCAATCTGACCCGCCTCAAGGAAGGTTTCCTGAGTTATCTGCCTTTGGGTCTGGCCATTGCCATTCTCGGCGTGCTGGAGCTGGCGGTGGTGTTCTGGACATCGCCGCTGGGGCATGTTCCGGCACCGGCGCCCATTCCTGCCAATGCCGACAATACCCGTGCCCTGGGTGTGCTTCTGTATACCCACTATTTGTATCCTTTTGAGATTGCCGCTGTGATCTTGCTGGTAGCCATCATTGCGGCCATTGCCCTGACCCTGCGCCGTCGCCAGGGTACCAAAACCCAGAATATCGACGCGCAAATGGCAGTACGTGCCAAGGATCGCCTCAGTCTGGTCAATTTACGAGGGCCGGAACAATGATGGGCGGACAACCGACACTGGCCGCCTATCTGATTCTTGGCGCCATCCTGTTTTCCATTGGCGTCGTGGGTATTTTTCTGAACCGCAAAAATGTGATTATTTTGCTGATGGCCATCGAGTTGCTGCTGTTGGCGGTGAACATCAATCTGGTCGCCTTTTCGCGGTATCTGGGTAATCTCGAAGGACAGGTATTTGTATTTTTCATCCTGACCGTAGCGGCTGCTGAAGCAGCCATCGGTCTGGCCATTCTGGTGGTGTACTTCCGCAACCGCCGCAGTATCAACGTTGAAGATATTGATGAGTTGAGAGGCTGATATGTGGGTTTTTGACTGGTTACATGTCTTTCCGCCTCTCGTGGTGTATCTGATCATTCCTCTGGCACCCCTGGCTGGCTCGCTGGTGGCGGGCTTTGCGGGCTGGAAATTGCAGGAGCAGGCCCACTGGGCGCCATTGGCAGGGGTGGCGGTTGCTTTCTATCTGGCGCTGGCAGTGCTTTTCCAGACCCTCCATGGCCAGGATTTTTATGGCAATGTGTACACTTGGGCGGTGATGGGGCATCTACAGGTGCCCATCGGTTTTGATGTGGACAGTCTGACGGCCCTGATGCTGGTAGTGGTGACGTTTGTCTCTCTCTGCGTGCATTTGTACACCATCGGCTATATGCACGGTGACCCTGGATACGCCCGCTTTTTCAGTTATATTTCGCTCTTCACGTTCAGCATGATCATGCTGGTCATGAGCAACAATTTCCTGCAGCTGTTTTTCGGCTGGGAAGCGGTGGGCCTGGTGTCCTATCTGCTCATTGGCTTCTGGTTTCAGCGCGAAAGCGCCAATGTGGCTGCCCTCAAGGCCTTTATCGTCAATCGGGTGGGCGATTTTGGTTTTCTGATTGGCATTGCAGCGGTATATCACTACTGCGGCAGTCTCGATTACCGGACCGTGTTTGCCATGGTTCCCCATCTGGTCGGCCAGACGGTGGAGATCATTCCCGGGCATCCCTGGAATGTGTTGACCTGGATTGCGCTGCTGCTCTTTATCGGTGCCATGGGTAAATCCGCGCAGGTGCCCCTTCATGTCTGGCTGCCGGAATCCATGGAAGGCCCGACCCCCATTTCAGCCCTGATTCACGCGGCAACCATGGTGACCGCCGGTATTTTCATGGTAGCCCGGATGTCCCCCATTTATGAGCAGTCAGCCACGGCGCTAACCGTCATACTGTTGATTGGTTCCATTACCGCCCTGTTCATGGGGCTGATCGGCCTGGTGCAGAATGACATCAAGCGCATTATTGCCTATTCGACCCTGTCGCAACTGGGTTACATGACCGCCGCCCTGGGTGCTTCAGCCTTTTCGGCAGCTATTTTTCACTTGATGACCCATGCCTTTTTCAAGGCATTGCTCTTCCTGGCAGCGGGTTCGGTGATTCACGCCATGGCCAACGAGCAGGATATCCGCAAAATGGGCGGTTTGCGCAAGGCCATGCCCATCACCTATATCACTTTCCTGATTGGGGGCCTTGCCCTGTCAGGTATTCCACCCTTTGCCGGTTTTTTCAGCAAGGATCTGATCATTGAAGCGGTGGGTTTGTCCACCTTGCCGGGGGCAGGCTGGGCCGAATTCATGCTGGTGGCCGGGGCCTTTGTCACCGCGCTGTATACGTTTCGATTGTTTTTCATGGTGTTCCATGGTGAGCCCCGGATGGATCCCTACACCCGCGATCATCTCCACGAATCTCCCTGGGTGATCACGGTGCCACTGATTGCCCTGGCCATTCCGGCAGCCTATGCCGGCTGGGCCTACATTGGTCCAGTCGGCCTGGGACATTTTCTCGATTCCTCTTTGGTGATTGCGCCCCAGTTCAATACCATTGGCGAAATCGCCGCCCATTGGCAAGGTGCTGGAGCTTTTCTCGTCCATGGTCTGGAAGCCTGGCCGTTCTGGTTGGCCATTGCCGGCATTATTTGTGCGGCTTACTTTTACGCCTGGCGCAGTGGTCTGCCTGAATCCCTCAGTCGGTTACTCAGCCCGGCAACCTGGCTGCTGCAAAGCAAATTTGGCTTTGATGCCTTCAATAATGCCGTGCTGGTGCGGGGGGCTATCCAGTTCGGACGACTGTTCTGGCATGTCGGCGACGAAAAGCTCATCGATGGCCTGATGGTGAATGGGACGGCCTTCGGTATTGGCAAACTGGCATTGTCCTGGCGGCGCGTGCAAACGGGATACATCTATCATTACGCTTTTGCCATGATTATCGGGTTGATTTTACTCATGACATATTTTGTGGTCTGGAAGGGGTAAGGCAGGATGAATGCTCAGCTCCTCAGTTATTCTATCTGGGTGCCGATTGTCGGCGGCTTGCTGGTTCTCGCCGTCGGTGACCGCCGTGCGCAGCTGGCGCGCTGGTTGGCACTGTTGGTGTCCTTGCTCGCCTTTGCCGTCACCATCCCGCTATATACCGGTTTTGATACCCACACGGCGGCCATGCAGTTCAGCGAGAGGGTGGCCTGGATTCCCTCCCTGAATATTTACTACCACCTGGGTGTGGATGGTATTTCCCTGTGGTTTGTGCTGCTCACCAGCTTTCTGACGGTGCTGGTGGTGATCAGCTCCTGGCGTAATGTCCAGACCCGGGTAGCGCAATTCATGGCCGCCTTCCTGATCATGGAAGGCATGATGATCGGCGTGTTCTGTGCCCTCGACGCCATTCTTTTTTATGTGTTCTGGGAAGCCATGCTGATCCCGATGTTTTTGATCATCGGCGTTTGGGGTGGGCCGCGACGGGTATATGCCACCATCAAGTTTTTTCTCTACACCTTTCTCGGCTCGGTGTTGATGTTGGTGGCCCTGCTTTACCTGTATTTCCATAGTAACAACAGTTTTGATCTGTTGGTCTATCAGCATACTCCCCTGGGAATGACCGCCCAGATTCTTATTTTCATCGCTTTTTTTGTGGCCTTTGCGGTCAAAATTCCCATGTGGCCGGTGCATACCTGGTTGCCCGATGCCCATGTCGAGGCACCTACCGCTGGCTCGGTAGTGCTGGCGGCGATCATGCTGAAAATGGGCGCATACGGTTTTCTGCGCCTGAGTCTGCCCATTGTTCCCGATGCCAGTCATAAACTGGCCTGGCTGATGATCCTGCTGTCTCTGATTGCCATTATTTATGTGGCGCTGGTGGCGATTGTCCAGGAAGACATGAAAAAACTGGTGGCCTATTCTTCCATTGCCCACATGGGTTTTGTGACACTGGGATTTTTTGTGTTTGATAGTGTGGCCATTGAAGGCAGCATCATTCAGATGCTATCCCACGGCTTTATCAGTGCCGCCATGTTCCTGTGCATTGGCGTGCTTTACGACCGCATGCACACCCGCAACATCAGGGCTTATGGTGGGGTAGCCAATGTCATGCCGATTTTTGCCGCACTGATGATGCTTTTTGCCATGGGTAATGTCGGTTTGCCGGGTACTTCCGGCTTCGTGGGTGAATTTATGGTGGTCCTCGGCGCGTATCAGGTGAATCCCTGGTTCTCGATTCTCGCCGCTACCGGCCTGATTACCGGTGCCAGCTATACGCTGTGGTTATTTAAGAGGGCTATTTTCGGCGGTATTGTCCACCCGGAAGTCGCTGCCCTGAAGGATCTGGATCTGCGGGAAATGCTGGTGCTCGGCACCCTGGCGGCTTTCACCCTGCTGCTGGGGGTGTGGCCGGCACCTTTCCTTGATATTGTACATAGTTCGGTACAGCATCTGGTGGCCCAGGTCGCTGTATCGAAGATACCGGCGTAGAAGGACTCTGCCTATGAATGCTTTTCTGCTGCATTGGACTTTCGCCATCCCGGAAATCTGGGTATTGAGCATGGCCTGCGTCGTATTACTGGCTGATTTGTACCTGGGTGAACGCCTCCGGGATGTGGCCCCGGTATTGACGGTGCTGACTCTGCTGGGTGCTGCGGTCCTGACCTTTTTTGAAATAGGACAAAGTGGTACGGCCTTTGCCGGACAACTGCTTCTGGATCCCTTTACCAATGTGGCCGAACTGTTCAGTTATCTGGCGGTATTGATGGTGGTCCTGTATTCCCGGCGCTATCTGATGGATCGCGGCATCTATCGGGGCGAAATTTATGTGTTGCTGCTCTTTGCCCTGCTCGGGGTCATGGTGATGGTATCAGGAGGCAGCCTGCTGACCATTTATCTCGGGCTCGAGCTGCTGGCGCTCAGTCAATATGCCCTGGTGGCTTTCCATCGCGACAGTCTGAGCGCGACCGAAGCGGGACTGAAATATTTCGTGCTTGGCGCCTTGGCTTCAGGATTGCTCCTCTACGGTATGTCACTGCTCTATGGTCTGACCGGAACCCTGGATGTGCGGCACATTGCCGCAGCCCTGGTCAATGTCAACAGCAGTAATCTCATTCTGGTGTTTGCCTTGGTATTTATTGTGGCGGGCATTGCCTTCAAACTGGGGGCTGCCCCTTTCCATATGTGGCTGCCGGACGTTTATCAGGGGGCCCCTACCCTGGTGACCACTTTTCTGGCCTCGGCACCTAAAATCGGGGCCTTCGCTCTGATTGTCCGGCTGCTGATAGATGGTGGTTACGGCATGTTGGAATCCTGGCAGCAGATATTCATTGCCCTGACCCTGGTGTCCCTGGTCGTCGGCAACCTGATTGCTATCGCCCAGCAGAACCTGAAACGAATGCTCGCCTATTCAACGGTGGGACACGTGGGCTTTCTGTCACTGGGCATCGTTGCTGGAACGGCGGCTGGTTTTGCCAGTGCCTTTTTCTATACGATAGTTTACGTGTTGATGTCCCTGGCGGGTTTCGGAATGATCCTGCTCTTGTCCCGGGCGGGCTTTGAGGCTGAACGTATTGACGATTTCAAGGGCCTGGCCCAGCGCAAGCCCTGGTATGCCTTTTTGATGCTGATCATCATGTTTTCCATGGCCGGTGTACCGCCTACGGTGGGATTTTATGCGAAGCTCGCCGTGTTTCAGGCGGTCATCGCGGCAGGGTATGTATGGCTGGCGGTGATTGGTGTGCTGCTGGCGGTGATTGGTGCCTTCTATTATTTG
Organism: Acidithiobacillus marinus; assembly: GCF_002847505.1. Taxonomy (GTDB): domain Bacteria; phylum Pseudomonadota; class Gammaproteobacteria; order Acidithiobacillales; family Acidithiobacillaceae; genus Acidithiobacillus; species Acidithiobacillus marinus. The sequence goes on from NZ_MXAV01000006.1 coordinate 26,647, forward strand.
CGGGTCGTGAAGGTCATGTTTTTTGATGCGCCCGATCCGGATGTGGATTCCGAAAATGCGCCGATCGTGCGGGATGATCTCGCCAGTGCTACCCTGAGTATGAACAGTCTGGCCTTACTGGTGCTGGGGATTGTGCCTGGACCGTTGATGGCCTTCTGTTTTTACGCCATGCAGGGAGTGATTTGATGGATATGCAACAGTGGGCACTGGTCTATATTTTACTGGCTTTTGTGGCGGCGAACCTGCCCTGGCTCAGTCAACGCCTGTTTTTTGTGCGCAAAATGGCTGAGGGTAAAGCCCTCCAATGGTATCTGCTGGAATGGCTGGTCATGTACTTCATTGTCGGCCTGATTGGCATGGGTATTGAGCAAAGTCTGGATGGCAGCCTGCACGGCCAGGGTTGGGAATTCTATGTGATCGCCCTGTGCATGTTTGCCGTTTTTGCCATCCCGGGTTTTATCTGGCGCTTCAACGTGCTGCCCATGTTGCGCAGATCTTGACCGGGGCGCCCGTAATCGGTACATTTGCGGGCTGCAGGCGCGTAGCTCAGGGGGAGAGCGCTACCTTGACACGGTAGAGGTCGGCGGTTCGAAACCGCCCGTGCCTACCAAATCCCGCACCAGAGGGAAGAATCTCTCTGGTGCTTTTTCTTTGGAGAGGGCATATGCCAGACATTCAGTTGCCAGATGGTAGTCATCGTCAGTTTCCTGAGCCCGTTACCGGGCTGGAGCTGGCGCGCACTATCGGCAGCGGCCTGGCCAAGGCCGCCGTGGCCATAAGTGTCGATGGCGTCCTCAAGGACCTCTCCACCGTCCTGGACCAGGATGGAGCCGTCGCCATCATTACCAAGGACAGCCCCGAAGGTTTGGAGGTTATCCGTCATTCCACCGCCCATCTGATGGCCCAGGCGGTGCAGTCCCTGTATCCGGGCGTGCAGGTGACCATTGGTCCGGTCATCGAAAACGGATTTTATTATGATTTTGCTGCTGAGCGCAGTTTTACCGAGGAAGACCTCGTTGCCATAGAGCGCCGGATGCGGGAGCTGGTCAAGCAGAATCTGGCTGTAGAACGCGAGGTCGTCTCCCGGGATGCGGCAATTACGCGTTTTGAAAAAATGGGTGAAGACTACAAGGTGCAGATTATCCGGGATATTCCCGCTGCGGAAGCACTGAGTCTGTATCATCAGGGTGATTTTGTGGATCTCTGTCGGGGGCCCCACGTACCCTCTACCGGTAGCCTCGGTGTGTTCAAGCTGCAACGGGTTGCCGGAGCCTACTGGCGGGGAGATTCCCGCAATCCCATGCTGCAACGCATTTATGGCACGGCCTGGGGCAGTCAGAAAGATCTGGACGCGTATTTGCAGCAACTGGCTGAAGCCGAAAAGCGCGATCATCGGCGCATTGGTACAGAACTGGAACTGTTTTCCATTCAGGAAGATGCGGGCGGCGGACTGGTCTTCTGGCATCCCATGGGCGCGCGGATTCGCCGGGTCATCGAGGACTTCTGGCGCAGTGCCCATGTGGAAGGCGGGTATGAATTGCTGTTCACGCCCCATATTGCCCATGAGCAGCTCTGGCATACCTCCGGGCACAAGGATTTTTACGCGGAATCCATGTTTGACCCCATGCAGGACGAAGGCCAGCCCTATCAGCTCAAGCCCATGAACTGTCCATTTCATATTCTGGTTTACAAGGACAAATTACACTCCTATCGGGACTTGCCCCTGCGCTGGGCAGAGCTGGGCACCGTCTATCGCCATGAAATGTCCGGCGCGTTGCACGGCCTGATGCGGGTACGCGGCTTCACCCAGGATGATGCCCATGTATTCTGTCGTCCCGATCAGATCGAGGCCGAAATCGGCGCAGTGCTGACCCTGGTCCAGAAAATTCTCGGCACCTTTGGTTTTGATCGCTATGAAATCAATCTATCGACCCGGCCAGACCACTCGGTAGGCAGTGACGTTATCTGGGAGACGGCCACCCATGCGCTGCGCGTCGCCCTGGAACGTGCCGGTCTGGAATATCAGGTGGATGAAGGCGGTGGCGCTTTTTATGGTCCCAAAATCGATCTGAAAATTCAGGATGCCATTGGTCGCAAGTGGCAGTGCAGTACCATTCAACTGGATTTCAACCTGCCCGAACGCTTTGGCATGGAATATGTCGCCGAAGATGGTACGCGCCAGGTGCCCATCATGATTCACCGCGCCATATTCGGTTCTGTAGAGCGTTTCTTTGGTGTACTGATTGAGCACTACGAAGGCAAGTTCCCCCTGTGGCTGGCGCCGGTGCAGGTGGCGGTGCTGCCCATCAGCGAACATTTTGTCGCCTATGCCGATTCGGTCCGAGCGACATTGGCGAAACTCGGTCTGCGTGTCGAAACGGACTTGAGAAACGAGAAGATAGGTTATAAGATACGCGCCCACACCCTGCGCAGGGTGCCTTACATGCTGGTCGTCGGAGAACGCGAACAGGAAGCAGGTACCGTAGCGCTCAGGGATAGGAACGGTCAGGACTTGGGTTCCCATAGCGTTGCTGCGCTGGGTGCCGCTCTGCAGAAAATGGTTCAAGAGCGGCAAAATACCCTGGAGTGGCAAGGTTAGCGAGGAGGATAAGGCGATCGCGACAGAGAAAGAAGTCAATATTAATCGGGAAATTACCGCAGCGCGGGTCCGGTTGATAGGTGTAGAGGGTGAGCAAATGGGGGTGGTTTCCTTTATGGAAGCCTTGACGGCCGCAGAAGAAGCGGATCTGGATCTGGTCGAGATCGCTCCTCAGGCGGAGCCACCCGTGTGCAGAATCATGGATTATGGCAAGTTTCGTTTTCAGGAAAGCAAGCGCCAGCATGAAGCGAAACGGCGGCAGAAGCAGACGCAGGTCAAGGAAATCAAATTCCGTCCCCGTACGGATGATGCCGATTACCAGATCAAGCTCCGTAATATCATGCGTTTTATTGATGATGGCGACCGGGCAAAAATCACCCTGCGCTTTCGTGGCCGTGAGATGTCGCATCCGGAGTTGGGTATGGAATTGCTCAATCGGGTGGAAAAGGATTTAGCAGAAGTCGGGGTGGTTGAACAGCGGCCACGCATGGAGGGACGGCAAATGGTGATGATTGTCGCCCCACGGAAAAAATAGGAGAACATCGTGCCAAAAATGAAGAGCAATCGCGGAGCGGCCAAGCGTTTCAAACGCACCGGTTCCGGCAAGTTTAAGCATCGTCAGGCTTTTTTGAACCATATCCTGACTAAGAAAACCACCAAGCGGAAGCGTCATCTGCGTCATACCTTGGTGACCTCGGGAAGCGATCAGGCCGCCCTGCGGCGCATGCTTCCCTACGCTTGATGACAGAGGAATCGTAACATGCCTAGAGTAAAACGTGGCGTAACCGCCCACGCCCGCCATAAAAAGGTCCTGGCCCGCGCCAAGGGTTTCCGTGGTCAACGCAAGAGCAACTTCCGCATCGCCCATCAGGCGGTGATGAAGGCCCTGACCTATGAATACCGCGATCGCCGGACCAAGAAGCGGGATTTCCGCAGTTTGTGGATTGTCCGCATCAATGCGGCCGCCCGTTCCGAAGGCTTGAGCTACAGCCGCTTCATGAATGGCTTGCTGCGCGCTGGTATTCAGCTGGATCGCAAGGTTCTGGCCGACATTGCCGTGCGTGACAAGGCTGCTTTTGTCCGCTTGGTTGAGGTGGCTAAGGGCCAACTGGCCGCCTGATCGTGACGGAAGCTGTGGATATGTCCCTGTCTTCCATGGCTTCCGTCGCAGAGGCTGCGCGAGATATCGCCGCCGCTGCGGATCTACCTGCCTTGGAGCAAATCCGTCTGCACTGGCTGGGTAAAAAAGGGGTCCTGACCCAAGCCATGCAGCAACTGGGTCAGCTCTCACCGGAAGCGCGCCGAGAGGCAGGGCAGTTGCTCAACGTGCGCAAGACGGAGGTGCAAAACCTTCTGCAAGCCCGGCGCACGGCCCTGGAGAATGCGCGTATTCAGGAGCGCATGGCCGGTGAAAGGGTGGATGTGACCCTGCCTGGTCGGCGGGTAGCTCTGGGTGGCAGTCATCCTGTACGCCAGACGATTGAATGGATAGAGCAGTATTTTTCTGGCCTGGGCTTTGAGGCCAGCGATGGTCCGGAAATCGAAGATGATTATCACAACTTCGGGGCCCTGAATATTCCCGAAGATCATCCCGCCCGGGCCATGCACGATACCTTCTACTTTGATGAAAACCGCCTGTTGCGTACCCAAACTTCTACTGTGCAAATTCGTTTTCTGGAGGCCCACCAGCCGCCGCTGCGGATGATTGCGACCGGGCGGGTCTATCGCCGTGATTCGGATATTACCCACACTCCCATGTTTCATCAGGTGGAAGGTTTGCTACTCGATGAAGAGGCCAGCTTTGCCGATTTGCGGGGGCTGCTGGAAGATTTTCTCCAGAGTTTTTTCGAGAGATCCGATTTGCCGGTGCGCTTCCGTCCTTCCTACTTTCCCTTTACGGAACCTTCCGCAGAAGTGGATGTGGGTTGCGTGATCTGTGGCGGATCGGGTTGCCGGGTGTGCAAGCAGAGCGGCTGGCTGGAGGTGCTGGGTTGCGGCATGGTGCATCCGGCTGTGCTGGCCGGGGCAGGGGTGGACGGCGAAGTATTCGGTGGTTTTGCCTTTGGCATGGGCATCGAAAGACTGACCATGCTGCGTTATGGCGTCAATGATCTGCGTCTCTTTTTCGAGAACGATCTGCGCTTCCTCAAGCAGTTCTCCTGAGAGCAGCAGCTTATGCGTGTAAGTATTCAATGGCTTCGTGAATTATTGGATGTTTCCTGGGTTACGGCGGACATTGCTCACCGTTTGACCATGGGCGGCATTGAAGTCGAAGCCATTGAACCGGCCGCTGTTCCTTTTCAGGGGGTCGTGGTCGGCTTCGTGAAAAGCGTCATGTCCCATCCGGAAGCCGACAAACTCCGCATAGCGCAGGTCGATGCCGGGGATGGCGTATTGCGGACCATCGTCTGTGGTGCCGCCAATCTTGCCGAAGGGCAGAAAGTGCCATTGGCTTTACCCGGAGCAGTATTGCCGGGTGACAAGAAAATCAGTATTTCCGAGCTACGTGGGGTGCGTTCTGAAGGCATGCTCTGTGCAGCGGCTGAGCTGGGTCTGGATGATGGCAGCAGTGGTCTGCTGATGCTCGATGCCGATGCTCCGGTGGGTCAGGATCTGCGCGCCTACCTGCAGTTAGAAGATGAGATTCTGAGTCTGGGTATTACCCCGAATCGCGGAGACGCCTTGTCCATGCTGGGAGTGGCTCGGGATCTGTATGCTCTGGGTGCTGAACAACTGCAAGTCCCGGCTGTTTTGTCTGCGTCCGCCGCTGAGTGGAGCCAACTGGATGCGGCGCAAACAGCGCGAGAAGGTGATTATTTTGTGGGAGTGGATGCGGCCGCCCGCGCCGTCTGTCCCAGTTATACGGCGCTGTGGATAGACGGAGTTCCCGCGCGCTTGCCGGATCATCTGCGCGAGCGCTTGCGGCGCATGGGACAGCGCTGTATTCACCCAGTGGTGGACTTGTTGAACCTGTGGATGTTTGAGACCGGTCAACCCCTGCACGCCTTTGATGCGGATAAAGTCCGGGGTGGCCTGTGTGTACGTTGGGCGCAAGCCGGCGAAGTGCTGGATGCCCTGGACGGTCGGGATCTGGCTCTGGAGCCGGACATGCTGGTCATCGCCGACACGCAAGGACCAGTGGCATTGGCGGGTATTATTGGTGGACGGCGGACCAGTGTGACGGATGCCACCCGTTCAATCATTCTCGAAGCTGCATTTTTCCAGCCCAAAGCGATTCAGGGGCGGGCCCGGCGCCTGTCGTTACAGACTGATGCCGCCATGCGCTATGAAAGGGGTGTCGATTATCAGCTCGCTCCCCGGCTGGCCCGGGGCGTGCTGGCACAGATGGCTACACTCGCCCCGGTACAGTTGCGCAGTGCCCGCGCCTTTACCTTGCAGGGCAGTCTGCCGCTTCCCGCAGAAATCACCTTGCGCCAGCAGCGCCTCCAGAGGGTCATGGGGATGCCTTACGCTGCGTCAGAAGTGGAGCGGGTTTTGACCCGCCTGGGGCTGCAGATCCGTGCTGTGCCCGAGGGTTGGCAGGCCACGGTACCGAGCCATCGCTTCGATCTGCGTATTGAGGCGGATCTGATCGAAGAGGTGGGTCGCATTTACGGTTATGAACAGTTGCCGGCCCATCGCCCCCGGGGCATCTTGCAGGCCGCGTCCAGCGCCTCCACAGTAGCGCGTAGGATGCGGGATATTCTCCAGGCCCGGGATTATCACGAAGTCATTACCTACAGCTTCATCAGCCAGGAAGCCCAGAAGGACTTTGTCCCGGAAGCCGACGCCCCGGCATTGCTGAATCCCCTGTCTGCAGATCTGGCGGTCATGCGTGCCAGCCTCTGGCCGGGCTTGTTGCAGACCCTGCAATTCAACGCGAAGCGGCAGCAGGAGCGTATCCGGATTTTCGAGATGGGGCGGATATTTTCAGCCGAAGGGCAGCGTATGGTGCTGGCGGGCTGCATTGCCGGTAGCGCCGACCGCGAGAGCTGGGCACAGACGGCGAGGGATGTGGATTTTTTTGATCTGAAAGGCGATGTCGCCGCCATGCTGGCCTTATGGCCGCAAACTTCCTTTGAATTTCGGGTCTTGACCAGTGAGGTCAGCTTGCATCCTGGACAGGCGGCAGAAATTCTCGTCGGCGGACGTCGGGTCGGTATGCTGGGGGCCTTGCATCCAATACTGGCAGATCGTCATGACCTGGACAAAACCGCGTTATTCTTCTATCTGGATATGGAAATGCTGGAAGATCTGGATAATGAGCGGCATTTCGCGCCATTGTCGCCCTATCCGGCGTTGAGAAGAGATATGGCGCTGGTGATTCCTGATGCCATTGCGGCTGGCACCGTTCTGGCCGCCATGCGTCAGGAAGCCAGCGCCATCGTGCAGGAAATACGGATTTTTGATCGCTATCAGGGGGAACCCCTGCTGGCAGGGACCTACAGTCTGGCCTTTGCTTTCCTTTTGCAGGATCGGGAGCGCACCCTGACTGAGGTGGATGTACAACAGGAACTGGAGCGGATGCTCACTGCCGTGAAGCAAATCGGCTCCATTGAACTTCGCGCATAGGGAGAAAAAAGTGGCTGTCACGAAAGCTGAAATTGTGGATATGTTGTTTGAAACCATGGGCCTGAACAAACGGGAAGCCAAAGGTATTGTAGAAGCCCTGTTTGATCATATCCGCGAAACCCTGGCCCAGGGCGAAGAAGTGAAACTCTCGGGTTTTGGCAACTTCACCCTGCGTGATAAAAATCCGCGACCAGGACGTAATCCCAAAACGGGCGTCGAAATCACCATCACCGCCCGGCGGGTAGTGACTTTTCATCCGAGCCAGAAGCTCAAAGCCTACGTCAATGGTAGCGAACCAGACATCGCCTAAAGGTAAAGCGGGCAAAGAACTCGCCGCGCTGCCGGAAATTCCTGAAAAGCAGTATTTCTCCATCAGCGAGGCATCTCTGCTTTGTGGAGTGAAAGCCCATGTGCTGCGCTACTGGGAGCAGGAGTTCCCGCAACTCAGCCCGCTGAAAAGAAAAGGGAATCGCCGCTATTATCAGCGTCATGACTTGCTTCTGGCGCGACAGATTCGCAGCCTGCTTTATGGGGAAGGTTACACCATCCACGGCGCCCGGGAACGACTCCAGAGTTTGCGCCATGAGTCCGGCCCGGGTCACTCGGTTTCAGCGGCGCAATTGGAGCTGGAAATGGAGGATAATGCCTCTGCCGGGTTTGTGGGAGCCGCCAACCGGCTTATCTATCTGCAGACAGAGTTGGCGGCTCTGATCAAAATTTGTGCAGGAAAACATTGACCCGCTGCCTATGAAGCATTAGAGTAGCGGCTCTTAACGGGGCGTAGCGCAGCCTGGTAGCGCACCTGAATGGGGTTCAGGTGGTCGGAGGTTCAAATCCTCTCGCCCCGACCAATTTGTTAAGTATAATTATGATGTTATAATTTTTATATGCACAGCAGAAAAACTTTTCTGTAAACTTTCTGGTTATTTTCTGCAAACACGTTTCGGAAGCCCCACAGTATCCGTGACAATCCAGGGTTCCTGATGCTTGTCCAGATAGTGCTTGGTCATCTTTTCTGATGTGTGCCCCAAGAGTTTCTGGATAGAATCGTCCGGCCATCCCGCCTGGCGGTACAGGTCCGCCCCCAATGCTCTGATCTCATGAAATGTCGGACGTTTTTCCTGTGGCGTTTTAGAATAAAAACCACACCGGTCACGTAGTTTGGAAAATTCTCTAGTGAGTTGAACAGGGTACACCGTCGTCCAGTGCTCTTTCTTGTCCAGGTATTCCCTACGTTTCTTCTTCGGATTTCGGTGAATCATCAGCGGACTCAATATCTTGTCCCTGCAGCGGTCGATGATTTCCTGCAGATCTTCTCCAATCGGCAGTAACAAACGACCAGCATCGGAGCTGTGTTCGACCTTTTTTTGACGTACCGGCAGGTAGGGAATGCCATTCTCGATTTGAATCGCATCAAAACGGTACAGGACCAGATCTTCTCGTCGTTGTAGGGTATGTAGAGCCAGATCCAGCGCGTTCTGGAACCAGGGTTCTGCAATAGCATATATTTTTTGAAACCCCTCAAGAGTCAGTGAGGTGCGTTCCACAACATGGGTTTTCGGAATGGTCATCTCTGGTAGATTGCCTGGCCCGGTGATCCCCTTAGCTATGGCATGACGCCACACTTGAGCCAAAATGGTTCGATGAATGTTGGAGGACCGGGGCGGGCGCTTATCCAGAAAATGCGCAACGTGCTGAAGGGTGATCACATCCCAGCGGAAATGCCCCAGCTCCTGCCGTATCGTGCCGAGTATCCAGTGATAGTCCTGGAGCGTTTTTTCGGAGAGTCCGAATCCCTTTTTTGACCGTCTGGCGGGTAATATCTGCTCCTCAAAAATAGTCAGAAAGTCCCCAATGGTGCCATGTGATTCACTGGTGATGACGCGGCTTATCAGTTGTTGTGATTCCTGATCCTGGAGTTGTTTGGCCAGATGCGCGTTGAGTGCAATCGCCGCACTGATCGCCTTGTCTTTGTTGGTACCGAATCCCGCTCGCTTGCCATTGAGCGGGTTGCGGTAGCTGAAATAAATTTTGTTCCCTCTGACCTGCTGGCTGAGATTGGGTGGCAGTTTTTTGGATGTAGAACGTGGCCTGGGGGACAAAATTACCCTCCGATGACTCTGGCAATCAGCTCGTTGAACTCGTTATCGTTATCATTGGGCACCATGGATTCCCATTTGTCCAGATCAATATACGTCCGGCCATTGATGATAACCCCAGGAACCAACCTATCTTTCACCCAGGAATGGACGGTACGCATATCAGGAGCGGACCCCTCCTCGAAACAGGTCTCACGGAAACGATCTGCTTTAATCAGCTTCAAAATCAACCTCCTGGATGAAAGCTATTTCCCCCGCTGGGTGTTCGCGTTTTTCGGTCAGGATGATGAAGCCAGCCAACACTTCAGCCAGAAGCTCGGGATCAGGTTCGCGGGCTACTTTGACGGTGATTTGGGGAGATTTACGACCGGGACGGGACACAATCCATTACCTCAGCGCGTAGTGTACGCTCAGAATGTAATAGATATACCACCAAAAGGTCAACGATTATTGACCTTAATATTTTTTCTTTGCCAGAAGTTCTTCCATTATTGTGTCGAAATATGATTTCTTTTCTTGAAGACGCCGGAAAAATTCATTCTGCTCGGATTCTGGAAGAGCATCAAAAAGATTGACCAAGGATTTTTGACGTTCACTGAGAACCCGTGCTGGATCATTTTTCTCTCTCATCTCTCCTTTGCCGGTAACAAGCCAATCTATTGAAATATTAAGTATATCTCTAAGGGCCAGGATATGCTCAAGGCGTGGGTCTTTGATGTCTCTATTTTCCCAGGACCAGACCACCTGCTTGGACACGTTCAGTCGTCGTGCCAGTTCCGACATGCTGAGCCCTGCTGCTTCGCGGGCCAACCGTATTCTCTCGCTTAGTGTGGATTCCATGCCCCATCTTGCATCACCTGTAAAAAAAATGGTAAAACAAAGGCGACCTTACTGATCAACGTATGGAGACTTTACTGTGAGAAAAGCGACAGCGATAAAAATGTTCGGAACTGCCACCGCTCTGGCAGATGTCCTCGGCGTATCCAAGCAGTCCCTCACGGTTTGGCAAGAAGTGCTAACGACCCGTCAAACAGACCAGGTTATAGGGGCAGCCCTGCGCACCCGGATCCCTATTGAACAGATCGGAGCGGCCTTAACAGAGCCTGCTATTCCTTATCGACATGGGAGCAAAGATGTGAGGCGGCGACAGGATCAACCACATAGCGCGGCCTGCTAGTCCGCAGGATACCCCCATGACCAATCCCGCAAAACATCGAACAAAAACTGGAAAATCCAGACCCTTTCAGATTTATGGCGTGTCCTACACCTACGGGTGGAGGCGTTGGCCAGGCAAGAACTTCGCCACCCGCAAGGCGGCAGAGGAGGATCTGGAATATCTGGGTTATTTAACTATCCCTGGAACCGTCGATGACATTGAGAGATTTGTCATCGTGGACAGCCGCATTGAAAGCCCTGACCAGCACTGATAACCCTGTGAAAAACAAAACCCCCAATGATCTGACAAATCATTGGGGGGTACACTTTTTGGCTCGGCAGCCATGGTATGAACTGCGCGACAACGCAGATCAACAATCACGCGAAAGGACCAAGACCAATACCCGCAAAAGTAAAAGGACTGATACAAAAAGGACCGATACAACGTGATCAATCTTACCGATTCCATTATAGATTCGGGTAAGCCGCGTTGCAAGCCTGATTCCACACCGGAAAATACCCAGATCCACCTGGACCTGGGCTGCCCTGACGCCCTTGTGCGGGAGCGTCGTGGCTGGACGGTGGGTGCGCTGGGACTGTTTGTTGACCTCAATATCCCCGATATGTTGGCAAAGCCGCTCTTTTTGTTGTCGGAGCTTACCGCCTTGAAAGAGGTGGAACGCTACGTTTTGAAAGCGTTATTTCTGCATTGTCGTTATAACAATCTGGCTGAACCGGTATTTCCGAGCATGGAACGCATAGGGGAGATGATCGGTGGGCGCAGCGTGCGCACGGTCAGCAAAGCTATCAAAAATCTCGAAGCCGGTGGATACATCGTACGGCAAGTGCGGCGCAAGGCGCATGGCCGATATCGTGGTGTCACCCACACCTATTTCACCCCGCTGGTGGCCGAACTGGTACAGATGCCCTATCTGCCCCAAGCCGTGCGCCAGAAGAGCCTGTTTGATCAGGCAATGGCCGGATTGCAAAAAGTCGGCGGTGTGATCGGCGCAAAAATAGACGTAAAACAATGGACTGCTGCATGGAACCGGCAGCGCGAAACCATGGCTAGCCACGCCTTGTTACAACGTCTGTCATTGCCGGCGGAGTTGCTGTTCCTGCTGGATCGGGGCGTTCGGGCGATGGATCTCTTTCGCTGGTCGAAATCACTCCGGAAGAGCAAGGCATCATTGACCCTCACCGAAATCGTCCAGAAAAAACGCTTTTCACTGGAAAAAGCACGGAATGCCGGGGGGTATCTCAGAACTTTGGTCAAAAAAGCCCAGAATGGCGAGAAGATACAGGAAATCGGAGAGTGGGTGGAGGAAAGCAATATGACAGACGGAGTTGAAAAAGCGAATCAGATCAGTCGTGCTAACTATTTGATCCAAAAGTATCAAGACCAGACTTATCATGATCCCGTCACTGGTATATGGGCGAAGGTCAATTCCCAGGGTGATGTCCGAATGTACGATATGGATCCTGCACGTCTGGACGCCATCATCCGAGGTACAAAGTCGCTTGAATGGCTGCACAAAAATGTGCGGTCTGGCGTATTGCAGGCATGGAAATCGGATTCTCCCGACCAGGAACCGAATCAGAGGGAAACGATTCCGGACAGGTGGGCCAATCTCAAGCAGATGATGTATGCGCATTTGTAGGCAAAAAGAGGTTTTGTCATGGAATCCATTAAAATTCTGCCCCAGGTGAACGGGCAACTTCATGCTCGGTCATGCCCCAAACGATAAGGAAAACAACATCTTGAGCAACCTACTCATCGTCGAATCCCCCAAAAAAGCCCAGCATATCCGGCATATCCTGGGTGATGGCTGGAACGTGAAAGCCACCCTGGGGCATATCCGGGATCTCCCCCTCACCGGGGAAGCCGCTTATATCCGTCCCCCGGACTTCGCCATGCGCTATGAGATTCTGGATGCGAAACACCAAGAGATCGTGTCCGGACTGCGGGCTGCCGCATCGAGCGCCGATACCATCTTCATCGCCACTGACCCGGATCGGGAAGGCGAAGGCATTGCCTGGCATGTCTGCCAAGTCTTGAAGATCCATCCCAAAGAGGCGAAGCGGGTTTCCTATCAGGAAGTCACGGAAAGCGCGATCCGCAAGGCGCTGACCAAACCCCGGTCCGTCAATATGCGCCTGGTGGCCGCCCAGGAAGCGCGGCGGGCACTGGATCGGATGGTCGGCTGGGAAGTGTCGCCCATATTGAGCCGTGCTATTGGTGCCAAGGCCTCTGCCGGGCGGGTACAAAGCCCCGCATTGCGCCTGATCGTCGAGCGGGAACGGGCTATCCGGACATTCAAACCCACACCGTTCTATCAGGTCATCGCCCATCTGCCCGGAGAAAAAGGCAACTGGCGGGCGACTTGGCAGGACGGGACGAAAGAGGGCGAGTATTTTCAGGATCGCGGGTTCGCTCAGGCGCTGGCCGATGCGATTCCCACTCTGCCGCTGGTGGTATCCAAAGCGGAATCCAAACCGACGCGCAAATCGCCATCCCCCCCGTTCACGACCAGCTCCATGCAGATGGATGGCGCACGCGCCCTGAAAATCGGGGTGGATGACATCATGAAAGCGGCCCAGGCGCTCTTTGAGGCCGGAGCCATTACCTATCATCGCACGGACAGTCCCAATCTTTCCGAAGAGGGGGAAACCATGCTCAGATCCACGCTCCAGAAAATCGGTCTCCCCGTAGTGGAAACCCCCCGGCGCTGGAAAGCCAAGGGCGATGCCCAGGAAGCCCATGAAGCGATCCGGCCCACGAAGTCGGATCGGGAGAACGCCGGCGAAGACCGGAACCAGCAAGCACTCTATGACCTGATCCGCAAGCGGGCGCTGGCGAGCCAGATGCCGGATGCCATCTATCAGCAGACTTCCTGCACGCTGGATGGTGGACAGTTTCGGGAAAGAGCGGCCACGTTCCGTGCAGTCGGATCGGTCCTGACGGATCCTGGCTGGCAGGCGCTCTATCGGGAATCCGAAGAGGATGCGGAAGGGGATGGTGAAAAATCAGAAAAGGTCGCGGCCAACCCTGTGCCCAAACTGACTGTCGGCGACAAGCCCAAGGCCGAGTCCGGCGAGATGCTGGCCAAAAAGACCAAAGCGCCGCCCCGCTATACCGAATCCACGCTCATCAAGGCGCTGGAAGATCATGGCGTCGGCAGGCCATCCACCTATGCCAGCATCATCAAGGTGCTCTACGCCCGCGATTACATGAAGCGACGTGGCAAAGCGCCGGCGCTCTACGCTACGCCCCACGGGGAATCCGTGTCGGATGCGCTGCTGCCATTTGATTTTTCCGGGCTGGATTACACAAGGGCGATTGAGGACAGCCTGGATGCGATCACCCAGGGGCAGATGCCGCCCCGTGATTTGCTCAGTCAATCCTATACGGACCTAAAAAAAACGCTCGATGCCATGCCCGACGATCCCACAGCCCAGCCTTGTCCGGTAGAGGGCTGCGATGGGACGGTGACACGCCGGGAAAGCCGGAAAAAACCGGGGAGTTTCTTCTGGGTATGCTCGAATCGGGAGGCGCACAACCTGCTGACGGACAACAACGGGAATCCCGGAGAACCTTTCGGGGAAGCCGGGAAAGGTCAGGCCAACACCAATACCGATGGCCCTGCCTGCCCGAAGTGCGGGCATCCTACGGGGATGTATCAGACGGCCAAAGGACACGGTTACTTTCGCTGCAGTCAGGGACACGGCTCCTGGTGGAGCGATAACGGGGCTATCGGCAAGGCCTGGGAGACCCTACCAGCGGGTAAGGGCGGTAAAGGCGGTGCCGCGAAGTCCAGGACTGGATCCACGGCAAAAAGCCCGAAAAGAACCGGGAAAGCCGGAAAGAAAAGTCGTTCAACGATCATGGATTAAGTCTTCTCGCAGCACGGCGATGCGAGAAAATGCGACACATGCGCCGGAATACACAATGGAGATCATCATGCAGATAGATACGAAGTCCAGAAAAGCCATCGAAGATGTGATCAACCGCAGGGCGTCCATCGCCTCGATGCAGGAGCAACTGAAAGAGGACATCAAGGCCATTGCGGAATACCTAGACATCAAGCCCGCCAAACTGAACAAGATCATCAGTCTGGTCGAGAAAGAACGGGAATCCGGCGACGTGGTGGACGAAGAGCGCGATACGCTGGATACGGCGGCGGATCTGGCGGGGAAAACCTCGCAAGAGGATGCGTGATGGAAGAACGCCAATCATCGCCTGATGACCGCTTCGACGCTTTCAAAAAGCAGGTCCGCAAAGCCCGGCCAGATCTCACTTTTACGTTTAAGCGTGGGGAGTGCGGATTTGGTGGTACTTACAACCACGAAGCTCGATGGACGTTTCCTGGGGCGATTGGTGGCGGAAGCGTCATGTGGCTTTGCGGAACCAATGAGTTGTGTTGGGGCATTGACAGTCGTGATGGGGATGCCTGGATTGCTTTCGAGAGAAGCTGCGGGAGAGAGCCCCGATACACCTGAATTGTGCCTCTATTTTGGGCAGGATGTGATGCGGATGATTTGTCACCCTTTTGCAAACTTCTCAGCAGGGTTATCCACAGATTTTGGGGGTAAGTGATGGACTACGCGATTTCAGTACAGGCTGGGCAGCGCCAGGCTGGGAACGGCGCGTAGCCGATGGTTGAGGCATTGGCGCAACGTCTGGGGTTTTCCACCGTAAGGCTACAAGGCATTGACTTAGTTGGTACTTAAACATCGGATGGAGAAATCCTACATGGATAACATAATGATCTTCAAAATTCTTCTTGTCGTTTTTATAATTCTGTCCGGGGCTATTATTCGCTGGGTGGTCAAAAAGGACTTCGATAAGAACTGGGAAAGGACTGACGCTTTACGAAAAGAAAAAATAGCGATGGTACGGCGAACAAGGGAGGTATTGGATCAAATCGCCGAGCGTTCGTCGGATGAAGGGCAAAGGTAATTAAAATGGTGTCTTGGTGGTTGCAGGACGTTCCCCTGTTTCTCTTTTTGATTTGGGTTCTTTGGAAGGGTGACTCACTGCGGACGGTCGGGTTTCTGTCTGCCGTGAACTATTGGGTACAAAAAGAATATCACGATGGTGGCAGCATGATTTATGATGACCTAATAGTACGGTATCTGCAGGAAGTTTATGGTTCCAGGCCATCACAAACGCATAGAATCCTGCTGATCCTGGGGATCGGAGGCATCTTGTTGACAGCCACCATCCTTTTTGTCGGTCTCTGGCATGTTATTCATGGGCCTGTACCAGAATGGGCATGGTGGTCGGTATGGATTACCGCCATCAGTCTTTTACTGCTATTGCCGGTACTGCGCTGGACGCGATGGAGGTCGTACCCGCTACACGCTCGAAAAACTCACGCTGTGGGCCGAATCTTTGGCGGAACATTGGCGGCGCAAGCATGTGTTCAATCACTTCTGGACAGAATACCACGTGAGGGCAGTAAACTGTCGATTTGGGCATTCCCTTTAGCCTCTTCTGGGGCGGATCGTATCGTAAGGATCGCTTTCTGGGCCTGTATAGCTACTACCTATCTCCATTTCTTGGGGAATTGGACTGGATTTCTGACGGCAGTAGTGTCGCTTGTCGCGTTTTTTGCGTTGCCGAGCACCATCAGCGGTTTTCTCCTGGCTTTCGGGGAATGGCGGACAGTCCCCGACATGAATTACCCCGTGGCGATTTTTCTGGAGGAAATGTGGAAAAATGATTAAACCGCTCAAAAAGGGACTCGTCGGCGGCCTCAGCTATGCCGCACTGGGATTAGCCATCCTTGCCGGATGCCATGCAACGCTGGCACAGGAAAAATCCCAGGCGGAAGCGGCAAAGCAGGCCGCGCAACTGGTAAGAGCCACCCGGATCAAACGGATTACCCGGCTGGCAGGGCCATACGCCCGGCAGGTAGTGCTTTCTGCACGGCAGTTCCATGTGCGCCCGCTCTTGGTGGCATCGGTCCTGTATGTGGAAAACGGCGGGGACTATACCGGATCCGCGAGCAGGATCAGCAGCGCCGGGGCGATTGGCCCCATGCAGCTCATGCCGCTAACGGCACAGGTTCTCAGCGTGAATCCTGATGACGTGCGGCAGAACATCCGGGGCGGCACCCTGTTTCTGCATCGGATGCTGGATCGTTTTCACGGGAATGTCCGGTTGGCATTGCTGGCCTATAACGAAGGGCCGACTGCGGTGGCCAGCGGGAACATTTGTCCGCAGGCAGAGACTTATGCGCGGCGGGTGGCACGATGGATCCGAAGCGGCACAGACTGGGATCTGGCACCCCAAGGGCACTGGAAGTGCCCGCACGTTCCCGGACGTGCCCAGCGCCCGTCAGGGCGTGACCCGGCTCGAAGAGCCTGATACCGGCCCGTATGGGCCTGAACGGTCCCGGCGCAAGCCGGGAACCTGTACCCGCCCCGATAGGGGCTGTTAAAACCAATATCCTGCAGTTGTGGGGATCTGGGAGTTTGGATCAAAGGAGCACGACATGGGCGTACCAGTAGAAACACACGATACCCAGCATCACAAACGGATTTCACGGACACAACAGTATTTTAGTACCCGGCGGGAGTGGCTGTTACCGGACATATTGATCAACCCGATAGGCACCCTTGTCATCTGGGAAGATGGCTGGAAAACAGCCCCATGGCTGGAGAGTTTTATGCAAGCAGTCAGAGACATCATGGAATACGACGATCTGCGAACCATGATTTCACTACCTATCAGACAGAATGTGGCTGAATACTGGGATCTGGTCATGTTGACTTCCGGACTAAGCAATTACTTCGGGATACGCTCGAAACCTACACTTTGGCCGATGCAGCCCCCGGTATCCAGTATTCTGGCTATGGATCAGGTGGCTTGGCCCGGAAAAATAAAGCCGGAATTGTATATCGACTGCATTCCTGAAAGGATGATAGAGACATTGAAAATGGCAGTAGAGTTGCCGGAAAAAGTAATTTATTGGCGGCCTTCGCAAAAGAATATTCAGGCGATGGAATCTTTTGATGTGGTATGGAATGACGTTGAGACAGATTTGCTGGATTTTCCGGAAGTGAAATTCGCAGGGCAACCGGAGGATGTGATTGCCATTCTGGGCGGGAAATAGGACAAAGAAAAACCCTCAAGCCGAAGCATGAGGGTGGGGGTGGTTAGGTTTTTAGATGTTGGTAAAACATCTTTCTAAGACCTTTTCCTGCGCTCAGGAGGTCTTCCGTCGTCACAAACCGTTCTGATCTACCGTTGCGCATGGCAGCAAGGCTTTCCTCGTCTGGAGAGCTATCAGCAACAGGAGGATCCACCAAATCAAGGTAGAGGCGCGAAATAGCCATGGATAGCAGCCTTTGCTCAGTTTCCCAAGGATACTTGGCAGCAATGTCGGCAAGTCGCTCCTTCATGAAGCGGATTTCGCATTCGTTAAAACCACTTGTGACAAAATCCATAATACCTACTCCAGAAATCTTCTTCATCAATCATACTCCTCTTCTTTTAACAATCCAGCCGCCTTACATGACTTGAAGAAGCCATAGATCAGCTTTTGTGAAAAACGAATATTCCCACATTCCACGAACACATCAGCGGAAAGCCAAGCCATCTCAGAAACATCGAATCGCGTAGGCTTCTTTAGCTTGGCTTTCCGAATATCTTCTTGTCTGGAAACCAGCAACTCAGTTGGAAGAGGGCTGCTGTCAATATGGTTCGACGTGCCTATTGCTGCCAGAAACAAACCGCTATCCCTATCAACGCTCAGTACGAGACAGTAATGATTCATCTTCGTGGCATCCTTGATGACCTTTGCCGGAAAAGGCCCGTACACCACATCGCCCGGATCCATCCTTTCAATGTTCATAACTCTCCCTCTCGAAATCCGTTCCGGAGAATCAGCGGGTGGACAGGATGTATGGGAACATCAGACAAAGAAAAACCCCAGAGCCGAAGCTGTGGGGTGGGGGTGGATAGAAGTCAGAGCTGAACGCCCTGCGGTTGCTTGATGGTTTCCAGAATCTTCTGGACACCCAGCCTTTCGTCCGGTGACAGACCATCGGCGAACCCAAAGGAAATGGATTCCCATAAGGGATCCTCTTTTTTAGCGAATGTGCCCGAATCCAGGATGGTCCCGATCCGGCAAAGACCGCGAGTGGATAAAGCGGCGGATAGCTCCCCCGCTTCATGAGCGTTGCGGGTCTCTACGGCAAACTGGACCAGTATCGCTGCAATATCTTCGGGCACATTGGGACACTTTCGAGTCAGAATGTTTAACTCCTCAGTGGATTCTGGATAACCCACCTCCACAAACAAGAATCGGTCCAGGACAGCGGCATCCTGTACGTTGCGGGAGCGATACTGCCCGGTAGTGTCACCGCGACCATGGGTGTTGCCAGTAAAGGCGACCCGAAAATCGGGGTGAGGTTGAATCACATCCCCCGTTTCCGGGATAACCAGCGGAGACCCTTCCAGTACCCGGTTTAAGGTAATGGTCACGGACGGAGGAAGTGCGTCGCCCTCATCAAAGGTGATCCATTCCCCAAGCCGCATGGCGCGAACCAGCGGCCCTTCGATGAAAGCCGTTTTGCCTTCTTGCAAGCCGATGTAGCCCACAATATCGGCCTTTTCTGTTCGTGAGTTGCACGACAATGTAGTGCAGGCCTGACCAATGCGGGCAGCGACCTGCTCTACAAGACTGGTCTTGCCGGAACCGGCAGGGCCAGAAATGTAAATGCTGGTAGTCACGATCCCACCAGCCCAGGCCAGCATTTTCCGTAGAATATCCATGCGGAAAACGTAATCGAACACGGGGGAGGGTGTGCGTTCCCCCGATTTTTTTGCCGGGAATGCTTTGCCGGACAACTCTTTGATCCCAAATGCTGCGCCTAAGTCGATGGTGCTCATTTCATATCTCCTGGTGTGAGTGAATTCCAAACACCAGTGGGCGGACAGAAAGTATGGATAGGGGGGGAGCAGATTAAGGTTATAGTGTGCTAGGATTCACACATGAATTTTGTTAACCATCTTTTGCCATGATCAGAACCTATAAGTACAAGGCCTGGATTGAATCTCCAGAGGAAAAGGAGATTATCGAAGCTGCCCAGAGGGTGTATTACGAGTTTGAGCGGGCGGCCCAACTGGAAGAGTTGCCGGATGCCCGAAACCAGCTTTATGAAAGCCTTGCGGATCTGTGGACACCAAATCGGCAGGATCCTGCAAGATGGCTCCAGACAGAGCATCGCCGAATGATTCTGAGGCGAAAAAAAGGAAAACCCTTGAAAAGCCTGGAAGAACGGAAGGAATCCAGTGATAAAGGTGTGCTCTTCGGGGTTTTTCATACCAAGGCGGAGCAAAAAAGCTGGGATAACGTGCTGAAGCACACCCGGAAGAAAGAGGCGACTGTTCTGGTCACAACCCATCTCGTTGATGAGAAAAACGGAAAACCGGTCTATGAAGTAAAAATGCCGGTCTGGATGGATCGGAAAAAGGATCCGTTAAGATTCCGCTTTATCATGCACAGACCACCGCCTGAAAATGGAAAGGTGTACCGGTTTTTTCTGGTCGTCTGGCCAAAGATTTGCGCAGGAAAGCGGGTAGGATGCCGCTGGGAAATGGCCATGCGGGTAGAAATTCCCGACCCAGAGCAGAGGCATCCGCGACGAGTGGGAACCTGGCAACCACGATGGCATTTGAATCCCGACGGGAGCTTGCTGGTCGGAGAGCTTGAAATTGACTATCTGGACCGAACAACAAAAAGGATTCGGTACGAACTACCGGCAGGCGTCATCAGCCGGGCAAGAAAGGCCCATCACTTGTCGATAACCGGTGAGAATACGGAGATGTATCACCATTTTGTCAACTGGAGAAAGGATAAATACTTCAAGATTGCCAGAGACATCACGCATAGGGTGGATATGATCAAAATACTCAATGCGAATACCAACCTGGCCACACGGGACGATCAAGCGAGATACCGCGCTTTTGTTTCGTCTGGGCAGCTCTCCGCGATTATCGAAGCGACCTGCAAGCGAGAGGGGTTGCTCATCACGCGCTAACTCTGCGCTTGATTTGTTGCTTTCCACTTATTATAGTGTAATTATTATTGCTTCATCGAAGGGTTGTGATTGAAAGGTGATCGCCAGGAAATCCCCAAAAAAGCTCGGAGACATCATCGTTATGGGGTGGGATTGATACTATTGGGCGGGTTAAGTCTTGCTCTTGCGATGGGCCTTTTTTGGGTGCTTCAGACAGGAATACTCTATTGGTTCATGCTGTTGATCAAAAAAATTTAGACGATGAAGCCCGGCGGTTGGTAAGCCTTCCGCCCGCAGAGTTCGCCGGGTTCATGCTGACCATGCTGTTCAGCAAGGTACTGTATCCGAAAGGAGTCCGGGATATGACGGTGATCGTAAATGGTAGTGTAATAAACATTGGTGATAGCGAGCCGCTGGTGGCACTGAAAACAGCGAAAACAGCCCTGTCCGGTGAGATTGCACGCATCCAGAGGAAGTCTTGATGTTTGAAAAACTGAAAAGCAAATCGAAAGAGGCACCCGGATCAGGGGATGCAGTATCAGATATGTCCCAAAAGGACGCAGAACCCAAAAAACCTATTAACGGTATCATGGGTGGAAATACCAAGGTTAAGGCGAACAAAAAGAAACTGGTCTGGGGCAGTCTTGCCGTCCTGGTTGTGGCGATTTTGATTGCCAACAAGGTGGTGGTTGGGCATCACGAGAGTAATGCGGGAAATGCGCAGACCGAGAAAGCGGCGGCGCTGCCGAGCATGAGCGCCGGAGTGGTTGCGCATCCCGCAAAACATACAAATTCAACGATCCCCGCCATGCCCGCGAACGGCGGATTGGTGGCCGTGAAGCCGGAAAAAATGAACCCTGTCACATCGCCTGCCCCCGTTTCTGTGCAGGCCGTTCAAAGCATTTTAAGCGATGCCAGCAACAACACGGTGACGGTGGTTCAGGTGTGGCCGGGGCCGGGGCATCTGGATGGCGTCATTTACAAGGATGTCAACAACAACGAAGGGGTTGCATGGGTCAATCTCCATCGTGGTTTGGTATTGATCGGCACGCTGATTGGTCGTGACGGGAAGAATTACAATAACGCCGCACAGTTCAGCATGGCGGCGGATCAGGAACCCACACCGGAAACCGCTGCAACCATCAGTAATAAATCCAGTAATGAAACAAGCTCCGATTCAACAGATACGTTAATAGCCCTCAAGACACGCGGGGATGGATTTGTTGTGGGCTCAACCGGACCTGAGATCACGGTGTACATCGACCCCAATAGCGAAGCCAGTCACCGCCTCTATGATGCACTGCAATCCGCCGTGGATGCAGGAAAAGTCAGAGCCAGATATGTACTCGTAGCTCTCAAGAACAAGAGCAGCCTCACTAAAGCAGAACAGATCCTCTCTGCACCCAGTCCTGCAAAAGTCTTGAGTACGGATGAAAGACTGGGAAAGAAAAATGCCAGAAACACCTGGAGTGGCGGAATCAGAGGAGTACAGGGCAGTTTGTCGATGACGCAGATCGTGAACATGAACACGGCGCTGCTCGCTTCAGCCGGATATATCGGGGATCCCGTTGTGATCTGGTGCGACAAGGCGGGTAAAGCGCAGGTGGCGACCAATGACGGAGCTATCGGCGATTTGTCAGCAATCCTGTCAGCAGCAGGCACCTGCCATTGAAAAAACTCGTCGAGTTCTTTGCCGGAACGCTGGTGGCCTGCCTGGTGCTCTTTGTGGCCTGGGTGTTCCTGGCAGGAGCACCCGATGAACGCATTGATCGGGCGTGTAGGCCAGTTATATGGGTTGGCAAAGTGTTCAGTTCGGCATCCATGGCAGCAGATACGGACTACAGCGGAGGCATCAGCAGTGGATTCAGTAATTTCAACAAAGGATGTCAGTTGACCATCTGGGATTACTTCTATGCCCGGAAGTGGTGTGTCACACACCCCGGAAAACTGATACCTGGAGATCAATATGACCGTTGCCCTGTGGCGAATCATCAGGAGAACACTTAAATGGCGGCTGATCGTTCTGATCCTCGCGGTTGGTTTCGCCTGGCACACCTGGGAAAGCGCGTGGGTGCCTCATGCCATGCTGCCCTGCTATCAGGAGTTTTCTCACGATCCTTACAAGGAAGCCCTGGACTGGCAGATGAGCCATCCATTGTGGGCCGGCATCTATTCCGGGATGTCCTTGGGATTCTGGCCGTCAGGTTACGCAATCCCAAGCGGATGTACCTATGTGAACGAGGGAGCCGGTGTTCCGCCGTGGGCTTATACCGCTTTTGCGCACGCAGCGTTTCCGGCCTTCCGGCTGTACGCCACGGCGTCCACATTCTTCTTCGTGTGGCTGTATGGGGCGCTCTTGGGATGGGCCTTACGGCCTGCGCCGAGCTACAGCATGGGCTGGAAGCAGCGGCGGGAGGCGATGCCGGAAAAACCGGAGCAATCACCAAAAGCGCAGACATTCAGTTTGTCGGATACCGACCCCAGCCCAGACTCGGCAATAGCTGGCAGGGGAGCGTCGGAAAAAGAGGACTCGCCCGCGTGATCGTGCAGAAAAATCCCGCCGTCGTGCTTTCTCCTGAGCCAAATCTCTTGTGGTTGCAGGCTTATCCGCACGGGTATCCATCAAAGCCTTCACCGTCTGTTCACATGCCTGCGTCGGCCCATAAACAGAAAATCAATGCCCATCCTTTCCAGATTCCGAAAGCCTGGTTCGCGGAGGGGGGAAAACGTCAAGTTAAAACGGCCACTGCCAAACGCAACCCATGGCAGTGCAAACCCACGACCTTGCTTTGCGGCAAAAAGGGAACAGATTACTGGGCCTGCAAGAAAAACGGCCAGAAAGGGGGTTCGCATTGAAGACAGTGCATATACCCGGCCATGTGGATGATCAGCCCATGATTCTCTTTTGGGAAATGGACGAAGTGGCGGTCGGTGCCATGTTTTTCATCATTGGCTACATCATGCGGGAACTCACCATCTGTATTGTGCTGGCGTTCATCATGGTGAAGCTGTTTCAGGGTTGGAAAAATAATCAGCTCAACGGAGTGCTTATCCACATGAGCTACAAGTTCGGCTGGTGGCGGCTTAATGAGGTGTTCAAAAACGGCAATATCAAGGAGTGGATTGCGTGAACTTCAATCTCTTCCGTAAAAATGTCGATGAACTGTCCTCAAAGTCCAGAATCCTGGTGGGGGTGGTAGTGCTACTGAGCATCATCATTGCCATCGAAGGTTGGGTGATAGCGACGCAAAGCACGCGAGTCGTCATTGTTCCGCCCTATCTGAATAAACAGGTCAGAGTCGGATATGCCGATGCCGACAGTGCCTATTACGAGAGTTTTGGCCTCTATGTCGCCGAACTGGTCGGGAACCTGACGCCGGGAGACGCGAAATATGTGGCGGATGCACTGGGGAAGCTCTTTGGCGCAGGTAGTTATCAAAGCGTCAAAAGTAAGGTGATGACATCCGCCGAAGAGGAAAAAGCGGATAACGCGAATTTTACATTCAGCGCGAGAAAAACCATCTGGCAGTCGGCGAATAATACCGTCTTTGTTGAAGGCGTTTTGCACCAGATCAATTCGAGCGGCGAAACGGTAGAAAAGCTGCCCTACACCTTCCAGATGCAGGTGCATATTGAAGCTGGGCAACCGGTGTTGTCGAGTTTCGAGCCTTATCCCGGACCTGCACACACGATTGCATGGTTGATGAAAAACGCGCCCAAAGTAAAAGCAGGAGGCACTAATTGAAAAAATACCTGGTCGCAGCCGTGTTGAGCGCGATTCCTGTGATCGCGTGGGCGGGTGTTGTGCCTCCGCCCCCCGGGCAGGGCGCTCCTCAATCAGCCTTGGATTCCGGGGCCGTCATGGGGAAAAAAACACAGGCGGAGTACAACGAGTTCGTGGGGCAGAAAGCCTTTGCCCAAGGTGCGGATAATGGATCGGGGCAGTTTCATTTGCCGACCAGTCCGGTTTCCGGGGCGAATCCGGTCAGTCCGGCTTTTCGCGGGGTAGGGCGCATCCCGGAGAATGCGCCGCCGCCGCCGACGAGTGCAGCATTTGATGCGCATCCAGCGGTCACAGCAAACGCTGCCGCCCACATGCCGGCTCAAAATGTGCCTTATACCCCACCCCCAGCAGGGGCAACGCCTACTCAAATCCATCAGGCTGCCATGAACACGGCTGGATACAGCAGTGCCGGCGAGGTGCCTCACATGAGTTTCGCCCAGGCCAGAAAGGATAGTACGCCTGTAACGGGGAAAACAATTCGCGTGGAGAATGGGGTGACTTACGGCGTGCCTGTGTCTGGTGTGGCTCCCAATCTGTTTGTCACGCCTTTTCACCATCCCCAGGTCATCGTGGGTAACACCCGCTATGCCAAACGCTTTACCCACGGGAGAGACATTTTTATCGGCTCAACGATCAGTTTCCCGGTAGGAATATATATTACCGGTGAGAATCCGGAAGATCCGGTGGTATCGCTGACGCTCATTCCTGGAAAAACGCCCGCAAAAATCTATCATCTGGTGTTTCCTGGATTCGTGCCCAACCAGGCTCCTTCTGTCCCAGATCATTCTGCTTATGCCAGCCAAATGGTGGCACTTATGCGGGATGTGGTCATGAATCAGGTACCGGAAGACTATCGGCAGTCGCATAGAATCACGCCACTCAATGTCGCTATTCCATTGTCCTGGGCGGGTGAGAAACGCTGGGTCGGGAATCATGATCAGATCCTCGAATACCGGATCCAGAACAATCTCAGCCGGAAGGTCACGCTGACGGAAAACGATTTCTACAGCCGGGGTGTAGAGGCCGTATCTCTCTACCCGCATCACTTGCTGTATCCGGGTGAGAGCACGCGGCTTTATATGGTGGAAACCTTGCCGCCTTCCCGTCACGGCCTGGGGGATGTATGGCGCTGACACCCAAGGATCGACTGCGCCTCTGGTGGAAAACTCAGCCCCCCAAGCGCAAGCAGCAACTCAAATTTGCCGGACTCGCCGCCGGCGTGATGGGCGCGGTCATCGTGGGTTCGCAGCTTTCTGGAACGGGAAATAGTGCCGAGAAGGAGGCGCAGCTCAAGAAAGCCGAAGCGGTTAGCAATGAGGTTTATATCGAGCATCCCAAGTCCATGAGTCCGAAGGAAATGCAAAGCGAGATCTCGGCGCTCAGTCATCAGGTAAAAAATCTGGTGAAGCTCGATGAGGGAATGGCGGGACTCAAGGCTGATCAGATCAAGGATCTCAGCAATCATGTCAGCAAAAAACTACTGGCTCAGATAGCGAAAGAGCATGGCGTTCAGGTAAGCACGGATAATCCGAATGATGCGGCGCTCAAGGCGGATGTAGAGGCATTGCAAAATCAGATCTCGGAACTGCGCATGGAGCGGTCACAAGCCCCTTATCAGGCATTGACGCCAGCGCCGGTTTTTTATCCGGCGCAAGCGCCGCGTGTTTTAGGTTCGCAGCAAGCGGTGTCTTCGTCAGACACCACAAGCACAGCGCCTATTCCCGCAAACGGAGTGCCGAAAGCTCCTGAAGCTCCCAGCAAGACCGGATTTACGTTCCATCATGTCAGCAAGCTGAAACATATCAATCAGGCAGTGACAGTAAAAAGCCAGAAGGGAGTATATCTGCCTGCAGGAACCATCATGTCGGGGGTTCTGCTGACAGGTTTGCAGGCGGGAACCGGTCCACAGGCCCATTCCAATCCGCAGATCGTCGATATTCGCGTTAAACGGCGGGCTGTCCTGCCCAACGGGGTTCGAGCGAACTTCTCCAGTTGCTTCATCATCGCATCAGGATACGGGGATATGTCCACCCATCGAGTGTATCTGCGCTCAAATATGCTGTCCTGTGTGCGACGCAGGGGCGGCAAGGTGATTACCGCGCCGATCAAGGCGGAAGTCGAAAGCGGGGGTATCCTGGGGGTTCCGGGGAAGGTGATCTCTCATCAGGGGCCGGTCATCCTGAAGTCTCTGTTGGCCGGAATCTTCTCCGGCCTGGGCAATGCGGTTCAACCTACCAGCGTGCAGGGTTTGAATCTGAACCCGACCAGTGGTTCCCAGGCGGGTTTCCAAGCATTTAATCCAGCTTATATGGGCGAGAGTGCCTTGGCAGGCGGTATCAGTACACCCGCTGGCATGATTTCCAAGTTCTATCTACATGAGGCGGAATCGTTGCTGCCCACCATCCAGATCAATCCGGGGGTGGCGGTGGATCTTTTTCTGGTGTCCGGGGTGCGGATTCACACCAATGGTGAAACTCCAGGACAACTTGCTGAAGCCAGTTATGCTGCCGCGTCGTCGATGAATAATCAGGCTGTGCCACAACAGGCATCCGCACAGGATGCGGGAGAAACCTCACCATACGCCGGAAGCGGACAATCCTCTGCCGTGGCTGCAGCATTTCCGAATCGTCAGGCCGTGGAGCGCGAAGATCAGGGCGGACAACAACCTGAAGTAAGGGGGCAACCTTGAAATATCATCACTGGTTAATTTTGGGCGGGATCACGCTCCTTGCGGGATGCGCCGCCGCACACCCTTGCATCCATGGTAAAGGCGGGGTCTGCCTCAATGCCCGCACCATGTATGGCGTGACCAACCATCGGGATCAGGTCAATCCTGATAAAGAAACACTGCGCGAAGACGCGATGGCAAGAAAACTCTTGCGGGAGCCGCCGAGTCTCGCCGATCAAACGCCGAATCTGCATCCAAATACCGCTCCGACTTCGGGTTCGTCCGCACAGGCAACCGGATCGAGCAAAATTAGCACATCCAGCGCGGGTGTACCGGGTGAAACCCCCGGATCGTTGATGGCCCCACTGCAATATCCAAAGCCGCTGATTACGCAGCCGAGTGTATTGCGGGTATGGGTCGCACCCTACCGTGGTCCGGAAGGCAATCTGCATTTTCCGGGCGTGGTGTACTCCATTCTGCATCCGCAGCACTGGGATTTCGCAGCGGGATCCGCCCGCGTCCCAGTGCCCGTGGAATGAATGGGTTTTCGTTGGCTTCCGAGACTTTCAGGAGGAAAATATGGAAGCAGTCATGCAATCAACCGCTCTGCGGTATCAGTTGTTCATGGAAAAAATGAACAGCGTTCTCAGCAGTAAAAAGGTCGTGGTCACTGCCGCTTTGATGGTGGTTGCCGCTCTTGCCCTGATGATCCAGGCCCATGCCGGTACGGGGGGCACTTCCTTCTCTGCCGTGGCCACCAAGATCGAAGGCTGGGCGCAGGGTGATCTGGGACTCGCCATCGTTGCTGGCGGTCTGATCTTCGGTGTCGCCAGTATGGTCTTTACGGGCCGTGGAACGGTGCTGGCTATCGTCGTCGGTGGCGCTGTGGCGCTGTATTACGGTATCCCGGTCTTGATCAACATATTCGCCGCGACCGCTGGCGCGGGTGTGGCCAAGACCTTGATCGTCAGCGGCGCTCACGCGGCAGGCGTGCTCTAAATGCGGTCTGGACCAGCGCGGTCCCTGGTCGGCGGCCTGGCCGCCGGCCTGCTTCTCACCTCGTCCGCCTGGGCGATGGCGGGAACTGTGCCGCAAAGCTACCAGGCAGGTGCCAAAACAATTATGGCCATGAGCCATGGTCAGGCACAGATCATTCGGACATTTCCAGCGGTCGCGGATCTGAACGGCTATGCCGTCCAGCTTTCCCCCGGACACGCGCTGGTGATGTACACCTCCAAAGATGGCCAACACGTCTTCATGGGGGGCATCTTCAACAAGGCGGGGCAGAATCTTTCTGTCAGTTATGCCCACAAATATCTGCCCGCAAGCGATCTGCCGAAAAAGATCTCTCCGACGGAGATGGGCAAGGCGGTCACAAAGACCACGAATTTCCTGATAGGAAACCCTAAAGCACCCAAGCAGGTGTGGATGGTCGCTGACCCCAACTGCATTTTCTGCCATCTGACCTTTGAGCACCTGAAACCGGCAGTGAATACCGGGAAGCTCAAAATTCACCTGATCATTGTCGGGTTCCTCAAGCCCTCATCGGCACCCAAGGCGGAAACCATTCTGGCGTCGAAGGATCCCGCAAAGGCCTGGCGCTACGATGAGGCCCATTTCAATGTGCCGGAAGAAGAAGGCGGCATCGTGCCGCTCGCCAAAATCCCGGCCAGTGATGTCCGGGCCGTGAAAGCCAATAACACCTGGATGAACCAGCATGGCATCAACGGCACCCCGTTCCTGGTGTATAAAAACACCCAGGGGCACTGGGCCATCAATCCGGGGATGCCGGAGAATACGGCGGCATTCCTGAAAGGGATTCAGGGGTAGTTTGTGGCGCAGGAATCCCATGCCTTCATTTCCACCAGCGACCGGGATGGCTCGGTCGTTCATCTGTTGAATGATCTGTTTTATCAGGCGGCAGAGGAGGGATGGTCAGATCTGCATTTTGAAACAGAATTGGACCAGTCGATGCGGATTCGCTCCCGGATTCTGGGGCGGCTCACTACACTGGAAACCGTCAAACCCCACGAAGGCATTCTGATCCTGGCCAAATTGCGGTACCGCTCCAAACTCGCCGTGGACGAAACACGCAAAGAGCAGGACGGGCGATTTGTGCAGGAGATTGAAGGTCGGCGGGTGGAAATCCGTTTGAACATTGTACCGACCGTGAATGGTGTGTCTGCCGTTTGTCGTTTGCTGGACTCCAAAAACGCTGGGATGCCCATTGAAAATCTCGGTATGCCACCAGAGGTGGAATCTCTGTATCGCTGGGCCTTGCAACAGAAAGAAGGCGCGATCATTGCCGGAGGACCAACCGGATCCGGTAAAACCACGACTCTTTATGCCGGGATCGGCGCTATCAGCCGTCCCGACAACAAATTCATTACTGCTGAAGATCCGGTGGAGTTCGTGCTTCCCGGTATTCAGCAGATCCCCGTAGGATCGGGGACAGGGCGAACCTTCGCCAGCGCGATTCGCGCCATGATGCGCCAGGATCCCGACGACATTCTCATTGGCGAAATCCGCGACGAAGAGACCGCGCAAATGGCCGCTCGCGCCGCCATTACCGGACACAAGGTTCTGGCTTCTATCCATGCCAATTCCGCCAATGGAGTGTTTTCCCGATTGCAGGATCTGGGTCTGCCAATACATCTAATGAAAGCCGCTATACGGGTCGTTTTTGCGCAGCGCATCATCAAGTGTGTTTGTCCGCATTGTGCCCAACCGCAGCCTGTGCAATATCCGGAGATGCTGCAGGATAGCGGGTTGCCGATTCCTGATTCGGAAATGATTGGAGCGGGATGTGAACATTGCCGGGGTAATCCCGGATATGCTTCCCGGCGCGTTTTGTTTGAAGCAATCAAATACGACCAGGCGTACCGTGACGCGCTGGGGGACCAGGAAGCCATGCTTGCCGCTGCTCAAAAGCAGCCGCAATTCGCGCCGCTGACCACCTGGGGAGCGCGACTGGTGCATGAAGGTGTCACCAATAGCAAAGCCTTGTTTGAGGGTCTTTCTGATGTCAGCGACTAAACCTGTTCTGCTTTCGGCGCTCCTGGTGGCGGCGATGGGTATAACGCCCGCTTGGGCCATGGATGGCTTGGGAGGGGGGATGCCTGATTTGGGTATGGGCGGTGCTCAGAACAATACGATGCCCCACTTTCAACCATACCGCACCGTAGATCTTGCGGGGATGCACAACGCCGTTATCGAGGCTCTGGTTTATGAGTGCCCTTTTTGTCGGGCGCTGAACCGGGAAATTCTGCGGTGGTCGCGCACTCTGCCGGCGAGTGTGCATTTTGAACAGATGCCCGCCGCTGTCGGGAAGTCGTGGATTCCCATGACCCGCGCTTTTTTTACGGTGGAAGGCTATAACCCCGCCTTGCTTCCGAAATTTGATGACGCAGCTTTTGCCGAAGTTCAGGATCGGCACTCGCCTTACTGGAGTCTCGATACTTATCAGATAGCCGCCGAAGATGTGGGTGTGCCTGCCAATATCTTTGAAATAGGCATTCATCTGAAACCCGTCACGGACATGGTGTTTCGTGATGTAAAAATCATGGCCAAGGCCCGCATTCGCAAAACCCCGTCGCTGATCATCTGCGGCCATTATGTGCTGAACCCCGGTGATGTGCAGGGCAATTATTCCGAGTTCTTCGAGATGGCCAACGCACTGGTTTCGCGCTGTATCACACAAAACAAACTGGGGAGCAGCATCCATTGAGTACGACCCTGAATGATCAACTGTATCGCCTGTTGGAGCGGCACAGCCTCGATACCCTTTTCCCATGGTACGCCTGGGACGAAAAACTGAAACTGGTTTTCATGGCACATGGATATATCGGCTGTGTGATGGCCTGTAATCTCTTTTCCGGGATGGATGACAGTATCACGGAAGAGCTGGAATCCGCCTGGGCCATGAACTTGCCGCCGGATACCTTTGTGCAAATTATTCAGATGAATATCCCGGATGTGCAGGATCAGTTGCTGACCTTCCAGGGGGCACGTTCCGCGATTGCGGAAGATCCAGGGCTCACGGGTAATCAGCGCAAGTTGATGGCGACGATTACTGACCAGACTGCCGCCTATTATGGGACGTTTCATGCTGCTGAAGCGCCGGTTTTCCGGGATTCCGGAGTACCGTTGACGGAATCCCAGGTCTTTATCGCCATCAAGATGCCAGTGGCGGAATTTCCGACCGATGAAGAGGTGCAAATGGTGCATGAGCGCATCACCTCTTTTCAGTCGAGCCTGAACAGTTTTAGCCCGGTTCGTCTATCCAGAGGACGCACGCTGGCCTTGTGGCGACGCTTCGTGCATATCCGGAGTGACTGGTTTGATGGGGTGGATGAAAACCAGCTCCTGCGCGATCAGATACTGGGTCCGGGAGATGGGGTGGATGATCGTTCAGATCTGTTTTCTATCCAGCATGGTGACGGTGAAAGCGATGTGATCAAAGTGCTTTCCGTAAAAGGGTTTACCCGACCGATCAATGCTGCTTCTACCAATTTCCTGATGGGAGATCCGTTAGGGAAGGGCGGGCAGATGCTCACCCCTGCTGCAGTCGTTCTTACGCTGCGATTGCCGGATCAGGTCAAGAAACGGAATGAACTGAACAGCAAGCAGGTCATTACCAATATGCAGGCACGCGGCAGGATGGCCAAGTGGTCGCCGCGCCTCGGAATGCGTAAAGAGGGGATCGACTTTCTGATTCACGCACTGGACAGCGGCGATCATGCGGTAGAGATGAACGTCACCGGCATTATCTGGGGGAAGACGAAGGAAGAGGCGGATAAGGCGGCCAAAGGGTTTGTTTCACAAGCCGCCAAAGCGGGATTTACCTTTCTGGAAGATAATTTTCTGGCATTACCCATGTTTCTGAACGCCTTACCGCTTTTTCCGGACGAGCAGAGCTTGTTCATGACGAAGCGAATGCTTTCGGGCACCACCAGTCAGGCGGCAGTCTGTGCGCCGTTGCTGGTGGACTGGACGGGCAACATCCAGGGGAACCAACGCATGACCGTTCCAGGGGCGGGCACCGTTTTCGTCACCCGCCGTGGGCACCTGCTCCTCTTTGATCTGTATGCTTCGGAATCCGGGTTTAACTTCGTTCTGGCGGGGCGTACCCGTTCGGGCAAGTCTGTGACGGCTCAACAGCTCCTACTGGACCAGTTGAGCCTAGGCGCACAGGTCTGGGCGATTGAAATAGGCCGGTCCTTTGAAAAACTCTGTACGGTTTTTCAAGGGGATCATATAGATCTGCGCCCGGATATGGATATTGGTCTGAATCCATTTTCCGTCGTGGAAAATCTGCATGACGAAATGGATGAATTGGTCGGTATATTAGGGACAATGATTTCACCGAAAGGCGAACTCAGCGACCGGGATCTGAATATCATTGAGCTGGCCATTGAATCCATTTTCGGCAACATGGGTCAGGACGCCACCCCGACGCACATGGCGGAATATCTGGTAGCGCAGGATAACGACCCCCGCGCCATAGAAATGGGAAAAATGCTGCACCGCTTCACGGATCACGGCGCTTATGGGCACTGGTTCAATCAACCGATGAACGTGGACTTGCGGGGCCGGTTCGTCAATCTGGAATTGAAAGAACTCGAAAACCGTCATCACCTGCTCATGGTGGTCCTGATGCAGATGATGTTCGCCATCGGTCGAGAAATCGGACGTGGTGATGGTGGGGCGGGAGAGATTCGCAGAAGAGTGCTGTTTGTGGATGAGGCCAGCGTACTCTTGCAGATCCCGACAGCGGCCAAATTCCTGGAAGGATTATCACGCCGCGTGGCCAAGAATCGCGGATCCCTGGGGCTCGGACTGCAGGGACTCAGAGATCTGTATATGAACGATTATACCCGTGTCATAGCTTCCCAGACGGCGCATTTTCTGGTGATGAAACAGCATCGGGATGTGCTGGACCAGCTTGAAAATGATCGACTGTTTTCGGTCGGTGGATCTGCGTATGAAATGATGCGGAGCTTGCGAAAGACGGGTGAATACGCCGAGTGTTTTATTATGAGTGAAGACCAGATGGGTATTGGTCGTCTGAAACTCGACCCGTATCGACGGGTGCTGTTTGCGACGGATGGACCGGAAAAAGAGGAGGTAATCGCCGCCATGCGCAGCGGGGTTCCGCCGGATCAGGCGATCCGGGATTTTCTGGATCAGCAGAAAACCTATATCGCCACCCAGGAGTTGGCCGAAGAAGAAAAGGATCCTGAAGACGCTGACGATACTCACCTGGACTATCTCAAATCCATAAAGGAAGTTGAAGATCAGATGTTGAAAACGCAGCAGGAAGCAGAGAAACAAGCACAAAACACCGATACATCCGGCAGATCGAGGCGCAAATGGAAGATATTTTGAAAGATTCTCCCAAAGAAACAGTTCCGAAGATCGAGCAGTCAGAGAGGGCAACATCGTCCGCCCCGGAACCGCCGACCAAGCCGACATTCCGGGAGCGTTATGCGTATCCACTTATGCTGGTGGTGGGCGTGCTGGCGGCTGGTGGCATCTCTTTCCTGGTCCAGTCGGGAATGCTTACCTGGAATGGCGGACACCAGAGTGCGACATCAGACGGTCCCCGCATGGTGCGCGTGGTGTATATCAACACCGGGCAAATCATGGCCGATGTGCTCAAATCTCAAATGAATGGAACCCTGACCCGTCATCAGGCGGCGGAGATGGGCCATATTATCGGTTTGACGGTTCAGGAAATCGCATCCGGATACGCAAAACAGGGAGACATCGTGTTATCCCGCAACGTGCTGGCGGCTCCGGAATCCAACAATATGACCGCAGATGCGCTGGCTGTAGTGAAAGCACGTCTGGCCCAGCGGTTCGGGCAAACCGATGACTAATACCGGCCTGACACTGCGCTCCAAAATGGTGCTGATTCTGGGGTTGGGAGCTTTGGCAGTGGTGGTAGGGGTATTGGTGCGGCCAGCCATCGCCATGCACTACGGGTTGTCCATGGACCCGCAGTATCAGTCCTGTCTGCCCTGGTCGAACTTTCTGGTGGAGTATGGGCCAACACAACCGCTACCGGGAGAGTTGGTCCTGTTTCATGATCGGAAAGTAGACGCCATTTCTGGAGGGAAACCGATTGAAGTGGTCAAGATGGTGGCGGGTGTGCCTGGGGATCGCGTCAAAATCACGGCGAACAGCATCTGGATCGCCGGCCCTCATGGGCCGTATCGCTACTGGGGCAAAAGATGGTTGATGCCTTGGGTGAGGTATAAGCATCTGCATGTTCTGCCGCCTGAGACAATGGTTATTCCCAAGGGCCACTATCTGCTCATGGGTAACACGCCGGGTTCCTATGATGGGCGCTACTGGGGACTGGTTCCTGCAAAGAACATTACTGGTCGTGCCTGGGCTTTATAGTTTAACAGAGGATTTTTATGCTCGGTTTCTCTCCCATGATCTGCGAGTTCCAGGGCTGGGCACAAGGCGGCCTGGGAATGGTGGTGCTCGGTGCCGGGTTGCTCTTTGCGATTGGACTGATGGTGTATTTCCGCTGGACGGGAGCCATTCCCTATGTGCTGGGCGGGGCGCTGGACATGTATTATGGGGTGCCCGTCGTCGAGAACCTGTTCCACTGGAATCAGGATTGTACGGTGGTGTTGTCACAGTTTGCTCAGGAGGAGCAATATGTGAATAACACACGTTATTGTGAAGATCACTTGTTTAGTGTGGACGAGCAGACCGGAGAGGATTGTTCCTGTAACGGAGAATCATCGACGCCGCAGTGTGAGAGCTATGCGGATGCCTGTCAGCAGGCGCTTCCAGGAGTAGAAAGCAACACCACTTATTGTAGTTGCAGCTCTGCGAACGCGCTGCAAGAGTCCACTCCTGTATGCAACACCATTCCTGACGGTGGCAAAGTTGTTGACGCTGTTCCTGCAAATCAAACCTGTTCAGGAATACTTAATAATTCGGAATGTTCTCAGTACCGACAAGATATGGCTAATGCACAATGGATTTCATCTGTTAATGCTGGTTCAGATTCTAGTCCATCAGATTTTGTTCCTGGAGCTTATTCCACATTTCAAACCCAAATTGATAACGTAACCGGCTCACCCCAAAAGGTTACTTGGTATGCTGAAACGGAACGCCAGGGATGGTATTACCTGAATGGCCAGCAAGTCGGTGAATCAAATAACTATGGCGATGTAAGTAAAATCACTATCACTCTGCAGCCTGGAGAGAATACTCTGGACACTTCTGCTTATGAAAATCCTGACACCATCGGTGATTACTATGGGACGATAGATCAAGTGGACGGTCCTAATGGCACCGTTTATTCGTCTTCCTCACCGCAATCTTGGTACGAAGTGAAAAACCCGCCAACAACACCTAAACCGCCGCCATCCGGCTCTACGGTAAACTGCTACACCCAAAGTTGCGCTGGATAGGTTGTTCGCCTGGTCTTGGAGATTCGGCAAGTTTGTCGTATATTAAATTCATGTTTATTACACTATGACATTCGAGGCCGCCTGATTTGAGATTCCGTACCACCCTGATCGCCGCTACTATTGGCATTTTCAGCATCCCGCAGGCCTTGGCCGCTCCGACGGGCATCCTCGCGCATGTGCTGGCATCCCATCATGCGGGGAAGATTCTTCGGACTTTTCCCGGCCCTGACGGATTGACGGGTGTGGTCATGGATTACAATGGCTCCAAGGCCATTGCCTACCTCACGCCGGACGGCAAATATCTGATCAGCGGTCTGGTGGCCAATCTCGAAAACGGTGAAAACCTGACCGGCATTTACGGCAACAAATACATCGGCAAGCTCCCTATTGTCCATGGTCAGGCCGCCGAACAGATCGCATTCCAGTGCGCGTCCCTGTCCGGGATCACGGTCGGCAACCCGAAGGCCGCCAATGAGATGATTGCCGTATTCAATCCATCGACGAAGTTCGGTTATCGCGTGATGGGGGCGATGATGGGTGAGGCGGGCAGCCTGCAGAAAAAAAACGCTTTCCACGTCATGTCCCTGAAGCTCGTGCCTATCGGCCCCATGGCTCCGGCGCTCTTGTCAGCCGACAATCAGGGCCGGGAAGACCGGTTGCTGAATGCACTCAATCACCACTCGATAGGCGCGACCACGACGCTCGGTGCGAATTTTGCCACGCGCAATAACACGGTACTGCAGCAAATCCACATGAAGCCCCCGTTCCTGGTCCTCTACTTCCCCCAGGCCAATATGACAGCGGCGATACAGTTGCACAGCCTCTTGCGCGTTGCCTCTGCCGTAGGATCTGCTGAAGTGCTGGCCAAGGGCTTGCAAAGTCCCCCTGCGGGGAGCAGTCCTGGCGGACAGCAAAGCCCTGCCGGGAGCATCCCTGCCGGGAGCATCCCCCCTGGGGGTGCTCCTTGATGCCGCCTATCAACATGGCGCAGGTGCAGTCCATCGTTCAACGCTCGGACAGCATCATGCGCTCGGCGGGCCAGCAGAAAGCCCCGGAGTGGGAGAAACGAGGCGTAAAACTCTCCGCGAGTGATCGGCCTACGTCCAAAGAGTTTGTTCAGCCTGCCAAAAACGACTTACAACGCTTTGCCGCCGAATACGCCATGGAATCCAATGCACAGGCTCAGGCGTTTCTCCGCAAGCGCGTCCATGGCGTGCCCGTGATTCCACCGAATCTGCACGGGAAAGCCCTGCAGGAGTATGTGGATCACACGTTGATGCACAAAGAGGAGATGCAGGCGAAAACACTGGTGTTCATCTCCATGAATATGCCCCACAGCATCTTGCGACACTGGTTCAAGGAAGTGGCTGACAACCAGAAGCTCTTTCAAAGCACGGTCTTCGTGCTACGCGGCTGGCCCAACAAACCCGAAGGCCTGCCGGACATCATCAACCAGGTGAACGGGCTCATGCCGTCTTTCAAAAAGACCGCCAATGTGGAGATCAATCCCATCGAGTTCACCGATCATCGGGTGAATCTGGCTCCGGTGATCATTCACCAGGCTCCTGACGGAAAATGGGGATCCATTGTCGGTGATGGCGACGGGCTGCGCGGTGCGATCAAGGCCATCAATGCGGGCAAAGGGAATCCGCACAAGATTCACGGCCAGACCTGGAAGATCGCTGAACCCAACATGGTCACGGTGTTCGAGAAAAAGATCAAAACCTTTAACTGGAAAAAAGCCGAAGCCGAAGCCAAAAACCGGGACTGGCAGGAGGTCCGGATGCGGATCGGCGACAAGTTGCCGGATTCCCGTCGTGGCCGCTTCTACACCTACAACCCCAGCATCATCGCTACCGCGACGATCCGCCTGCCGTCCGGCAAGATTCTGGTCCACAAGGGACAGATGCTCGACCCCCTGACCGCCATGCCCTTTGGTTGGACCCAGAGCTACATCGTCTTCAACCCCGCGCAGGCCTGGCAGGTGGCCCAGGTCGAAGCCTGGGAGAGCACCTATCCCAATGTCGTGATGATGGCGAGTGAACTGCCCGCCACCTGGGGTGCCGAGAATACGCTGGTAGATCGGTTGCAGCATCCCGTGTATGGCATTACCCCGCACCTGGCCCAGCGCCTGGGCATCAACCGGGTACCCGCACTCATTCGACCCGATGGCAAGGTCTTGTCCATTACGGTGCCGAAGGAACCACTGAAAGATAGCCAATAGGAGCAAGTCGAATGTTGATCAAAAAATCCATCACTGTTTTTACCGCCGTAGTCACCCTGGGATTTTCGGCTTTGGCGTTTGCCGGCAATCCTGCACCCACTTGCGGCAGCAATCCCTTTCAGCCGGCGCACCAATGCTGCTACGGCAATAAGGAATACAGCATAGGTTCTCATGTAAAAGAGGCGGGTACGGTCATGGTTTGTGTGGCCCCCGATCTGAATTACCAGACTTCGGCGCGTTTCAAGGAATATCAGGGGTAAATATATTGCCACCGTGCAAAAAGATGCGACGCAAAAGTGTCGGGGCGCTGATATTTTGCGCTGCGCTCGCGTTCGCATCCCCGGCACTCGCCGCAGGCGCACAAGTAGCCACCATGTGCCCGGATGCGGGGATTTTCAAAGAACTGATTGGCGGCGTCTGCTGGTCGGCCATGTTCCCGATGCGGGTGGCGGGTATGACCTGGTTCGGTGGCAATTCAGGCGTGCCCAATGGGGCGGCATCTGGAGCGACCTGCATCTGTGGCGGAAGTTTGAAACATCTGCAGCTTCCAACCATCGGTATCCAGATCGGATACTGGCAGCCGTCCATGCTGATCGAAGCAGTGAGCCATCCGTTCTGCTCACCGGTTCTGGGCGGTGTCAGTCTCGATCCCAGCTCCACGGTCGGGAGCCAATGGACCGGATCCTGGGGCGGCAACGTCGGGACTGGCGTGAGCACATCCCAGCACAATTCCACGTTCTTCAATGTCCAGCTCTGGACTTTTCCGCTGATCACCATGATGCAGCTCGCCGATATTCCGGACTGCAATACCGGGTATCACGGTATGAATCTCATGCTGATGAGCGAAGTGTTTCCGACCTGGAATAACGATCTGTTGAGCTTCCTCGCTTCTCCCGAAGAATTGCTCTACGACAATCCTATCGGATTGCTCGGTGCGACCGAAGAATGCGCCCAGGAATCCCTGGGTGCCCAACCCATTGACGATGAATACTGGACGGCGGGCTGCTGGGGATTGCTCTATCCCATGGTCGGCAGCAACCTGGGTGGCGACGATCCCATTCAGGCATCGAGTCTGGATGTGGCCCGGATGCTGGCCATGGGATTCCGGCTGGGATTTCTGGAGCGCACGACCGGCAACAGCGTCGTCTGCGGCCCACGGCGGACCTATGTGCTGCCCAAGGCCCAGTAT
Organism: Acidithiobacillus marinus; assembly: GCF_002847505.1. Classification (GTDB taxonomy): domain Bacteria; phylum Pseudomonadota; class Gammaproteobacteria; order Acidithiobacillales; family Acidithiobacillaceae; genus Acidithiobacillus; species Acidithiobacillus marinus. The sequence continues at coordinate 65,407 of NZ_MXAV01000006.1, forward strand.
CGCTTCCAGATCATGTTTCCCAACGACGAGACCAATCAGGAGCCGAATGCCAGCGTCACGGCTCCGAATATCAATAGCAATACAAAAACGGGGCAGGAAAGCATCCCCCCCGCCAATTATGTGACCCCTGCCGCCAGTAACCAGGGCACGGTCACGCAAAACGGCGGCGTGAACATCCAGGCTCCGCCTACCCAGTCCGGTGAATGCACGCACTGGATGGGCCAGACGCCTTTCCAGTGGGGTGAATGGGACAGTCAGCCCGCGACGGGAGAAAATTACGTCTATCTGGTCTGGCAGTGGACCAACTGCTGTCTGGGCGTCATTGGGCATACAGGAATGACGGGCTGATATGGGATTCTTCTGCTGGATGTCTCACTCCACGCGCCGCCGCCCGGTCGCATCGGCGTTTATCGCCGCCATGCTCGGTATTGGCCTCTATTACGAGTCCACGGCCACGGCATTGGCCGGGCAATTCGTGAATCAGGCGCAGGGCGGCGTGAATTTTGGAGATAATCTGCTGCTGGGCGGTCAGGAAGACGCGGCCTCTGGTGCCGGGCAGCAGGAAATGCAGGGATTCGCGGGCAGCAACCCGACCCCCGGAGAGTCGGGTGCATCCCAGTATTATCTACCGGATAATGTGGGCCTGACCCCCGGCAACGCCATCAACCAGGCGGACAGCGCCAATGCCGCCCTCATGAGTGATCCGACCTGTCCGAACGGGTGGCCGCAACCGCTGGACAGTTTCCAGAGCACCGGAGTGGGGGCCGTTACCCGTGCCCAGACGGTGTGCCAGACGGCGCTCAATGCAGAATCTCAATCCATCGAGCAGGCCGAAAGCAGCGGCGGCAATGCGGCCTATACGAACGCCCTGGCCAGTATCCATCAATTTGGCACTTCGCTCGCGGATGTGCATTCTGCCGGGAATGCACTGCTGACCACCTGTGCGCCGAAAATCCATAACCAGTATCAATATGCCCCGGCCTGCAATCTCTTGAGTCGCGCTGGCGTGCCCAGTCTAAACGGTCTTGGCGACACCTGGGCGGGTACACTGAACAATGTCACGAATGCCTGCCGATCCCTCCCCACGAGCATCACGACACCGACAGAAGCTGAAAGCCTCAGTCATACGCTCAACGGTCTGTCAGACAAGGCCGACAGCCTCATCGGGCAAACAACAGGTGTTGCAGAAGTCGGGGATAACGGTTCCATAGCACTATCCAATAACTATGCCCAGACCACTACCGCATCGCGTCAGTACCAAGAGATCTACGGGCAGTGCAATGTGGCCCAATCCTATCTGGAAAATATTTCCACCTATCCGGGCGGACTGAACAGCTACACCACGGATCCGATGCTGAACAAGTTCCTGGCCAACCCCGCGAATCAGGGCATGATCAACAAGATGATGCCGTTCATCGAGAGCAATCCTTCGGTATTCAGCCAGTATTACCAGAACGTCGCCTGCACGAACAACAATCTGGACATTGCCAACAGCGGGACCAGCTCGACTTCGGTATCCACCACCAGCACCAGTGCGCCCAGTATTCAGTCGAACCCGGTCGCCTGTTCGGAATCGCTCTCCACCCACACGAGTACGGGATGGATCGACGCCGCCGACTGGCCGGACCCGAATGCAAAGTGGATCTACGGCACGACTGGCGGTTGTGGGGCGGGCGTGCCCAATGGTCAGACCGACATGATGGAAGGCACCTATTCCAACACGACCGGGGCCACGATCAACGCCACGCTCTACATGGCCGCTGATGACAAGGGTGTCGTGGACATCAACGGCACCCAGGTGGCGAGTTATAACGATCAGGGAAAATCTGGATCGCAAGCCTATCCCTCTACGGGCGGCGTGGTATCCGTGCCGGTATCCCTGCCTGCCGGTCCTGATGAAATCCTTTTTTACATCACCAATGATGAAGCGGGCACCACAGCAGCCAACCCCTCTGCCGGGATCCTCTCCATCATCGGGACGGTCAATGGCACCCGGCAGGTGCTCATCGACACCAACGGCCACTGGCTGTACACCCCGACCAATGGATCCTCTTCCAGTGGTACCGTCACCATCAACCCCGGTCAGACGGTGACGGGCACCAACCCCAACACCCACGCGCAGAGCATCCTCTGCAACAGCCCGATCAAGTGCATGGGTACCCAATGTCATGCGCTCTTCGGGAATCAGGACTTGCACTTTTCGGAAGCTCTAACCGCACTCTCTGCGCTGCAGCAGATGGAGCAGAGTATGCAGTGTGCCAGTGGCACATCCATCGCTGCTGGAAATTGCCAGCCGATTATTTTTCAGGGGAAGGCAAGTTACTGCCGGACCTGGCCATTTGGAGGGACATTTACCAATAATTGTTGTAAGGAGGGTGAGCAGGCGGCGGCGAACGGCCCGAATATCGGTCAATATCTGGAGTTAGGAACAAATGCCTGGAGCATAGCCAACAATTCTGAGCTGGATGCTAATGTTTCAGTGTTTGGTGATTTTCACGCATGGAATGAAAGTGTTTATAAACAGTTTGACACCTGGGCCTCAGACGGATGGCGATATATTACCAGTGCATTCAAAGGCGCGGCCCAGGGGGTAGAAAACGCTTTTGGTTTTGGGGGGGCGTCTGCGGCTTCCAGTGCGGGAGGCGCATTGGCTTCAGCAGGGGCAAAAGCGGCAGCGCACGCAGCGGCATCTAAAGGACTTATATCTGGGGTTGAAAGCCAAGTTGAAGGATGGCTCAAGAACGAAGCCACACAGATTCTCACCAATTTATTTGGCCAAAACATGGCGAATCAAATCATGAGCACCATAACCAGCACCATTATCCCGATAGTTGGCTGGATTATGCTGGCCTATGAGGTTTTTCAGATTCTTCAAATTATCGCGCAGATTCTGACATCCTGTACAAAAGAAGAGTTCAAGCTGGGTGAAAAGCGCAAGGTCCACGAATGCCAAAACATCGGCACCTACTGCACGGAGAAGTTCCTGGGATTCTGCCTGGAGCACAAGGACATCTTCTGCTGCTATGGATCCCCTCTGGACCGAATCATTGCATCGCAAATCAAAATCGGGCAACCGAGTGTGGCAGGGGGATATGGGACACCCAAAAATCCGAACTGTTCCGGATTTACTCCCCAGCAACTGGCGGATGTGGACTGGAACGACGTGTCACTTTCGGCATGGACGGCTATGCTTCAAAAAGCTGGCTTGACTGCTGGAAGCAATAAGGCTGGCTCTGAAATGTACACGCCGGGGCAGATTGATCATCCAAATGGTGATGTCAATGCTGATATGGCTCCGCAACCGATAGAGGAATAATAGATGAAAAAACTGACCAGAATTGTTTATAAATGTGGTTTGGGTTTTGCCGTTGTTGCACTGGCCGGGTGCGCTTCTGCACCGTCAGTCATGTCGAGTGGCGACAATCATAAATTTCCCACATTACAGCGTGCGCTAAAAAACACTTCCAATGTTACCCATTGGAAAGGGTGCAGCGGTTCATGGGGAAAATATTATAGAGAGTGCCAGACGGAGTTTATACTCCAAACAGTAGGCCCAGCGCCCCTTATTTCCGGATCAGTCAAGAGCGGCAATCTCCCCGCAGGAATGCAAGGACTCTCGGATGCTATCAATATATCCAGAATTGTCACTGGTGCGACCATGGCTGGGATCGGAGGTGTCGCTTCCGGAAATATGGCTTTAGGAATAGCGGGATTACTGTTGGCTAATGGTGGGCCAGATCTTGCCGGACTAAAAACCTATCAGGCTGGTAACGCTATCTATGCCACACGCTTTTTTGCCAACGACAAAGAGGCAAAGGCAGAAACACCTCAAGCTGCGATACTGGAGGCAAATATACCCACTCATTTAGCTGGAGTAGTCGTTGGACATACATCATGGAAAGATCATGGGGTCATTTGGGAGCCGCATGAAATGCGCTGGAGACTTGGTTCTGGATCCTACGAAATCAAGTACAAAGCCCGTCCTGCCAGTGTTTCTGTAAGGCTTTCCCCGGTTGCTGTATGGGTGACGAAGCTCAAGCCCCTTGCTAATAACTATGCGCTAACAGATCAATGGAAATGGGGTTCTAACACATCAGTTTCACGGCAAGAAGTAAATACTCAGGCATTTTCCAAAAAACATCCGCATTGGATTTTTGTGCTTGCCCGATATAAGCAAGAACCGCTGCTTTGCGTGAACGGAGTTTGCAAAGAGCCTACAAAATCGGCTAAGGCAGAGTCCTAAATGTTCAGCCGGAATACCCAATGGCTCCTCACCGGAATCCTGCTCGGATTCTCGGTACAGGCGTGGGCGTATTCCGGCGACACCATTCAGGACGATATTGCCCGTGAGTTTTCTGGCGGGCCAACGTCCTACACCATTCCCCTGTCCGCGCCGACCCAATCGGAGCCGACCACTTCCCCGACGAATAACTGCGAAGCCACTCTGCAGCAGGAAATGGGGGATGGACAGATTCCCACAGATGAGCAGTGTGATTGTCCGGTAGGGGCAACACAGCCCGTCTGTACGGCATTACCCGCATCGGATTGTCCGAATCTTCTGCAGATCGAAGAAAATCGCCTGGGCAGCGATGCACAGTATGAAGACTGCACCTGCCCGACCGGGGCCAGTACCCCGCAATGCACGAGCTACTATCAGCTCTGCAAAGCGGCGCTGCCGAATTATCAGAACAGCACCAATGAATGCACCTGTTCGCAGACCGCGACCAGTGCGGTGCCAGCATGTACCAGCGATTACAGTATTTGCGAGAGCCGTGCTGGAAGTTATGAAAATAGCAGCACCACCTGCACCTGTTCGCAAACCAGCACGGAACCGAATTGCTGTACCACCACCACGGTGCAGAACTGCACGACGACGCAGCCGAGTTGCACGACGACGCCTAATTGTGCAGTTTATTATAATTCTACTGTTGTTTGCGGTCGCAATCCTGATGGATTGTCGTTTGGTTTTAGTGGTAGCAGCAGTAGTTTCAGCTTATGCGGGATAAGTGATACGACCGAGGAAGTGACTGGTAGTAACTGTAGCGAGTTTTCTTCTGATTCTTGGTATTGCACCTTGACGCAGACAGGCAACTGTCCTACGAAAAAAACTTGCAGCCCTCCTGTCACCACCTGCCACCCCGTCACCACGAAAACCTGCAAGACGGAATAGCCATGCGAAACCGCCTCTTGTTTGCCCTTTTTTCGCTATCCGCCATCACCCTCCCGCTGGCGGCACAGGCCGCATCAGTGTACGGCATCACCGGTGACGACCTGCAGATGAACACTTTAGGCGAGTCGTATATCCACTCCCGGCATACCGGCCTCATGCCTTACTGGGGGCCGTGTTATCGGTGTACGACGCAAATCGAAACCGAACCGACCTGCACCCCCGGCACGCAAAATCATGTGCTCGCGCAATGGACCAATGCCGGAAACAGCTCTTGCGGGGGTTATGAAAGTGATACCTTCGAGGCCTACACGCAATGCACGAACAGCGGGGTTGTACAGATCGTGCTACAGAACAACTCCTACGATCCCGGTGCCAGCGTAGGGCAGAAAAACTATGGCGTGACTGTGCCCATATCGGTGCCGCAAGGCGGCAACTACGGTCAGGGCCTGAACATGAACAATGTGTTCGGCGGTTCAAACAACTGCGACCAGAACTTTGACTGGATGCCGACCTATGGCATCACCGGGGAAGATGTGAACGGCACATTCAATGGCACCGTGACGTTCGGGAACTATCTGTCGCCAGGGCAATATGAACAGAGTCCGTCATTCCCGGTCGTTTTCCAGAATTACAAGCTCGTGTCGGTGCGGACCTGTCAGCAATACGCGCCGCTATCCACGGAATGTAAAACGCCACCCCCTGCGAGCCAGTTGAACCAGCCGACCTATTCATGGGCCTGCAACACTTCCGAAAACGGCTGGCAACCCGGTTCTGTTTGTACGAACCCCGCCATTCAAGGCAGTGGCGCGGAATGGTTATTCGGATCCAATACCGGCATATCGGGCACGGCACAGGCTGGCTACTCGATCATGCAGGCAACCTACGACAACCCCACAGACGGCACGATGCCGGCGACGCTGACTTTTGCGGCAGACAATTTCGGCTGGGTATGGGTCAATGGCGAACAAGTGGGTTATACGAACACCTACACGTCCCTGACGACCATCGCCATATCACTTCCGCCGGGGGAGGATACCGTGGATTTCATGGTGATGAATGATCCCGATTCACCATCCACGGATCCTACGGAGTTCGAGAATCCGGCTGCAGGCATTCTGGCCATTACCAACAGTGCCGGGCAGACGATTCTTTCCACCAACGATACCGATTGGACAGAAATAGATAATCCCCCGACCAGTCCCGACCCCTCCCCCCAAAGCCTGCTCCCGGCAGGCTATACGCCGCAGAACTGTGCGGCGGGAGGGTGCGGATGAGTACGCGAAACCTTGCTGGTAGCTTTACGAGCCTGGGTAGCACCCTGGCAGCGGTCGTATCCGCCAGCGCCGGCGCTTGCGCGGGCGGAGTCTGCCTCGCGGGTGCCCAAGCGGGTATCTCGACATTTTCTGCATCCGCCACGAGTTTCAGTGCATTTGCGGCTGCCAGCAGTGCGGCTGAGGGCGCTGCTGAAGTATCTGGGTCCCTGACACAAAGCGCGTTTCCCTGGTGGATGAGGCTCGCGGTCGCGGCACTGATCCTCTCCACAATCTATACCGCCGTCATCCTCTCCCGACATCCGGCGGGGATTCGTCTGGCGATACTCTCAGCTCTGGGCGGCACCTTAGCGGTCATTGCGGAGCTGCACTGGCTGCCCGTGGGGAAAAGCGGGGAACTCCTGGCTATCGCGGTCGGTGTAACGCCTCTGGTCCTGGGGCCGTTACTCATACGATGGCAGGGTTTTTTTGCCCGTATCCAGTGGGGCATTCTGCTGACGACCAGCACTCTGGCGGCTATCGCCTTGATCTGGGTGTTTGCCTTGCAGTTTTTTCAGGCTCTGGAGCCTTGTGCCTTGTGCTGGGTGGAACGCTTTGCGATAGCCGGGATCATCCTGTCATCCCCCGTTACCTGGATACAGAGGACCAGAGGGATCTATCTGGCTTTTGGTTCAGCGGTTGTCGGTCTGGTGGCCGTCTTCGCCCAGCTTGCCGAGATCCATCATGCCGCGCACGCCGTTGCAGGCTTCTGCAGCCTGTTCTCACACACATCCTGTGCGGTTGCCGGATCACAGCTATTGGGACCGTGGCCCATTGCGCTCGATGCGGGCGTGTTTTTTGCGGTGATCCTGGCGCTGGTCCAGATCGCCTGGAGGGTATCCCCAGAGGAATCCAAATGAGAAATCTCAAGGCTTTGCATCTGCCGCGCCCGGTCATCGCTTTTCATCCCCGCGCCTGGACGGGAAATTTCCGCAACGGCATCCGCACGCTGTTCACCTGGCCAGAGGTGTTACTGGGTTTGATTCTGGCCGCTATAGACGGATTATTGCTGGTCATCAGCGGCTTTCAGGTCAATGACTTTTCAGTAGCGGCCACTGGCATCATGATCGCATACTGCTTCATTGCGTATGCGTTCTATGCCGGCAGAGGGCTTGCACCCGGCAAAGGGAATACGAGTAATCCCCGGCAGGCCATGGCCACACAAACCCTCATGGGCCTGGGGGCGTTTGTGCTGTTCAATGCCGCTGCCGACGTTCTGGACTACATCCTGACCGGATCCGTGGTCATGCCCGAATGGGACAGCCGCTTCGCTGCCTGGGACCTGGCTCTGGGCTTTCACTGGCTCGACTGGTATCATTTTGTGCTTGCGAATCCGGTTTTTCACGAAACCTTGCGCGTGGTCTATGACCTGGTGGGTGGCGAGATCGTGCTGCTGGTGATTGCACTACCCATGAGCGGCCATATCCGCAAGGCCCGCTGGCTGGTTCTGTGGTACATGGTTACAGCCCTGATCACGATCTTTGTGGGCCTGTTGATGCCCGCAAAAGGGGCTTTCGTCTACTACCATCTTCCCGTCGCCCAGCATACGGGCTATGTGCCGGTCATGGCGGATCTGCGGGCCGGTACATTACACACCATCAATCTGTTGAACTCGCAGGGGCTGGTGGTATTTCCGTCCTTTCACGCCGCACTCGCGGTGATTTGCGCGGCGGGTGCCTGGTCATGGAAGTGGCTGCGGTATCCATTCCTGATCCTGAATCTACTGATCATCGCCTCTGCGCCATCCCAGGGCGGGCACTATGGGGTGGACGTGCTGGCAGGGGTTGCTCTGGCGCTAGGCACCATTGCGGTCGTGCGGCCACAAAGAACCACGGCAAGCGGCATAGGCGTAAGCGAGGCGCAATCATGACGGATCATACCGGCCTGCCATCCATTCCCGCGCTCTCCGCAGATCGAGAGTCCTGGATTCAGTCCTGGCGGCAAGCCTTGGGCGCTTATCGCCTGATGGCCGGCTACCTGGACCATCTGACTGATCGCTGGGCGCAGGAAATGGCCCAGGCTTATCTGGAACCCTGGTATAACGGGGATCCGGCAGATCTGCCGCAAATCCGGATGATCGCGCAGCGGTTGGGGCCGTTGTATCTTCAGGCCGTTCAGGACGCGCGTCCTGACGAACAAAACACACCAGCAGATCCCGCATCCTGCAAGGATGCGCAAGTTTCCGGCGTGGAATTGCCAAGGACAGAGAATCTGCAGGAAAACCAGCTCGATTTTTTTGAGGAATTGTCATCATGAATGCCCATTGGAAGCTCGATCTCGATGTGAGCATGATCATTTTCTGGCGTTATTTCTGGCGCATGGCGCTCTTTACGCTGTTCGGCGCGGTTATCCTGAATGAAACAACGCATTGGTGGCTGAGTCATCACCACTACACGAAAGTGCAGGCGCTGATGACAGTCCATATCGGCACGCTGATTTTTCTGTTGCTGTTGCTCTTCTACGGTATCGGCATCTGGGCCGGAAAACTCATCACCCGTCCCCTGAAAATCCGGGGAGAGATCATTCAGGTGAGTGTCGTGCGAAAAAATGGTCAGCCATTATCCATACTGCACAAGGCACTGTCCTGCTGGTGGGGATTCAACTGGCGCAACAGCCTGCTTTTTGTCCTGCTCGCCATGCTGATCAGCAGCGCGTCTTCGGATGCCATGGCGCTGGGATTATTGTATCTGCCGATGATGTTCGCCATCGGGATTTTTTCGATGTGGTGGTGGATCTTCCATCCCCTCGGCGGTGTGCACCTGGTACTGCAGAAGGAGAGTTCGCTTTGAGCATAACAACCCCCAAAACCCTGAAAGGATCCCTGGTCCGGCAACTGCTTTACAGTGTCGCAGGAGCCGTGCTGACCTGGCTTGTGGCGATGCTGATCGTAATCTGGCGGGATCACTTCATGGGTTATCATCCCGGCCATATTGCATGGCTGGCGGCACAACCCCTGCCCTGGACGCAGACCATACACCAGGCGCTGCATATCGCCGGCATCTGGGCCGTCATCGCCCTGGGTGTCGGCTTGCTGATGACCGTGGCCATCAACGTCGTCAGTGGCCTGGTGGTACTGCTGGGCATGGCGAGTACCAGAGGGAAGGGAGGCCGTGCATGAGCAACGTAAGTAAGGTACGCACACTGGCTCCGCATCTGCACGCGGAGGGGCGTATGCGGGATATCCAGATGGCCGCGCTCGACTGGATCTACCGCTTCGGCAGTACCACCCGTGATTTTCTAACGCAGGATCTATTCAACCCGCAGGAATCGCGGGGACTGGACCGGACGCTGTTTACCCAGGGCTGGGTACGCGGGATTCCGTGCGGGATTCATTCGGAAAAATCCGGAAAAGAAGCGCCGGGGGCGATTCTGGTGCTTACTGAAAAGGGGCTGGAACTGGCCCGAAAACGCTATGCCGAGCCCTGGGAATATCCGGAGCTGCACTGGGAAACCTGCAACGATTTGCGCGTCAATGAACGTATCTGGTCGCAGCAGCTCACGGCCATGAACTACCGGCAAGGCGGAATGCGTAAATTCTGGACGCGCCGGATGCTGCCGGACGATGACTATCCCTATCCGGATATGGAATGGATCATGGAGGATGGTCGCCTGTTGGCCATCACCGTGGACACCGGGGATTATTTTCCGGCCCGTCACCTTTCCTGTGTCGCTCTCTGCGACCGGGAAAGCCGCGAACGGCGCTATGACCGGGAAGTGCTGATTGCCGATGATTACGGCATCGTCAAGGACTACCACGACCGCCTGAAGCCGGGAGAGCGCCTGCCGATCTGGGAAGATGATCCCGAAGATTTCACCCCTGTTGGCGAGGTATTGGTCCCGGACCTGACCCGGCGGATGATCGTCTTTCTCGCGGACCCCTGGGGAGAGGTGCTGGTGTCGTGATGTCGCATACGCATACCATTCTGGTTCTGATTTTAGTGGGTTTATGGGTGTATGTTGCCATACTGGAATCGGTGAAAATTTTTTCGGCAAGCTATTCAATAGGATTCTGGGATGCCTGTTTTGGTGACGCTCGCAAAGACCCTGCTCCCGGAAAAATTCCTGCTCCCTTGAACCAGATAGCGGCCAAATATGTGGCAGAAGTTTATGGAGACGCGCATCTTCCACGATGGCTGCGTCGCCTGCAGGCAATAGTTACCGCAATTTGGGTCGTCGGTTTATACGGTTTTTTGTTTGCCGTACTGGTGTCAGAATCTCGACATCTACAGCCTTTACAGCTTTCCCTGTTCTTTGGCTACATGCTTTTTTTTCTGCTGTCCGGACTGTTGGGGCTTATCGGTGCCGCTATGACACGTCGAGCAAAAATACGATTGTGGCTCAGGCCAAGAGCTGAAAATGCGGTACAAACCATTCGAGCTTCTGTCGAATGGTCGAGCATTGTGGGTTTGTTGCAAAGCTTAAAGCCAGAATATCCTGTCTGGTGGCCCTATGCACAAGGGAAAGGTGATTTCCTTCGCCAAATCTGGAGAGTGTTGAAGCTGGCTGTCCCTGTCGCCATGGGCGTCATTGCTTTTTTCCATGCTGGAAACCATTGGGATTTTGGTTCTTATCAGGCCTGGCTGGAAAAACTATTGATGGTTTTAGCATTCGCTGTGGAATGGCAAATGCTGGCAGCCTGCCTGATCCATTGGGGAGATTGGGAAGGGACAAAACTTTCGACGAACGACACCTTCCCTTTGCATATTCTCCTCAAGGATATTCAGGGCTTGCGCATAGAGGGGGTTTCATGATCTGGGATGTCATTTTTCCGGGTGTGATTCTGGTGAGCATCGGTGGGCGGTTCCTACGCCGCCAGATCAAGGGTGCTGTGGGTGAACAATCCGTATCACTGACTATCAAGGGCATGGGCTTGCCCATCCAGAATGATGTCACGATTCCCGGCAAGCGGGGATTGACGCAGATTGATCATCTGGTGCTGACGCGCTCCGGCATTGTCGTGCTGGAAACCAAGAATTACAGCGGCTCCCTGTACGACCAAGGCCGCAGACAAGGGTGGATCCAGCGGTTTCCGGGCGGGAAGCAGAACCGGCTGCATAATCCTCTGGATCAGAACTACGGCCACATCAAATCCGTGGAAGCACTGGTGCCCGGTGTACCGGTGACGGGTTTTGTGGTCCTGGCAGGCTCCGCACGCTTTCCCCAGGGCGCACCCGAAGGGGTGGTCACGACACGGGAGCTGAAGCGCACGCTGAAAGGCCTGCATCTTGGTGAAGGGGTTGCACCCTGCAAAGGGCCGGTTCCGCAGCGGATTCAGGATGCCTGGGTGAAGCTGCAGCAGGCGGATTATCGGGACAGTGCATCGCATCGGGAACAGATGCGTCAGGTCACGGGCGGCGGGATGAATTACTGGCTTCAGACCGGGGCACCGTGGATCACGGGCGCTGGCCTGGCCCTGGTTCTGGGAGGAATCTTTTTGTGAAACAGATTTCCGCGCTCATCGAGAAAATCTCGGCTGTTTTTGCACTGCTGGGGGCGATAGGGTGCGCGGCGGGGGGCGTCTATCTGCTGTGGGCGGGCGCGGAACGGCATCTGGACGTGCTGATCATTGCGGTCTTGCTGTTTTTCATGGCGGCGATGGAGGTGGTTGTTACAAGGTCGCTCTGGAGGGGGGAGAGGTGACAGCTTTCACTGAAATATCCGTCGGCCATACTGAATACATTTAGATCACCGATGATCCCGCCCAAAACGGTCATCATGATCCTGACCCTTGCGGGTGTCGTCCTGCTCAGAGGACTGCGCCGTTATTTCGTGCTGTTCTGGATGGCGGCATTGCCGGGGGTAATACTGCACGAACTCAGCCATTGGACAACGGCCTTGTTCACCAATGGCTAGCCATCATTTCCGCGCTTGTGGCCGCAGAAAATCCCCGGCGGATACATCATGGCCCGCGTGCCCATTCGCAATCCCCGCTGGTACAACGGGGTGTTTATCGGCCTGTCGCCCCTGTTGCTGATCGTGATCGCCTTTGCAGCGATGGTGTATGGTGCTCCGCAGGCATGGAGCTGGGCGCAGGCCTGGCGGGTGGTCATCATCCCAATCATCGCCGCAGAATGCCTGGTCGAGTGCATGCCGTCGCCGGCGGACTGGCGGATCGCTGGGAAGTCACTGTGGCCGCTGCTGGCGGCGGGGGTGTGTGTGCTGGTTTTTCGAGTATCCACTTGATAGCGCCCGCCAGCCAGGTCTGGAGTACGGAGATCTATTCGACTGAGGACTTTGCTGATAGTGCCCCCCCCAAAAAGCATGGGCAATAGGTTGGGCCGATCAGAGCCAGCCGCGCCCCAGTGCCTGCTTCAGATCGTCGGGCAAAATGATCGCAAACAACACCGTGAGCGCGATTGCGAGCAGACAACACCCTCCGAACGTAACGATAAATCCAGGCCAGCCCCCAGCATGATTGAGAGCGATGATGTCGCTGCGGAAATACACGGCAGCGGCCACCGTCGTGACTATCGTTGCGATGCTTGCGCCGCAAATCCAACGAGTGCGCTTGATGCGCTCCTGCATAGCCCTGGCTTTTGCGTTCAAAATACCCTGTTTTTCCTGTGTAGAAAGTCGCATATCGTGCTCCTTTGATTTTGTTATCATTGTGAATCCTCATTGTTGATTATATTGTTAAACCGAAAACTCCGCCAATCAATCACCTGATACTTGTGCCGGGAACGCCGCAGGGCTGCAGCTCTGAAAAGCTCCCGCATCTTCTCAGGCGACACATCGAAACCCAGATAGGTTTTCTTGCAGCCCCCAAAGGCTGTGCTTTTGCGCCACCAGGTATCCACCTGCAGCCATTCCCCGAACAGATCCTGGCAGAGATCCACCTGGTAGAGCCGCTGCTTTCCGGGCTGTTCCCAAAGGCCGGTGATCCAGCCAGTTTCCGGATCCCGCGTGGACAGAATCTGATCCGTAACGGATGCGGCGATGGCCTGATGATTGACGCGCATCCTTTGCGGATGCGGCAAGGCGGGTTTGGGTGCCGGTTCCGGATGGTTTTCCGGTCTGGAAACCGGACGCACACGAGGGATCGTGGCGTGGATGGCCTGGGCCAGTCTTCCAGATATGGAGATGGGATGGTGTCGCATGTCGTGCTCCTGTGCTCGAACTTACAATGTGCCAGCGCGGTTTTGATAACATATTGCAGCTTTTCCCCACTTTCTGCGGCTTTTCCTCACTTTCTGCGCCATACCCGCATGAGACGCAGCAGGCATATGGGTATTTCCACTTCTCAGCGATGGCATCAGGGCATCCGTCCCTGAACAATCGCTTGCAGGGCTGATGCCGGAAACAGTCCGCGAATCATACCGACGTGGCCGTCTGCAAGACCATGACCGTCAGGCAATCGAAAAACCAGATCCGGCACCACGTCATTCCCGGTCTGCAGCAAAAACTGCAGATTGCGCTCGATGCCGGCCCGCACCGGGGCGCTGGGCGTCATACTTCGGATTCCCCCCGACCCATCCCGCAACACCCCCTGAAAATCCACCGCCAGGGCGTGACCAGGCCGTGGCGAATCCAGAATGGACGCTGCCTTGCCCAGACTGGACGGCGTGAGAATGGCCACCGGAATATACCGCACCGTGAGTTTTCCGGATTGGATGAACGGCAGTTCCCGCTGAAAGGCTTCCGCACAGTACGGGCAGTTCGGATCGAAAAAATCATACACCACCACCGGGCCGGTACCGATCTGGATATTGGCCGTCGTCGCCAGAGATTTCCAGAACCGATGCCAGCCCCCCGATGCGTGCGCCGGCTCCGCAATCGCTATAAGTCCGAACAGGACGGCGCAGACCAAGAAAAAAGGGTTATGCTTCCACTTCTGTATGGTTTGCATCTGTATCTGCATGAGAAGCCGATAATTCAGCCGTGCTGCTGGATATTTGTGCTTCAGGCGCTTTCTGGATATTTTCTTCTTTACTCCCTTTCCCATCGCTGTTCAGCCAATCCATAAAGGCGTCATACTCAGGATGCCGTATGCCGGTCATTCCGCGATAGTTCTCAACAGAACGCTCCAGAGAGCGGAGAGCCGCTTTAATGAGTAATCCATCCCGATCACTTTTGCTCTTGGCGATTCTCTGGATACCGAGCGAAACTTCCATAATCTCCAGATCAACCGCATCATCACCGATAATATCCGCGCATACCCTACGAACTGGGCCGGGGTCAGATCTCTTTGCCATGATGTATAATCTCCGTTTTGTGTTCGATGTGCGGTTATAATATCACTGTAACGACACAAATAACCACTATTGGCTTTATGTAGGAATAAGATTTGTGTAAAATAGGCGCTTCAGGTACCGATACGGGGTCACTGTAGAGGGAACAATACCCGTAATGTTCCATCCACACCAAACAGAGAAGCGAAAAAGACGCGATGATCGACATAAATGATTGGATGCAGCAGTTTGAAACATGGCTCAGAGGACCGAATTTCGCAAATCCCTACTCGCAGGTCAGTATTCGCGGGTATTGCGCGAATGTTCGACGTTTTCTCGAAGCACTGGATTATGACGGAGTGGAGTTATTGCATGAGGTCAGCATTGCCATGGTGCGGAAATATATCCGAACAGGGCAGCATGGCGAGAAAAGCAAGCGGAGCACCCAATACGTCAAGATGGCCTCTTTGATGCTGTTTTATGAGTTTCTGGAGAATGTGGACCATTCATTACCGAATCTCGTGATTCAATATCAGGAAGAGAATCGGAGCAAAAAAGAGCGCAGATCAGGCGGCATGGGCGGACGCATCGAAAAGCGGCTGGTTCCGGTATTATCCTGGGCAGAGGTGGATAAGCTGCTCAATCACATAGATCGGGGCCATACCTATGCCGCCATGCGCGACAAGGCGCTGGTTCGTTTTATTCTCGATACCGGTTTGCGGGCAGCCGAAGTAGTGGCCATGACCACCCAGGACGCCAGCGCGTATTTTGAGGGCCGGATCCGCCTGGTCGGGAAAGGGAACAAGGAACGCCTGGTGCGCTTTCAGCCGGAAGGCTTGCAGCCAGCGGAGGGCTTTCAGCCGGAAGGTATCGAGGCGATGCGCAACTGGCTGCAGATCCGGCACCGCTCCCATCCGGAGAACGACATGCTGTTCGTGACCGATCAGGGCAACGCGATTCCACCCAAGATGTTGCATACCATCATCTCCCGGATACTCGACCGGGCAGGGATCCACAAAGCGCAGAACGGGCCGCACTTACTCCGGCATACCGCCGCGAGCGCGTGGCTGGCCAAGGGCATGGACTTGCGCCAGGTGCAAGAGAATATGGGGCATTCCAACATTGCGACCAGCAGCCGGTATCTGCATTTGTTGGATGGATAGGAGGAGAGGATTTTGCTTTTTATATCTATTACGCCAAGGGTGGGCAACCCCGTCAAGATAAATCAGAACCTCAGCGCCGTTCAAAATACTTTACAGCCTTGTGTGTGCCAGAAACTATAGTCCAGCCTTCATATAGCCAGTAAAGAAAGAGCATACCAATGACTGCGGCTCGAAAGATATCAGCGCCAAACAAAGGAATAAATGATGTAATAGGATTTGCTAAAATCCATGCAAGCCATGCTGCAAAAGAAACGCCAACCGTATGAAGTACCAAAATTTTTGAGCGCACGCGAATCATTTTTTATCTTCAGTTTCTGCGTCTATATCTTTGCTTAACGTGTCACCGTCATGCGTTAAGCTATTATATGATTTGAGTTCGTTAATGCGGTTATCAAGCATTTCTACTATCGCTTTCTTTTCTCTAAGTTCTCTCTCTAAAGCTTCAAGTTGTTCCGCTGTTGTCTTATACTCAACACGCTTTACATTCTGTCTATTCCCATAATTTTTATTTTTTATAACCTTCCACAAATTTGTTCCATCACGCTTTTTCATACTTCCTCCACAAATTTAAGGTAAAGAATATGCATAAGTAGCAACCACGTAGCAACAACCATATACAGAACAGGCAAGTGCGCTGCCTCTGGTGCAAATGAACTGAAATAACCTACAGGGATTGCCTGCAAGGTCAGCGCCAAGGTCATCCACATGAATGAGCGCGGGGTCTCCACGGATTTATCTCGAACTGCGTCGATGCACTGCCTGTAACGGAGAAGCTGGATAATCATTCTTTTATCATTCCATCAGTACCGCATATTCGATGCGTTATCAACATGGCAAATTGTTCGACAAACTGATCGGCGGATTCATCAGCGCACGCATCGGTTCTTGTACCCATATGCCCGATATAGGCATATCAAGATCCGTCGCAGGCACTTCATCTATCTGTATCCTGGCTGAAACGAACAACAGATAGGCACCACGACAGCAACCAGCCACACCGAACAGCACCATGACCGCTGTATTACCGGAGAGCATGGCCGCATAAGCAATAATGGCGGCTATCAAAAACAAGCCAAGATAGATCAAGAACAGCACCAATCCAAACGCCATGTCCAGCAATAATGCCTCTATGCGTTCATTCGTCATTTTTTGAGCGGCCTTTATCACGGTCACAAAGCACGTCAACCACGACGACTCCATCACCCGCCATGGACTTGTCTATAACGCAAAGCCCAACCTTATCACTCATGCCAAAACGGGAAGGACCAAAAATGACATCATGCTTGGTCATGTCTTTTCCATCTATCCAAAGGTTCTTTTCCATTTTACAATCCTCCACGATACTTGAACGAAACCTCATGACACTGCGGGCAGACAAAAACCTGCACCTTGAGTTTTTTCTCGAATGCTTCCTCGCCATCATCGGCCATCTGGCCGCCCAACATCCCCAGGGCAGCGCCACCGATTCCGGTCAGCCCGCCCATCCGAATCCCGTGGGCACCCATGTCCTGCATCTGGGTCTGGCTGCCGCCTGCAAGGCAGCAGGGGCAGGTGGCCGTGATGTTTTCCTGGTGTTCTCCAAATCCAAACATACTGTTTCTCCTTTCTCGATCATAACAGGCACGCTTGCGCTATGCCGCTCTATGGTGATCTTGGCGATTGCCAGGATCCGTCATACCTTTCCACTATCCCTGATGGTGATGGTCGGGTGTGAACGTGGCGTATAGCTGCCCTGGCGCATATAGGGCACAGGTTCACCCCGGTATTCTGGACGTGTTTCCTGTCCGGATTCATCTGGCTTTTCCCGAAGCCGATAGCGTATGGGCTTCTCCCCATGACTACTGACCAGTCCATCATTATGCAACCTGGAAATGGCCGCCCGGACATTGAATACCCGGATCTGCAGCTTGTCCGCGATTTCCTGGGCGCTTTGCCAGGAATCGTCCAATGCACCATTCACCGCCGCGATAATTTCTTTGCTTGACAACGATCTCACCAAACCCAAACATCCTTGCCTTTCAGCGTTTCAAATCACGATAGAAATTCTCGTGCGCACCGATGGCTTCCAGATAGACCAGGCGCACCGAATCATCCACGGTGTAACCAAGCAGATACCATTGATTCTGGCTGCGAAACTTGTACACGAGCAATTCCGCCAGATCGCCTTTCTTTCGCTCCCCGATGGATGGATCAGCAGCAACAACCTCGATGGCAGCATCCACATCGACGACCACATTGTCATGCAGCTTTTTGTAGGCACGGGCAAAACGACGAGTCTGGCGAAGTTCATAGCGCATCAGGTCCGCGACCTGGGAACGAAAGCTGTTGTCTCTTCCCGTGGCTCGGCCATGGAAGCCAGTGATTCCGCGATAAAACTCGCTGGCAGATCGGGGTTGTCGAGTGCAGCTCGACCTATCTTGGCCCAGTATTCGATTTGCCCGGCGATGGTGCGATGTTCAATACTGGCATCGGAACGCGCCAACTCATATAGCGCCTGATCAATACGCACAGATGTTGTGGTTTGCATGATATTAATACCCGTCGCTAACCTGTTATATTGATAATACCACAAAAGTGGTAATTACCTAACATCTTCTATGGCCAAGACAAAACCCGAAACGGGTCTTGCTTGGGCTGCAGATCTTTGGAAAAGGGCTTTATGGCCTTCATGATCTGGTCCAACGTGACTGGATAACCGCCCCACACATCAGCGCCCATATCCATACTTCCCGGTAACGGCTGCATATTGCCATGCACATGCCCATAAAGATGCAAAGCGCCGTGCCACATGCCCGGCCATTCGCGCATCGGGTAGTGGCAGAGGAAAACCTTGTAGTCATCCACATGCGTCATTGCCAAATCCTGCACTGAGGACCAACCGTGGACACCTTTGACCGTATCGTGATTGCCCACAATCAAATGTTTGGTTCCATTCAGGTGAGAAAGCAACTGGCTGACCTGTTTGGCGGGTTGCAATGAAAAATCGCCTAAGTGATACACGGTATCATCCGGCTTCACGACGCTGTTCCAGCGCCGCATTAAATCCTTGTCCATGTCTGCTGTCGAATCGAAAGGTCGGCTGCAATATTTCATGATATTCTTGTGACCAAAATGGCTGTCACTGGTGAAGAAGGTAGGCATTATTTAATTACCGCCAAAATACCCGCCATTTCTACCCATCGGGCCTGTAACAATTTCAAATAATTCCATGGTGAACACGTCCCTTTATAGAAGCCCAAGGCCCACCCATCATTGATTTCCACCAGATACGTTTTTCCATCAATGGCAGACACCCCAATATCCAAACCATATCCAGCGGGCGCAAAACCGCTGTCTTGGTAAATCTGGATCATCTGGTTGATAGCTTCCAGATTCCATACTGGATCATCTTCGCCATCGTCATACCGTCCTAATCCCAAAAGTTCACCAGCGCATACATACACCCGATGTTCGGCCACAAAATCATGCCACGGCATCAACCAGACACGGGTATCAAACACCCATAAATCTTCTTCCAGCTTAGTTTGCCACGGCTTTACATGCCAACGCTGGCCAGTCTTATTTACCATGATTTCTTGCGCTTGTCCCCAATGATACAAGGCCGCTTTTTCGGGCATGAACGATTGCAGGCAATTCGGGTAATCCACTGGCTCAGGGGTATGGATACCCTGATGAATCATAGCTGCACGGCAAAACTCGACTGATCCCACCGGCATCCAGCCGGATTGCGGCAGCGTCGGTATCTCGTCGATGCTCGCCGTTTTGACAGGTCCGTCATGCCAGGTCTTAGCAACGAATGTTTCTTCTTGGCTATATTTGCGCTGCGTAATTATGGTCTGCATTTTAAGAATCTCCAATCTCTTGTTCGCTCAGTGATTTTAGGGCGCGATTCACAGCTTCCAGATCGACTGAACCCTTACCCAATTTTCGGGGTATTCGTAATTTGTTGTGTATGGCCCCAGATTTTCCGGGAGATGTCCACGTTCCAAAGTCGCAATAACTTGTGTATGGGCGAGCGCGTGTCCAATGTTCAAAATCGTAAAATCCTGTGTATTGTCTGAGCGTTTTTCTGAGTGCAGTGGATGGTCCATGTCGAACAGGACGTGAACTGCAGCCCCTGACTGTCACAAAAAGTTCATTTGCATTTTTCTGAGGATCGTCTATCTTTCACTCAAGTCATTGACAAGGTTAACGTAAGGAGAAGCTTATATGCCCAGCCATCCGAATGCCGCACTGCTCAACGAGGCTCACCATCCCTTTCCGGAACTCCTGATCCCTCAAGGAGGACCGGGGGATGCTGAAATCTCCGATGGAACAGTGGATAAGCGGGGCGGCCGCGAGGCGCAGACGATCTGATGCGAGGTAACTCTGATCAGAAACTTGCATGGTCTTGTGGAGCCCGTGTAGCTAGATAGTGATGCATCAGGAGTTTATCCAGAAGTATTGCGACAACTGAGCGTTGTGCGGAAAACGTGTAAAATGCTGAATGTATTTTAAAAGGAGAATGTTTCATGAGTGTCACAACAGAAGAGCAAACAGTTTACAACGAGATTTTGACCAGTTTGTACGGAAACAGGCTCGGCCAAACACCAAGCCAGATTAACAGTCAGGTAATCGTTGATGTGAATACGGTTCTGCAATCCATTGTTAAATGTTCAGAGGCATTGGGGGCCACCAAGCCGTTGCTGGATTTGCTCACACCAGAAGCAACATCATCAGCCTTCATCAAGGCGGTTTTGAAGATAGGTTACGAAGAAGTTAGCAACTGGCTTGGTGTTGTGAATGGCAACGAGGAATATCAGGGAGCGCTCTAAAATGAAGTGCAACACCTCTGGTCGAAGGCAGACGGAGGTGAGAGATGGCCAGAAAATACAGGCAATTGATGCCCGATCAGCGAAACCAGATACAGCGTGGATTGAATCAGGGGCTGAGTATTCGTGGCATTGCCAGGCAGTTGGGCCGAAGCCCTAGCACGATCAGTCGGGAGATTCAGCGCGGTCGTGTGGAAGAGACCTATGACGCCGTATGCGGTCGGGAAGAAGCGCAGAGGCGCCGACGCAAGGGAGTCAGGAAGTTGACTGAAGGTTCGCCTTTAACCCTCGCGGTGACACACGCTATTCTGCAAAGGAAGTGGTCACCGGAGCAGATAGCGGGGAGGTTGCGGATGGACTATCCCGAAGACAAACAGTGGCACGTCTCTCATGAGACTATTTACCAGTTTATCTATGCCCACCCGGCGGGTGAACTGCGCAAGACATTGATTGCAGGGCTGCGCAGAGGGCACAGCAAACGCAAGCCCCGCACACGAGGTAAAGACCGTCGTGGCGGGATCACGAACATGCGCTCGATCCGTGAGCGCCCGGAGGAAGCACAAGCCCGCGAAGTACCCGGTCACTGGGAAGGCGACCTGATCAAGGGGGCATTCAATGCCAGTGCTATTGGCACGTTAGTGGATCGTAGCAGTCGCTTCGTCATCCTCGCGCGAGTGGAGGATGCTACGGCAGAGGCGATCCTGGAAAGCTTTACGCGGCGTTTGCGTACGCTGCCCAAGAGCTTCCGGCAAACGCTCACCTATGATCAGGGCCGCGAAATGGCTCGGCATCAGGAACTGGAGCGAAATACGGGCATACGTGTTTATTTTGCTGACCCACATAGCCCCTGGCAGCGTCCGACCAATGAAAATACGAATGGCCTACTGCGTCAGTATTTCCCCAAGGGCACGGACTTATCCGAATATTCACAACGGCGTTTGACTCAGGTGGCGGAGGAACTCAATAACCGGCCCAGGAAATCCTTGGGATTCCAAACGCCAGCCGAAGTGATGGCACGGCAAATCAGGGAGTTAAACTGCGGTGTTGCACTTCAAACTTGAAACCGCCCAGACCTGCATCACAGTAGCTACTGCAGATTGGGAGGACGCTATCGAGATAGCACTTCTTGGGGTAGGGTAAAAGAACTTGGACAACCCGCTCATTTTGGTATTTCAAGCTATCGGAAGGTTGCTTACGCAACTGTGCTTCTATACAAACAGTTGCAGCTTTCGGACATTCCTTGTAATTGCCGGATTCACATCTCTACTCGTCGGAATATCAACTGGGGTGTCAATATTATCCCTGTTTGGTGGGTTGTCTTGTATTTTTGGACTAATTGGTCATTTCATTCATATCAGAAATGGCCGGTAAGAATCACCGAATCGCCGCGACCATTGGTATTCTATTGGCGGCTAGCATTCTCTCTAGCGCAGTTGCGAGCCAAAATCAAGAAAGTCTAAGTTATTTTACCTGCTTATTTGGCAACGGGTTGGGTCAATATCAGGTGCAATCTTTTGAAATCCATCGTTCTGGAACAGTGACGTTAAATGCTATTTCCAGATGGGTGCGTGGTAACCCGCAAAATGTCGCAGTAGCAGGAAACCAGGTTTTTGTAAGTAATGCGGCAGCACGGACTGTTGCGCAATTTTTAGTATCGAACTCTTCTATTGCGTCTTTGGTGTCAGAGAATGTTCCTTACTCTCCATGGTTCTTGGTTCCATTTCGTCGCTACATTTTCTCGTCATCACTTTTGGGATCTACAATCTATCGTATCGAGTTCAGGCTGGGCAAGCCTTGCGCTGTTAAAAAATTCGATATCCATAATATGGCAATTTCAGGAATGCGACTTGTTTATCTAAAGAGTGGCCCACAATTGTTTTTAACCTCTGCCATCGGTGATGACCATATTCTTTTGCCATTGCGAAGCTTAGCAAGAAAAGCCTATCGTTCGAGTTATAGTCGTCCCGTTAATAAAGGCCGAATGCTCTGGTTGGTGTCATCCATTACGAACCGCAAAGTATTACTTTCAGGAATTTCTTTACAGACGGGCAACCAAATACAGTCTAGATCACTAAGAGCGGCAAATGTAAAGGGTGCTAAAATCATTTGCGGCGGAAGAATTGTCTACACTATAAGCACCAACGGGGCATTGAATGTTTATCATGTGACAAATGACGGTGGATACCGTTTGGTTCAGAGTCTTCCTTCCAAGATTTTGCGTGGCTGTGATACCATGACGATATCAGGTAATTATATGATGGTGGCCCAAGGTGGTTTTCATCAAATTGAGATATATGCAATTGCTCCCCACGGAAAGCTTGTGTTCATCGGCAAAAAGTCAACAGGGGCAAATCGGTATTTGATCGCTATTACTAGCCCATTACATCTATTTGGGAATTCATGTACCAAGCATGGCAAGCGTATTCGACGTATTCATAATTTTTGATTTTTGGCTAAAGCTTGTTCGTTGGTCATCTCCGCTTTGGAATGACTGTGCAATATCTTGTTTTTGACGATTCTTATGTTTCCCCAATGCTCGGCAAGTCCATCCATGATCGCCGGTTAACGATGTCTTGGTTGACTGTCACAAAAAGTTCATTTGCATTTTTCTGAGGATCGTCTATCTTTCACTCAAGTCATTGACAAGGTTAACGTAAGGAGAAGCTTATATGCCCAGCCATCCGAATGCCGCACTGCTCAACGAGGGTCATCACCCCTTTCCGGAACCCCTGATCCCTCAAGGAGAACCGGGGGAAGCGGAAGCCTCCGAACTTCAGGCCGCCATCACTGCATGGGAACGCAGCGGGCGGCCTGATTCGTTTGCGGCGCTGGAAACGTTTGTTGGGCAGCACCCGGATTCCGCATGGGCAATAGCCGTGCAAGCGAACCTGGGCATCCTTGCGGTGGAACAGGCGTGTTTTTCCGTTGCGCTCCGTTGGCTCGAACAAGCGTTTCTCGCCGGTCAGGATGTGCAGGAGACGCAGATGAGGTCCTTGGTGGACCGGACGTTAGGCGAATTGCTCAGGCTGTCCGCCAGACTGGGGGATGTGACGGCGCTCGACCGCTGGCTGCGGATTGCGGATACCCGTTCGATGCGGGGAGCCGCTACCGAGGCCCGCACGGCGGCACGAATCGCGTTGTGGAGTCTGCGTAATCAGACGGGTGTGGCGCACCGTTGCGGTGCAGCCGCCCTCAAGGGAGTGTTGCTGGCGAAAGAACCATCACCGGCCCTGCCGATCCTGAAAACCTTGGAAAGTGCCCGCTCCGGTATCGATGGGCTGAACCTTCTGGATCTGGAGCAATTGGCGACAGAGGTTGGCATCGTCTTGCAGGCGGTGCATCGGGAGGATGCGAAAACGCCGGTTACCACGCCCGCTGTTGTGCATTGGAAGGTGGGCCACTTTGCCACGCTCCTGGATTATCGGGACGGTCGCTATCTTCTTCGGGACAGCGTGTTCCCCAATGACCGCTGGATTGCGGAGGATACGCTAGATAGCGAAGGCAGTGGGTTCTTTTTGGCATCAACCGTCGCGCCGGGATTCCGTGCGGCCACCCCTGAGGAGAAGACTGCCACTTTCGGGCGCGGGTATGTGTCGGGGCAGCAGCCCGGGGCGAACAAGAAAGAGTCCACAAAGGTACCCACCAAGCCCCAGAAGTGTACCGGTATGGCGACCTACACTGCTTACGCCGCCACGGTGTCCCTGGTGATGGAAGACATCCCTTTGGGGTACACCCCGCCCAAGGGACCGGCTATTGCTCTGGAGATGACCTACGCGCAGCGGGAAGACAGTCAGCCGGCCAATTTCCCCTTTTTCAATTTTGGTCCCAAGTGGAACAGCAACTGGCTGGCGTGGATTCAGGACATCCCCGGCGATCCTGGCAACAATGTGAGCCGCGCGATTCCCGGCGGTGGCACCCAATATTACAGTGGCTACGACAGCGCGACCGGCCAGTTCACGCCCCAAACCGACAATGGCGCGGTCCTGCAATTGGTGAGCGAGACCCCGGTACGTTACGTGCTCACCAAGGCCGACGGGAGTCAACAGATCTACGCCCAGAGTAACGGGGCAACGAGCGGTACCCGGTATGTGTTGCTGTCAGAGTTGCGCGACGCCTCTGGCAACACCGTAAGTCTCAGTTACGATGGCGAACTCCGTTTGACGGAGATCACAGATGCCCTGGGTCAGAAGACCGCCTTCACCTATGGTGACCCCAAAAACCCTCTCCTCGTTACGGCAGTTACCGATCCTTTCGGGCGCTCGGCGCGGATCGCCTACGACGATACCGGGCGGCTCGTATCCATAACCGATGTCATGGGTATGGTGTCAGGTTTCGCCTACGACAGTGGCGATTTCATCGAGGCCCTGACGACGCCTTATGGTAAGAGCACGTTCCAGTACGGAGAAGATGGCACCACCCTCTGGCTGGAGATGACTGATCCCCTGGGAGAGACGTCTTATCTCAAATTCACCCAGAACGCGCCCATCGAGTTCAGCGATCCTATCGCCCCGTCGGGGATGAACCTGTTCAATGCCTATCTCATGGACCGCAATTCGTTCTTTTGGGACGCCCACGCCTACGCCCACGGCGGGGTGGATTACGCCAATGCGCACCTCTACCACTGGCTGCATTGGGAACCCAACACCAGCCTTTCTTCGGATGTGATAGAAAGCCAGAAAGATCCGCTCACCCGCCGGGTGTGGTACAACTACCCCGGCCAGGTTTGGGGCGGGGCGACGGGTACCCTGAATCTTCCCTCGATCATCGGGCGGGTACTGGAGGACGGAACCACCCAGCTCACCCAGATTGGTTACGGAGCTTATGGGCACATCACGAGCTTCACCGATCCTGCCGGACGCGAAACCTTTTTTACCTACGCGCCGAATGGCGTCGATCTCATCGAGGTGGCCCAGAAAACCGCTAGTGGCCAGGACGTGCTTTTTCAGGCGACCTACGACCATCGCCACTTGCCCCTGACCATCACCGATGCCGCCGGCCAGCAGACCACCTTTACCTACAACGATGCCGGCCAGCCCCTGACGGTTACCAATGCCCTGGGACAAGTCACGACCTACCGCTACGATACCCAGGGCTACCTGACGGAAGTCGTCAACGCCAACGCCGTGACCGCCCTCCGCTTTGCCTATGATGCCTATGGCCGTGTCGCCAGCGTCACCGATGCCGAGGGCTACACCTTGGGATTCCAGTACGATGCGCTCAATCGGCTGACCGAGGTGCGTTATCCCGATGGCACGACGCGGACCTACGGCTACGACAAGCTGGATCTCGTGAGCCAGACCAACCGTCTGGGCGAGACCACTCGGTACGCCTACGATGCGGTGCGTCGCCTCATCGCCGTCACCGATCCCGTGGGTCGCGTCACCCGTTACGGTTATAACGAAGCGGGTTATCTCACCACGCTGACTGATCCGGCCGGTAACGTCACCACCTGGGAGCGCGACATCCAAAATCGTGTGACGGCGAAAATTTACGCCAATGGCACCAAGGAAACCTATACCTATGATCCGGCCACGGGGCAATTGGCCACCGTGACCGACGCCATGGGCCAAGTCAAAACCCTCACCTACACCATCGATGAGCGGGTGAGCGAGATCGCCTATACCGATACTCTGGTGGACACCCCCAACGTGTCATTCACTTACGGTGAGGATTACCCCCGCATCAAGAGCCGTACCGATGGGATCGGCACGACCTTTTACGCCTACAATTCCGTCGGCGAGTTTGGGGCAGGGCAGGTGGGGCAGGAAACGACCCCCCACGGTGCTATCGACTGGGAGTACGACTCCCTGGGCCGCAAGGTCAGTCGCCGTGTCGGCGACGTGGTGGAGAGCACGGAATACGACTTGATTGGCCGGCTTCTCTCGATCACTAACCCCTTAGGCAGTTTCCAGTACGAGTACGCCGGGCAGAGTGACCTGCCCACGGCGCTGCTTTCCATTGGCGGAGTCCTGGACACCTATTTCCGCTATGGGCCGCTCAACGAATCCCGGCAACTGCGGGCGATTCACCACAACGCGCTCTTTCCCTTGCAGGTCATGGATTTTCTGTACCAGAGCGATCCGGAGGACCGGGTGGTGCAGGCGACGGACATCGGGGGGCAACTCATTCCGCAATACAAGTCCTACCAATATGACGCGGCTGGACGCCTGACCAATGAAGCCGCGTACCCTGGTGGAGTAACGAATTATCGCTACGACCCAGCGGACAATATCACTTCGATGCAGGCCCCCGAAGGCTCTTGGACAGCCAGCTACAACGACGTGAACGAGATCGTGGAGCGAAACGACCGATCGTATTCCTACGATGCCAATGGGAATCTGACCAGCGATGGGGTTCGCACCTATACCTGGGACGCTGAGAACCGCCTTGTGGCTATCGCTTATATGGATCAGCCCGAGAAGCATAGTCAATTCCAATACGATGGCCTGAATCGCCGGGCGATCATGACGGAGACAAACGGTACGGTCAGCGAGACCACGACTTTCCTGTGGGATGGAACCGAGTTGTTGCGCGGGCAGACCGGGGCGGAGGCCACCTGGTATTACAAGCAAGGTGAGATCCACGGCAGCCGCAAGCTGTACTATGTGCGGGATCGCTTGGGTTCCGTGCGGGAGACGGTTGGGGAGGATCACGTCGTTAAGGCGCGGATGAGTTACACGCCCTATGGGGTGACCGAGACGAGGCTGCCGCCATTCATCGGCAAGGCCTCGGATTACCGGTATGCCGGCTTGTTCTTCCACGAGCAGAGTGGGCTGTATCTGGCGGTGTTCCGGGTTTACGATCCGGAGGCGGGGCGGTGGATTAGTAGGGACCCAGTAAATCTAACCATATTGGACAATAAATACACCTACTCCGATAACAATCCATCAAATTATTCCGATTATGCCGGACTACTTGTTACGAACAGATTGCTTCCTGGTTCACAACTATATTATGACCCGGTCCTACATCAAGCATTCTATGCTCCTCCTTATGCCAGCTTCAGATTGGAGTCGTGGTATGCATCTCACGCACCTTGGTGGGCTATATTTCCAGCGTTGTGGCACGGTGGAACTTTCGATTATCAGCGGCCAATACCGAACAAGCCAAACATAAATTATACGCAGTATGTGTGCGCCGCAAATTATGGAGTTGGAGTCTATGAGCGTTCAGAAGGGATACCTGAGTTGATAGCGATTCTTGGAAATGCCGCTGTGCTTGCGTTGCATCCGGGAACATTCTTGCAAAGATTCAAGGCAGACGAACCGCTTTGGAGTGCCGGATACAAAGGTGGTGCGTTTGTTATAGGAAAATAATTCAGTATTCACGTTGTAGCTTCTGATGCATCAAAATAAACTACGAGGTGATACGGCATTGTGACTTGGTACGCAATCTACAAAAGGGTAGAAAACCGTGGTCAAAGCGATATCGAAGTTAAATACGGCTTTTCATATCCTGCATTTTTCTTTACATGGGTATGGGCGCTATCAAAACGGCTCTACGCTGTAGCATTTGTGTCTTTTCTTTTTGGTCCGTTAACACCGTTATCCATCGTTTTTTGTATCCTCTCAGTGATGCCGCCAATGTTATGGGTACCAACCGGAAGCAAAAATCTTGAATCTTTTGTGGTGAATGCGGTGCCATTGTTGTCTGCATGGACTGTGCAGGTGACTATGGGTTTCTGTGGGAACGTTATGTACCGGAAAAAGCTGAAAAAAAGCAGCTTTATTTGCACAACGGCCGTTTGCCGTAACCGCAGTATCTCTCAGTGTTACAAACCTCATATTTTCAGACAAATAGTCATCTTTGCAAAAAGCATGAACTATTCCGGCCTTGTTCCCGGTGTGTTGTTGTCTGTCGTTGTGTTGTGGCTGGCTGTTCATGATCTGTTCCCGGTTGGATAGACGCTCATGACTGAAATTCTGCAGCTTCCTAAACTCCCTATCCGCCACGTCCAGGATCTCGGTGATCATTACCAGGTCGCGGCGAAAGGCGACAAATTTCTACTGCTTGCCCCACCCGCTATAGTGCGCTTAATCGCCGTGGCTGCCCACTTCAGACATGCGCAGATACATCCATGCACGGCATGCGTGTCCTCATCCAGATCGATCGTAAACGCTATCGCCGCAAAGTCTGCGGCAAAACTGGGTTCAAGCTAATAAGGGCCATGGACACCAAATGGTTGGCGATTACTCGATACGCCCCTGTTGCCGACAGTTCTGGTGGTCAATAGTGATTAGGCTACTTTCTCAACTCCAATCTCAAGAATCCTATCGCCGCTTCGTCTACGACGATGCAACAGGGCATGAGATCGTCCCCGGCTATACGGTTCAGGGTAACCCCACCATTGGCTATGGCCGCAATCTGATCGCCCAAGGGATATCCGAAGAGGAAGCGCGCGTTCTTTTGGAACGGGACGTCGCGCGAGCTTGGCACGAAGTGCGCGAGCATTTGCCCTGGGCGGAGAGCCTTTATCTGGACGAGGCTCTGCAGCATCGGCGGGCCCGCGATGCCTTGCAAAACCGGCACGATCTGCAGCTGGCGATCATGGAGGGAAGTATGCTCCGCCTGCGCCCGCTGGCCATGACGTTTACCCTGGTCGTTGTGGGCCTGCTGCCCATCATGCTCAGCGAGGGCACAGGCGCTGATATGATGAAACGGATTGCAGCACCTATTATCGGCGGCATGTTGAGCGCAACGCTGCTAGCCTTGCTCGTTATCCCTGCTCTATATGCCTTATGGCAACGGCGTCGTCTAAGATTGCGGTAATACTCAGAAAAGGAGAAATGTCATGGACAGAAGACAGTTGTTGAAGTCGATATTGTCGGCACTGGCTATAGCAGGTTATGTACAGGCAGACCGGGCTAATGCTTCTGGTATGGGCAGCATGATGGGAAACATGATGGAGGGTAATGACCATGACCACGAAGGCATGCGTGCCATGATGTCACCGGAGAATCGTGGACCCATGCGTACCGGGATGGAGTTGTTCCAGGTGCATGCAGAGGTGCATCGCAAAGTAACTTTTTTGCCCAATGGGATACACGCGGTCACGATTTCAGCCGTACCACATACAGTTGCTTTACTCCAGGCACATGTGACCCAGATGTATCAGCGCCTGGCGGAAGACCAACCTTTCCCCTATCCGGCCAGTCGAAGCGTTCCCGTCATGTTTGCTCATCCAACGCTATACCAGCGAAAACTGGACTATCTCAAGGATGGGGTGGCGGTGACAGAAACATCATCAGATCCGGAAATGATCCAGGTGATTCATGCCCACGCGCGTGAAATTACGCGCTTTGTCAAAGAGGGCATGCCTGCGATGATGCGGGGAATGATGTCCTCATGAGATGCAGGGATGCGGGCTCAATATTTCAGACTGTTTTGGATTCAAAAAGCGTGAAATTTTGCCGGAGTCCATATCCTTCTCTATACTGAGCCATTCCGAATAGTGAACCTTACGGTCGGACTCCAGCTATATCTCCATCATGAAGAATCTGTAGATGGACCAATTGCCTAAATTTCAGTTGGGATCATCTACTCTGTAAATTATCAAGTAGATGAGCAGCATCAGAATAACCAGTGTTAGCGATATGCTCACCGGGCCCGTACCCAGACCAAGGCCACCGAACTGAAGGGGTTTGTCTGTCCAATCTGCGAAAGAGGCTCCCAATGGTCTTGTCACTGTGGATGGAAAGAGTCTTTGTCCATTTTAGTTTTTGGGGCAACACGAGTGCAGAGGTATCATGTGCTAGTCCTTTGCCAGGGTAATGACCACATAGATGCTCGCTTTACCCTGACGGACCAACATGGGAATGGGTTGATCTTTGGGCAACCCGGCGACAATACGCGCCAGGTCGCTGACATTTTGGACATCGTGCTGATTGATCTGCTGAATGATCATTCCGGGCATGAGTCCCGCCTCCGCAGCCGGGCCTTCACTGACGCCCACCACCACGACACCATGGTGAACATCCAGTTGTTTTTCAATGTCTGGAGTCAGATTTTGAACATGAATATCCATCCGGCTGATTTTCAGGGTCTTTGCAGGCGCTGCCGGTTGGGTACTGCTGGGCTGTTCATCCATGTTTTTCGGCAGGGCGGTGACCAGAACATTTTTGGTTTCCGCGACGCCATGATGAAGAATGCCGACGCTGGCATGGGTACCCGGAACCGTGTTGCCGACCATGGGCGGCAGTTGGCCGACGTTGTAAACCGGTTTGCTGTCATAGGTCACAATGACATCACCGGGCTGAATGCCAGCTTTGGCAGCGGGGCTGCCCGGCATCACTGAAGCCACGAGGGCGCCGACCGGTTCCTGAAGATGCAGGGCTTGGGCCATTTGCGGCGTGACATCCTGCACTTCGACACCCAGGTACCCGAACTGAATGGGTTTATGGTCCTTGAAGTCCTGCACCACGCGCATGACGGTATTGATGGGGATGGAGAAAGACAATCCCATGTATCCGCCGCTATTGGTATAAATCTGATCATTGATGCCGATCACCTGGCCTTTCATGTTAAAGAGCGGGCCACCGGAGTTGCCGGGATTGATCGGTACGTCACTCTGGATGAAAGGAATGTATTCATCATCAGGCAGCGGCCGGTTCATGGCGCTGACTACCCCCTGGGTGACGGTATTGTAAAAACCGAAAGGCGCACCTACAGCCAGCAACCACTGGCCGACTTTCAGGTTATCAGAATTGCCGATGGGAACCGTGGGGAGATCCTTGGCATCAATTTTCAGCAGGGCCGTGTCGTAGCGTACTGAAAGTCCAATCAGTTTGGCTGGATAGGCATGATGATTGGTCAGGGTGACGACAATATGATTGGCACCCCGTACTACGTGACCGGCGGTGACAATGTAACCATCCGGGCTGATGATAAATCCAGACCCCAGAGATTGAATTTTTTCGTGCTGCTGATGGCTGGGACCAGCTTGTCCGGGTGCGCCGAAGTGCTGAAAAAACTGGTAAAAAGGAGAGTTTGGCGGAAACGGATTGTTCTGCTGGTGAATGACTTTATTGGTGGTGCTGCTGATGTTGACCACTGCCGGACCATAACGGTCAATGATGGGGGTAAAGTCGGGAAGGGCAACCAGCGCCTGTTGGGGTGCGGTGTTGGTGTTGATGGATAAGGCGGGTGCACTAGGGGTGGCATCGGCCTGTGCCCATTCAGTGGCACCCAGGGTAAAACCAAAGCACGCAGCAACAACAGCAGTAATCAGTAGTTTCGGGCGTTTCAACAGGGTTTTCGGGCGATTATTCGCCATAGGAC
>NZ_MXAV01000060.1 GCF_002847505.1 Acidithiobacillus marinus
ACCCATTGGTTGTCACCATCGCTTTCTGATTCCTGTTGCAGTCTATCAATAACCAGCTGCATGAGAGCTCGGTATTGCACAGTGTCGTACCATGCGTCTGAAACGGCCTTGCTCGTGTTTTGTGTGGCGGAGAGTTGATGCGCGTCCGCGCCGATTTCGTAGATTTCATTATCGACAACCACTTTTACCGTTTCTCTGGTTGCGCCGACAGACCCCATACTGGCCCTGCGCGTCTTTTCCACCACGGATGCGATCTGAAAATAATCAGATTTCGTTTTCATTTTCAGGTATCCATAACCGATATTTATGCCAGCCGCCTGCATCGTAATCTCCAAAACTAGAAATGGTGCTTTGGATTATACACGGTTTTTACCATTTTATGCCGCCAAAAAGATCGGGGTCATCTCCTTCTATGAATCCACTTTTCATGTTTTCCCAGTCGCTGGCTGTTGCACGAATACCTTCTGAGTTTACTGGCGGGTCTGATCGCAGGATCACGCCTTCTTCCGGATCCAGAACAAATGCCTCGTATTGCAGGCACTCTTTCTCGTATTCACTGAGTTGGTCATATACGTCTGCTGGTATCTGCTCGCGTGAGAGTTGCTGCGTTATGCGTAGGCTCACTGGTGGTTGGGTTGTGGGGGTGGTTTCCGTTAGAGGGTTGGGATTCTGGGTGGTTGAGATTTGCGGTTCTGGTTGCTGTTTACCGGATGTAGGTTTGTTGACGGGTGGTTGGGTGGTTGAGGTGGTTTCCGTTTGAGGGCTTCGCTTCGCAGCCTGGGTCTTGGTGCGCTTTGTGCAACTCCTGGTTTCGCTCCGTGCCTGCGGCTCATTGGCAGCTTCCAACTGGCTGGATACAAGCAACCCCGAATCCAGCAGCTTGTACCGGTCCCCTAACCGTAACTCCTGTAATCCCACCTGAATAACCGCATCAAGCACCAGGTTTTGGCGTAGCTTGCGGGCCTCTGCCAGCGTCTTCACTTCTTCGTTCACCTTGGTGGTTATCTGCACCCGTAATTTTTTCAACCCTTCATCCCTCTTTTTCCTTTTAACCGACTATCATGGTTTTTTCTTTCTTACTTTATGCTTTTTGTCTTTATTCGGCAATGCTGATAATGTTATTTGCCATTAAGATCACGCCTGTTTTACACTCTATGTTTTTGTATTTATTGTATTTAGTAAATATTTGTGGTGTTTTACTGGCCGCTTATAGGCGTCCTGATGGTCTTATGATGGCCTCTTGTTGGCTTTCTAGCGGCTTCTTTATGGCATAAATATGACCAAATAAAGCTGTTTTTTTCAACCAGTGCTGCACATATTGCTTTATCCGACTATCATGGACTTTTTTCATTTTTGGTATCCACTCTAGTGTCCCATAGGTGTTTCTTTGTTTGCCACAAGAGGCGGTCTGCTTCTTTCCCAATGGCGTTGAAGTAATCAAAATCTTCCTTGGCTGACAGGATGGCCCGACGAAATCTGGCCAGATCAGGGTCGCCAAGCACCTTGTAATCCGGTCCCGAAGGCGGCATGTTCCGCACTCCGTATACTTCACCATTACGCCGCAGCTCCTTGCGCCTTTTCTCGGTGAGATTCCCATACTTATGCACATAGAATATGTACACCCAATGCCAGCGCGGGACATCCATGACACTTCGCCCCATTGGTGATGGCATGATCAGGCCTGACCATTCTTTTCTGCGGTTCCCCAAAACCTGCCCGTAATAAGCGAACAATCGATACCGCATGACCCGGTACGCCACCCGCAGCATGGACAGCAAAATGTCCATACGCATGCCCCAGAGCGGTTGGTACGGACCGCAGATATCCGCATCCCGGAGGTCGTGCCGGCAGAAAAAATACGCCTCATACGGTTGAAGAACTGATGGCTCCCGCTCTGCGAAATACCGCATCAGGAAATCGATACTGATGTCGGTAAATGCCATGATTTCCGTCTCTATTGCGACCAGTTTTTTGACTTTTTCTTCTTCCAACAATATTTTTCTGATGCGTTTTGCCTGTGTTCCGAGAGGCGTGTTAGCCAGCCCTGGATGGCTTTTTCTGCGCCATTCCGATTCCGGCGCCGCCGCCAGCATCAGTGATGCCGTGGGTTTTTTGGTTTGTTTGCGATTGGGTAATCGGAATGTCACCGCATGCGGGCAGAATCGGCAACCCTGAGCGCAGTTTTTTAATACAATTCTCCCCGGCAAATACGGTTGACGCCCTCTTGCAAGGCCTTTGATGATTACGTTACGAAACAAAAGTTCGTCAAAGATCTTCCGATCGTAGGCGTCTCTATAGCGGCATGTATCGATAGGGTCTGTCGTTTTAAATACCGTCTTTTTAGGAACCCCAGACCTTCCGTAAGGACGCACTTCCTGGCCAGTGAAATTTTTGTAGGGCCTTTCAATTACTCTATCTTCTGAGTTTGTTCCGACTTGGCTTCCCGGTTTCCTCTTCTTTTCTATCTCTTCTTTCTGCATCCTGTTTTATGGCTCCCCATGATTGAAAAGTATATACGGCTACAATTTTTATGGCCTTGAAAACATATTTCAGGCTGCTGGCAACGCCGACTAATAATGCCCACAAACCCTGTATCAGTAGTTTTATGAGTTCGCGGAGGTTCCTC
>NZ_MXAV01000061.1 GCF_002847505.1 Acidithiobacillus marinus
ACGGATTTTATGGGTTTTGAGAATATCCTGTTGGGTATGCACGGGTATCCACCAAAGACCAAAACCCCCTGGTGCGGGCTGTCGGAAAACCATGTCGGTCAGGTGTGATGCTCGGAAACTCTGCCGCCGATGTTTCCTGACAGAATTCTCTGGGGTTCCGGCTTACACCCCCAAGCAGGGAAAATATCGGCCGCTGCGGCCTTTCGCAGGAGCTTAACGGGTTTTATATTCCGTTTTCTGAGGGGACCCCTAATACCCTTTGGGAATGACCAGTTCTGTTTTGCCGTGGTCTGTGGTCCATGCGCCGAGTGGCAATGGGCTGCCGTTGCTGTAGGTTCCCTGATTGTTGCTGACCTCGAAACACAGTCTTCCGCCGCAATGGTTCCAGACCACGTTCCCGCCGTGCTTGGCCAGCTCTGCCACGGTCGCCTGCATCCGGGGGATTTCTGCGCTGAGCGTGGCCTTCTGCTGGCGGAGGTTCTGGACTTCGTGGAACTGCCAGGCCAGGGAAATATAAGCCATCAGACAGATTCCGAAGAATCCGGCAGCGAACAGGATGACCCATTTCCAGGAAAACCAGGCGGAAGCCTGGCTGATGGCCTTCCCGGCCTCGGTCGTGTTCCCGATGACGCCGGAGAAGTTTTCGAGAATCGGGTTTAAGGCGGTTTCCAGGGACGTAGCGGCGATTTCTCCGGCATCCCCCATCTGATCCTTTACGGCAGCGCCTACGGCGGTTCTTACGGCCTTGGAGATGCTCTGGACGGTTTGGGCGAGGCGGGTGCGTTCCTGGGCGAGGGCTTCGCGTTCAGCGGTCAAGGTGTCGATGGCGGTTTGTATGGCCTTCTGCTGATCGTTTGCCACCGCCATGTAGCCGAATAGCTGCTGTTGTGAGTCCATTACTGGCCTCCTTGGGAATTTTCGGGACGTACTGGCAGATCAAAGAGGGCGCGATCATCGGCACGGGTCAGGGCGGCCTCCATGAGGGCCATAAATTTGTCGTGTGGCCATTCCCCGCGTTCGACCTTGGCGAGGATGGCGGCTCCAACGAGGATTTTACGGCGGGTATCTGCGCTGCGTTTCTTTTTGGCCTCGATGCTGCGTTTACGGGCTTCGATCTGCTGTTTCTTGGCTTTCTCCTGTTTGAGTTTTGCCTCCAGTTTAGCGATGCGTTCTTCGATGGTCGTCATGGTCACTCCTCTGCAATATCATGGAGATACTTTAGCGCGTTTTTAGGGCGGAACGAACTGCTGGAAGAGGCCTTGACGGTGTGGCAACATAGACCCGCAGCGAAAAAGCAAGGGCGCACTTATGCAAACTCTGCGAGTTTGCGTGCGGTCAAGGCTCCGCCCCGACACCCCGTAGGAGGAGGCCAGAATGGCGATCTATCATCTCTCCGTCAAAGCCATCAGCCGATCTGCAGGCCGCAGCGGCACGGCTTCCTCCGCGTATCGTTCCGGCGAGAAGATCGAAGATGAACGGACGGGAGAAGTACACGACTACACCCGCCGAAGCGGGGTTGAGTCCGCCGATCTGGTGTTGCCGGAAGATGCCCCCGACTGGGCAGCGGACCGGGCGGCATTGTGGAATGCCGCCGAGCAGGCGGAGACCCGGAAGAACGCAACGGTTGCCCGCGAGTTCGAGATTGCCCTGCCCGAAGAACTGCCCCCTGCCGAGCGGCGGCGTCTGGCGCTGGATTTTGCGGGAGAGCTGGTCCAGCGGCATGGCTGTGCAGCGGATGTGGCCGTGCATGCGCCGGGGAAAGCCGGAGATCAGCGCAATCACCATGCCCACATTCTGCTGACGACCCGGCGGATAGGACCAGACGGGTTTACCGAAAAGACGCGGGAACTGGATGACCGGAAGACGGGCAAAGAACTGGTGAGCGAATGGCGGGAACGGTTTGCCGAGCTACAGAACGCCCGATTACAGGAAAACGGCATAGCCGCCCAGGTGGATCACCGCAGTCTGGCGGAGCAAGGTCAGGATCGGGCACCGACCCGGCATCTGGGGCCAGCGGCCAGTGGTTATGAGCGGCGGACCGGGCAACCGAGCCGCCGAAGGCTGGATTTTGAGCAGGAAGTTTCGGAACGATTAAAGCTGGCCAAGGAAGCGGGTGAGCTGGAGCGGCAAGACCTGGCGGTAGATCAGAGTATTCTTGATCTATCCGGCGACCTGGAAGCCGCGCGCGCCGAGCGGGACCGGATAATCCGCGAAGAGATTGCCCAGGGGATTGCAGACATTGGGG
>NZ_MXAV01000062.1 GCF_002847505.1 Acidithiobacillus marinus
ACCTGGTTGTATCTCAACCTTGTAATTTCCACGTTCGTAGTTGCGAATTCTTTTGTCTCCGGCACGCAGAGCAAAAATTGGGTGTTCCATGCTTGCCATATCATCCTTGGGTGCCGCATCCAAAATGTCGGCAATAAAAAAATCCCTCTGGATATGCCGATCTGGCCGAAGATGATTAGTCATGGCAGTAACGCCATCTAACGAGCCTGGTCATGTTTATCCAAATTTTCCATATAACTGCGTAGAACTTTATTCATCAGAACCTGATACCGCCCGCCGCGAGACTTGAACCATGCGATCACGTCTTGATCAATCCGAATTGTGATCGGCTTCTTAGCGCCATGGTCCAAGACTTT
Organism: Acidithiobacillus marinus; assembly: GCF_002847505.1. Taxonomy (GTDB): domain Bacteria; phylum Pseudomonadota; class Gammaproteobacteria; order Acidithiobacillales; family Acidithiobacillaceae; genus Acidithiobacillus; species Acidithiobacillus marinus. The sequence goes on from NZ_MXAV01000062.1 coordinate 357, forward strand.
TGCCGTTTCCCAGAAACTGGCTCCAAGTTCAGGCGCATCACTGTAGTCGATATCCTCGTCTTTCAACGCATCTACTCGTTTCCAGTCGGTCTGTGAATCTGCCTGAATACTATCCCCTGTGATCTTTCTGATTACAGGCTTATCCATTTGTTGAGCTTTCATATGCGTGAATCTCCCGGCTGTTAGCCTTTCGTAATGAGATGACACGAACGACATTTGGGCTCCGATGGGTATGAACAACAACCATCAACCGGCCCTCTATGTGACCCATCCCGATATAACGCGGTTCGCCATATTCTCGTCTGGTGTCTTCCGCCACCAACATGGGGCCAACCCACATTTTAGGTGCGTCGACAAAATCAACCCCATGTTTTTCGAGATTGATAAGACGCTTGGCTTCATCCCATTCAAAAATCATATGTACAACTATAAATATTTACCATGGCCACCACCAGCGTTTTGTTTGCGTTGGTCCGAGATTATCCTCTTGGTGGGTTAGCAGGGCTGTTGTTTTACTAACCTGATCACGCAACCAGATTACTTCTTCCTCTTTGGCTCTCAGGTATTCACGCAGCACTTCATTTTCAGATTGTAAGGCGCTGACGATCATGTCTTTATCGTTGTCCTCAGCATGTACTTCAGTGATCTCGTGTACATCTTTTTTGTTGTCGTCAAAATGGAGTGTACCGAATACCCTAAGCAACTCGGATGTATCAATAACCTTTCTCCCATCACGGTCTGATTCTACCGTTATAGCTCCAGTATTTATATATTTCTCGTAGAGATGTGATCGGCTCTTTCCAGCCATTCTCGCCGCTTCAGATATGTTGACCTTAGCCATGTACGCACCTGTATTTAATATGTTGTCTTGTGTCTTTTATACCAGCAAGGCATCACCGCCACAATTTTTCAAAGCGTTGGGCATTGGTGGCGGTATAGCGCACGGTATGCTGGATATTCCGGTGCCCCAGATAGCCCTGAATCAGCCGGGTGTCCGCGCCCTGGTCAGCCAGGGCAAAACCGCAAGCATGGCGCAGCATGTGCGGGTGGGGCGGCAGGGACAGTCCTGCTGCCTCGCCATAGCGCCGCAACAAGGCCCAGAAGGTCTTGCGGGAGAGGGCCGCACCTCGGGTACTCAGGAACAGCGCCTGACGGTCCAGCGGCACCTTCCCTGAGCGGCTTTTCCCCCGATCCCACTGCCGCAACCAGCGCGACCGCTCCTGCAGCCAGCTTTTCAGCATCCGGAGTTCCTCGGCTCGGAGGGGCTGGGTCGTGGACAATCCGCCCTTGAGGCGTTCGACATGGAGAATCCGGCTGTCCAGATCCACCTGGTCCAGGCGCATGGCACAGGCCTCTGTCACCCGCAGGCCATGGCGGAACATCAGGAAGATCAGACAACGATCCCGCACCCCGGTCCGGGTATTGTCCTTGGCGGCCTGGAGCAGACGATCCACTTCCAGCGGCGTCAGGTGCTTGCGATCCGCATCTGCCGCTGCCCGGCGGCGGGCCGGTGTATGTACGACGGGAGCAGGGACTTCCGGTGCCGATTCCGGCAGCAGGGGTTCGGCCGTGGCCAAGGCCTCCAGGACTTCCGGAGCGGGTTCAAAAAAGCCCAGCTGCTCGGGCGCCTTCTGGGGCCTTTTCGGGGTTTTGGGAATGCGTTTCCGGGGTTCGGACACAGACAAAATCTCCACAGCTTTTGTAATGTCTCATAATACCCGGTTTTGCGGCTTGCCGGGTATGAGGAGAATCAGTACATTAGCGACAGAGAGAAAAACGCCCACAAGACAC
>NZ_MXAV01000063.1 GCF_002847505.1 Acidithiobacillus marinus
GGAATCACTGCTCCAGATGTTAGTGATTGAAGTACTAGCCTGCCCAGATCCGACCTAAAGAAAGCCGCCACATACTCGCCAATTGCCTTTGGCCCAATTACAACTTGAAAGTAATTATGATGCTTGATTTTTGTGTCATATAAACTTGACTCAACTGCTGAGTTTCCAATCTTAGGGATATAAACGGAATTATCTTTTTCGACAAAGCTTTCGCCGTGTTTTACATGGCTAATTTCGCTCGCAATTTCGCCAATTGTATATTCTTCATATTCCTTGTACTGTGTTTCGAGTTTCTCGGTTTGATGCTTTATTTTTACGCGATGGAAGCCATAAAAGGTTTTTTCTTCGATGCTCAATCCCTGGCTTAAATCTTTACCAAATACCCCAGAGCAAAAGTTATTGGCAATTGCTGAGCCTTGTGATTCACTCAATAACTCAGCAATGAAAATGGTACTTGTTTTCTTTCTTGATAGGAGTACAAAAACTGGAGTAATAGATGTTTCTGGTTGCAAGACTCCTTCTGGAGCATTAAGTATTGCATTTACAAAGTAGCCCTCTGAATTTAACGCTTCCTCCAGCTTCCTTCCCTCAGATACGCTAAAGCCAGTTGGCTCAATGAGATAAAAAGCCAGCCCATTGTCATTTAGAAGATTTATTGATTTTGCAATTTCTACCCAGTTCTGCCGAATTTTTAGTGTTTCAGAACCAACTTGGCATTCTTCCCGTTTTCCCATTCCTAGCGGAAAATCCCCGAAAATGAAATCATATTTTTCACCTTCTTCAATTTCACTTCGCCAGTCGAAACCGCTTACTCTCCTAATGTTTGAAGATTGAAAGCCAAACATAGAAAAGTTAGAAATACAAATATGCAAGACACTATCACCGCCTCTTATATTCATCAGCTCATGAACAAATGCCGCTACTATGTCTAGCTTTTCTGATTTATTGTCTTTGCTCATAACTTTCCTTTTTGCACCTAACGCCTCACATCAGCCAACCGCAAAAGCAGAGCGAAGCGGCGCTTTTGTGGGTCGGCTGGATGTGATTGTTATGTGACATTCATGGTTCCTCTACATTTCGGAAACTTTGAGCAACCCCAGAATTTCTTACCGACGTTTTGGCCTTGCTTAGTTTCTCGCAACACCATTGAAGCACCGCATTTTGGGCAACTCGGAATACGGTTGTTTTCTTTTCCGGCAACGATATTTTTTACATGCTTCACATGTTCGCGATTTGTTTTGAATGATGGCGCAAGCCTTCCTTGTTCTATTTTATTCGCGATTTCTATTACTTGTGATGCAGTTAAAACAGGCGCCTTCTTTGATTTAATATACCTCGCATAGCCTCCACCGTAAGTCACATTTTCAGGCATTTCTGTTTTGAAAGTGCTATCACCAACAAAAACAATTACAGAATGCACTTGCTGCTCATTAAGCCCCAACAAAGACTCAAGAGTCTTTACATGCTTATAGTTCTGATGCAATGGATTTTGGAATTTGCTTGAATGCTTATAAATCTTTTGCGTCCATGTCTTTTGGTTGGGACTGCCAAATATCCAGCCTTTCATGTTTTTTGTTTCAACCACGAATACGCCAAATTCTGAAACGATGATGTGGTCAATCTGCGTGCTTCCATCTTCTGTTGGCAGGGTCACATTCTTGATTAGATGGTATTTTTCCTTATCCAGTAGCAATTTCGAAGACAAATTGACGATAAACTCCCCAGCCACACCCTTAAACCAAGGAGATTTAAGAATACCTGCAAGAATCGCTATTGGTATCAGATACCAAAGGGCACCGACTATTTGATTGATGATTGGTGACAAATCCATTCTACGATCTCGCTTTACTCACATAACGCCGGAGCTCAGGGGCGCGGGCCACCGGAGCTACAACTTCAGCCACGGCCGGCTGGTCCCGCGTCCCCTGCAGCGAAATGTTAGGCGACGGCGCCATTGCTGCTCGTGAAGGAGTACATCGCGGCGTCATGATACTGGCCATGGATCAACAACCTGGCCTTCGCAATTCCTTCGAAAGTGGCTCCCGCCTTCTCGGCCACCCTTCGACTTGCATGGTTCTCGATCGCCGCTACGACCTCAAGACGATTGATCTTCGTATTCGACCTGGCCCAGTCAACCATCAACTT
>NZ_MXAV01000064.1 GCF_002847505.1 Acidithiobacillus marinus
CCCCAAAAACTCACCGGTTATCAGGATCCGTCCAAATCCTGCCCCCCTGCCCAGCATGCGCTCCCACCAGGAGCAGCCGCGCTCCTGCGCGGCCGGGCCAAAGTATGCATCTCTCTCTTAGCCTTACTTTTGCGGCCCCGGGGGGTCTCTGTCTCTTGTCCAAGATCGTTTTCACGACCCCTCCGGGGCCGCAAAAGTAAGGCGGGCAAGAGACAATGCTGGCAACAGCGACGCAATATTTTTCATATTCTAAATATGATTTTTATCCGAATAGTCCCACTTCCTGTGGGGCTTTTTTTTCATAGGTATTTTTTGATTTTGAGAATGCCCATGAAAAAAACCCTATCCCCGTCACTGGGGAGGGGGAGGTGTGCCTTTTTGCGGTTTTTCATGGGTTTTTCTTTTTTGTTTTTTGAGATTTAAAAGGGGGTTTTTATGAGCACGAATTTTGGCATTGGCAGTCGGGATCTGGCATCTGCCGGGCGGATTTTCTTGAAGCAGGGATTTGTGAATAAGGGGATGGGCACCGAATCGCTGGGTAAATTATCGGAACGCTGGAATCATTTTGCCGATTTTGCGCGGGCACATAAAATCAAAAAGCTCGAAAACGTAACCCGCGAACTGGTCATAGAATATGGCAACACCCTCCGTACGCAAGTCCTCACGGGCAAAATCAGCGCCGGTCACGCCCACGACAAAATCAGCGCGGTAAACAGCGTCCTTAGCCGGACGCCCGTCCGCTGGCGGAGCGTCGGTGCCGTGCGCGATTGCCAGATGCCGCCGCGTATCCATATCCGTACCGAGATCCCCGGCGGGTTTTATGAAGAACCTTACCAGAAAGCCATTGAGCAGCTGCAGGCCGAGGGTAACGATAAAGGCGTGGCCATCGCCCAGCTGGCCCGCCATCTCGGACTCAGGGCCATGGAGGCCTCTCTCCTCAACGCCAAAAAGGCGTTGCAGGAAGCGGAACGGACGGCATTAGTCACCATTACTGCGGGCACCAAAGGTGGTCGGGACCGCGTCCTGCCTATCACACATCCCGACCAGATCCGCGCTCTCCGCCACGCCGCCGAAGTCCAAGGCCGGCAACGTAATCTGATTCCACCCCATCAAACTTGGGAAAAATGGGAAAGCGGTCCCCTGCGGATCATCCGGGATACCATCAAGGCCAACACCGGGCACGGTATCCATGACTTGCGGGCCGCCTATGCCTGTCATCGCTATCGCGCCCTGACCGGTCAGGATGTGCCTCTGGTGGCGGGCCGGCTGATGGTCAGCAAAGCCATAGACCGTGCCGCCCGTCTGCAGGTCTCAGCGGAGCTGGGCCACGGGCGCATCGGTGTCACAGTCAGCTATATCGGGGCCCGGTCATGAGTGGCATCGCGGTCAAAAACTGGCGCCAGAATCCCCGATTACGGGCCTACCGGCGCAAGGGCGGCAAAGCCAACCGACGCCTGCAATCCCGGCGGATTGAGGCCTTTCTGGAGTTTTGTGAATTGCAGATGCACGAAACCAAAGCGGCCCGCATCGGAGCCCGTCATGTGCAGGCCTATTGGGCCACGCTGACCGATCGGGCGCCGGCGACCCGCTATCACCACTGGCTGGCTCTCTGTCACTGGTGGGATATGCTCGATAAACCCGGCAAGCCCCCTCAACCGGGGTGATCCTCAAATCCTTTTACTATGTGTGACTGGTCACAAGTTTGTTGTTCCTTTCTCCCGCAGCCTCCCGATTAGCCGGCTGCCGAAAGTTTGGGCACAACCGCACCGGCGTGTCCGGCTTTGAGTAGGGCAGCGATGAATTCAGGGTTGTTGACGAGTTTGTTCACGCCTGCTTCCAAAAGTGCGTTTGTTGATGATGTTCTGCCAACGCTAAAATTGATAGGCCCGCTTATTGTATGTTTTAGATGTTCGATACGCACGAAATTCTCGTATCCAACCGAAGGCACAAGCACCTGCATATCCATACTCCCAGCGTGTGTAATGGTGTTCCATCCTCGTTCTTCATGTAGATAAAAGTGTTTTACAAAAATCTGTATACCTACTCCATTTGTGCTAATGTTAAAACCCCTTTTTCTTAGTGCCGAATCTATTGCTTGGAGCGC
>NZ_MXAV01000065.1 GCF_002847505.1 Acidithiobacillus marinus
AGGTATAGATTTTTAATGACTTGATAATTTATTCCAAGTGATGGTTCAAATCCGCCAAAACTTGTTTCAACACCAGAATCAAAGGTGCCATTAACAACACCATTCAACAGCGGTGAACCTGTAGGCGGCAAGAGGTTCGCATCGCTTGTCTGATAAGCGGCATATGCGATTCCAGGAGTTATTTTTAGTTTATCTTTTAATAAGTCAATTGTGTCTTGAATATAGCCATATTCAGAAATTTGCGAAGTATCATTATCAGCATCGTAATAAAAATTACCAACAGATTCATGTAGGACAGGTGCGTTATAAAGAATATAAGGATTCTTGTAATTTATATAATATAAATACGCTCCTATTTTTATGTGATTATTTGAAATGTTGGTTGAATACTTGATACGATCACCAATGGAATAGAAAATTGGTGTATAATATTCATCAAGTGTGGGAGAAGTGTCACCATTATATAATCCATGACCAACATGAACTCGATGTGAATGCTGAAACCATACTTTATTATCAATACTTGAGTTTTTAGATAGTAACCAATGCTGCTTAGCATAGAGTAGCCAAATATTGTCAGTATATTGAAAATATGATTGATCTGTTGTTTCTGTCGAATAAAATCCCGATGTTTGCTCGCTTAATGGGGCTCCAGGTACACCATAACCGTTAACGGTATAACCACCTAAAGGCGTGATAGGTATAGATGGCACAGCTAAATATTTTGCCCTTGAAAGATATAAACCTAGAGAATATCTATCACCAGACATAGATGTTTTTGTTAATTTTCCAAAGAAAACATATGCTTGAGTTGGATAATTATATTCCAACCCCGGAACACGACCATTAGTATGACCAAATGCTGCCACTGCAGTCCACCCATCACCAAATAACCCAGATTTTGCTACGGCAAATTGGGTTTGTGATCCGTAACTGCCAAATGAGCTCCCCACTTTAAAGCTGGCATTTTTTTGTGGTTGAACTGGTAAAAAATTTACAGTACCTCCTATGCTTGACTGCCAGCGTGAATCTGGATTACCTGGACCGTAATTAACGGTTACTCCGTTTAATATTTGTGCAATTGGCACTTCTACAGAGTAGAATCCGCCATCACCTGATAAAGGATTACTCAATGGAATGCCATCAAAGTTTACCTGTATGGCATTGAAATGACCATTGACTGTTGGTCCGGTTCCCACACCAAATCCGTTGATATTTAAACTGTTAGAGCCAACACCGCTGCTAGGATTTGAACCAAGAACTTGTACACCTGGTAAGCGGCTAGCTAGTTGAAATGCACCTGCATTAGGAGCCATATATTGAAGTTGGTTTTTTGAGACAGATAATATTGATTGTGAAGATTTTGCAATTTTCTTTTTGTCAATTCTTTTATTTTCAATATTACTTGCATAATTGTTTGACACCTCGCCAACATTTATTCCTGAATTTGTTGGCATGTGATCTTTGGCGAATGACTGGTTGCTGAGTGTTATTAGTCCTACTCCAGCCATTAATAAACATATTTTACTATATTTTGTTGAATTTTTTTTGTATGACTGACTATTCTCATGTTGGTTCCGTCGTTCATCATTATCTCCATTTTTGATTGATTAAAATTGACAAATATTAAAGCAATACTGGTGATTTGTTAGCTGGATCTGACCAGCTTTCTTCGCCATTCTCGACATGCCCAGCAAGACGCCATGTGTGCGTCTCTGTTTTTATTTGCAGATCGTACCAATGATGACTTTTATCTAATGGCCAGATAATATGAGTGTTTGATCCTGCATCTACTTTCAAGATTCTTGAATCCTGTCCGTAACTGTCGTCACTAATATGTACAGTCTGAATTTTTGAGCTTCGGTTATGAAAGTGAAGTGCAACGTCACCATTATCTTTTGGTAAGGCTTCTATCAGTAGCTCGGTTGGACCCGAACCAGATAACTTGCGTATGTATCCATCTGGTCCGTACAGTGTGAAAGCGAGTTTGTGATCCTTGGGAATGGTTATCTCATCCTCAAGATGCTCATGACTACCAACGGTGTAATGGTATGGAAGTGCGGAGCTAGCAGG
>NZ_MXAV01000007.1 GCF_002847505.1 Acidithiobacillus marinus
CTTCCGTCTGCCTTCGACCAGAGGTGTTGCACTTCATTTTAGAGCGCGCCGCCAACTGTCCGTGGTGCGCTTTGCGGTGCTGGTGAACATGACGTTCAATTTGGGGATTCAGGGATTGCTGGGTTTTCACGAGATGCTCCAGGCCTTGCAGCAGGGTGACTACGCCGGCGCTGCGGATGCCATGGTTCAGAGTCTTTGGTACCAGCAGACCGGGGAACGGGCGCGCACCTTGGTGGAACAGATGCGTAGCAATCGATGGCCGGCATTGCCAAGGACCACGGCGTTGTGAACCATCCGGTTGCGGGGTCCAAAAAGCCGATCCAAGTAGCGCTGAGCGGCTCCGGTTTTCTGCTGCCCGTGCATTTGGGGGCATTGCAGGCCATCGAAGCCGCCGGGTACCGTGTCTCTGCTTTGAGTGGTACGTCGGGTGGCGCTATCGTGGCCGTCCTTTACGCGGTGCATCGAGACATTCCGTCTTTGGTGAACCTCGTCCTGGATACCGACTGGCAACCGTTCATGAATTTCGACTCCTGGACCAACGGCTGGCGTCTCCTGACCCGGCGGGGTATCTGCGCGACCGCAGCCCTCGATGCTTTTCTGACCCGGCACACACAAGGACAATCCTTTGCCGACCTTGACCTGGAGCTTTTCGTCTGCGCTACGGACTTGCTGCGTGGGCAACGCACCGTTTTCTGTCGAGCGGAAACGCCGGAACTGCCTGTCGCAAAGGCAGCCAGAGCGTCGTCCTCGTTGCCTTTTGTCTATCCACCCAAGCGGGTCGATGGGAGGCTCTATGTGGATGGCGGTCTGACCGACGACATACCGGGCGACGTGCTTCCCAAAGATAGCGAGGTTCCTTCTGTCGGCGTCTACTTGACGGGAGAACCACCCAGGCTTCACGGGAACGAACCGACGCTTTTCGCCCTGGCATCGCTGAGCGTGCGCGATCTGCTGCGTGGGCAGGAATACCTGGACCGGCATGCCGCGCCGTGGGTGCGCTTTCTTCCGGTGGACACCGGAAACCTGAACATGCTGGACGCCCGGATGCCCAGGACGGACCGGGAACAACTCATGGAGCTTGGACGGGTCGGCATGGAAAAGCTCTTGCAAAATCTCGCCGCGTAGAAAAATAGACGGCCACCCCATAAACATCTATCATTGACCTCGTAATCTCCTGTGTACGAGAACGAAATGACCGTAGCCGAACCCATGCAGGTAGAAGCCCTTGCACAGCGGATTTACCGCATACGTGGGCTGCGCGTCATGCTCGATGCTGACCTGGCGGAACTCTACGGGGTCACCACCAAACGGCTCAATGAGCAGGTCAAGCGCAATTCGGACCGTTTCCCGTCGGACTTCATGTTCCAACTGGACGATGAGGAGTATGCGGCTTTGAGGTCGCAATTCGCGACCTCAAACACCGGGCGTGGTGGCCGCCGGTATCTGCCCTACGCCTTTACCGAACATGGGGCTATCATGGCGGCCACAGTGCTCAACTCCGCCAAGGCCATCGAGATGAGCGTTTTCGTGGTGCGGGCCTTTGTCCAGTTGCGCGAAATACTGGCAACCCACCAGGAACTGGCCGAGAAACTAGACGCGCTGGAGCGCACCGTATCCACCCACGATCAGGCCATCGCCGGGTTGATCAACGCCATCCGGGAGTTGACCCACACTCCTCCGTCCAGGTCTCGCCCTATCGGGTTCACGGCTGACATCCATGGTGACGGGCAGTAGTTCACGGCGAGGGCACCCCATGGGCGAGAACCCAGCCTCATTAGAATCACCCCCCGATGCCTCGGCCAATATCATTCGGCTACCTGGTTACGCGATACGCACCCTACGGGAAACAGGACACGATTATCATATACAGATCGAAACTCTGGCACCGACGGCGGTCTGCCCAGCATGTCAGGGTGTCCAGTGCGTAGGTTATGGCCGTTCAGAACTACTGGTCCATGACCTGCCCATGCACGGGAAACGGGTGGGTCTCTATATTGACGCCCGGCGCTTCAAATGCCGGGGCTGCGGCAAAACCTTTATGGAATCGCTGCCTGCAGTGGACGGAAAGCGCCGCATGACGGAGCGACTGGCCCATTGGATCGGCCCTCGTTCGCTCAACTATACGTTTACCAGTGTCGCCGAAGAAATCGGCGTTACGGAAGGCACCATTCGCAACATCGCCCACGATTATATTGAGGCGCTGGAGCAGACTCACCACTTCGAGACGCCGGAATGGATGGGTATCGACGAAATCCATCTGCTGCGTCGCCCCCGCGCCGTGATTACCAATCTGCGGGAAAATACCGCCATTGATCTACTACCAGATCGCGGCAAGCGGAGCATTCTGCGGTATCTCGCTGCCCTGAAGCAAAGGGATCGCATCCGCACAGTCGCCATGGATATGTGGCGGCCCTACCGAGATGCAGTTCATGAAGTGCTGCCTGATGCGTCTGTCGTGGTGGACAAGTTCCATGTTCTACGCATGGCCAACCAGTCTATGGATGAACTTCGCCGCTCGTTGTCTCGCTCCAAAGATGCTGATCGTTTACGTCGGAGGGCCGCAGGGGTCAAGAAAGATGCCTATCTCTTCCGCAAGCGCGAAAAAGATCTGGACGACAGTGAGCGCCTGATACTCGATGGCTGGCTGCGGAGCATACCGGAGTTGGGCGAGGCATGGCGACTCAAAGAGGGTTTTTACGGTGTCTACGATGCTGACAACAAAAAGGACGCCCACCAACGATACATCGTCTGGGCGGCATCCGTCCCACCCGAGTGCCAGAGCGCCTTTCAACCCATTCTCACGGCTTGGCAGAACTGGGAGCCTTACATCCTGGCCTACTTCGACCAGCAGGTCACCAACGCCTTTACTGAGAGCCTGAACAGCCTGATCCGCGTCACCAACCGCATGGGCCGGGGCTACAGCTTTGAGGTACTGCGGGCGAAGATTCTGTTCACCCGGGGCACCCACAAGAAAACCCTGCAGCGACCGAAATTTCGACGAGAGTCGCTGGGCACCACCGCTTTCTACCACATGGGGATGGCTCTGCCCTTGGAGTCTGATGAAGACCAAACAGAAATCAACTATGGGGTGGATCTTCGGCTGCTCGCAGAGGCGCTGGATACCGGCGGGAATGATACCATACACAAATCGCCTCGCGATCTGGGCTAGTCCGGTTTTGGACAAATACACAAACGTGGTCAGAGAAGCCTGTGGCCAGGTTGATGCCTCGTAAACACCAAATTACGAATACCCAATTTTCGCAATGCCATTTGTGCGCGAAGACCCTGCACCACGGGATACCGCATTAGTACATCGGCATCCAGAGTATGTGCCCATGCATCCACTTCCGCCCATGTTGCGGCCAGGAATTTAATGAGATGCACCATATCTGCTGGTTCGGCTGTAATGAGCGGGGCATTCTCCTCGATCATTTTCTGACCCACCAATCCTTGCCAAAAACCTGCTCCATGACCCGATCCCACACCGCTTCCGGCAGAGCGGTCCATCCCTCTGCCACGTCTGGTTCGCCCTGCATTTTCAGGGTTTCCAGCGCATCGAGCAGACGCAGCACCGTCGCTACCGCCTCATCACGGGGCATAGCTTTAATGCGTTCAATTTGAACGTCAGTAATCACAACCCGATCTCCTCAATGCCCCGTACAACCTTCACCCCAGGCACCGGATCCCCGCCACCATCATGCCCTCCGGAAACCCTCACGACCTGCGGTACACCCGCATCGACTGCTTCGCCGCAATGCTTCCAGAGATCGTCTGCAAACAGATCCGGCTTCAGGATTTTCAGTGTCTGGTACTTGCTGCCTTTGGAGCCGACACCGACCAGACAAACCCTTTGCAGCCCCAGGGCATCCAGCGCCTGCTGGCGGAGCTTTCGGGCTTCCACATCCACAGCGGAAACCACAAAGACTTCATGCCCGGCATCCAGCCAGCTCCGCACCGTGGCCAGGGCTTTCGGGAAAACAGGGCAGTCACGCCAGATTTTCCGGCGATGAAACTCGGCCCAGCAGCGATGGTACTCGGACATCGAAAGTTGATATCGGGCCATGAGGTGATAGCTATGACCGCATTGCTGCAAACGCCTTTCCAGCAGATCTTCTGCCGTCGAGCGCCAGGCGGTATCAAAATCGAAAAGCACCTGATCGGCATCTACGGCCATTCGCATCCGGCTCACCGCGTTCTCCTTTTGGTGTCCAGAAAATAGAGCATTTCCAAATACAACGTCCTGACCAGATCAAAGACGGACCATCCGACGAAGACCACAAAAGGCGATACCAGCACGGTCATCAGCAAGGCCGTAATGCTTTGCTGTAACCCCATCCCCATCCCCAAAAAGTGAATCAGCGCCCAGACCACTGCTGCCACACATCCTGCAATCACGATGATGACAAGCGCAAATGCCGCAAGAACAGCCATAGTTAGCAGCCCCGCTTTCAGTTGGATGCGTTGCATGTAAATTGGTCCTTCTATATCCGCAAAATCTGCTGTTGGCCGCGATTGCAACAGGCATGGTTGATCCAGATGGATTCCTTTCTTTGCACGGATCCACTGTTACCATTGGCCTGCGTGTGCTTGTCGAACCGTAACCAACCGCAACTCAGGAGCTTTTTGTTGTAAACATCCGTGGCATAGCCCGACAATATGACCATGCCTTTAATTTCCAGGAGCGTATCCAACAAAGCAACGTGATCATCGGTATCCATTTCATGCCGATAATAACGGCCACCACGGATAGATCGCGTATCGTGCATGTAGGGCGGGTCCACATAATACAGGGTGTTTTCCGCATCATAATGGCGGATAACCTCTAATGCGGGGCGTGATTCTATGATCACTCCCTGTAATCGGTCACAGAAATACGCAATATGCCGGGGATAATTGGCCCAATCCATAACGGGAGGACTGGAACGCTTGTCCCCCGCATAAGACCGGAATCCGGTTCTGCCTTTCGTCGCTCCGGCGCTGCCATATCCCGCAAAAGCACGAAACAGCGTGCGCCTGGCGCGTTCAACAGGGGGAAGCGCCGCATCATTTTGGCTGTACGCTTTTTCAAATTCCCGCCGGGAATAAGGCGTTAATACGCAAGCAGTCTGGAGCGCCTGACTGTCTTTTTTATCGCGCAACACCTCAAAGACATTGACGATTTCATCGTCCAAATCATTATAGACTTCGGCAGGACTACGCGGTTTTTGCATGAGAATGCCCGCAGCCCCGCCAAATGGCTCCACATAGGCGAAATGGGGCGGAAAGAATCCTATGATCCAATCCGCCAGACGCCATTTCCCGCCGTGATAGCGCATCACCGGGCGGACTGGACGATGTGCGAGCGTTTCTGTTGTGTCGGCGCTATTCACGCACCACTCCAGCCACACTCAAGGCCACCGCCACAGGCTTCACCCAAATGGGCATGGCGTTCAGCAGGAAAGTTTCTCCCGACCAGGCCAGCAAGAGTGCTTGACCCATGACGCCGGCGATGGCTTGCGCTGCCGGCGGCGGTACTGCGTTACCAATTCGCTCCCGCCAGGCCGAATCGTTGAGTCCTTCCAGCTCCAGATGCGCTTCTGGATCCACCAATCCTTGCAGGGATGCGAGTTCCAGAGTGGTAAAAGGCCGGTGCCAGGTACCATCCAGCGCCTCGATGATGACGGTCGCGGGCGTGTTCGGGTGTGGTAAGGATTCCGCCGCAGAAGCAGTACGCGGATCCGCCACACTCCAACGGCCATTATCATGGGCCGCCGCCGCAGAAACCGCTCCCGCAGTTGCCGACCAGGGCATGACACCATAATGTGCGGCAGTCAGGTAATCGTCCCCACGGCCACGGTTGAGACCGGTGCGTGGATCAGCGACCGCAAATGCGCCCTGACCGGTCGTGCTGCCCGATATGACCGTACCCGACGGATCATTCCAGGGGGTGACAGCATATTTGCCAAACACCTTGCCAGAGGGGTTTCTCGGATCAGCAACCGCATAGCGACCGCCACCAGGAGCCGATTGGCCGCTTACCGCGCCAGAAGTGTCGCTCCAGTCGCGCACACCATATTGCCCATATTCAGCAGATCCCTGAAAACGGGGATCCGCGACCGAATAACGGCCATTGGTAGGAAGACCTCTTCCAGAGACGGCCCCGGTGTGTTCATCCCAGGGGATGACGCCCAAATAGTCATTTCTACGATGATCTGCAGGCACAATTAGATAATCCCGCAAAAACCCATCCTGTACCGCCAGCTTGTTGAGGGATCGCCAATCGGATCCCGCCTCCACAAAAGCCAGGCGTACCCAGGTCTTCCATTGCAGACTCGGTACCCGGTGCATGGGGCCTGCCACCGCATCTCCCGGCAAGGGCATCCGTCCCAGAATATCGCCAATGTGCAGTAGCGGGCTTTTCTTGGGCTCGTACAGAAAAGGCGGCACTTTCTCCATGTGCCGGGCAACCAGCAGAAACCGTTTTCTGGACTGCGCGAGTCCGCCCAGTTCGCCGCAATCATGGGTGGTTTCGGCCACGGCATATCCATACTTCTGCAACAAGGGTACGATCTGGTCCAGCAGGTGCCGGCCACGGTTCTGGATGCGCGGGACATTTTCCAGCAGCACAAACTCTGGGGGATCATCGTGCCAGGCCTCCAGGGTCAGCCAGATGCCGCGCAGCGTGAGTTGATTCAGCGCCTGATATTTGGCGGTTTTGCTTTTGCTCTCAGAGAGCAGGCCGGAAAACGCCTTACAAGGTGGCGACGTGAAGACAATGTGGGGTCGCTCATTTCCTGCCGCCTGCCGAATATCCGCAGGTGTCGCTTCGCGCCAGTCAGCCGGGGGTTCTTTGCCGTGAAAGGCCCGGTACTGGGCACGGTCAAACAGGTCCATGACCGTTCCATGTACCCCCGCCAGTCGGCTGAAATCGGCAATGGCCAAGGGACTGGAATCCACCCCACCCAGACAGCGAAAACGGGCCTGCAGGTTGCCGATGCGGGCTTCACCCCGATTGAACCCCGCAGCGCCGCCACCCAGACCGCAGAACAGGTGAAAATGCCGGATTTCTTTTTCTGTCATTCCATATCCTCCTGGATGGTTTCCCAGACATCGCTTTCCATCTCGGATGCGTTTTTCCAGTCCTGCTCCGTAGGGCCATCAGCGGGGCAGTCCACGGTGGCCCAGAGCGCGGCGGCAACGGCCTTATCCACGGAATACCGTCGAATATGACCGGCGATGGCCTGCATCATCCGGGGATGCCAGAGTTCGTAATACAGCCCGCAGCTCCCCACGTCCCGATTGAGGGTGTCGATGATCAGATCAAGGTCTGTTGCCAGGCGTCTGCGCTGCGCCCGGTATTGCTCGTGTGCTTCACGATGGGCTTCCGGCATCGCCAGCTCCGCGCCCATATCCCGATCCGGAAACGCTTCTGCCAATCGGTTGATGGCCATAACCATTGTGGCGCTGAGGTCCATGCGATCCCGATCAAAAATAAACATTTTCAGTTTGTCGCGGGCAATCAGGCAGGCGGCATCCGTGTAAATCTCGATGCTATTCCGGGTGTTGTTCATGCCACACCCTCCACTAACGCCTGCCAAACCTCCGGAAAACGGCCCGGAAAGCGCCGCAGGGCTTCCAGACTGAGCCACGCCTCATCGCAGGCACCAGATCGAATATCTTCAAGTGTCACGCCGACGGTCTGGGCGACTGTCCCGTTAACCAGGAATACGTCCAGCCCATGACCATGAGGGCGGACATCCGCTTCCGTCACTTGCCGCATGAACTCAATAAGAATGGCATCCCCAACGCGGGCGTTTGCAGACTTGTACTGCGCAAAATAAGCGAACGGCTCATTGGGCGTCTCGTAATACCCACACCAGTATTCCTCGGCATCCTCTTCCACTCGCACCCAGGGCATAGCGAAAGACGCGCAGCGATGCTCCGGTGCGCGTGCATTCCACCAGTCAGAGAGGATTTTCATGGCTGGATGCTCTGTACAACGTCCGTTGGGATATTCCGTGTCCTTACCGAAAGGCACATCCATCGCGGCGCGAACAGCCGCGACGAAAATCTCCCGTGGCATTTCGATGACGGCGTTTTCCCGGTGTGCCTCGTTATTTTTGGTGAATACCGTCTGTCGATGAATCTCATGCAGTTGTTTCTCTTGAAACCCCTCGACATAGGCCATATCCGAAAAAGGAATAGCAGGAACATCCAGCGATTCGATATACACGAACGCATCCCAATCATCGGAGAGATCTATCACCTCGACATTGCGCCCAGCGGCGAATCCCACACCCCACAGCGGGGTGGTCGGCTGATACACCAGGGGCGGTTTGCCCGGCTCGAAACGATGCACGCGATGCCAGGCAGAAACGTCCATGGACCAGGTGTGATAGGCACCAGGTAATAGGTTTAGCTGAATCTCGTGCTCAATACGCTGACAAAAATGGCCGGATTCAATTTCCCAGTGAAAAACCAGATCGACGACTGCTATATCGTCTGGCAGCGGCACAAACCAGCCATAGCGCGTGTCCTGGCATCCTCCAATAAAATATCCCTTATTGGGCACGCATTGCGTGACCTGAATATCACCGGACGGTTGCAGATGCTTCAGATCTGCTTGGTCGGCAATGACGGAAAGCCGCACATGCTCAGGGCGCAGAGAGCGAAGCAGGACCGGATCATCGACATACAATTTCGGCAAAACATGCAGAACTCTGCGATCCACGTCCGACTTCTGGATAATCTTCCCCTGTGAATCAACCAGCCTTGGCCCATTATCGGTTTCAGCAATGGCATATTGCATATTTATTCGCCCTCCGTATCTCTGCCCGCTTTCACCCATGCTTCCGGCACCGACGCATTATCGGCCATGCCATATTCTTCGGGATGTTTGCTCCAATGTTCCGCCCAAACATCAGTGGAGGACTCATGGATAACACAATCCGGATGCCAGGCCTGGTCAGTCGGCCCATCAGCGCGGTATTTGCCTAACTCAGCACGGAGATTCCCAATCGTGTCGGTGAAGTGCCCACATGAGTAGTACATCGCGCCAAGCATAGGCTTTCTTTCCAGCACCGCATCAAGCGCCGTCCGACACCGCATCAGCAGGGCGTCTTTTTCTTCGATGGTATGTTGCATATTTATCCCCCGCTATTCCAACTCACTTTGAACTGGGCCAGATAAGTCGGCGACATGAATCCGCTGACGATAAAATGAAAGACCACATCGCTCCCTTCGGCTTGTATACAGACTTCCGGTTGTGCTCTTTTGCCGGCAATCGCATAATCCGCCGCATGAGAGGCATCCTGCCACGCCGCCCATCGTTTGGCGGCCTCAGCGGGAGAATCCGCCTGGATAACCCGACCATCCTCTCGATCTTGGCCCATTTCAGGCCGCCATATATGATATTTCGGCATATTTAGTGCTCCCATTGCATTTTCACCACATAGGTATGCGAATTATTTGTCTACCAACCTTGTGGTGTAGGTCGTGGAAATAAAGGCGGATACGATGTATTTGTAAACCTCATCACTGCCCACTTCCTGCACACATACAGTCGGGGTCTGTGTTTCGCTTGCAATGGGGTAGTCTCCGGCGGCATATACGTCATACCAATCGCCCCATTTTTGGGCTGCGTCTTCCGAGTCGCACGCCTCAAACAACTGTCCATCTTCGCGTTCTTCATCGTCTGGGCACCACACATGAAATTGCGGCATAATTATTCTCCTAATCCTGTGGCACTTTCAGATGAAAACCGGGAATCGGCGCATAGAGCGCGTTGAACTCTGCCAGGTCTTTCCGGAGATCGCTGTCCAGATCCACACAACTACACGAAATGCTCATGACAACCCCCTAAAGAACCGTTGTCACCAACTGATACAGAAAAAACAGCTCTGCCAGTATTCCCAAACCCAGAATAATCAGCACATGGATCAAATCGCCGAACAACCGGGAAAAGTCGATCTTCAGCGTGATGATCTGCCAGAAATCATCCATCGCGGAAAAAAACAGCAACAAAACCACCAGAACGGGTATGCCAATGACGCCGAGTAGCCAGATCATGAACACCTCCTGAAAACCTTAAAAAAGCCCGCCCATGAGAGCGGGCAATAATCACCACCAGAGAGAGGGTGTGGTGAAAGAGTGCTCATTACCGCTCGCCGTCGTCCGCTGCGTGCGGCCATGTGATCTTATGCGTGACCACCGCTGTGCCGTAACCGTACATGCAGCGCACACCGTAGAAGTTCTGCGTCGGCAGAAAGCGCACAGCCACAAGCCCGGTGGCCCCTAATTCCCGCGCTTTGCGGGTCAATTCGCGCAAGGTATCTTCCGCCTGACGGTGTAACGTATCCGGCGAATACACGGCTTCGTTAAAGGCGGATATGACCCCCAGATTTTTCTGGATGGCTTCCCCTGGTATGGAATCCGTTGTGGATGTGTGAAAAACCTCTTGCATGGCGAAAACCCTCTTTTTATCCAAAACATTCCAAAAAACGGCCTGCTTCAGCGCAAATTTCGGAAATACACAAGAAATTACGAAGAAAGTGGCACACTACTGCAGCGTTACTGGCATCCGTTGTGGATGAGGTATCGCCTGGCACATGACCGGGCTCCAAAGATCCCAGATCGCGGGCTTGGCACAAAGCAAGCGGTATCCCCGCATATACAGATCTTCGGGCGTCGCCCAGAAATCCACTACAGATCCTTTGCCTCCCGCAGGGACTTGGATATGCAGCTTTACCCGACCATCCACCGCTTCTGTTTTCAGAATGGGCAGGAGGGTGCCGTCGTATCGCCGGACCAGTCCTGCCAAATGTTTCAGCCTGGAAATGTGCATATTCAAAACCCCTCCAAAAAGGCCCGCCCAGAGGATAAAGGCGGGCAATAGCCGCAAAACAACCGCTATGAAGAAGCCGCCCCGTTATGCACCGTCTGGGATACTGACGGCGCAGGTGCGGAAGCGACAGGATGTGAATGCTCGGCAGAATGTCCTCCCATGAATTTGCCGATGATAAAAAACACGATAGTAAACACTACAAAAGCCGTGACCAGAATCAACGTCAAACGCTTGCCAGATTCCCTGGGCTTCGTGTGCAGATCCAGATGATGAGATGGCTTCTGTTCCTGGTCAGACATGAATGGCATCCTTCAGCGGTTTCGCTGCTTTGAAGCGGATAGCACGACGGGCAGGGATCTGTATTTCCGCACCCGTTTGCGGGTTACGCCCCAAACGAGCGGGGACTTCTACAACGGAAAACGTCCCTAATCCTGACAGCTTTACTTCTTCCCCTGCTGTGAGGGCGTCGGTAATGGAATGAATGGTGATGGCCAGGGTTGCTTCAGCCTTGGACCGGGTGAGGTCGCCGTTGCGGGCGAGAAGATCGACAAATTGCGCCTTGTTCAAGATGTTCCCTCCTGAGTGCATGAACTCGAACAGAATTGACTGAACGAAAATTCTATCAGCAATGAATAAAGCTGATAGCTCATTTTTAATACACTACAAATAAAAAAGCAAGTGGAAAGCGGGTTTTTCTAGTGTTTTCGTCTCGGCCAACCCGACTCTGGGTCTAGCTAACGATAGAACCCGTGGATCGCTACAAACCCGAAGCTCACTATCATGATGAATACCATGCCCCACTTGTTCATCTGGGCGCGGGACTCTTTGCTAAGACGGATTCCGAACAGTGGCAGCCAGCTTTCGACGATCTTCCATCCATCAAGCGGGGGAATCGGAATGAGATTAAAGCCCGCCAGGGCAAAGTTGGCCATCGCCATGATGTCGAAAACCTGGTGCCAGTTCTCCGGAAAGCCCAGCAAGGATGAGAAGTGGTGCAGGACCAGAAACAGGTAAGCCGTGAAAAGCGATGCGGCAGGGCCGGCCACAAAAATAAGCCGCCAGTCGGATGGTGGTACTCCTTCTTCGGCAAAACGCACATAGCCCCAGATGGGCAGGATGCCCACCCGCAAGACCCGGCCTCGATAGAACGTCAGGGATCCTGCGCGGATTTCCTGCACAGCCGCTTTCCCGCGCAAGAGCGCCACGACCAGCGCGTGCCCCAGCTCGTGCAGCAGGAATGAAATAACGAACAACCCCAGCGTGACCAGGATGGCCAGCAGGAAATTGAGGATATGGAGTAGGGTGGTCATGACGGCTCAAGCCGCATGTCGCGGGGTAACTTCCTTGGTAATGGATTCGCCGGGGTGAATCTGACCCATCCCGTATCTGGTCATGGCAGTGCCTCCTCAAATATCGGCTGTCGCCGATTACAAAAAATCCCGTTTAATGTATCGCGGGATCCGCTTCGATTTGAAAAGCGATTCGGTGATGCGGTTCAGAACTGCTGCGGAAACATCTTCGCCGGCACGCCAAAGGGATTTAGCCACATATTCACATAGATCGGATTTGTTTCTGATTTGTGCATTGGAAAAATCCGCATAGCTATCATGCCGCAGAAAGGGGTGGCAAGATGGGTCCAGTGGGCATTCGTGCTCAATGTTGGGGATGGCAGAACAAATAGGAACGATCACATATAGTTCTTGTTGTCCGTAGGACGACAACAGCTTGGGTCCAAGAATCACCACAAAAAGATGCTCGCCTTTGGGTCCGCTGGGGATATACAAAGTCTTCCCCAGTTGCGGTATCCAGGCAGGCATTAGAATCGGACTTGAGGTTTCAGGCTGGCATTGGTTGCGGCCATTTGCGCGATGTTGTTGCAAATGATTTCAATGGCATCCGGCGAATAACCCATGCTGGTCAGCATGGTGTCCAATGAAATAGGCCTGCTGGAACCGTTGGGATCTTCCCATTCCGGGCAGTTATCCGGATCATGGGTGTATGCCCTGAGTTTTATGGCGCTGAGGCCTCCAAAATCCGACCAGACTTTTTCGAGAATTTCACAATCCGCTTCGCTGAGATAGAGAAGATCTTCGGTGCTTTTGATCTTTCCTTCCCGTAGGCACATATATTTCCCATCTGTGCGTTCTGCAATCAGGGAGTCCCAATAATCCCCGCCTTCACGCTCTTCAGCTACGGAATTGATCAGGCTGAGAGTGGTGGACATGACCGGGCCGTGTGGCAGGGAGTACAGACTGTCCCCTACTAATGGCGCACCAAACTGCTGGTAAGACGCTCTTTCGGCCAGGTACATCAGCTTCATCAGTTTAAGAATGCTGATATTGGATCCCCTTGCCTGCGCTTTCAGAAGAAAGAAAGCAGCAACTTCAGCAGCCTTTCGCTCATCGAAAGGGAACCGTAGCGATTTTGCGGATGTGATAGCGTTCATGTGAATGATTTTATATCCCAACTGTTGGTTCTGTCGATGGTCCCCTCATTAGTTTTCTGCGACAGGGAACTGCTGGCACCTATTCCGCAAAACATTCCCAAGCTGCCAGGTCACAACGCGCCTGGCGGAGATTTCCTTGTATTACGGTTCGTTAATACCTCCGCCCCGAATTACGCCCGGCCACATACCCGGTTGCCACTCCCCGGCGGTAAGCCTGATCCCTGGCGTCTTCGTCCAGCAGATAGCGAGCGCGTTCCTTTTCATCCAGCCTTGCCAGCAATTCCGCACGGCGTTCCGCGTGTAGCTCCCACTGGGGCACCCGGCGATAACCCATCAGCCGAGGGATGAGGCGGTGAAGAATAAAGGTAGAGACCATATAAACCCAAAAGAAGACTACCGCATTGAATACACCGAAAGCACCGTCATTGAACGTCACACCGACACCAGAAGGGGGTGCCGTTACGGTAACGATGGAATACCCGTAAAAAGGCAACTGATACGCCATCACGACGATAATCGGGAGCCCCAGGAATATACAGACATCCAGGTGGTCCAGAATCATTTTCACGATGGGATGTGGATACCGGGCACGCGATTCCGTATTGGAAGTTTTCCGGACACAGCGAAAGACTTCCAAGCCAAACTCGAAAGGCCAGATTTTGATGTATTTGCTCACATAATCATTCTGCACAGCGCACCTCAATGCCCGTCCCTGCGGGCGTTACACTATAATGTCCTTTTCAGATATAGCGCAGATCTGGACACTTTGCAAATACCCCAATAATTCAGCCCTTTGGCGCATCCTTGGCAGATTCTGGAAAGGGCGCTGGCAGGACCTTTATTCATCTACTACTGGTGGTGTAGCCCCTGGATCTTCTCCAAATTTTTCAGGATTTTTGAGCGGCTCGCTCATTTGCCGCTCATCGCCTTCCAGGTTTGTTTTGAGTGCTCGTTCGGCCCCTTTCCAGTTCCCATCTGCGACATCCTTGATAAGATTTTCATCATTCTGAATAGTTTTTCCCAGATCTCCATCACTATCAGACGATGTTTTCGGTGCTGGCTGATTATGGGCAGAATCACTAGGATCATCAGGCTGTGTTTTCTGATCATCGTTCGCGGCCTTCGCTTTTTTCGCCCATTTATTAGCCAGATGTGCTCCGCCCATCCCTACACCCGCACCTAACGCCGCCGTACCACTTACCCCAATCGCCGCAGCCAAGGCCGGATCTTTTGCCATCCATTGCACCACCTTCATCGCATCACTGCCATCCCATCCGCCCTTGGCCTTGGCGATGGCTGCATTGAATTTGGCAATTTCCTTCTGCGGCAATCCGGCTTCTGCGGCCTTCCAGTCGGCGTAAGCCTGGTTAACCACCCCCGGCTGATCTTCACCCATGGCATTGATGCTGTCTCTCCGGGCTATGGTAGCACCCCGGATAGCTGCAGCCTGCGCCGCATTCCCGGAAGCATTGGGTGGTGGGACAGCGTTATCTACCTGCGAAGTAAGGCCAGCACCGCCTGCGGGCATGGCCGCACCTTTGGCCATTCTTCCTGCCACAGTGCTTCCCACATTACCATTCCCCGGCGTTCCGAAACTGCCAAATTTATTGAGGGTGTCGTTCCAGAAGTTCCCCGCCGCCGCATAACGGCCCTGATTCACAGCGGCATTGGCAGTCATGATGCTGGCCCAGGCAGCCGCTGCATTGCTCTGCATACCAGATTTCATCGCCGCGCTATGATAATGGTCCCAGGTTTTTCCCAGACCATTATGATCCGCATACGCTTGCGCCGTGAGCGTGGCATCCGGACCATGAGGGTTCTTCGAGTCGAACTCTGCCATCATCGAACTCATGGCGGCCATATTGACAGCCTCTCCGCCGTTCATGCTGTTAGACGCGCTCGCCAGATGGCTGAGAGAATTGGCGCGTTTTCTCGCAGCAGTCGCGTTTCGTGAATCCTGGCCGGATCTGCTGGCGTCTTTACTCATGTCTTCCGATGCTTTTTCCGCATCCGTGTCTTTGGATCCGGAGGCAATGGTGTGTAACAAGCTGGCAGACGATGCTGATGTGACCGAATCCATGTTTTTTTGCGTAGTGGCATTGGATAACCCGTTTTTGATGGTATCCATTTCGGAGGCGTTAATGGAAGCACCCGCGTTGACGGCGCTAAAGGCGTTGGAAATGGCCTTCTCGCCTTTGGCACTATTCCAAAAACCACTACCGAGCTTGTTGAAGTCGCTCCCCACTTCCGCTTTCAGTGCGCCGGCGAAGCTGACACCCTGATCATGCGTGAGCCCTAAACTATGGTTGATTTCTGCAGCCTGAGCACGCATATTTTTCAATTCGTGACCAGCCTGAGTATTGTTTTGCAGGTAACTTTCCACCCCGGAAGACCGGCTGTTCATGATCTTGTAGCCCTGTTTCCAGGCGTCTGCGGCGCTGGCCGCTGCGCTCTGGGTATATGAGGCTTCCTGTTGTTGTGCCGCGCTGATCCCTGCACTCATGGAGCTTCCCATGGAAAAAGATGCTGCTGCGAATGCTGGCGAAGTCCCCATCATTTCCGGGCCAGACCCTCCTCCCACATAAGAGTTTCCGGTCGAGTTCACCTGGACACCTGATGCGCCCTGGCTCAAGGTATCCGTGCCCGGCATAGGTGTTGTCTCACCTATCGCTTTGCTGGCGGAGTTCTCCTCACTCTGATCCTGGGCCAGCCGGGTGGCTGCATACGCGCCGCCCAGACCCAGCAGGACCATGGTGACTACCGGTGTGAGAGCCAGCATCTTGTCGGCCATCGCCTGCGTGCGCATGGCATGTTCCAGCAGGTTGGGAATGTTGATCGCGGCGGTGGCAGGGCCATTGTTCAGATTGGCCACAAAATGTCGCATTATTTCGTGCATGTGGCTCTGGGCGTAGTTGGATATGATCGCCGAGATAGGCATCCAGGCGAGCGTGGTCGCACCGAATGCCATGAATGCGCCAATCTTGCCGAATCCGTTCGGCCCCATGGCCAATGCCACCACGATGATAATCGGGAACCCGGCAAAAAATAGAAACTGCAGGATCGCCATCATCGGAATCATGTTCATATCGAACATGGACGCATTGGCGGCATTGACGGTCACACTTCGCCCGAAAGCCGTGGCCTTGGTCGCACAGTAACTCGACATCATGCCGGGTGTGTTGGAATCCCAGTCATAGTTTTCATTGGCCCCAGCCTCGACCGCGCAGTTCAGAATCATGTTGTTCATGAAGTCGTAGCCGGCATTTCCGGAGTTGAGAAAAACATCATCGAGCAAGGTGTTGGCTTGTGAAGCACTCACGCTCGCCACCGATCCTGTATCCAGATGGGTGCCCAGTAATTGATCCAGATTTTTGCTGCCAGAAGGCATGGATCCTGTCTCGAAATCTTTCCAGGCGCTGTTCAGTGTGGCTTCCGCATTGGAACAGGTTGTCGCTTGCGGTGTGGTAAGTGCATCGCCTGAAGAGTTCACATAGAGCGTATCTGTGGCATTGGGGTAGGGCGGCGTTGTTTGAAAAAGTGCCGCAGAAAGATCCTTTTGTTTCCCCATGGAATCCAAAACAGGAGTATCCGAAGAGATACAAAAGTCCACATAATTGGCGATGGATCGGGAAAGTGCGGGATCTGTCATGGAAAAGCTGGCATAGAGTCCGCGCAGCCGATACATCAGGGACAGTGGCCCATCGAATCCGTAAACCTGATTCGATGATGTCGGGCCACTGAACATATTAGTGTTGTCCGTCGTGACCAAATCATCGGCAGTGCCCACTTCTTTCGTCATCGACCAGAACGCATCCGAGAAGATGGAAGCGGGTACCGCAATCCCGATTGGAATACCACTGACGATTTGCGATTGCCCGTTATAAATGTTCTGGATGTTGACAGTTGTTGTTACCCCAAACAAAGCGGCATAGGCAATGGCCATGATCATGATGTGATGAATCAAGAACCGGCTCTGCATCAAGGACATGATCACCAGAATAAAGAGGCTGACAATCAGCATCAATCCGATTAAAGGACCGCCCCAGGCACTCGAACTGCTTGCCCATGCGGTATTATTCGCCGGGTTGAACAGCATCTGGAGCATGGTGAAAACGGAAAAAAACGGCTTAATGTTGCCGATGACGTAGATGTTCCAAGTCATCAAATTCCCCCGTGCGTCGCGTCCTGCATGGTCTGGTGATATTCCTTGACGAGCTTGATCGCCTTGAGTACCCGTGTGCTATCGGTGTTGACGTTCCGCATATAGACGTTTTCGCTTTGAGAAAGACGCATAATGGAATCTTTATAGAAAGTCGGGATGACGACGTGTGCGTTCCCGCTATACACGCTTTGTTCGGTCGCCATGAGTGACGCCCCCAGCTTTACGGCATAGTCGTTGACCGCAACCGGCTCCATCAACCCCAGCACCTCCACTACCAGAGCCGGAGATCCCTGCGATTCACGCAACATGGTATCGAGATCACCCGGCATGGTTTGCAAAAACTGTTGCTGCGCGGCGCTTAGGGGGGTTCCGTCAATAATGTCGTCCTCCAGTCCTACATGATCACCGGGACCGCCCCCAAAGAGCATGTGTTTGATGTGTGCTTTGATGCCTTCATACCCCAACGCACCCAATGTGGTACCCCCCTGATCGACATATTCACAGCCCATGTGTGGCGAAAACGGGGAATATGTTTGCGTCGTGGATGACCATGGCTCGCAGGTCATGACGGTAGCAGATTTGGTGCCGTTGACGAGATCCTGCAAGGATAAAGTCGGCGGCGCGGTTTCCGTATCCTGAGCGTTGGCTGCGTTAGGTGTGGCTTGTGTCGAATTTTCCTGTTCAGCCTCTTGATCGCTGTTCGCCGTTGAGCTGGCTCCTGGACGCAGGACTTCCGTGCCCACCAGAGACATCAGGATTTCCTTGGTGCAGGCATGGTCATGATTTTTGCAGGGGGCGCTGACATTGCTGACACTGTTATCAATGCCGGTCAGCATCTGGAAAGCCTCACTGTTGTTGATGGCCTTCCAGAACATATTGCCTTCGGGAATCAGATCGGACGCCGAAACATTTTCCGTTTTGGTTTGTGTCGTGGTTGATCCGCTGGATGTAAGGGTATCCCACGACTTCGTGATATTCGTTTTGAATGTGTCGAGGACGTTTTGTAGGACGCCTTCATGGTTGGCGGAGTTGTAAGCAGAGGACACGTCCGTGGACGCGCCCGATCCGAACCCGAAAACCTTTTCAGCATTCTTCCCGACTGCTTTGAAGTCACCCATCACATCGCTGGCGTTGAATATGCCGTGCGCCAGTTGGCAGGTGTTGTGCAGAGCGTTATTCATGTTCTGAATGGTTTTTTCTATGGAGGCTAGCAAGGCACCGCACTGATGGCACATGGCGTCGATAGCCAACTGAAAAGCATAGCCCAGAGCTTCCTGACCAATCGTGCGGAGTAGCGCCAGAAACTCCTGTCCATTGATAAAGTGAAACGACCCCATATACAGGTTGATGCCACCGCATCCGGCGCTGATGTCTGGCGGGCTGAAGCTGATGATATTGGCCCCCGAAAGCGGGGTCCGGACTTCGGCGTATCCACCGGAAAGGGTGACACCATTACCCATGCTCGCGGCCTGCGGCACTGAGGTGGCCGCGAACATCCCGCTGAGAAATCCCTGCATCCCGGCATAGGCATGTTCGGACTGCAACACACTGGTTGTGACCAGCGAGGCAGTAACGGCCAGTAACACCCCGGTCGAGAATTGCTTCTTGAGCGGTTTTTTAAGTTTTTTTAGCGGTTGCGATTTGTTTTGCATCAACCCGTTGCGCGAGAGTCCCCGGCATTCATGCCGGGGAGGGATAGCACGGCGGCGCAAGCCGCCCCTGTTCCCGCATCTCCTTTGTCTGATGCTATCTTGGTCCACGCATACCCATATCCATCTGCCCGCTGGATCAGCGTGCAGAAACGGTGATGGATGCCTTGTACTGCTTCTTTTCCTGCCCCGACATTGAAACTGCCGCTGGTACGAATGACGATGCGACCCCAATAGGTGCCGACTTTCTTGCCCTTGGTGACGACGGCCTTGACCATATCCCCGGTCTGAAAGCCGAACGCGCTCTTGCTCCGGGTCAGGTAGCTACGCGGAAAGCCATATTTCGTGAGATGCGTGCGCTGGTACCTGCCCCGCCCTGTCGCCTTGATGGTCAACACGGGCTGCTGCCAGTGCTGCACGGCATCCACCCGGCCCGTGCAGGCAGCATCCAGACAATGCGCCTTGGGGATACCAAGACGCTTGCGGTTCCACTTCGTCCGGCCACCGGTGCCGACTTCCACATCCAGCCCGGTTTCTTTCAGCCGTTCCCAGAGCGCCCAGCGGGTGCTGTTCACGGCGGCGGCATCCCGAAGCGGTGCCTTGCGTACCGCCTCGATGCGGGCCAGACGCTTCGGGTCTTTCACCAGAAAGTCCTGCACGTCCTGATTATTCTTGCGCTGATTGCAAGGGAAGCAGGCCAGGGTTAGGTTCGATACCCGGTCACTGCCGCCTTTGCTTTTGGGGTGAATATGGTCGATGGTGAGGGCCGTATGCTCCGCGTCGCAGTAGGCGCATTTCCGGCCCCACTTCTCCAGCAGATACTCCCGGACCTCATAGCCCAGGAGTTCACCCTGCTGGTACTCCGCGCCACTGATCTCCGGCTTCTGCAATGCTTGCGTATCGAAGCGGTGCAGCATCGTCGAGAGGCTGGCAATCGGTGCCCAGCGTTGGAGCCGTGTCACCCATGCCATCGTTGTATCCACCCGATGTTGCAGGCTTGGTGCCAGCCATCCTTGCGGCTTGGTGCGGTTCAGGAATCGCGGAGCCCGGTAGCGGAGCTGATTGCGCCGACGACGGCGAAAAGCCCGGCGACTGGTCAGCTTGTCCCGAATAGCATGACCCCGGTGCTGCAATTCCAGCAGCATCAGGACCACGCGGGCTTTAATCACTTCGCCCGTACTTTGGTCCACGATTTCCTTCTCCCGCACCAAAGCTAATCCAGAAGTCTTACTGCCCGGCGTGATGGATAAGCGCAGATCTTGCAGGACGGAATCTTTCTGCAAGCGGTCCACCAGGCGGATGGTAAAAGGCACCATGCGATGCACTCTTGCCCGCCCGCGCTCCAGCAGGATGCGTGCCCGTTTCTCCGAGCACGGCATCAGCGGTTTGTGGCGTTTGTCCAAAACAAATACAGCCATTTGCTTCTCCTATGCCCTTACGGGCGACAAGTCCTTACGGACGCTTGTGACTCAGGCTTTCGCCTATATCCCCTCGGGGCTGTGTGATACCGGCTCCGTGCTGTTACACACGCGGCGGACACCTTCGGGCCTTTACCTTTGCCCAGCATGATGCCTGCCTTGCAGAGCCTGGAACTGAGGAAGCATTCCAGGGTGCGTCTTACCGACCTGTATCCCACGTCTGCCGGATTACTCCGGCCCCCTGGTCAACCCAGCCTGCGTACCGCCTTGCAAGCTCCGCCCTTCAGGGCGGGGTAGTTGACTTACCAGTTTTTAGCCCGCGCTGCGGTCTGTATCTCAATATAACGACTAATCGCCTGGGGTGATGTGATACCAGCCTTTGACGCTGCATGGATCTCATGAGTGGTCAGTACGCCGCGCTCATAGGCGTTTTCTGACCACTCCGACATTTTCTTCGGCAGCAGGTGGAGATAGCTGGCATCGGCCAGCAGGTTCTGCTCCAGGCTGGCCATCACCTGATACCCCTGGGAAATGATGGCGAAATTATCCGGAGGATAGACCATCACGATGGATGGGGTTTCCACCAGATGCAAGAGCTTGGCTTGTCCGTGATCTTTCACAAAAACCGCATTTTTAGGAACGCCAGAAACAGATCCGCCATTCACATCAATATAAATCGTCTTGAAATGCGCCTGCTGCAGCAGGTGCCGGTACTGGCGGAGCTGCAGGTTACAAAAGGGACAGTCGTGCTTGACGAACACCCACATCCCCACATGATGCGTGAGATATTGCAGGGCGTGCTGCTTGTTCCAGGCGATATAGGTGTTGAACTCGCTGTTGGCATCGTTTGAGCGTGGTACGAAGTTGGAATAATTCAATACCGGATTGGTATTGGCCACCTGAACGAATTTCTCGGCGAAGTTTTGTGCTTTGTCGAACATCACCTTTTGGACAGAGAGGTACTGGGTGACGTTTTTCGTGCTGGGATTATTGATGGCCGCATCCCGGAGTTTGGGCAACTCGACACGAATCCACTGCACGGACAATGGCGGCGGGGATTTCTTTCGTGGCACGGGCGGCTTGGGTTTTGCGACAACCGGCTTGGGTACCGGCTTCGGCAGAATTCTTGGCTTCGGCGGTGGAGGAGGGGGGATCTGATACCAGAACCATCCTGGTTCAGCCGCAGCTTGGCTGGCCCACAGTAAGCAAGCCAGAGTTGCGATTCCCTGTAAGAAACGGGCTTTAATGACCTCCCCCTTCTACCACCAGTCCGGCGGATAAATAATGCTGCTGAGGGCTGCCAGCGATACGCAAACCCAGGTGCGCGGAAAACCGCTGCACATAACCATCCGCCCATGCTGCCTGCATATCACCAGCCCCTGCGTTGTAGCAGGCGCTTGCGGCGATCAGGTTGCCCGTCGCGGCCAGACATCGGGCGAACACCCAAGTGCCCGCCATGACGTTTGCACAGGGGTTATATTTTAGTAGTTTATAACTATAACCAAATCCTCTTAACATGGGCAGATGGCAGGTGTTCACCTGCATCGGCCCTAAATCCTGCGTTCCGTTCGCATCCTGAACTGCAACACCAGGCCGTCCGCCCTCGTTTTTGAGCAAAGCTACAATATCCCGGCGCGGGACGCCGTAGGTGGCAGAGGCCTGCTGAATACAAATTTCGGGTACACCGTGAAACATGCGCATTTTCCTGTGAAATCATATTAACAATAATACACTAGAACAAAAATGGAGCAAGGCGCGACCATCCCATACTTTCTGTCACTCCCCTTGTGTTTGGAATTTAACCCCAACACAAGGAGATTGTTATGAAGGCACAAGTCAACACGGCCTCCGGGAAGGCCACCATCTATCAGGATGAGCAGGGCGTGCATCTGCGTGTTCTGGAGGAGAATGTTATGGAAACCACAATCAGTGCAGGTGACATTGTAAAAGTGCCGTTCCCGACGAACGATGGCCGAACACTCCCGCATTATGGTGTGGTGGTGTTGGTAGAAAGCACATTCGGCGGCGAAGTGGTTACAGTATGTTACGGATCGTCAAAAAAGGTATCTATTTCTGGGCATCTACCGCACGAGATGGTCTTATGGAAGAAAGAGGATCTGCAAGCTGCAGGACTAAGCCTGCCGACTCGGTTCGACTTCAAGGTTACAGCGCGATTTCGTCCGGAGGAGTGCGCTCAGGTGGGAGTTCTCCGTCTGAAGGATCCCGCGATCATGGGACAACTGAGAAAGGCGCTTGGGGCTGTGCATGGTTTCTGAGCAGCGCCGAACGATTGCAGAACGGTATCATTATGGTATCATCATTCCAATCTAGTTAGACAGGAGAAATTGATATGGCTCATGCCATCACCATTCGTTTTGATAACGAAAAAACGGTTACAGGAGCAACACATTTCGCATTGAAGCGGATTGCAGAGCATCTAGGCGTTTCACAAAACAAGGCCGTTCATATTGCGATTAACCGACTCTACGACCAGTTTTTCCCGGAGGATGTGTCCCACGATATGCCCACTCCAGAGGAGTTGGCAGTTGTTCGTGGTAGGATTCCAGACGAAACATCCGCGAAAGTCCTGGATAGTCTCAGCAAGGTATTTACAGACTCGAATCACGATCACCTGGACGCTGGCATAGCTAGACTCAGCCGGTAAGAATCTATCCATCCCTACCCTCACGCTTCGGCTTGAGGGTTTTTCTTCGGGTGCCATTCCATACTTTCTGTCACCCCGCTCCCTTGCGGTATTCATACAAACACAAGGGAGCGAATATGAACTTTACTTTTAATCACCGTCTTCGTAACGACATCATCCGCACATTCAACGTACTGGCTTATGCCGGCGGTACCACCCAGCTCGGTGCAGTGGCCTATAACCTTTGGGTCCATGACAAGGGCATGGCTGGATTTTTGGCTGCCATTGGCTATATTCTTGTATGTAAGAGCGTTGTATGGCTCATCATGGCCTGCGAAGACTAATTTCTACAAGGAGAAAAATCATGGGTACGGACATCGTTTTCTGGCAATGGATGGCCACCGCATTAGTGGCTGTGGTCGGTTATCCGCTGGCATATCTGGCCATAAGATCCGCCAAAAAAGAAAAACGGCACCACACCAGGCACGCCTGATCTATCCCACCCACCCTCACGCTTCGGCTTGAGGGTTTTTCTTTGCCTAACGCCTCCACCCGCGACGGCGTACATCGAGTGCCAGTTGCAGATTTCTTCTGGACCCAAAGCCGCCTTGTGACCACCGCAGGATTGTGCGGGGATGCACGCCCATGATGCCTGCCAGATGCTTACGAAAATTTGCCTCACTCTTGCCTGTGCTGCGACAACCATCCTTGATAAGCATAGGCCAATCCCATTCACGGGATTCATTTTGCATCTGAATAAGATCCTGCATTCTTTTGATACTTGATTCCGGAAGATCTGCGCTTCTATAAAGCACCTCTCTCAGCAGACTTTGAGAAATATGCAGGTGATCGCATAACTGCGCATGAGTCCAACCGGTCGCTTCAATAGCCTGTCGTGCAAGCAGCGCCGACGGAGAATCTGAATCAGCAGAGGAAGGCCTGGTTCCGTGTCTGTTCGGCTCAGAACCGCCTTCGGTGGTCATTTTCGCCGACCAAACGGAAACGGCACCCCGTAGCCTGGCGATAGCTGCATCCCTGGCAGATGTCGTTGCCGTAACCGCTTCCTTTTCTTCGGCCATATCCAGCGGGTTAGTTGCGGCAATTCCCGTGGCTTCAAACTCAGGAACGGATTCTTGTGGAACCGTCTGTCCGTACCATCGCACTGTGGCCCGCTGTACCTTTTCTACTTTTTGACGGACCAGCAGATTCAGGGTTTCGTCATCCATGACAGTCGGATTCTGAACCAGGGAAAGCCAGACTTCCTGAACCGCTTCAGCCTGTAGTTCTTCATCGACCGGCATTCCATACTTGCGGCGACGAAAAAAGAAATGTCGGTTGACGCGGCGCTGTATGAAGCGCAGCACATCCTGCCCAGGGCTACCCCTGGGGTCCGCAAACCATTGGGGGATGTGGCTATCCAGAGTTGGTTTCCTGGGCGGATGCCGTAATTAACGGATCGCCCGGCGGTAATGGCGCGGTAAAACCACTCGAAACCATATCCAGGCATCCATCCGAGTCTTTCACGATCTGAAGCATCATCCGGGCCTCCAGAACAGGTATCAGCCCCGCATCCAAAGCGGATAGGGTATCGACAACCAAGGTCTTGGCCTCCCCCGGCGGTTCCTGATCCAGCAGCTCAGCGATATTGCCACGATACATGGCGGATTTGGGGATGTTTCTTGCCCGTAAATCCCGTTGAATTTCGTCCAGCCAAACCATCGAAAAAAGCACTCTTTTCCGGGTTTTTTCTGGAAAATCCTCAAGAATACCCGGATAAGTATTCATCATTTCACGAAGACGCTGGCTGACAGCGTTCGCCCGTTGTGCAGGTGTTTGCATATTCCCCTTGATCATCTGTGTTACGTTGTGGTTTTGTTCAGCTCTTTTCCTGGCGGCTTCCATGGCCTGCTGCCGCTCTGCGCGGGGCAACCGCTCTGCACGGGGCACCTGCTCTGCACGGTCCTGATCCGCCTGGACGCTTTGCCCGGACTCCGCTGGTTCTGGTTCTGGCTCAGGTTCTGGATCCGATGCAGATTCAGGATCCACGGATGGTTTTGCCGGTGGTTCAGAAGCTGCCTCAGAATCCGCCGGGGATGCGGTTTCTACGCTTCCCCAAAGATCCCCGCTTTCATCCGGGGGGGCATCTCGGTCATCATCATCTTCCGCCGTTTCTTCTGCCTCATTTCCCGGCGCTGCATCTTGGGCAACATCCCGATTCATGGCTTCCTGGGGAGCATCAGTGTCCGCATCAGGACGATCCTCTGAAACAGGCTCAGGAACAGCGATAGAGGAATGATCTTCTGCCGCTGGCTGTTCTTTATCTTCTTTACCTATGGCCTTGAAGTATTGCGGCCAGGTAGGGGCTAAAACAGCCAGCCTGGAACGGTAGTCTTCCAGTTCTGTGAAACGTGAAAAAAGAGGGCTTCCCTCTATGCGGGCCAGATAATACGGGATTTTTTCCTCAACCTCCTTGGCCTCTCCATCCCTTGTCGTTCCCTCAATCTGCAAATAAAAGCCCGCCCCTTCGGGCTTCTTGCAGGACTTCTGCTGAAAGTCTTTTTTCAGTATGCCCAGCTCATCCAGGTGTGCGGTAATGATCTTGATAATGGGACCGGGGTTGCCGTTATTGTCGGATACATAATCGGAACGGGTTAATCCCAGATGGGCACAGATTTGTGCCCGGATCTTTTTTTCCGCCAGAAAAATCAGGTTGCCTTGCTTGTAGCCCAGCCTTTGTTCGGGGCTTTTGTGATTGATCAGATTGGTGCGGGAAATCAGGTATTGGAAAGACTCCCAGACCTGATCTTCGAGCTTCTGTTCAGGAAGGTCATTGCTGTCTTGATAATCATTGGCAATCTCGTCTTCTCGCCCCTCGATGCTGCCGGCAACCAGATCGGCTTTGCGAATGGCCTGCATCAGATCGACAACCGCCTCATCCGTCTGGATGTAATTGCGCTTGAAGCCGGACCCCGGATAAGCATAGGCGTGGTGATAATAGCGGATGGATTGGGTCAACATGCGCTGGGTGAAATCGTCATGCTGGCCCTGGGGATCCAACAAGGCCCAAAACGCCTCCAGCCTGGCCAACATACGACTACCTTCGATGTCATGCAGCCCGATGACCTCGATGTTCTCACCATTTTTACCTACGCGCCGAAAACACAAGACTTTACCCAGGTCGTGCGCGAACCCGGCCAGAATTGCCGTTTCCAGATCAAAAGAGCGGCTGGAAGCCTTCTCGCTGGCACGCACAGCGGTGATACCGGACGATTCCATGTCCGCCCACACGCGAGCCATTGCTGCTGCCACACGCAAGCTGTGTTCGAGTAATGAGGCATCGCCGTGAGATCCGTGAAAAGGAGAAGCTGGAAGGCCGGATTCTTCGATGATTCCGTAGATAGACCAGAAAAGCTCTGACCTTGGAGATGGAGTGAGTGCGAAATGTTTCAGCGCATGTTTATCCAGCAATGATTCCGCCTTCTCTCTTTCCAGGCGGGCAATGGCTGCTTCCAGCTTGGAAGCGCGTTGCTTGATCGGTATCGGCTGGCGCGGTCCTGTAATCCCATGCGATTGCGGTAACATGCCCAACGTGGTCGTACTTAGTCCACGCCTGGACTGTGGGCGAAGCCCCTGGGTGATCGTAAATGTTTCCGCAGCTTCCCAGAACAGGATGAAGGCCGTAGCCGCCAGGGTGCAGGCGATTACCCAGACTATTCGATCTCCCATAAACAGAAAGGACTGCGAAAAGACCTTGCTGAAGAAAAAGAATGTCACCACTGTCGCCACCAGCGCCCAGAAACCCAGTACGGTCGCTGTGGCCGATAGCAGGCGTCGATGAACAGGAACAGCCACCTAAAAAATTCCTTAGAACGCGATGGAAGACCAATCGAAATGGGGCTTCCGAATGGGCGGCTGTAGGTATCCGGCAGCCCGGTTCAAACGGTCATCGAGATCGCTTTCCAAAGCCCATTGCTGCATTTGATGCCGCCACTGGGCATCCTGGAGAGCCACCCGCATCCGCTGCGGATTGGCCAACAACGTGTCGGGGTCTGATCCTGTATTCCGAAAGCTCCCAATATTCAGCAGACTCCGGCATTCCGAGCAGAACTGATCGACGGCAAAGACCTTTTTCAGCCCGGATGCAAAATGGACGGATACCAGCGTGCCGGCACGGGCCGCGACAACGCGCATGACAATGCCACCGCCTAGATGCGGATGCGACACGGGCAAACCTAGCCAAGCATCCTGATACTCTTCAGTTTTGTATAACATTCAGCTTTTCCTCCAAAAACTGGCCCAGCTTTGGGAGCGCGGCAACCCGGCACGATTCAGGGGGCTGCGCCCGACGCAGTACCAAAAACGACGATATGAGGCAATCAGAATGCCGGACTCATCCAGCAGCTCCAATGCTTTTTGATCTTCCCTGTCCCGGCATAATTTTTCTTGCGAGATGCCAGGATATTCCCAAACGCGATGCAACAGCCAGGAACCCTGGGATCCTGCCAGCGCATAAGATTCTTCCAGCAGTCTTTCTGGAACCGGCACGATTAGCCCTTTGATCCTTTCTGTGAGCTGAACATCCTTCCGCCACAGCTCCAGATGAATTCTTAACCGCATCACCCATGGACGGCATTCCAGTGCCGAGCAGCAATCATCGAAGCTCGCATGGTCCATGACAGTGCCGGCGGAAAATATCCAGGTCAGTATCTCGGCTTTCTTCCTCATGCTGCAGCGCACCTGAAACAACATCCGGATCTGCGTGGACAAATGACGAAAGATGATAATTTGTTCCGGTAACAAGTCCTCCAGCAGTGAAGCTACTGCTTTCGTTTCTTTAATGTGGGATGAATGTTGTGATAGGAAGACAAGAGATTCCTCCCCAGAACGTAGTGGGCTTGGGCTATCCACTTCATCTTCTTCACCAGCCAGCGCAGAGTAATCTGGAAGATCGCCGAAAATCCCGGAATCAACAGCTTCCCAATAACTTCCTTCAATATCTCCCTGGTAATCGGCATCCACAGGAGTAACAGAAAGATCAGTATCCCTATCCCGATCAGAAAGGCCGCATGAGGATCCGCCAGTATGGGATGATGGATGGTCGGCCCCTTGGGGGGTGAGGGCGCTTTCGCCGAAGCGG
Source organism: Acidithiobacillus marinus (assembly GCF_002847505.1). Taxonomy (GTDB): domain Bacteria; phylum Pseudomonadota; class Gammaproteobacteria; order Acidithiobacillales; family Acidithiobacillaceae; genus Acidithiobacillus; species Acidithiobacillus marinus. The sequence continues at coordinate 28,279 of NZ_MXAV01000007.1, forward strand.
TAATCGCTGTGACCGTCATTGGGGACTCCTTTTGCGATAAGGTTAAGCATCGAAGCGGTGTCTCATTTCTGCCAGCGCCGCCTCAACAACACGCCGCTTAGTCCAGCCCGTTTTCCGACGCAGGGTGGCTATATTCGCTGCAGCATCTTCAGAGATATAAAGCTGCAAGCGCGTGCGCCGAAGCCCGTCCGGGTCCACCAGGGCTCGGTGCAACCAGGCTTTCTGGCGTTCTTTGGGCGTAACAGGTTCAGACAACAGGGATCCCCTATAAAACAAGAATAATTACACTATAACGAAGATTATCCCCGAATACCCAACCAGCGCAAGGTTATGTGTTGCTGTTGCCCGTCCTGCGCCTGCCGCCAGAAGGCGTTCTGCCGGAAGGCTTCTGGTCAGACTCCGGTTCTTCCGATGTTTGTTTTTTCTGGTTGAAATTGCCGCCTTTGGGAAACTGCGCTTTCACATACTCCTCATCGGCCTTGATGACGGCATCCATGCGCTCCATCAGGCCGTAGTCGCTGCGGTAGGGGCGTGGACGCTTGGGATCATCGGGTGCCCACACCCGGAATGGTCCCGCCCATTTTTTGAAATCGGCAGAAAAACTCAGTAACGGTACCCGGATATGGTAGTAGTGCTGCCCGTTCCGGGTGAACAGGCATTCGCCCTTATCGAGAGCTTTCAGATCATCGGCGGATACGCGATACATCTCTTGCTCGCGTTCGCCGTACGAAGTTCCAGCACCTCCCGATGCCGCACCACTCCCGGCAAGGTCCGTCGAGGCTTCGCTGGCAGAATCCGACATGGTTTCACTCAATGTGCGCAGCACCGAAACCTGCTGGCCAATAAAATCCGCCCCATATTCCGCTGTATCCTGATCCCCCAGACCAAAGAACATTTTATTCGCGCAGTTGCCCACCACCTTGTTGAACAGGTTTTCGGAGATCGTATCCAGATTCCCTTTGGTTTGCGGAGAAAGCACGATTCTCTGCCGGGCAGATCGAGCCTGCTCAAAGATGCGGTCCCAGTTCTCGGCAATATACGATCCCGGTTCATCCAGAAACACCAGGGTGCTGGGCCGGGGTCGGCGCTCTTCAGGCATCACCTGAATCCAGGAAAGCGCCGTCCGATAGTCACCGATAAACAGTTTGGCAAAGTCGGAAGCCGTTTCTTCCTTACCCATCGTCGGTAAGGGTACATAGACCACCTTGTTTTGCGTCAGGCAATCAAAGATGTTGATGTCCGGCTTGGTCGTATTGACCACTTCGCCGAATTTGCCGGAGCCCATCATGCCCAGACGCCCGCCGATGCCGCCAAACAGGTCTTTTACTTTCTCGACGTTGATCATGGTCCCGCCGGCCTTGTTGGGCACACGGAAGCGATTGATGAACAGTGCTGCAGTGCGACCTTCGGCGGTATTTCGTATCCCCGGAAGATTTGGTAGCTTGTCGAGTTCCGTGGGGCTACTGAGCAACAGGGACAAATCGGCTGCTGTGTACGCATATCCGCCGCGCTGCAGGGCGGCAATCACGGCCATGAGCGCCTGGGTAGCGGATTTGCGGTAGTAGTCCGCGCCGGCCTTGCCCGTGGTCAGCGGGACCGTCGCCATGATGCGCGAGGCCACTTCATCCGCGTCCCCAAAGAGCAGCGGGTTGTAACGATTACTGATCGCCGGATCTCCCGGATGGATGATGACCAGATCATCTTCGCGCCCGGTATAACGCAGCAGTTGCCAGAGGTTGTCGATGTTTTTGTTGTCGATTTTGCCATCGACAAAAAATATCCCGCCACCATCCATGAGCTGCTGATACATCAGAAAGTTTGCGGCAACCGTCTTCCCCATACCGGACATACCCAGGATGGCCATGTGGTCGTTGGAGGGATCTTCCTCCCGAAAACCGGCAGAGGATACCAAAGGCATCCAGAACGGTTTGCCAGAATTGGTAATGTATCCCAACAGGGCCGAATCTGGTGGCTGTTCTCCATCAGAAGCCGGGAATATGGGATCTGCAGAATCTATTTCCAGATTGGATTCGATAGCGTGCCGTCCATTGTGGTACCAGTTGATGATGCGCTTGCCAATATGCAGGGTGCCCACGGCGGCGAGGCCTCCGGTGGCTATCTTCCAGTCCATACTGAAAGCGCCGGGTGTATAAGGCCCGCAGGCCCAGAATGCCGATCCCAGGGCCAACAGGGAGAGAGCGTCCGTGGATCCACCAAATTTCAGAAGATCGCGCTGATCTGGCATCCGCACATCCTTTTCAGATACAAGGCACAAAGAAAAACCCCAAAGCCGAAGCTGTGGGGTGGGGTGGGTTAGAAACGTGAACGTGAACGACGTGCAGCATTACGGCGATATTGCACGGCATCGTAGAACATCATGCCTGCAACACCCAAAAGTCCACATTCCACTATAAGCAAAAGGATTTTTACGAAGATAATCATTGCATTATCCTCAGAACGGAATGTCCGAATCGTCAAAGTTTTCAGCAGGATGCTGATCTTCAGAAGATGCGGATTTTCCGTCAGCCTTGGACAGCATCTTCATCTCGTTAGCCACAATCTCGGTCGTGTAACGATCCTGACCTTCCTTATCCGTCCACTTGCGTGTGCGAATCTTGCCAGCCACATAGATGAGCTGACCTTTCTTGCAATACTCACTGATGATTTCAGCGAGCTTGCCAAAGGCGGCGATTCGATGCCATTCGGTGATTTCCTTTTTATTGCCATCTTTGTCCTTGTAGGACTCAGAGGTGGCAACAGACAAATTGACGATGCACTTGCCGTCCTGGGTGTAACGAGTTTCCACATCCTGACCAAGACGACCGATGATTTCAGCGCGATTCAACATGACATATCTCCTTTTGAGAAAGAAAAAACAAAACCGAACCCCATGTTTCGGATGAATACCGAAAAAAAGAGGGGTGACAGAAAGTATGGGAGCGCAGTCGGGATTGTTTTCGAGGAGATTTGGGGCGGATCGGACGCAAGATTGCCTCCGATCCTTTATACACGTCACCGGCAAAAGGCCGGGCACCCGAAGATTCTAGCACGACCGCGCTTTCCCGCAAAAACCTAGAGATTGTCCACCAAGTCAGCGAGACTTCCAGCGGGCGGGTTTTCCTCATCCTCTTCCTCTTGCTCGACATCCTGGGACGTATTCCGGGTTGCGGGTGCTGGCGGTTGTTCTGCTGCCGAAGTGCTCGCACTCCCATCAGAGGCTTCTCCCGCTTCCTGCCCCCCCTGTTCTGGCTGGCGATACCGATCCATGATTTCGTGAATCCACGGCGGAATCGAGAGAATATCTACACCACGACGGGCATTGAGGATGGTCCGGCACCAGATATACCCGACCTGCTGACCAGTGGGAACTTCCAGGCCGTCTTCGTCGAACGCCTTGAGATCTCGTGCGCGTAACTTGCCATCAATCAGAATGGGCCGCCCCATTCTCAGCTCGCGGCGAACCGATTGCGCAATCGCGGCATTCACCATCCGAACCGGGATCAAGGCTTCCGGATTGGCGGTCAGCCTTACCCAGACTTCCACCCCGACCAAAGAATTTGAGTTTTCGTGAATAATGGATTGCACCCGGTCCACGATCCCGGCGATTTTGACCCGGTTCGCGGCTTCCCGAAGCGTGGTTTCACGATGGCTTCCCTCTACGACCGCAAAAGGATTGAAACCATCTGTTTTAGTTTCCTTGCGGTTCTGAATGGCATCTGACCAGGCCAAAGAGCTTGGCATTTCAATGATAGATGGCGAGGATACTTCCAGGGGGTCCAGATAGGCATGGTAGTCCGTGATGTCTCTCTTGCCGTTATTCCAGACGATTTTTCGACTGCGAATGCGCCCGATGATTTTTGTGGGTTGTTCGTTTTCTACATGCAGTGCTCTTTTTTTGCGCGAGGCAGGCTGCTCAACAGGCACCATTCTGGAAACATCCCGTGTCTGCTGGACAAAACCGACAAGTCCGCCAGAGTCGGTTCTCCGGAAATCCCGTGCATATCCACTGGCGAACGCGATGTTCAAAAAACCTTTTTCGTGCCCATACTGGGACAGGCTGCTGTTTACGAGCGACATTTTTCTATCCTTTTCCCATTTGGGAAATCAAATCTACGACATATTTATCGGACCAAGCCCGGAATTTCTGCAGCACATCGCTGCCTTCTCCGATCTTTCCTATAGAAACACGCGGGTCCAGCGCGTGTGACCACAAAACCGTCAAGCCTAAATCGGTGAGGGATGCCGGTAATTGCGCGTGAACGCGCCGCCCCGCGTCCGTCAGTCGCATTTCATGGGGATCCAGCCATCCCTGATCAACGAGGTGTTGAAAATGATTGACGCGCCCTCTGACGGATCCTAATGGGATGTTGCTCCCCTGAGATTTTAGGGCGGGATCTTGGACCCACGGGCTGACATCTCGCAGCGATTCCAACCAGTCGGCCAACAGGCATGGCGGATGATTTTCTCTCCTGCCAGCGCCTTGAAAAAGAGCGTATAGAGGATCACTGGGAGGCGCTGAAAGTTTTTCGAGAAAGCGAACAGGCTCATTACTGAAGGGGTAGGAGATCCGACCCATCTCCCAGGCCCGCTGCCAGGCTACGAGCGTATCCTTGGGAGCATCTCCGAAAGCTCTCAGCGTTCTCGCTTGTAGCGTGGACGCATCCAGCGATGAATTTTGATCTTCCGTGGATGGTGACAATGGCACTACAGGGAAAGTCGAGAGCATGGCGCTCAGTACGCGGCCTACGGGAATAGCCTTGGATACGCGACCATATAGGGTCATTGCGCGAGATCCGTTCAATCCGATCAGCCAGTCCGCATGAACACGCAGCTTTTCGGCTTGCACCCAATAATCAGCATCTTCCACTGGGGAAGATATAGTGCGGATCATGTCTTGATCCCGCAGAGAATGTGTACTCCAAACGGTTACAGGACCAACATAGCCCACATAATCCAAGAGTATTTGCAAGTCCATCATCCCCGGAGGATCCGGAGGAGGGGCCAGGATGATCCGGTCTGCCTGGGCAATCGCTGACTTACATTCCTGTATCTTCGCGGCACATCCGGTTCTGGGCCGGAAGCGCGGTTCCGGTAGCATGGGCAAGTCTTCGATGCGCCAACTCTTCCAGCGCGGGTGGTACTCCTGGGGGCTGGCGTGACGAAACATCGCGCCACCCGTTGCAATCACTTTAGGGCGGTTATCGCAGCCCTGACTTAACACACGCCGAAGAGCGTTGGCCATTCCTGGCGTGGCCGTAAGCACCAAGATATTTTTCATGGATAAAAATAATAGTGTAATAAAAGATGTTAGACAAGCAAGGCCAGCCCCTCGTTCCCATACTTTCTGTCCGGACTCTTCCTTGCGGCAATCAAGCTGAAAATGGTTTCAGCGATTTTTACAAGGAGAGTGTCATGGAAGCACAAAAGCTGTACGCTGCCTTGCTCAAGGCGCAAAAGTCATTTAACCCTATCACCAGGGACGGAGAAAATCTCACGTTCAATTCGCAGTATGCGACTTTGGATTCCTTATTGAATGCTGTTCGCGGGCCTTTGCTGGAATCGGGCATCTTACTCATGCAACCGCCGGTTGATACCGGTGAGCGGACAGAGAACCCCTCTGCAACGGTAAAGACTCAACTCATCCATGCGGAAAGTGGCGAATCTTTGGAAATTCTCACCACTATTCCTTTGACAGAACAAAACCCTCAAGGTTACGGATCCGCCGTGACCTATGCACGGCGTTACGCCCTCATGGGTCTGCTGGGCATTGCCCCTGAAGACGACGATGGTAATGCGGCCTCCGGTGGATCTTCCACCAGTAGGCCAGCCGCTGCACGGCAACAGCAACGTCCTGCTCCTGCATCTGCGTCTGCACCTGCCTCATCCAGTGGAAACGGCGAAAAACCTGCCGCAAAAGCAGGTCCGTCGTTGGAGTCAGCTCTTGAGAAGATCAAGAAATCCAGTATTGAGAAGCTGGATTTTGCTGAACAGTGGTGCCGGATCAATTTTGCCGGAGATGACTTAAAGGCTTTGGAAAAGGCCATTTCTGAACGTCGCAGTTCTGCTGCGGCCTGATCTATCCCATCCCTACCCCACAGCTTCGGCTTTGGGGTTTTTCTTCGGTTGCCGTCTGCCATTCCATACTTTCTGTCCAATCTCTCCTTTCCGGTATTCGTCGCTGAACACGTTTCAGCTTTCTACACAAGGAGATAAAAATGGATAATCTGCAGTATTACCCAACCCCGGACACCCTAATTCAGAAAATGTGGTTCACGTTCAAGGACCGGGATTTTGCCCGTATCCTGGAACCATCTGCAGGCGATGGCCGGCTTCTGAAGTTTCATGGAAAATTTCATGATACTGATGCCTGTGAGATCAACATGGACCTACACCCCACGCTAAAGGATAAGGGCATCCAAGTGGTTTCTCTGGATTTCATGGATCTGCAAGAAGGATCCATGTACTCCCATATCATCATGAACCCGCCTTTCAAGGATGGGGCGGAACACCTCTTGCACGCATGGGATATTCTGTATTCGGGCGAGATTGTTTGCCTGTTGAATGCGGAAACTCTCAAAAACCCGTTTTCTCAGAAGCGTAGTCTGCTGAATAGTCTCATTGAGAAACACGGAAGTGTTGAGTTTCTAACAGATGCTTTCATGACGGAAGATACAGAGCGCAAAACAGAAGTGGAAGTCGCCCTGGTGCATCTGACAAAAGTGCCTGAACAGCGGCATGACTTTCTCGACACGATCATTGACGGGTTGGACAGAAACGAACGGGAAGATGTCGATTATGACCCGTTGCAGGAGCTGTCTATCCCCACAAATGTCATACAGAATGCGGTTAAGGCATTTGATTGTGCATGGGCCGCACAGAAGGAAGCAATTATCATGGAAGCCCGTGTCAGCCATTATCGCCGCATGTTGGGCAAGAGCTTGAGGGAAATGCAAAGGGAAACATCACATCCTGATGACATTAACCCGGCACCCAAAAGCAAGAGAGGTATTCATGGAGCGTTGAATACCGCATACGAAGATCTAAAGGACCGTGGCTGGTCTTACGTTATCCGCTCCACAGAAGTGAATAAAATGACTTCAACAAAGGTGCAGCAGGATCTGGAAAGTCGCTTTGAATCCGTAAAAAAGATGGACTTCACCGTTGGAAATATTTACGGATTCCTGCAGGGATTGGCCATGAGTAAGGGCGATATTCAGCTCGACATGGCCTGCGAGATCTTCGACCAGATCACCAAGTATCATAGCGATAACACAGTTTATTATATGGGGTGGAAGTCGAACGACAAACACCGCATGGCGGGGATGCGAATTAGAGCCAATCGCTTCATATTACCCGGTTTTTCTATGGATTCATGGCAACGTAGTCTTGGATATTATGCCCGGAAAATCCTGGAAGACATAGACAAGGTTTTTGCCATGCTCGACGGCAAGGACTGTCCCCGCTATGGGCTAATTGATGCTTTTGAGGGTCAACTGTCGGATCTAAGGGGTGGCCAGCGCGTCAAAACCGACTATTTTGATATTCGGTTCTATCCCGGCATTGGCACGATTCATTTTTTCCCGAACAATGAGAAAATCATGGATCGTTTGAATGTTATGGTTGGTCTGCGGCGACAATGGATACCGGAGAACGCCACCCCTGAACAGGAGAATCCTTTTTGGAAACAGTATCGGGAAGCCGAGAAGTTTAATAAGGGATTGCGCCTTACCAGACAAGAAAGCTGGGCTTTATCTAACCGGGAAACAGCCTATCGGGATGACAGTTACGAAGAAACTATGGCATCGTTTCATAACAATCTGGTTTCATCTATGGAAAAACTCGGCTACCAAAGCAATTTTGCTTTGGTTGACTGTTCTTCAGGTTCAGCCTGTCATACGGCGACCATGAGCCTGCCTAAACCAGTCGATCTGGCATCCTGATTCTCACCCCACCCTCACGCTTCGGCTTGAGGGTTTTTCTTTGCCTGCTGTGCGCTTCCCATACTTTCTGTCACCGCTCTTTTTTTCGGTATTCATCCGAAAAGGAGCAGCCGTATGGCTATCGTCGTGTGCGCGTGCGTGATCACGGGCTTCAGCATTTATGCTGGGGTTCGTGGCTCACTCATCCGCTCCGGTATCATCTGATACTGGATCCTCTGCTTGCTTTTGCAAGCCGGGGAGCACGTCGCCCCTGGGAACAGAAGGTAGTCAGATGGAACTCATCTCGCTATCACGACGCATCTCCCACCCCACAGCTTCGGCTTTGGGGTTTTTCTTTGTGTGCTAGTCCATAGTTCCTGTCCGGCCTCTCCTTTCCGGTATTCAATCATCGTAAGGAGAGTGTCATGGGTATTCGTGTACGGATAGGAAGCAAACAGGATGACTGCCGCAGTGTGTACGGCATTCTGTATGATGATTCCGCCCCGGATTCATCGAATGCCGCATCGTTCTGGTGCGGCATTCTCAATGGCCCCGCTAACATTAAGGCGCACACCAAAAATGAGGTGTTTGCTCGTTATCAGTCGCGGGTTCTGTACCCAGGGGCTGAATACAAGGAAGTTCAGCATCTTCGGCTGACACCCAAAGATGCTTTCACCCATGGTTGTCTCACGTTGGCTAAGGCAATAACCAAGAAATTACTGAAAGCCAGAACGAGCATGTCCGGCCCTGACGAACCGATAAAAGACATGCCCAATTATATGTTAAATTTGGGGAAAGTGGTGGTACTCCCTTTAGGAATCGGATTCTGGGAGGGCGACCGGTCAGGACTTCAGCCAGAACCCACTGAGGTTGTGCAAACGCAGATCCAAAAAATACCGGCATCACAGCCCTGGATGTTCTAATCCACCCTTACCCCATAGCTTCGGCTCTGGGGTTTTTCTTCGGGCGTCATTCCATACTTTCTGTCCGGCCTCTGATGTTTGGAATTCACCCCCAACACAAGGAGAGATTTAATGAAAATCATCGAGATGGAACAAAATACCGCCGAATGGCTGTCATGGCGGACGGGCGGTATCGGCGGATCCGACGCCCCGATCATCATGGGCATGAGCCCGTTCAAAGACCCATATACGCTTTACAGTGAAAAAGTGGGCATCACTAAGCCCGCTATCCCGCACCCTGCGGCGGCCAAGGCCATGCAGCGCGGTCATGACTTGGAGCCAGTGGCGCGTGATCTGGTCAACGGCATTACCGGAGAGTTTTTTTCTCCGATCTGTGGCGAACACCCGCATCACCCTTGGATGAGGCTATCTGCAGACGGTATTTCCATGGATGGTGACACCCTCCTGGAGATCAAGTGCCCAGGAATAAAAGACTGGGAAACCGCCGTGTCCGGCAAAGTGCCGGAGTAGTATCTCGGCCAGGTCCAGCACGCCTTGGCCGTTTCCGGAGCCAACAAACTCCTCTACGCCACTTACCGGCCAGAGGCAGCGGAGATCCCGATCATTCTGGATGTATTGCCGGATCCGGAATTTCAGAAACGGCTTATCCAGCGCGAGTCGGCTTTCTGGAAAGCAGTCACAGATGAAGACTGGTCGGTTTTTGACCATTCTGTATCAGATTCCCTGCCCGACGGCTTTGCCGACCTCGCAGCGGAATGGCTGGATTTTCAGTCCATGGTGGAAACGGTAAAGAGCGAAGAAAAGCGTCTTCGGGAAGCCCTGCTGTCTTTCCTGCCGGAAGGCGAGGGGATGATCAAGGGTGCGGGTCTGGAAGTCTCCCGGAAGTATGCCAAGGGCAGCGTGGATTATTCGCGTCTGCTGCAGGAGATCGGTTTTGACACTTCCACATTGGATACATACCGCAAGGCCGACACCTTGCGCGAAACCATTCGCAAATCGTAAGGAGGAACGTCATGAATGTCAGAATCACGATTGTCAGGGCATCCAATAGCCCGACGCAAAAGGTTTGGGGTTGTATTATTCCCGATGGAGTGTCTGATGCGGCGATTTTCTACGGCCCAGGGACTAAGCTCGGTGGATCTGTTTACAGGAAACCGGGACATACCGCCATTACCATGCTGAACAAGAAAACTCGTGGAGAGTATTCCCCGCTTTATGATCTCGATGGTGAACTGGCTGACGGTGTTTCCACAAAAGAAGCTGGTGAAAAATTGCTGAGGGCTATTCAAACGGGCAATTTCGAGCAATTATTGCGCACCATCTTTACAAAAAGCACCCACAAGCCAGAATCTCCCTCCAAATCTCCGAGCATAACCGCCGAACGGATTCAATCGGCTGTCCGTGCGATCCAGTCTCCGGACTGGGCTTTCTGATTAACCCCCTCACCCCATGCTTCGGCCTGGGGTTTTTCTTTGTCTGGTCCGGTTCTACCGAATGACTACCGCAGTCCCGTAGGCCGTGACTTGTATAAACTCTTCTTCTTCGCCGCCGCCCATGGAAGATGTATTAAACCGGAATCCCACGATAGCATTGGCTCCGGCCTGTTCCGCTTGACTGACCATAGCTTCCACCGCACTCTGATTAGCGGTCATGACCAATTTTTCGTAACCCGCCATTTTCCCGCCAGTAATGGCCCGTATTTTTCCCAGGACGTTACCCAACTCGTTCCGAGAGCGTACTGCCACGCCATACACGGCTCCGAGCGTTTGTTCGACGGACTTCCCGGCTATTTCTTGATCGGTAACAACGAGCATTAGCCATTCCCCCCTTGCTCAGTACAAGTGACCAACTCTTTCAGAGTGAGCAGATCATCCATAGAGTAGGGCTGCTCCCTGGGGAATCGAGTCGCCAGTTCGCGCAAATCTTCCGAGACACCCTCTGGTAGATGGGCCAGAGTAAAGGCCACCAACTCTTCTTCACCCTTGGCCTCTGTATCCGTTACCGCATCTCTGGTTGATTCATCCCGACCTTTGGGTTTGGGCTGGTTCATCACCTTGGGTTCCGTCTGATAGGCTTCCATCTTAGACGTTCCGGGCTGCGATTTCACGGGCTTTTTATTGGGTCCTGATGTTGTTCGGGAAAAGTATTTCTCAGGATCCGCTCCGCCGTTCCCGTTCCGTATAGCATCCAGCAGCGCCATCCTCAACATGAGGTTGCGATACCGCGCAGGAATATTGTCAAACCAATCATACAGATCGGCATCTGTTTCTTTGACGGTAAAAATCACTCGTATTTTTCGCATCTGCCCGCCCTCTTGTTTATTTGTTCCGGATGTTCCATATCCCGGCGCTGATCCGGCGGAATCCCTCTGCAACAGCAAATCGGGGGTCTTCCACCAGCTCTGCCTGGGGCCAGTAGGCTTTAAGCCCATCGAACATCAGCGCAGCGCCACCGCCAGCCACGAGTATTCTTTCGAGCTTCCTGCCGGTATCCCCGAATTTGTTGGATGCGGCATCGAAGATTTCCGAAGCCAGCACATGCAGTGCCATATCTACTATAGGCCTGACATCGTTCGTTTGGCCGTTATATTTGATCGTTTTCTTCCAGAGAGCGTCGTCGGCATCCAGGTAATCAATTTTGTATCCCTGTTCATTGAGTTTTCGCATCACCAGATTTGCGGCTCTGCTCATGCCTCTGGCCGATCCTGCCGCCCCCTGCACCCATCGACCATCCAGCATGGCCATAAAGTCGGTCGTGTACCGCCCTATGGCCACCACCCCTAGATCGCCTGTGGCGTCCGGCTTCATGCTGCCGTTTTCGTCCACTCGATACCGCAAGGCGACCCCTGCGGGTTCCTGGTGGACCCGTACTTCGGCATCCGTACACACCGAGACAATGTTCCGCATCCGGAGATTCTGTTCTGCATAAATGGATGGTGGCAGTCCGGTGGCAATGCTGTGGATGCCCCCGGTATCCCGCATCACGATGTTGACCGCTCCTTGTACCAGCGCCTGAAACTCCGGCATTTCCAGCCATCGGTCATGCAGACCGGTCACAGCAATACTCCCCACTTCATGCACGGCGGTTTCGCCAAAGAAATAATCCATGCCATTCACGTCTGCCGTTTCGGTCTTGGCCTGTTCTGATGCTTCCTTGTCCGTGATGGTCATGGCGGGGACCGCCACGGACGGAAACATGGCCCGCTTGATGGTTCCATCCTTGCCCTGCCATGTCAGTTTTACAGCGGAATGCCCTACATCCAATCCTACACACGTCATATCAAAATCTCCTTTTTGGTTCCCAATATGGAAGAGTTTATACACTATAATATCATTCCAGGAGACACAAGAGCACTTCTGTGGACCTGAGAAGCACGAATACGACCACAGGATACCTGTAAGCACTCGCAAGCACTCAACAGAACTTGCGACAACCACACAATACCTAGAGAGGCTGCTTTATTCTCATCCTTTGAAGTCTTGTGTGGTCTTGTAGAGTCTTGTTCGGTCTATCTGAGTGCTTACAGATGCTCAAAAATACACTATAGTCATTGCGGGTTGTTATTCTGATTGTCTTTGGTGGTCCTCAAGAGTCCCTTTTAGTCCGAACAGGTTGTTACCTGTCCTTAAAGGGGCTCAAGAGTACCCTCAAGCACTCAAAAAAATGCAGCTTTGTGCTTTTCATAACCTTATAATATCATTGTCGGCGATATTTCTCGTCCACGGACCAAAAAATGTCTCCTGACCGAAAAATCCTGACCATCGAAGAATTTGCCGATGACCGCCAGATTCAAAAAACATCGAGCCGCGCCCCTGTTCCTGCCGGAAGCGACCCCAATATGACGGAATACCTCCGGACTCAACTCGACCGCACGATTGCCGCCCTGGGCGAGATAGACGAGACTCTTGAGCTTCATGGTCGGATTCTGGACACCTACCAGCCCAAGAGTAACGAAAAGATAGGATTGTTCTGGGAACGAAGCGAGCGACGGCTTAATAACGCACTGCAACCCAGAATGGTGCGTTGGCTCATGCGGCAGTTTTCTGGCCAGTACCGTTGGTTCTACACATTCCTCCCGCTGAAAGCCCTTTCCCGCAAAGCGAAGAGCAAGGGTGGCTGGGGGCTGGGTGTGGAGCAGACGCGGGAATCTTTGAACCGGATACAGGATTTGATCGAACATCGCAGATTGATCTTGCATCAGTGGGTGGGTTTATCGAGATCGCTATCCCATGCTGAAAATTACATATCCGACCTGGAGAGAGAACGCGCATCCTTGCGGGAAGCGATACCCAAGGGTCCGTTCTATGAGCAGTCCCTGAAATACAACCGCCCCCTGGAATAGCGCATCAGGCAAAGAAAAACCCCAAAGCCGAAGCGATGGGGTTGGGGAAGATCGTAATTAGTGCCGGGTCAGCAAATAAATGGCGACACACCCAATAACAAACCTGCTTCCAGACACAATAGTGTCATACCAATCGAGCGCAGACATTTCAGTGCTTCCTAAGCGCCACAATGAAATATACGATGACGAAAAATCCTCCGAACACCAAAACAGACTCAAAGATAGTGAAAAACATCAGCAATCTCCTTTCCCGACAATCAGGTACCCGATAAACTCAAACCCAAACCAATCTAAGACAACCAAGGCTAAGAGAATCCTCTGAAATATTTTCAGCTTTTGCATCCAAACTTTCAAACACATATTCACACCTCCTCAAGCCCGGCAATCTGCCGTAACCGCGCTTCAATCTCCCACAACACAGCATCCGCAATGGATTTCTGTTGCCTCTCTGGAAACGAGACAAAAGCCCCGATCCGGGTAATGCCCCCAATCCGGAAAATCCGCATCACTTCCCGGAAGTCCCGTTCAGCGGCATCCAGCGCATCATCGGTGACGATTCGCCCACAAGCCACGTTCTGATAGACCCAGATGCCGGGTATCCCGTCGAGATGGCCCTTGGTTTCTTCGGTGAGCCGGTACATATCACCGATCTTATCCCGCGCTCCTGACTTCAGACGCTGAAGATTGTCGCGGAAGACACGGGCCTTGTACTGATTCACCCAGCGCAGGTACTCGTCTTCGGTCTTGTACTCGTAATACTCGGCGGATTCTCGGTCATAGGGGATACCCAGGGTTTCAAGCTCGTACAGACGAACATCATCGTCCAGGCCGGGAACATGCTGGACGGCCCAAAGGGGAAAACGCACTTCACCAAAAAAATGATCAGACATAACACTCTCCTTGAGAAAAAAAACCGAACCCCATGTTCGGATGAATACCGAAAGAGAGAGTCCGGACAGGAAATATGGGATCAGCACCCAAAGAAAAACCCCAAAGCCGAAGCAGTGGGGTGAGGGTGAAATATCAGGAAGTTAGCCTTAAACTTCGCTCGGTTTCTTGGGATTTTCCGCAGATCTTATGCCATCCAAGGCGGCGATAATATCGTCGGTGTATCCGATAATTCCTTGCCATGACAAATACTTATTGAATGCTGTACGGACATCCATCTTACCTATTTCATCCAGATAGGCTTGAATATCGCTTTCCCCATCCGGCTCATAACCCATGTTCCGCATAATGTCAGTCAACACTTCGTCAGGTATTTCATTTACATCCATCATCGTAACACCTCCTCGATCTGGAACATCTGTTGGGCAAACGAAGATTCTACAATGGGCGTTTCTCGCCACAGCAACACATCATCCCCATCGGGATCCTGAACGGGTATGACATCCGAACCTTCACAGTCGTAATCAGCGATGACTGCCTGTAGCCCCGCTTTCTGGGCCTCATCATCGAGATAGACCGCGTTGACCAAACCGCCGGAAAGGCTAACCAATACTTTCATAAGAACCTCCATTTTGAGTGAATACCAAACCTCAAAGGCCAGACAGAAAGTATGGGAAGCACGCGGCAGGCAAGGGAAAACCCTCAAGCCGAAGCGTGAGGGTGGGGGCGGATAGATCTATGCCGCAATGGAGCAGCGATTTTGAATGGCCTCGGTTAAGAGGACCAACTCTTCCCCAAAAAAGTGGGCCGATACCCATTCTTGAGCGGCATCCAATCTGGAAATGTCCGCCTTTTGTATCCGATCCAGCGCCTTGATGAACAAAGGGCTTGGTTCTGGATCATGCTGGTCAGCGCAAATCCTGCCGAGCTTCTCCGCCAATTCCCAGAAATACTGGTTCTTCGCGGATTGCCGGGCAGCCTTGAGTGCCTTGGCATCCTTGATACCGGCAGACTTCATGGCTTCGCCGGCAGCTTTGGCTGCTTCCTGGGCCTTTTTGAAGTGGGAAGCGCCTTTCACCTCCGTGCCCTGGACCTTCACAGAGGCCGTGTGGTTTATAAACTTCCGACCATTCCGTTCTTCTTCAGTGGGGAAAGCGGAGATGACGATCTCGGTACCTAATCCCATATCAGCAATAACGGTTTCCAGCTTGGGCAAGAGCCTTTGGCAAAACTCCGTATCCACTTCCAGGGAAATAATATCTTTCCCCAGAACGATGCGTGCTTTCTGGTAGGTATTACCAGAGCCGTCCACATTTTCCTTTGTGGAAAATCCCATCAGAGGGCCGGACAGCTTTGTTACGAAACCAGCCCCGTGCTTTTTGAAGATGGCACGGGTGGCCTTGCACTTTTCTTCGGAATACCCCTGTTTCCAGGCGGACTCTCCGATCTCATGGCGAGCCTCGAATAGCGCCGCCTCGACGTTGGCGTCTTTGAGGGTGATAAAACCACTAACAACAGTATTGTGCGTTTTCATAAATAAATCTCCTTGTGTTGGGATGAAATTCCAAACACAAGGGGGGTGACAGAAAGTATGGGAGCTCATTATCCACTTGCATTCTATCGCTGCATTGCGTACTTTGAAACGGAGACCAAAGGGCATCCCCACACGAGGATGTGATCTCCTTCCCTGCCTTGGGGTTTTTTCTCAAATCTTTGGTCGGTGCAAGGCCGGCAATGTTCCGGGTTCTGTTGCAAGGAAGTTGCTGTAATTGAATACCCCTTACTGTTTGAGGGCAGCAGACGCCAGCCCAGGTGTGAACAGAGGGCATTTTCTTTGTCTGCAGGGCAAAGAAAAACCCCAGAGCCGAAGCTATGGGGTGGGGATGGTCAGGCTGCAGAAACTGCTACTTCGGAGACAGGCTTTTTCTCACCCGAATAACACAAATCCCAGGCTATTCTCAGTTCTGTTATAGCTTCTTCTGGAGAGTGTCCGCCAGCAGAGATGAAAGCATCGGGAACATCAACAAGCATAGCTTCCCACTGTTGAGTATCATGATCGAACCACAGCCGCACGGCGAATCCGTTAAATTCATCCATTACAACACCTCCTTGTCCAACGATTTCAGGAACAGACGAACCTGGTATCTTTTCGCTTTTCCCTTCGAGTCCTGAATCATCAAGCGCGTTCCAGCAGGCGATACCCATTTTGCATGGCTACCTTCATGGCCAGAGTAGCGCCATCCTTGCTGAGTGAGCAAGGTTTGGAACTCGCTATAGGAAAGTTCTGCCCCCATCTGGGCTTTTGCCAACAACTTTTCACGTTTATTCATGGTGTTCCCTTATTGCGATCTATTACCGGCAGGGTTAGGCAGGACAGAAAATATGGGAACGCACACGAAGAAAAACCCCAGAGCCGAAGCAATGGGGTGGGGGTGGTTAATGCTTCTTATGAAGCTTGAATTTTTCAGGATGGCGCAGGTATAAAGAGAATACCCACGCGATAATTAACCCTGATCCGCCTGCTGCCACATAGCCTATGTCGGCTGTGGTCCCAAAAAACACGGCAACGATCATAAAGATCAAAATGCCGTTTCCAATGAGATTGCTGATAAAGTCTTCCATAACGATCTCCTTTAGCTGCTGAGGCGGTCGAGAATTGCCAATGCAATGGCAATAACGGTCAGAACAGCGGTCGCAGTGATGGAAACTGGATCGGCGGAACCGGTCAGTGCCATTTTAGCAAGACCGGCAATAGAAGCATAGGCGGAACGCTCCGCCATTTTTTTGAAATTCATGGCCTGTCTCCTTTTTTGCCGATTGATTTCCTGATTACCGGAAAGGAGAGATTGGACAGAAAGTATGGAATGGCAGACGGCACCCGAAGAAAAACCCTCAAGCCTGAGCGTGAGGGTGGGTATTAGTTTACATGACTCCCATTTCCTGAAGGGATGTAGCGGTGTTACCACCAACGACCAGATGATCCAGCAGGCGAATCTCCACCAACGACAAAGCCTCTTTTATATGCTTTGTTATTTGAATATCGGCCCGACTAGGTTCTGGTAAACCGCTAGGATGATTATGGCAAATCAGTGCGGCCCCAGCATTGATGGCCAAACCAGATTTGACAATCTCTCTTGTGTAAACAGATGACTGGTTTATTGTTCCGTGGAATAGCTCCTCGAATGCCAGCACCCTATGCCGATTATCCAGCCAAAGAATGGCGAAAACCTCTCGTTCCAAATGGGCAAGACGGGTACACAAAAACCCTCTCACGGCCTCCGGGGAATTCATAACCAGATCTTCCTCAGTAGATAACCTCTCAGCGAAGCAACGAGCCATTAGCTCCTTGCTTGCGGCCAACTGTTCAATAACATTGTAAGGTGCGATCTCCTCAGCCAGATCATTGTGTCGCGGCCTGGAATAGCCAAAGACTTCGCTCAACGGTCTATTTGCGAGGCTTTTCGCCATTCTTTTCCCGACAACGCAGCTTAACAACACCTCATTGCTTACATTTTCCACGTCCATGACACTCTCCTTGCGATGATTGAATACCGCAAGGGAAAGGCAGGACAGAAAATATGGGAACGCACACGAAAAAAACCCCAGAGCCGAAGCTGTGGGGTAGGGGAAAAATAGAAGCCTGCTACAGATCAGACAAAAGACCGGAAAGCTCCGATCATGGCTTTCGCCGTATCCGCCAGTTCGCCGTGAGAAACACGGTCCTTGGCAAAATAAAAACCCGCCAAAGCTCCGATCAGAACATACCGAACTTCGATACCCTGACGCATCAACTCGGCATCCAGCGCGGATGTGTCTGACTCGTTCGCACCGCCGTCCGTCAGAACCAGCAAGAGCTTGCGGTCTGTTTCTGTTTCACAGACAAGCTGCTTACCCGCTTCGGACATCCCCAAAGGGAGATCCGTATAGCCGCCGGGAAACAGTTCCCAGGGATCCCTGGGTGACATAGGGGCTGAAGAATATCCCCGTCCCTGGTAGTAAACATCATCGAACCACGATGCAGACCAGTCGATGCCCAGCGATGCAAACAAGCGGACCAGTGCCAATGCGCCGGCAGCCGCCCAGTAGCTGCTATGTTCGACATTCATAACATCCCCCATGCTGCCACTGTTATCCAGCAGCAGATGCACGGTCATGGACCGCGAATCGCCTTCCACACGGGTTCGGAAAACCCTCCCGGTGGTATGTGCCGCGTACAGACTGCTGGAAACCACTCCAGACGTGCCCGTGCGCGTGACCCATTCCTCTTCCTGCGCTCTGGCCCAGAGTTTGGCTTCCAGAGGACCACAGATCTTCCGGTAGATCCGCTGGGACTCCACCTGGGCAGGGTTCAGACGGTCAGCATCATTCCCATGCTCCTTCAGAGGCTGACTGAGGGCTGGTTCGGGGGGCATATCTGAAACCTGTTTCCGCTTTACCGGCACCATCTCCGCCAGATCTACCTGATCCAGATCATCCTCTCCGGAAGCGGCAGCCTCTTTCGCGGCTTTCTGGCGGGAGTCCAGTTCGGAATCATCGGAATCAGACGAGTCATCCGAACCTGCATCCTCTCCGGAATCCGAAGAAGAACCAGATTCCTGATCCGGATCCTCTTCCTGATCCTCACCAGCCAGCAGCGCACAGATTTGATCTGCCGCGAGCCAGCAGGCTTCCGGACCAGAAGCCACGACCGCGTTATCGGCGATACCCAACATCTGCCACCACAAACGCTTGCCAAAGGTCTTGATCGCCTTTTTCTCCCAGGTCTGGGCAATGTTGTCCAGATCGTGTTGCTCCAGAAAGCCCGCCCGGTAGTGGAACAGCAGGCCGAACAGAACCAGGTTGCCAGGCTTAGTGTTCCGCCGGGGGTTTCTGAACCAGCCCTCACGAATGGCAAAGGCCACCAGAGTGTCCAGAAACTTCCGGGAACCGGGGTACTGCCTGAATCCCCGATGTTCAATCCGGGCGTCTTCCAGGGCGTTCTGGATGCGCTTTTTGAGGGGGGTGTAGTCGATTCCTGCGGGGGGTCTCCCATCGAGCCGACCGCCGAGATAGGTATGGCGAATGTGGAAGCTCTCATGACAGACGAGCCCCAGGGTGACATCCGCTCGCTCTTCATCTGCCAGAATCGGCAGGACAGGCAGGACCACTTTCTTGCCGTTGGTGTATGCCGTGGATGCCTTGGGATCCACGGTAACTGATATACCGCCCAGGCTCTTGCCCAGAGCGGCGGCGACTATTTGCAATGCTTTCATGTAAATCTCCATGTTTGAGCGAATACCAAAACTCAAAGGCCGGACAGAAAGTGTGGGTTGGCAGGACATGGGCTTTTGGAGAAACCCAAAAGAGCAGGGAAGCCGACAGGACAAGAGGGGATAGGGCACGAAAGGTATCCGGCTTCCTTTGCAGTCTTTGTTATATTTGCTATTAAATGAGTTCCTTTTTGGGGTGGCATTTATTTTTGCAATGAAAACAGGTGATTACAATCAAAAAATGGGCTTCTCTACCGGAAGTTGGTTGCGCTTTGGTTTCTGGCGAGTAAGGAGAAGGTGGGCGCAGCGTGCGCACGGTCAGCAAAGCTATCAAAAATCTCGAAGCTGCCGGATACATCGTCCGGCAAGTGCGGCGCAAGGCGCATGGCCGCTATCGTGGTGTCACCCACACCTATTTCACCCCGCTGGTGGCCGAACTGGTACAGATGCCGTACTACCCCGATTAATTGACGTTCCTCTCGCGCTTCTGGGTAAAGAATCCGGATTTGTTTTATGTAGTATTCGATGCAGAAAAGTTCAGCGACAGATAAGGGGGCGGAACGGGCGCTTTCCAGGCAGGAGGTGTGCATATTATCTGGAAACAGATTTGTATCTTATTGATATTAAATGACGCGATTTGTGTTTTACTGTTGTATCCGGAAGTAAAATAGTTTTTTATAAAGAAAGCGTTAGGATGTTAGGGCGCAAATAAATGGGGTTCAGGTGGTCGGAGGTTCAAATCCTCTCGCCCCGACCAATTTATCTATATTTTTCATTGTGTTGCATATTTTATGCAGGCATCAAAAAAGTTGTTTGGTAAACTTTTGGCAAGCCATTAGTGATGGCCCGACAGTATCGGTCACAATTCACGGTTCTTGGTGTTTGTCCAGATAGTGCCTAGTCATCTTCCCGGTAGAATGCCCCAAGAGCTTCAGGCTGCCCCACCACTTTCGTCCGAAGAACGCATCACAGCCAAAGCGTTCTAATGGGATACTTTCCAATGGCCGGATCAGGGGTGACCAATGTAAGTCCACGTTCGATGGCCTGGCAAATCAGCATGCGATCGAAAGGATCCCGATGAATCGGCGGTAGTTGCGGAAGATGACGAAGGTCGGTATCGGACAGTGCTATGCGCCGAAAGTCCGATGCGTCGATCTGGAAGAGCAGATAGTCAAAAACCGAATCGGATCCGCTCTCAATGATCAACTATCAGACAGGGGGGCAAAGGCATCCTCGACCCAATGTATTTTACCTTTTGCCAAGCCCATGGGCCGACTTTTCTTGGTCAGGATGGATGCCGAAATCGGCCGCAACTCGGCAATCGGTTTGTTACGACGGGCAATGATCACCGTCTCGCCTCGCTCTACCTTGCTGAGATACTCGGATAGCTGGGCTTTCGCTGCATGAATATTCACTATTTCCATCATTATGGACCTTATATCTGACCAACTCTCAAGGATTTTAGACCATGTTCGAGAAAAAAGCTGCTGTTTTCTGAGGTACCTTGAATCTCGTGGACACCCCCTATTGGATATAGTGGGTCGAGGAGGATTTTATGGGAAAGAAAGTGCAGAGCTATACGGCTGAGTTTCGGGCGGAAGCGGTCAAGTTGGTTTTGAGTCAGGGGCTCGGCTTACAGGAGGCGTCACAGCGCATATCCATACCGAAAGGCACTCTGAGGTGTCCTGACAATAGTGGATACCTCAGATGCAAATGCCGCCGTTTTCGCGGACTACGGCAAGCTGCGCGCGGGCCGGCGAAAAGCTGACCCAGTTACTGACATGAAAATCCGGTGCTTCTGACAGGGGCGCTGTAAAGCGGACGCAGGTCCGCGTCGGAAACTGGTTGGTATCCGGGGTATAATACTCTGGATTTTGAAACCAGAGGTCAGGACGGCTTTTTTGAGGTCAACGGCGACCTGGGGGTCATGGGGATAAGCGCGGTACATGGCTACCAGAAGATGAATTTCACCGAGCTGATCACCCTCCGCAGCCAGGGCTTTCTGCAGGAGCT
The DNA here is from genome assembly GCF_002847505.1 of Acidithiobacillus marinus. Taxonomy (GTDB): domain Bacteria; phylum Pseudomonadota; class Gammaproteobacteria; order Acidithiobacillales; family Acidithiobacillaceae; genus Acidithiobacillus; species Acidithiobacillus marinus. Next base: position 49,613 of record NZ_MXAV01000007.1, read on the forward strand.
GTAGAGTCGGCAGCAGGAGGGCGATATCTGGCTTCTGACTGTAAATGTTGCGCTCATAGACCAGATAAGCGGCATATTTGGCTTCTTTCGCAGCGACAGCTCCCTGTTTGTGCAGAGCATTGGCCAAATGCCACCAGATCGCATGAAATTTTCAGTCAGTGAAATGTGCGGTTTTCTGGAAGCTGTTATACTGATTTTGCTTGTATGTCCCCGGCCATTTTTTGAATAGAAAACGCGATGCCACTGCCGCACAGGAGTGTTTTATGTTTGCCCTGAAAGTATTGTTTGATGATGAAAAAGCGGCTCAGGAAGCCCTTTCCAGTATCCGCACGGCCTGGACGGAGAAGCACGGGGATCATCCCGATTACTATGCCGCCTTGCAGAAATTATTGGAGCAGCCGCTGCGCTACCGCCCGGCCATATTTGCCGAAAAAGATGTGCTTGCCTGTGAGTTTTACGGTTTTGACGAGAAGGAATCGGCAATGGTGGAAGCCGCTTTTCTGGACGTAGGGGCGCTGGAAGTGGTGGTCGAATAGTCGGCCTGGACCACGGGAATGTCAGACCAGTCGCTCAGATAGTGGGGCGAGCGCTTGCCAGTACGCATGGACCAGATCCGTGGCGCGCGCAGACCGGCTACCCCGAATCCGGGAGCGGCTTTTCCGTAACGCTTTTGCAGCAGCGACAAGGCTTCCGCCAGTGCCGCCTGTTTTTGATTCCGGCCTTCAGCGGGAGCGGTTTCCGGGGCAAAAAGACTCCGGGTTTCTGGCGTATTCACGTCCTGCAAGTCGCTCAGCAAAATACCGGATTTGACGTAGCGCACGCCTGGCCGGTACGCCTCTGCCAGCGCCGCTTTCACCGCAGACCACAACTCCCGGTAGTCATTACTCGGCCGGGGTAAGCGCCGAAAAGCAACACCGGAATAATAGTGTCCGCGATGGGGTGAACTGCGAATCTGGATTTGAATGCCCTGAGCCACCTGACCATCCTGACGCAACTTGGCCGCACAACGTTGCGCGTGCACGGATAAACTTTCTTCCAGATCAGCGCGCTTTTCCGTGGCGCGGCCAAACGAACGGCTGCACTGGATATGCTGATGTTTCGGCGGTATCTGCTCCAGCGGCAGGCAGGAAACACCTTGCAGTTCCCTGTGAATGCGGGCCAGAACGACGCCATAGCGCTGCCGGAGAGCGACGGGATCCGCACGCAATAAATCCATGACCCGATGGATATGCTGCTGCGCCAGGCTTTTGCCCCATTGTCTGCCTATTCCCCAGACGGCATCTACCGGTGTTTCCTGGAGCCACTGCGCCTTCTGATCGGCGGGTATGCTGTCCCAGTCACATACGCCCCCGGCGACCCGCCCTTTTTTGGCCCAGTGGTTACAGAGTTTGGCCAGGGTTTTGGAAGGTCCCATCCCGACACAAACCGGCAAGCCCAACTCCTTGTGCACCCGCCGCCGGGTGGCTTGGCCCCAGCGCATGGCTGCATCCCCCTGGACGGGAATATGCAGAAAGGACTCGTCAATACTGTAAATTTCCTGTGCTGCGCTCAAGCTCCCCAGCAGGCGCATCATCCGTGCCGACAATTCTCCATACAGCGCATAGTTGGAAGACAGCACGACAATACCCTGTTGTTCCGCCAGTTTCCGCCACTGAAAATACGGTTTGCCCATCCCGATACCCAGAGCCTTGGCTTCGGCGGATCGGGATACGGCACATCCATCATTGTTGCTGAGGATTACCACCGGGCACCCTTCCAGTTGTGGTGCAAACAAGCGTTCGCAAGAGACATAAAAATTATTGGCGTCCACCAGGGCAAAGGTCATGTTTACTGGCCCAGGCTGTGAATGACATGACGCACCACGCCCCAGATCACCAATTCTTGTTCGGGATCCAGCAAGAGCGGGGGGTACGCGCTGTTACCTGGTAGCAGAGCCAGTTGTCCGGCGTGTTTGCCAAGCTTTTTGACGGTGAGCTCGCCATCCACGGCGGCAATGACAATATGGCCTTCCCTGGCATCAATGGCGCGATCGACAATCAGCAGATCGCCATCATGAATGCCATAGTCCAGCATGGAATCGCCCGAAACCCGCAGAAAAAAGCTGGCATCGGGATGGGGGAGCAAATGTTCATGCAGATCCAGCGAGCGCTCGACATGATCATCGGCCGGAGAAGGGAAGCCGGCTGGAATACGTGATAAATACAATGGCCTTTTTAAGGGCGCGGGGTGGCTGGGCGGACGAAAAAATATCGGCTTCTGCGCCGCAGCCAGTTTGCGGACGTTACTGGATGCTGTCTTCCCCATGATGCTCATCACTCCACTGTCGGAACGCCAGGTAATCTCCATCATAGCAAAAAGCCCCCTGAAAAGGGGGCTGACCATAGACTGCAGGATGATCGGTGTTTACAGATCGATACCCTCCTGCTCCATGGTCGAAAAATAATCGCTGACACGACCGTCCGGCACCGTGACTTTCAGTGCCCAGATCATGCAGATGATGGCGAGAATGGCCACCAGAACCATGGACAGATAAAACGGGATATCTCCGGTTCCGCCCAGGATCTTGGGACCAAACCAGGAAAGCACCCAGAGTCCGATGAAATAAGGAAATATCCAGGTGATGTGCTTGAAGCCGAGGGGCTTGTCATCGGCTTTTCCCCGGATCAAGTGCACGATCCCGTAGATGATCAGTACGCCAAACAGCACGCCAAAAATGTAAGAAAGCGCCTGCAAACCGCCCCAATAGGCGACCAGTGAGGATAAAATAAAAGCAATCGGCGCAATGACATGGGCGCCCCACAAGCGGAAAGGTCGTTGCAAATCCGGAACCGAGCGCCGCAACTGCAGCAGGACGATGGGGCCGATGCCATAGGTAATGACCGAAATGGTAGTAATGAACCCGACCAGTTTCTGCCAGGAAGGGAAGGGCAGGAAATACAGGCAACCAATCACATAAGCGACAATCACCCCGACCCAGGGCACGCCCCCTTCACTGATCTTGGTGAAAAAACTCGGGCCGGCCTTGACCTCACCATTGGCCACCACCGCCCGCGCCGCCGAGGTGGCATAGACGAGTGCCGTGCCTCCGGGAGAAATGAGGGCATCGGCATAAATCAATACCGCCAGCCAGGTAATTCCCAACAGCCCGGCCACCGCCGCAAATGGGCCAAAAACTCCACTGAAGCTGAGCTTGGTCCAGCCATGGGTGAGCTGATCCGGGGGCATGCTGACCAGGAAGGCCCATTGCAGGGCAACGTACAGGCAACCACCAATAACAATGGAGCCGATGACGGCCAATGGAATATGTTTGCCAGGATTTTTACTTTCCCCACCTAACTCAATGGCTTGTCTGAATCCCAAATAACTGAAGACGATACCAGAGGAAGCTACGGCCGCAAACATGCCATGCACATTATCTTTCATGTGCAAGACATGAAGATTTTCAGGGTGGTAGGAAAAAGCCACCAGGACAATAATGGTCAAGATGGGTACCGCCAGCTTCCACCATCCTAAACCAGTAAAAATCTGGGTGACCCGTTTGATACCCATAAAATTCAGGAGAAACATGGCTCCCAGAAGCCCGACAGCCGAAACAAGGCCAAACCCGCTGAGTAGGGCGGTATTTCCCTGCAACAGACCGGGAATATAGTTATTGGCATAGGTCAGCACCGCAATGACCTCCACCGGAGCAATGGCGATATAGAACATGAAGAGCAGCCAGGCCCAGATTTTTCCCAGCAGATTACCGTGCACGACATTGGCGATATGAGCAGCAGCACCGGCGCGAGGAAACAAAGGACCAACTTCAGCATAAGTCAGTCCCAGAAAAAGGATGGTTATCGCACCAATTAACCAGGAAAAAATACTGAGTGGTCCGGCAATACGGGCTGCATTCAAAGGACCAAACAACCAGCCTGACCCGATGATGCCTCCCAAACTTGCGAAAATCAGGCCGGAAAAGCCGACTTCTCTTTTTAGTTTTCTGACCATGTTAAGTGCCTCTTATCTTTGGTAGAAATACGCAGATCATGTATCTGAAGATACGCATACTTTATTTTGCGGAGGGCCGTGCGCAAGCGGGATGCCCCAGTCTTTTATGGTATGCAAAATGACGCAGTAAAGAATTGCAATCTCGTATCGGACTGAGTGCTTCGCAATTGGTGCCCCGAGCGCGAATCGAACGCGCGACCTACCGCTTAGGAGGCGGTTGCTCTATCCACTGAGCTACCGAGGCATGGTTACTAGTCTAGCAAAGGCCAGGCTTTGGGTGCGAGCCCTATTATTGATCCTTTTTTCAAGTCAAAGTCAGAAAATACGTGGCATAGCACAGGCCATTCAGCACGAAATGAAATGGACGCAGGGTCACTCCCCGCATCACCAGCAAGAAGGTATAGCCGCCTGCCAGCAAAGTCAGTCCGGCCCCCAGCAGCACGGCAAAAGAGGGATTCCAAGGGGTCAACAAGACGCCAATGGCGGGCAGAAGGCTACCCTGAAACACCAGGGCGCCGGTAATGTTGCCAAAGGCCAGGGTGTCCTTACCACGGCGTATCCAGAGAATGCTGTTGATTTTTTCCGGCAGCTCGGTGGCAATGGGGACCACCAGCAGCGACAGAATCAAGGCGGAAATACCGAGCCAACTGGAAAGCCCCTCAATACCATCCACAAACAGGCTGGCACCGAAAACAATCATGCCCAAACCGATCAATAACTGCAGTAAAATGACCGGCATCTGTACGGGTAATCCGGTTTTGCTCAGGTACAGGGCATGTCCGGCCTCAGTGCCATGACCTTCGGCAACCAGTGCTGCGGATGCGCGCAGGGTACTCAACACATACAGAAAATAGAGGACGATCAAAATCAGGGCGATACCGACCCGGGCCAGGGTAATCTGGTGAGGCACAAAAAGGGCGATGCAGGATATTCCGAAGGCAGCCAGAAACCAGCCCAGATCACGCCGTAATCCGCTGGGCTCCGGCTGCAGGGCACCACGCCAGCCTCTTTGCGGGGAAACAAATACTGCCATCAAAAACAGGGTCAGAGTGGATAACATCATGGGCGCCCCGAGAATGGCTCCTACACCCACTTCTTCACCGAGATGGGCGGGTTTGCCGGACGCGGCAGCAAATACGGCGACAATGGGGACCATGGCTTCGGGGAGGGCGGTGCCGACGGCGGCAAATATCGAGCCGGTGACGCCTTCGGAAATGCCCATACGATCACCGAGGTGTTCCAAGGCATTGGTAAAGGCCTCGGCGCCGGCGAGGATAATGATCAGGGCCGCAATCAGCATGAGTATATTCATAAACAGAGTATGCCACAGTCGGAATGAAGCACAACGGCGGCTGGGATAATGATATACTGCCGCCATCGTGGGGAATGGCGGATGACAGGAGTAGCGTATGCAAAAAATTTGCAGTTTCTTCGACCGGGATATTTATCATGTGGAGGGTGGAGAAACCCGGCCCGCCGTATTTTTTATTGCGGACAAGGACGCCGGAGGCATTCTGGTCAATGCCCCGGCGTACAGCACCACCTTGCAGGCGGAACTGGCGGCTTTGGCCCCCCTGCAAGTCTTGTTTTTGCCGAGTCATTTCGGTGCACAGGATGTTCCCCTTTGGCAGCAGGCGGGTTGCAAGCTGGTCGCCCAGCCGGCGGAAGGCCATTATCTGCAAGCTTCCATCGATATACCCTTGGACAGCAAGCTGCGGCTGACCCGAACCATCGATTTTCTGCCGATGTCCGGTCGTACCCCCGGAAGTTGTGCCATGCGTTTGAAAAACAAACCGGGAGCCATTTTTTTCGGGCCTATTCTCGAATGTCCCGAGCCGGATCAGTGGCCTACCCTGATTGCCCATGCCGACGATCATTCCTGGGAAACCCGTATTTTTGGCAGCCTGGGTCTGCAGGACGTGCATTATGAATATGCCTTTACCGATTCCTTCGTTGTGGACCGGACGCCCTTTGGTCCCGGAGCCGATCAGGCTATTCAGTCGGCCTTGAACGCCGTGCTGGAAGCCGACTGATTTGTCGGACAGGTCATGAATGGACAATAAAACACTGCAAGTTCCCGATAATTGGCGTATAGTTCTGACCCTGAATTCTTAGTCTAGGTGTGTCCATGTCTCAACAGTCTGATCTCCGTTTTATTGATTTTGCGCTCGCCGAACCCCTGCAAAAAGCAGTGGCGGAGATCGGCTACGAACAGCCTTCCCCGATCCAGGCACAAAGCATTCCTCCCTTGCTGGAAGGAAGGGATGTCATTGGCCTGGCCCAGACGGGTACGGGCAAGACCGCCGCTTTTGCCTTACCCTTGCTCAGTCGGGTAGATATCAGTTTGCGCGTGCCGCAATTGCTGGTACTGGCGCCTACCCGTGAACTGGCCATTCAGGTAGCCGAAGCCATGCAAGGTTATGCCAAATTTCTGCCCGGCTTTCATGTGCTCCCTATTTATGGCGGCCAATCCATGGGTCTGCAGCTGAAGCAATTACAGCGTGGTGTCCATGTAGTGGTGGGGACCCCCGGACGTATTCAGGACCATCTGCGTCGCAAGACCCTGCAATTAGCCCAGTTGCAGGCGGTAGTACTGGATGAAGCCGACGAAATGCTACGGATGGGTTTCATTGATGCGGTGGAAGATATTCTCCAGCATACCCCCGATGGCCGTCAGGTGGCGCTGTTTTCCGCGACCATGCCCGAGGCTATCCGACGCATTGCCAAGACCTATCTCAAGAATCCTCTGGAAATCCGCATCAAGTCTGCCACCACGACGGTAGCGACCATTCGCCAGCGCTACTGGCAAGTCAGCGGCACCCACAAGCTCGATGCCCTGACCCGGATTCTGGAAGTGGAAGACAGTAATGCCTGGATTGTGTTTGTGCGCACCAAAACCGCCACGGTGGAATTGGCTGAACGTCTGGAAGCCCGGGGATATGCCTGCGGTGCGCTGAACGGTGATTTGAGCCAGGCCTTGCGTGAGCAAACCATCGAAAGGCTGAAATCCGGGGCGCTGGATATTGTCATCGCCACCGATGTGGCCGCCCGCGGACTGGATGTGGAGCGCATCACCCACGTCATCAATTATGACATACCCAACGATACTGAAGCCTATGTGCACCGTATTGGACGCACCGGTCGGGCCGGTCGGACTGGCGATGCGATTTTGTTTGTCGCCCCCCGCGAAAGGCATTTGCTGCGCGCCATCGAAAGAGCGACGGGCCAGACCATTACCGCCATGCATTTGCCCAGTATCGCCGATGTGGCGGATCGGCGCATGACCCAGTTCAAGGAACAGTTATCCGAAGTCCTCAATGCTGAAGACCTGTCGGTTTTTGAATCGCTCATCGCGGATTTCCAGCAGGAACATGATGTGGGACTCAGTGAAATTGCGGCGGCGTTGGCCTACATGGTCCAAAAGGAGCGGCCACTGATTCCGGTGGAAGAACCGACTCGTCCCATGCGTACGGAATCCAGCGGCAGCGGACGGCCTGCATCCGGACGGCGGCAGGGCGACAATGAAAGGCCGCTTCGCAATGATCGCGGTGCCAATCGTACCCCCCGCAAGCCCCTGGGTGATGATCTCCCCATGCGCCGCTTTCGTCTGGATGTGGGCGAAGACCACGGTGCCCAGATCAAGAATATTGTCGGCGCCATTGCCAATGAGGCGGGTATTCCCAGCCGTCATATCCGCAAGGTCGAAATCCATGGGGATTACAGCACCCTGGAGTTGCCAGCAGATACCCCTGCGGCAGCCTTGCAGCATTTGCAAAAAGTCTGGGTGGCCGGCAGACCTTTACAAATTGCGCCCCAGGAGGGAGGCAGAGAGAGATCAGCAGCGCCCAAACGCTCCGCAGCAGCACGGACCCGTACCGAAGAAGCGGCTAAGCCCCCGCGAAAAATATTGTCGGTGACGGCGAAATCGAGCAAAACTGAAGGCAAAGCACGGAGCAGCACTGCAGGCAAGCGCAAGAAACCTGCTAGGGAACGTTAACCATCCAGCGAGCGGTGATGGGTAAGAAACATTCTAAAATCGGGAGATATTGTGGGCGAGGAATGAAAGGAGAAGCGGGTGGCTGGCCCACCCGCTGAAACTATCAGGCCCGACGAACCTTCTCAGCTTGCAGACCTTTAGGGCCACGTGTTACTTCAAAGTTGACCCGTTCACCTTCGGCCAGGGTTTTGAAACCCGTGCCTTCGATGGCGGAGTGATGCACAAATACATCTTCCTTGCCATCTTCCGGCGTAATGAACCCAAATCCCTTGCTGTCATTGAACCACTTTACTGTACCAACCGCCATTTCACACCCCAAAATAATCAAAAATAGCCCAACTGGCTATTTTCAAGCATAGCATATACTTAGCCCCTTGCAAGTTCGTTGGCTGATCTGTTGGTTAAGAGCTTAGTTTTTGGAAATGCCGTGCTTTTCCATGAGGCGATACAGTGATACGCGGGAGATTCCCAGCTGACGGGCAGCGTTACTGACGCTGCCCCGGCTCTGGGCCAGAGCGCCACGAATGGTGCTGGCCTCGGCAGTATCGCGGGCTTCATTCAGGGTAACCTGCATGCGCGAGTTGGTGCGCCGTTCCAAGCCCAGATCAACGGGTGAAATCAGGAACTTTTCACACATCACCATGGCGCGACGGACGCGATTGATGAGCTCACGAATATTGCCCGGCCAGTCATAATGGTTCATGGCATGCAGGGCTTCTTCGCTGAAGCCCTTGACGCGTTGCGCTTTTTCGTCAGAAAAGCGGGTGAAAATGTATTGCGCCAGCAAAGGAATATCGCCCACGCGATCGCGCAGGGGCGGCATTTTTATCTGTAGCACATTGAGGCGATAGTAGAGATCCTGGCGGAAGCGCCCTTCCTTGATGGCTGCCTCCAGATTGATATGGGTAGCAGCCAGTACCCGAACATTCACTTCAATATCCTGGCGAGCACCCACCCGATGAATGGTTTTTTCCTGGAGAAAACGCAGCAGGTTGGTTTGCAGGTCCATGGGCAGGTCGCCGATTTCATCCAGGAAAAGAGTGCCGTTGGCAGCAGATTCAATTCGGCCAATTTTACGTTCATGGGCGCCCGTAAAAGATCCTTTTTCGTGTCCGAATAATTCGGACTGGATCAGATTGGCGGGCAGGGCACCACAGTTGACGGCCACAAAAGGACCATCCTTGCGGGCGGAGCGTTCATGAATGGCCTGGGCGGTGAGTTCCTTGCCGGTACCACTTTCACCAGTAATGAGGACGGGCGCTTCCACTCCCGCCACCTTGCGAATTTCCTGATAGATTTTCTGCATCTGATCACTGGCCCCGACCATTTCACTTTCGGGGTGGTGATGGATGTCCCAGTAATCCTTGGTAAAAGTGTCGGCACTGATTTCGGCCATGCCGTGGGCATGACCGAGAGTGATGGCAAGACGACGCGCATCCACCGGCAGGGTGTGGTAGTCATAAAAGGCACTGCCAATCAACTGGCGAAAGGTCGGGAGCTCCGCTGCATTGGGGGGAATCAAGGCAATCCATTTCAACATCTGGGATTGTGCCAGCATCAGCTCAACCCGATGGGCATGGTCCACAAACTCTTTCTCGCCAAAGCCGACTACGCCGACCAACGCCCCGGTTTTTACCGCATATTGGGGAAGCTCGGTTAGCGTCGGTACACAGAGAATATCCCAACCCTCTTCTTTGAGGGTGCCTACTGCATTAGCGATGATCGCCTTCTCTCCAACGTAGAGGGCACAGCGTTCTCCAACTTGATCGGCATAATTGAGCGCAGCTTTTTTGGGCATGTCCACTCCTTCGAATTTGTTACAAGTGTCGCATAGATTGCACAATTTCCCAATATATCCATTTCGGCACCAGTTTGTTCCCCTTAACGCAGGGATTGCGGATCGACATCCACCGACCAGCGCACCTTGCGCGCTTCCGGCAGTTGTTGGCAGCGCGGTAACCAGATTCTCAGGGCTTTCTGCATCTCCTGACGCGTGGGTGCTTCTATCCATAGTTCTGCGCGTTCAAATCCGGCTCTCCGTTCCAGCAGGGCCGGCTGGGGACCGCTGACTTGTAGGGATGCCGGCGCGCAATGGCGAGCAGCCTGGAGGAAACGCTGGATGGGCGCCCGTTGATGAGCTTCCGCGCTCAGCAGGGTCAGCGCGGTGTAAGGCGGTAGCCCCGCCTGGATGCGCTCCTGCAAGAGCCATTGCGCGGCTTCCTGATAGTCTCCTGTCGCTAGTTTTTGGATCAAAGGATGTTGAGGCAGATGGGTTTGTAATAATACTTTGCCCGGGCGTTCTTCGCGGCCAGCCCGCCCCCCAACCTGGAGCACCGTCTGTAGCAGCCGTTCAGGAGCCCGGAAATCGGCGCTGAACAGGCCCTGGTCGGTATTGACGATGCCTACCAGGGTGACTGCCGGAAAATGATGGCCTTTGGTCAGCATCTGGGTACCCACGAGGATAGCCGCTTGGTTCAGATGAATTTGCTCCAGTACATTCGCAAAGGCTTCTCGTCCCGGGAGGGCATCCCGGTCAATCCTCCACACCGGAATGTGGGGAAAGTGCTGGCGGAGTACTTCCTCCAGTTGTTCGGTACCCTGCCCGGCAGTAATCAACGCTGTACTGTGACATTCCGGACAATCTGCGGGCCAGCGCGTTTCGTTTCCGCAATGGTGACAGCGCAAACGTTCCTGTTGGCGATGCCAGGTGAAAGCTGCGCTGCAACGTGGGCACTGTAACAAATGACCGCAATCATGGCAGAGGACGGCAGGCGCATAACCCCGGCGATTCAAAAAGAGCAGCACCTGATTATCTGCCGCAAGGGTATCCCGGCAAGCGGTGAGTAGAGTGTTGGATAACCCGCCCTGCAGATATTGGCGGCGCAGGGGAATAACCGTAATGCCCGGCAGTGATGCTTTGGTCGCGCGCTCGCGGAGTTGAAGTAACTGATAGCGACCTTGCTGGACATTGTACAGGCTTTCCAGAGAGGGCGTGGCCGAGCCGAGGATGACGGGGATGTTTTCCAGTCGGGCACGCTGAATGGCCATATCCCGGGCGGAATAATGCCAGCCTTGGTGTTGCTTGAAAGAAGGATCATGTTCTTCATCGATGATGATGCAGGCCAGACGTGGCAGGGGTACAAAAAGGGTGGAGCGCGTACCTATCAGGAGTTGCACTTGCCCCGTAGCGGCCTGGGTCCAAATGCGCAGGCGCTCACTGTCGCCCTGGGCAGAGTGCAGGGTGGCGATTGCTGCGCGGCCAAAGCGGGCCTGGCTGCGGGCGAGGAGCTGGGGAGTCAGACCAATTTCCGGGACGAGAATCAGTACCTGTCGTCCAGCTTCCAGATGAGGACGAATGGTTTCGAAATACACTTCGGTTTTGCCACTGCCGGTCACTCCGTCCAGCAGCCAGCAGCTGAAGCCCTGGGCCTGATGTAATTGTTGAATGGCATGGGACTGCTCGTTGTTCAGAGGATAAGGTAGTGGCTGCGCACAAATCGAAGGATTGGGTAATGTCCGTGTTTCTACCCAGCCTTTTTTGAGAGCCTGCTGGAGAACGGACCGCAAGGGGGTTGGAATTTCCGTCATGGGTTTGGCGGCGCTGAGCAGGCTGATCAACGCCATTTGCCGGCTGCCGGGTCGGGGCGGCAGATGTTCAGGTCGGGCGAGCTGATAGGCGCGTATCGCGACTTCGGGCAAGGGCCGCCCTTGGCGAAGCAGGGTGGGCAAAGCTGTAGACCAGACATCGCCCAGCGGGTGGTGATAATAGTGGGCACCAAAGTGCAGCAGTTGTTGCAGGGCTTCGGGAAGCAGTGGTTGAGTATCGAGGACGGTCTCAACCGGTTTTAAGCGGATGTCAGTTGGACAGTCGCCATACCCCAGTAATATGCCTATCCGGGTGGTTTTACCAAAAGGGACACGGAGACGAATTCCCGGAGGAAGTAGGCCGGTGTGGGCGGGCGGGGCGTAAGAAAATATTCTGGGCAGAGGACCCAGAATGGCCACTTGCAGGCAGGTTGTCTCAGCGGGCATTCAAGTTGCCCACAAGTTCTGTGGATAAGTCTGTGTATGGGCCTTCGGAAAACACGCATATGTCCAGTGCTTCAAGAGCTTAGGGGGCTTGCTCAAAAAAGTGGCAAGACTAAAAATCTTTTAAAATCAACTTGATAATATTTTTCAACAATAACTTAAGCACAGCTGGTGAAGTTGCAGTAGTTTATTCGTAAACTGTGTATAAGTTTTTCAAAAACGCACAGTCTCTGCCCTTCATCCCCAGATTGCCGGCGCTGAAATGGCCCCGAGAGGCGCCAGACCGGCTACAATCCCCCAGAAGAGAATAAGGCCGATCCAGTGGTTGTGCAGGAAGGCGCGAAAGGCCTGATCCCGATCACCACCCAATAAGCCTTGCTCATAAATGCCTAGCAACAGGGCTCCGAGCACGGCTACCCAGTAAGGCCAGTGCATCGCGCTGTGCAGACCAATGCCGCAAAAAATGCCGAGCATGACCAATTGCAGTCCGGCAATGACGTAGCGATCCCAACGTCCAAAAAGGATGGCGGTGGACTTGATGCCGGCCTTCAAGTCGTCCGGACGGTCGGCCATGGCATAGGCCGTATCGTAGGCAATCACCCAGCAGGCGTTGGCCAGCATCAGCCACCAGGCCATAGCTGGAACGCTGCCCCGGGTGGCGGCAAAAGCCATGGGAATCCCGAAGGAAAAAGCAATGCCCAGATAGGCCTGGGGAAGATGAGTAAAGCGCTTGAACAAAGGGTAGGTTATAGTGATGAACACTGCCCCACCGGCCAGGGCCAGACTGAGCTCATTCAGAAAAGGCAGTAATGCTGCTGCCAGCAGGCAGAGAAATACAAAGAGGCGCAGAGCCGCAGCAGGACGTATTAACCCTGCTGCCAAAGGTCTTTGCCGGGTGCGCGCCACCTGCTTGTCAAAGTCCCGATCGAAATAATCGTTGATGACGCAGCCTGCCGAACGCATCAGCCAGGTCCCCAGGGTGAAAATCACAAACAGCCGTAAGGACGGAGTGCCCTTGGCCGCCAGCCAAAGCCCCCAGTAGGTCGGCCAGAGCAACAGGAAAGTGCCGATGGGGCGATCGACTCGCATCAAGGCCATATAGGCCGACCAGCGCTGCCGTAGGGAGGACTGGTCGGCCATTAGCGCCGTCCTCGACCTGCCCAGCGGGGCAAATCCGGGAGAAAATGTTCTTCCACCAGGACTTCGGTATGCCCCCGCCGTAAAATGGAGCGCCGCCGCCAGGCGCGCTCGCCATAACGGGGTAAGCTGTCCAGAGTGATCGGCGAGCGCCGCAAACGCCGATGCCGGAAAAGTGTGTTGCCAATGGGACGGGATCCATGCCGGGCCAGGGGCAATAAGCCATGACGCAGGCCGCTCAGAGGGATACTGGTCATGGCCCAGATGGCCGGCCGGTGTAGATCACCGGCGTGCAGCAAAACTTCCCTCCAGAAAACTTGCTCACCCCGGTGCAAGCCCAAGAGCTGTTGTTCAGCGTAGCCCGGCCTCCGTCGTCCGCTGCCAATGACCTGCGCACGCACCTGATGGGTGTTTCCATAAGCCCGCTGGAGCGCGGCAGTCAGTGATGCCGGAAGGATCAGCCAGGGCCATATATGGCGCGGTGCATGTCGCATGGATGGAGTTTTATAAGCCATGACCGTGAACAAATCAGAGCTATCCTTAGCCGTGGAAAATGAATTGATCGATACGAGCGGGCGGTAAATTGCGCAAGACTACGGCAGGACGCCCCCGGCGAAATGCCGCCGGCAAACTCTGGCAGGAGCTGCTGAAGTGGTAGGTAAATTGGATGAATACCGTACCCTTACGGCTTATTCCCGGAAGCTGCTGCAAAATGCGCGTCCCCACTTCTTTGGGAATGGTTCTCAGCGGCAGGCTGGAGACAATGGCGCGTACCTGCCCCCGGGTCGCCAATATCGTCTGTAATTCGACAGCGTCGCCTTCAATGATTTCCAGTTGCGGAAACCGATGACGCAGATGCCGGACCATGCTTGGTGCCTGTTCTACCAGCAGCAGATCCTGGGCATCAATACCCCGGGCGAGCAGGGCTTTAGTCACCGGGCCCATGCCAGGTCCCAGTTCTACGACCAGACCGGGACCTTCGGGGACCATGGCGGCCATACGTCTGGCAAGGAAAGGCGAGCTGGGAAATAAGGCACCAATGGCCTGGGGGTCGCGCAAAAACTCTCGGGTAAAATGCCAAGCCTGGGATACTGGCCCGGAAGATCTGGACATAGAGCTTCTCCACCGGATAAAGAGCTGTGCACGGATTTGCGCGCAGCCCATTTGAATGGGCCATACTCTAGCATGGGCGGCATGTGGAGCGAAACAAGCCCCCTTGTCAATTACAAGGACTGGCCCTATCATCGACATTGAATCATTTTTTTCCGGAAATGCATTGCAAAATCTGTTTATTAAAACCTACGGCTGTCAGATGAATGAATATGACTCCGAGCGCATGGCCGATCTGCTGGCGCAAAGTCATGGCCTGACACTTGTGGACGATCCTCAGCAAGCCGACGTGCTGCTCCTCAATACCTGCTCCATTCGCGAAAAAGCCGAAGACAAGGTTTTTACCCAGTTAGGGTTCTGGCGTCCATTTAAGGAAAAACGCCCTGAAGTCATTATTGGTGTGGGTGGTTGTGTGGCCAGTCAGGAGGGTGCAAAGCTGCGCCGCCGTGCGCCTTATGTGGATCTGGTATTTGGTCCGCAGACCCTGCATCGTTTGCCGGATTTGCTGGATGCCTGCCTGGCAGAACGTCATCCCCAGGTGGATGTGGAATTTCCGGTGCTGGAAAAATTCGATCGCCTGCCGCAGCGCCCCGGACGTGACGGTGCCACGGCTTTTCTGACCATTCAGGAAGGTTGCGACAAGTTCTGTACTTTCTGCGTAGTGCCCCATACCCGGGGGCGGGAATACAGCCGTTCCATGCCCGATATTCTTCGTGAAGCCCGCAGTCTGGTGGATCAGGGGGTGCGCGAAATCACCCTGCTCGGCCAGAATGTCAACGCCTATCGGGGGGGCACGGGACTGATCGGTGTAGGCGGTCTGGCCGAACTGCTGGAACGCCTTTCCCGCATTCCCGGTTTGTTACGCCTGCGCTACACGACCTCGCACCCCAGCAATCTCGATGATGAACTGATTGCCGCCCACGGTTCCATCGACATCTTGGCACCGCATCTGCATCTTCCGGTGCAAAGTGGTTCGGACCGCATTTTGCGGCGAATGCATCGCAAGCATAATGTCGAGCAGTATCTGGATAAAATCGCGCGCTTGCGGGCAGCGCGGCCGGGCATACAGATTTCCTCGGATTTCATTGTCGGATTTCCAGGGGAGACCGAGGCCGATTTTGCGGCCACCATGGATCTGATTGAAGCGGTGCGTTTTGACCAGTCCTTTTCCTTCAAATACAGCCAGCGCCCCAATACCCCCGCCCTGAAGCTCAAGGATGATGTGCCCGAAGCCGAAAAAGACGCTCGCCTCGCCATTTTGCAGGGTCGTATCAATGGACTGGCCCAGGGCTATGCCCAGGCCTTGGTGGGAACCCGTCAGGCGGTGTTGATTACCGGTCCTTCACGACGGGATCCTCAGGAAGTGACCGGCAAAACCGCCTGTAATCGCTCGGTCAACCTGCCCGGCAGTAGCGCTTGGGCGGGGCAAATGCTGGATATTGAAATTACTGCAGCATTGCCCAACAGCCTGCGTGGTCGCCTGGCGCAGTCCGATCCTACGGCACATCGTCTTGCCGTATAATCCCATGGAGCCTCCCAGTAAGACTGCTGCTGTTACCCACGGTGATTTTATTGCCGATCAGGCCAGCGCTACGGAATTGTCGGAACTCGCCGGGGAACTGGACAGTCATCTCAAGCAACTGGAATCCCGATTGGGTGTCGTGGTGCTCCCTCGTGGGGAGCGTTTTCATATTACCGGACCGCAAGCTTCCGTAGAGGCCGCCAAAATCGTACTGACCCAGCTCTATGATCAGGTGAGTCAGGGGCGCAGGCTTTCCAGTCATTGGGTACACCAATGTATTCAACGGGTTCAGGTGGAAGCGGAAAAAGATGCCTCCGAAAATGTGGAAGCAGCAGGTATTCAAACCCTCAAAGGTGCCATCCGTGGCCGGGGTGCTCGTCAGCGCCGCTATCTGGATTCCATCCGCCAGAATGATCTGACTTTCGGCATTGGTCCGGCGGGAACGGGAAAAACCTATCTAGCGGTAGCGGCGGCGGTGGAACAGATCGAGCGCAATCAGGTGCGTCGTCTGGTATTGGTACGGCCGGCGGTGGAAGCCGGAGAACGTCTGGGATTCCTGCCTGGATCCCTGAGTGAAAAAGTCGATCCCTACTTGCGCCCCCTCTATGACGCCCTCCATGAGATGATCGGTTATGAAAAAGTGGCCAAGCTCATCGAGCGACAGATTATTGAAGTGGCGCCTCTGGCCTACATGCGCGGGCGCACCCTCAATGATGCTTTTATCATTCTCGATGAAGCCCAGAACACCACTCCCGAACAAATGAAAATGTTCCTGACCCGCATGGGTTT
>NZ_MXAV01000008.1 GCF_002847505.1 Acidithiobacillus marinus
CGCATGGCTGTGGATGCGACGGTGACTGAGGCCGCTATTCCCTCTCGTCATCTGGCCCGTGATGCCATTCTTCGCGCGCTGACGGTATCGTCACCGCGACTGACAGACGCGCAACGACGCATGGTAGAAATATCCTTGGCTCTGGTGAGCAACGAAGAAATGACCGCCTTGAATGGCCAATACCGGCAACGCCAGCAGCCGACCAACTGCCTCTCTTTCCCTCAGGACCCTCTGCCTCCGGTATTCCGCCGTGATCTGCTCGGCGATATTGTCATTGCCCCCCTGGTGGTCGCCAAGGAGGCGGCAGAGCAGGGCAAACCTCTGCTGCATCATTATCGTCATTTGCTGATTCACAGTACCTTGCATCTCCTGGGCTTTGATCATATCGAGGAGCAGGAAGCGTTGGTTATGGAACAACTGGAAACCCGATTACTGGCTGAAATGGGTGTGGCCGACCCTTACCTGAACCACATACATGAGTGAAGATCGAAGTACCCAGGAGCGCCCGCGCAGTTGGTGGGCGCGTTTTACCCAGTCCCTGCGCGGTAATGTTGAAGATCAGGATAGTCTGCTGGATCTGGTCCGGGAGGCAGGCGAAAGACAGGTGATAGACGCCGAAGCGGCGCGCATGGTGGACGGTATTTTCCGGATGGGTGAATTGACGGTGCGCGATGTGATGATTCCCCGCGCCCAGATGGAAGTGATCGAAATGGATATGGCCATGCCGGAGATCATCGCCCGGGTTTCGGAAGTCGGCCACTCGCGTTTTCCGGTAGTGGGCGAGGACCGGGACGACGTGCGCGGTATTCTCCTGGCCAAGGATTTGTTGCAAGCCTGTCGCGCCGATACCCCCATGCCGCGACTGGCTGATCTGCTGCGGCCGGCGACCTTCATTCCCGAAAGCAAGCATCTCGATCATTTGCTCTACGAATTCCGTACTGGGCGCCATCACATGGCCGTGGTGGTGGATGAGTACGGTGGGGTGGCCGGACTGATCACCATTGAGGACGTGCTGGAAATCATCGTCGGTGAAATCGAGGACGAATATGACATTGATGAAGATGTCATGATAGCCTCACGGGAGGATGGTGATTTTCTGGTGAATGCCCTGATCGCCCTGGAAGACTTTAATGCCCATTTTGGCGCCCACCTTGCCGATGGTCATGCCGATACCCTGGGCGGTTGGGTGGCTACCCGTCTGGGCCATGTGCCGAGGGTGGGCGAGGTGATTGAGGAGGGAAATTTGCGACTGGAAGTACTCAGAGCAGATCGGCGGCGGGTGCAAATTGTTCGGGTATCCCCACCCCGGAGTGCTGCCTTGCCGGAACTGTCTGAGCAGGAGCGCCCATGACCCAGGCCGCAGCCCGGACCCTGGTATTTCCTCTGCGGCTTCTGGCCGCATTAATTTTGGGTGGCCTTTGGCCTCTGGCTTTTGCCCCTTTCAATGCCTGGTATCTGGCTATCGTTCTGCTGTTCGGCCTGTTCTGGCTGGCTGTCACTACGGAGCGTCCCCGCCGCGCGGCTGCCCTGGGGTATGCCTTCGGTTTCGGGGCTTTTTGCAGCGGAGTCAGCTGGATTTCCATCACTCTGCATAATTTTGCCCACATGGACTGGGTGCTGGCCGGTGGTGCTGTCGCTTTGCTGGCCGCTTACTGTGCCATCTATCCGGCTTTGGCCTTGTGGCTGGCGACCCGATTTTTTCGCGACAATATCCGCCTGCTGGTATTGCCCGTACTCTGGATATTCGCCGAGTGGTCCCGGGCCCGCCTGTTCACCGGTTTCCCTTGGCTGGCCACCGGTTACACCCAGACACATGTATTTCTGGGTGGGTTCGCGTCCTGGTTGGGCCAATACGGCGTAGGTCTCGCCACAGCTGCTTTTGCGGCCATTTTGCTATGGATTTTGCGGGAGTCCCGGTCCCGGCAGGTGTTGCTCGGTGGGGTGTCGGCCCTGCTGCTGCTTTCCGGTCTGGCGCTGGCGGCGGGCTCAGTGCGTTTTACTCATCCCACCGGGCAGAAGCTGCGGGTCAGCTTGCTGCAAGGCGATATCCCCATTACGGAAAAATGGAACAATGCCGCCATCGGCCATATTCTTCATCATTATGTGCAATTGATTTTGCAGGTGCCTAAAAATAGCCAGCTCATTGTGTTGCCAGAGACGGCATTCCCCGTTTTTCAGACGGAAATCCCCGGTCTCATCAGCCAGTTGCAGGAATGGTCTGCGCAAAATCACAAAACACTGATTATTGGCATTCCCGAAGCGGCGGGCGGAAAATATTATAATGCCGCCATGGAGATTGATGGCCATGCGCCCCTGCGCTGGTATCAGAAAGAACATCTGGTACCTTTTGGCGAGTATATTCCCTTACCGCAGCTATTAGGTCCTCTGGTGCACCATTTCCTGCCGGGTCTGGGAAGCTTTTCCTTCGGGCATGGCCCCTATGTCCTGCCCGTAGACGGACAAAAAGCGGGTATGACCATTTGTTATGAAGAATCCTTTTCCCGGGATGTGCGCAAGGGCGTCGGCGAAGGGGCGACTTTCCTGCTCAATATCAGTGATTATGCCTGGTATGGACATAGTATTGCCGCTGCCCAGAGTATGCAGATGGCGGCCATGCAGTCACGCCAGCAACAAAAGCCCGATGTGCGCGATACCAATACCGGCATCACCACACTGATTTCACCCGACGGCCAGATACGCACCCAACTCCCGCAATTTGTGACCGGCACCCTGAATGGTGCCGTACAGCCCATGGCGGGCGAAACGCCCTATGGCCGTTGGGGAAGTCTGCCTTACTTGTTGCTGAGTGGGTTATGGGTACTGCTGGCGCTGGGGCTTACTCGCCGGCAATCATCATCTCGTCAATGAGGATGGAGGCACAACCGGTGTTGCCGTGGGTGAGCAGATCGTTTCCGACCATCTGCAGGCCCTTGAACATGGCTTGCAAGCTACCGGCGATGGTGATTTCTTCCACCGGATATTGAATCTCGCCATTTTCCACCCAGAAACCGGCGGCTCCGCGTGAGTAGTCGCCAGTAACCATGTTGATACCAAAGCCAATCAGTTCGGTGACCAGCAGGCCACGGCCCATTTCCCGGATCATTTCCTGCAGAGAATGACTGCCAGGTTCCAGAGTCAGATTGTGAACACCCCCGGCATTGCCGGTGGTCGGCATGTTTAACTTGCGGCCGCTGTAACTGTCGAGAATATAGCCCTGCAGCACGCCCGCCGCGATGATGTCGCGATTGCGGGTGGCTACGCCTTCTGCATCAAAGCTGGCACTGCCCAGTCCGCGTTGACGCAGGGGTTCTTCATAAATACGAATATATTCCGGAAACAGGGTCTTGCCGAGGCTGTCTACCAGAAAAGAGCTTTGCCGATAGAGGCTGCCGCCGCTGATGGCGCTGGCCAGATGCCCGAGAATGCTGGAAGCTACCTGATTCTCAAAAATCACCGGTACTTTGGTGGTGGGAATCTTGCGGGCATCCAGGCGCCGCAGAGCCCGCTCTGCAGCTGTCTTACCGATATTTTCCGGGCTGTCCAGGGCGGCAGCGTCGCGGGCGACGTCGTACCAATAGTCTCTCTGCATACCACCTTTCAGGTCTTCAGCGATGACGGAGCAGGACAGGCTATGTCGGGACCCTTGTCTCTGCCCGACAAACCCCAGACTGTTAGCATACACTGAAAGTCCTTCACTGCTCCCCAGACTGCCCCCCTCGGAGTTGTGAATGCGGGGATCACTGTCCCGCGCTGCGGCCTCACAGCGTCGTGCCAGATCAGCGGCCGTGTCAGCATCTATGGACCAGGGGTGATAAAGATCCAGGTCCGGAAATTCCCGCGCAAACAGCGCCGGATCTGCCAGTCCGGAAAAAGGATCCGCCGCTGTATGACGGGCAATCGTCAGTGCCGCCTCGACGGTTTCGGAGAGAGCCTTGCGGGAAAAATCCGAAGTGGAGGCGCTGCCTTTGGACTGCCCCAGATAAACGGTCACGCCCATACCCTTGTCCTGGTTGTACTCAATGGATTCCACCTCACCCAGGCGGACCGTGACGGACAGTCCCTTACCGGTGCTGGCAGCCGCTTCTGCAGCGCTGGCACCTTGTTTGCGGGCAAGCGCCAGAATGTCCTCACTGATCTGACAAAGCGTTTCGGCATTTAGAGTGGAATGGGGGGCTTGGCTCATGAATGGTATCTCGCTCGAATGAAAGAATCTAACCATCTTACTCTCAAGCCTTCCGCAGGAGAAAGTGCGAGATAGAGTGAATGTTATTGACATGTATTATCATTTGCGTTTGAATGAGGCGGTTGACTTTTTGTGAGGCTTGCCATGTACGTGTGCGTGTGTAACGGTGTGACTGAGCGAGATATTCATCAGGCGGTGTGCGAAGGTGCCTGTTCCATGCGGGATTTGCGCCAACAGTTGGGTGTGGCTTCCCAGTGTGGTCGCTGTGCGACTTGTGCCAAAGCAATTCTGGACCAGGAAATACAGCATGCTCAGGTCACACTTTATCCTCTAGGTCAGCATCCGCAGCGCAATTTCAAACAGGCGATCTGATGCATTGTCGCATGGGGATTCGCAGGTGTTGATGGTTAAGCTAAAGTTTTTTCTGTTTTTTACATGAATTATTCAATCAGGAGCGTGGCATGAAAGGCGACAAAAAAGTTATACAGTTGTTGAATAAAGCATTGGCCATTGAGTTGACGGCTATCAATCAATATTTTCTGCATGCTCGCATGTACAAAAACTGGGGGCTGTTTGCTTTGGGTAAGCATGAATATGCGGAATCCATTGAAGAAATGCAGCATGCCGACAAACTGATCGAACGTATATTGTTTCTGGACGGCTTACCCAATCTGCAGGACCTGAATAAATTGCTCATCGGCGAAAATGTGGCTGAATGCCTGGCTTGTGATTTGAAACTGGAAGAAGCTGGCCGCGCCCATTATGTAGAGGCCATTCATTATTGCGAATCGGTCAAAGACTACGTCTCGCGCGAGATTCTCGTCGAAATTCAGGAGCAGACCGAAGAGCATATTGACTGGCTGGAAACCCACATTGATCTGATTGACAAAATGGGGTTACCCAATTTTATGCAAACAGCCTCGGGTCCTCTGGGCGGCGGGGCCGATTAATCATTCCAAAGCGCATCCAGAGAAAGTGCTATGCGCTTTTTCTGTGTGCCAACCAAGTCAGGGGAGCGATGTATGATTCCCTTTCCGGTGTTCCTCTTTCCGTCGTTATTTACCCAGGCATCTCCTTTCAGCAGGGTAATGGCAAATACGGGGACCTCGCCGATACCACGAGGATCGCGAATCAGCCCGGATTCCAGGTCCGCCAGTCCTCGAGATCCCTCTCCCAGCTTGCTGCGATCCGCAGCATCATTTCGCAGCCATTGTGTGCCCGATCCTTGCCAGGTGCACAGCATACGGATACCAGTATGATCAACGTGGAACCTTGGACACATAGCCCGATCGAGGACCATAAGACGGAGCGCAATGCCGTCACAGCCCGTTAGATCGAAGTAAATTTTCATCAGAAAATGTATGTCATCCAGCAGAAACTTGCGGCCGGGCAAGTCGGGTAGCAGTCCTGCAGGAAAAAGCGTGCCACGGTTAAAGGATTGTCGAATTCCGTTGCCCAGATCATTTTCGGCGGCATCCAGATAATCCAGTATTTCCCGTTGTTGGGATCTCTGCAGTATGCACAGTTGTACATCCGTATCGAAAATCCCAACAAGATCGGCAAGTTGGGCTACGAACAGTATTTCATCGGTTCCTGCACCTTGTTGGAGTATGGCTTGCGACATGGAAGCTCCTCACCATTCCGGAAATGGGTCAACAAAAACATTCCATACTGACTG
Source organism: Acidithiobacillus marinus (assembly GCF_002847505.1). GTDB lineage: Bacteria > Pseudomonadota > Gammaproteobacteria > Acidithiobacillales > Acidithiobacillaceae > Acidithiobacillus > Acidithiobacillus marinus. The sequence goes on from NZ_MXAV01000008.1 coordinate 5,862, forward strand.
ACCCTGCTGCCACTCCTCATCGTTGAGCAAACAATCGGTCAGAGATTGACGGGTATTGTTTTCATCCATGTTTTGTCCAATAAAAACCAGTTCCTGGCGGCGGTCGCCCCATTCTCCCTGAAAGTGTTTTTCAATGCCTTGGCGCTCTTCCGAATCATTTGGCCAGTACTTTCTGGGTGTGGCGGCCCACCACTGTCCAGCTGCCTGATGTCGGAAAATTCCCCCGGCCTGAGACCAGAGCCCAGCTATTGAGCGTCGGCGTATTCACGGAGAAAGTTATAAGCATCCACGACCGTCACCATGGTATCCAGGCGAGCCAACTGTGAGAGTGAGCTGCCTTTTTCGTCCGCAAACGTGAAGGTTTCGGCGACGGGCAGAGGTTCAGAGATTCCAGTGGATTCAATCACCAATTGGTCAAAACGCCCTTCCTTTGCCAATAAGGCCACTTCCTGAAGCAAATCTTCCCGGAGTGTGCAACAGATGCAGCCATTGGACATTTCAACGATTTTTTCTTCGGTGCGCGATAGCTGCGCTCCCCCTTCACGGACCAAGGCGGCATCAATATTGATTTCACTCATGTCGTTGACAATAACAGCAACACGCCGGCCTTCCCGGTTGTCCAGAATATAATTGAGGAGTGTGGTTTTGCCGGCGCCGAGAAAACCCGACAACACCGTGACGGGAAGAGGGTTGGTGGGGGATTGAGACATGGTGAATCCTCGCAGGGTAACTGAAACGATATGCTGTTATATGCAACAAAGTTGCATATAACAGCATGGGAATCCTGTGCAGGTCAAGTGAGGAGAATACAAAGCCCCTCTTTTTTGCCAAAGTCGCGACCAGTCTCCGACCCAGCAGCCAGCCTGGAACCATTCGCATCGGAAACTGACATTATTCGTATTGACTACGCAAATGATAATCGTTTACATTAATAATCGGTAGTTGCAATGTTTTGTCCATAGAGCTTTCAAGGAGACGAATATGCTGAAAGATGTACTCGCCCATGTGCGCCAATATCCGGGTATCACTCTGGAATCGTTGATGGATTTACATGCTGCCGATGCGGAGTACATGTCCGCTTTGCTGGCTAAACTCACCAGAAATGGGCATTTGATGGCGATAGAAACCGGCTGTGCAGAAAGTGGCCGTTGTCGGGAAGGCGGCCATAATCCCTCTCGCATCTGCTTTTTTTGTTCGGCTGTGGATAAGGCCAGCCTGGAATATAGCCAGGCTGTGACCTTGCATTCCTGAACTATGTCGGTCGGGAATCATTGGAAACCTGACCTGCAAAATAACTATTTTTTCGCGACGTGCCAACATATGGCGATTGGTAGCCTTTATGAGGCTACCTTTTTAATGGCCCAGGAGTGTAACGGATTTTATCTTAGGCTGTCCGGGTTGGGGCGCTTGGCTCCCAGCAATGGGCAATTTCATGACACACGCATGATATTACAGTCAGTAGTAAGGAAAGGCTATAATTAAAATCGCGCTGCTCTGGCTGAATTTCTATTTTGTTCCTGGCCTTGCAAAGAATATGATTAACGATGCTTTCATTCGACATCAGGAGATCGATCAATGGATATGCATTCAATGAGCATGCAGGCGATGACCAGCAGCATGCATGCTATTTCTGATGGGCAAACCGCTGCAGGGATTATCGTGACAGGCTTGATTGCCTTTTCTTTTTTTGGGCTGGCTGCGGCGCTGTTCATGCGTGCTGCGCGCGCCGAGGCAAAAAAGGAAGCACAAGAGGCAAGCAAGCACTAAAAGCAGGGATACTGTTGTGAACCCTGTTGTTTGGTTGCTTGATCAAGCAGCACCTCGCAGTTGGCTGCCAGGCGCTGCCCCCAGTTTAGTGTTCAACCCTGCAAATGATAGTGCCAACCCAGTCGGATAATAGCGACGAAGGCATTGGGGATGGTGTTCCCTGGCCCATTAGCACCGGGATTGACGATATATTGCAGGTCGGGCTGGATATAAAAGTCCTTGAACACGGGTTGTTTGAAGTTCACTTCCAGGCTGGTTTCTGCAGCCCCCATATTCGAACCGGTTTGGCGTTGCCAGGCACGGTCCATGCCCAGACTGAGCGTTGAGCCGGGTGAATCCGGAATGAAATGCCGCAGCCGTAGTCCCGCACCCAGATAGGCATTCACTGGTGAAACGACTGCGGTATTGGGGGCTCCGCCACCTTGCAGGAAGATCCCCCAGTTCATCTGATCGGCTTTCCAACGATACTCGGCGGTACCGTAAAAACCGCCCTGACTGGCAGAAGCACCGATGCCAATATTTTGTGTGAGGTAAGGGCCGTAAATGTGATTGTAATAGCCCCCGGCCTTGAGCATCGCCGTGCCAGGACCGATGGGAATGCTTTGATCGACTTCACCATAATACATCATGCCATCTCTGCCCCAGGGAGCACGGAAGGGGTGGACGCCATCCGCATCAAATGCGCCGACCAACACGGTGGTGTTTCCCCAGCTCGCTGAAGCCATGACGCCGAGACTGGAGTAGGGATAAGTGGGGGTGAAGGGAATGTTGGCGGTAATAGTGGGATATATCCCGTAAGAGGCGTTGAACAGCTCTCCGGCGACTCCGGTGACATTGAAGTAGTCATTAGGATTGATCAAACCCAGTCGTAACGTATAGTTCCCAAGATTTTGCCGATAATATGCCTTGTAGAGCCGAGCGATATGTGGGTACGGCGTGGTGAGATTGGATACACCTTGCAGGTCACCGACATACAGGCCATCGGGGTTTCCGCTATCGGCAGCCAGCCCTTCGACGACAAAAAGACCCCCCTGCCACCATCCCGCTTTACCGGTGTGCAAGGCGAGTCCTCCTTTCCAGAGCCCTGTGGCAGTTGTCCCGGTGCGGATGCCGCCACTCAGATTGGCTATTCCCTCTACCTGGCCATGCATGACCAGCGAAATACCACGCCACCAGTATTGATGGGCTTCTTCGGGAATGGATTGTCCTGAGCTGGCTGCCCAGGCAGGGGTGATGCCAGCAAAAAACAGCATCGCACCCAGTAAAAGAGGGCGGTAACGGTGTTGCGGTTGAGACATGCTTTCTCCCGAGAAGTCAGTTTAAAAAGGATTCATGGTTATTGGTGGTATGTGTCTTGACAGTCTGAACTGCGTTTACTAATCTGCAACTGTGTTGCATATAAATATGACGCAGTCATGCAGCGCAATCAAGCCCCATAACGCTGCCCAATATCTCAGGGAGAAGTACCATGCATTATACCGAACTTGAAAAAACAATCTCTGCGCGTCAGCCGAAGCTACATATTTCGCTTAGGCCGTCGCTGCTATCCGTCCTGACCCTCTTATTGGGTCTGGGAACCGCCCAGTTGGCCGCCGCCAGCACTATTCATGCAGTAGGTGTCGAAAATCAATATGCCAATGTGATCAGTCAAATTGGCGGAAAGTATGTGCAGGTAAGTGCCATTGAGAGTAATCCCAACACCGATCCCCATACTTTTGAAGCCAGCCCTGCGGTGGCCCGGGAAATTGCGGCGGCTCAGCTGGTGGTCCGTAATGGTGTTGGTTATGACAGCTGGGCCAAAAAAATCCTGGCAGCTGATCCCAATCCCAAGCGCCAGGTGATTGTGGTTCAGAATCTGCTGCATTTGCCGGACAGTACCAGAAACCCCCATCTCTGGTACAAGCCGGAAACCATGCCCGCAGTGGTCAAGGCTGTTGCGGCAAGCCTGAGTACGTTGGATCCAGCGCACAAGGCTTATTTTGATGCCAACGTCCAGAAGTTCGATGCTTCGCTACAGCCCTGGTACGCAGCTATCGCTAGTTTCAAGGCCCAATATCCCAATACGCCGGTAGCCGTCACCGAGCCGGTAGCTGATTATATGCTGCAGGCGGCAGGCTGTGATCTCAAAACTCCCTGGAATCTCCAGGCAGACATCATGAACGGAACGGATCCGGCCCCTCAGGATGTGAGTATTCAGAATCAGCTGTTCAAGACCCATCAGGTCAAGGTTTTTCTCTATAACCAGCAGGTTACAGACTCCCTGACGGCGTCTTTTCTTCATAATGCCAAGGCGGCACATATTCCTGTGGTAGGCGTTTATGAAACCATGCCAACGGGTTACACTTATCAATCCTGGATGCTGGCAGAGGTGAAAGCTTTGCGGGCAGCGCTGGAGCATGGCCAATCTACGACAGTGTTGAAATAATATCTTGACCAATCAAAGAGCTATTCTAGCGGTCGCCGATCTCTCTGTGGATCTGGGCGGCCGCAGTATTTTACGGGATGTCAGTTTTGATCTGCATCCGGGGCAGCTTTGCGCCCTGATTGGCGAAAACGGGGCGGGCAAGACGACCTTGTTGCGGACCTTGCTGGGTCTGATCAGTCAACGTACGGGTACGGTCATGATAGACGGAGAAGCCCCCCGGAAGCACCGCGCTTTGGTGGGTTATGTTCCCCAGAAAATTACTTTTGACCCGGATTTGCCTTTGCGTACCCGGGATCTGGTGCGTTTGGGACTGGATGGCCATCGTCTCGGTTTGCCCCTCTGGAATACCCGCACCCATGCTGCTGTCGATGCGGCATTGCAGGCGGTGGGTGCAGAAGACTTTGCGGATCGGCGGGTCGGCGAGCTGTCGGGAGGACAACAGCAGCGAGCGGTGATTGCCCATGCCCTGGTCCGTAAGCCGCGCTTGCTGATTCTGGATGAACCCTTGGCGAATCTGGATTTTGGCAGTGCCAACGCCCTGGTGGATCTGCTGGGGAAGTTGATCGCTCAGCAGCAGATGACTGTGCTGGTCACTGCCCATGATATGAATCCCCTGATTCCCGTGATGGATCGACTGGTCTATCTGGTGGATGGTCGGGCGGCAACGGGTAAGGTTGCCGAGGTGGTCCAACCTGAAGTGCTGAGCAAGCTCTATGGTTATCCGGTGTCGGTTCTGAGGCATGGCGGGCGCATTCTGGTTTTGCCCGATGCACCGGAAAATGCCGATGTGGCCAACCTGAATCGATGTGCAGGCCATTGAGTATGAGCACATGTGGGCATTTTTAAGCAGTCAGCCGGTGCAGACGGCACTGATCGTCGGTACCTGTGCGGCCCTGGTCAGTGCCCTGATCGGGGTTTTTACGGTGCTGCGCGGCAACGCCTTTGCCGGCCATGCTCTGGCAGATGTCAGCAGTGCGGGCGGAGCGGCTTCGTTCTTGCTGGGCATCAGTCCCTTGTTGGGTTTTCTCGGTATGGCCTGGATCGCGGCCTTCGGTATGGAATTTCTCGGGGTGCGTAAAGCGCGGGAAAGAGATCTGGCGACGGGTGTCGTGCTGGGTGCCGGCCTGGGGCTGTCCGCCCTGTTTTTATACCTGGATGTCACTACGACGAGTACCACCGGGGCTACGGTATCGGTGATGTTCGGTTCTTTGTTTGCCATTTCCAGGGGGCTGATCTGGCCCGCCATTCTGGCGGTGCTAGCGGTTTTTGCTCTGGTCGGGGGGTTTTACCGTCCGTTGATATTGACCGCCGTGGATCCGGATCTGGCGACTTTACGCGGAGTTTCGCCGCGTTGGATGGGGCTCCTGCAGTTGCTCGTTTTAGGGTTGGCGGTGGCCGTGTGTGCATTGGCTATTGGCGCGGTTCTGGCTACCGCGCTGCTGATTGGTCCTGCCGGAGCGGCGATTCGTCTGAGCCGACGTCCTCTCCAGGCGATTGTCTGGGCGATGCTCATGGCTCTGGCGGCGGTGTGGATGGGTATCTGGATGGCGTATGAAAGTTATTACTGGTTTTCCGGGAATGCCTGGCCCGTCAGTTTTTTTGTCGTGGCACTGATTTTTCTGTTTTATCTGCTGGCCATGCTCGGTTCGGCTCAGCAGCGGAAATTTCGCTACCGGGCAGCGACGGCTCTGCCCGGAATCCAGGAGTCCTGAGCATGTTTTCCAGTTTCATGATCAATACCTGGATCGCCGGTACGGCTATCGCCCTGGTGGCAGCTTTTGTGGGTTATTTTGTGGTGATCCGGCGCTCGGCTTTTGCCGCTCATGCCTTGCCTCTGGGGGCGTTTCCGGGGGCCGCTGCCGCCAATTTACTGGGTGTCAATCCGTTTGTCGGGTTGCTGATATTTGTAGGCATAGGGATGCTGCTGCTGCGGCAACTGGCGCGGATGGGCCGCCGTGATGTCGGTACCGGACTGTTACTGGTACTTTTTCTAGGTGTTGGTGCCCTGTTTCTGAGTATGACCAATGAATATGCACCCGAAGTATTTTCCCTGCTATTTGGGGAGATGCTGGGCGTCAGCAAGGCCGATTTGTGGCCCATACTGGGAATTTGTGCCGTCGTGTCAGTGCTCATGATCACGATTTATCAACCCTTGTTACTGGATTCCAGTTTTCCGGATCTGGCTGCGTTACAGGGTATTTCTGGGGCGCGTATGGATCTGTTGTTTTTGAGCCTGCTGGCGCTGGTCACCGCTTCGGCTTTGCCGGTGGTGGGCGCTTTTCTGGTGTTTACCTTGCTGGTCGGACCACCGGCGGCCGCCCAGGCACTCAGCAGGCATCCCCTGCGCAGTTTGCTGCTCGCCGTTGTTTTTGCCGAATGCAGCATTTGGTTGGCCATTGCCCTGTCCTACTGGAGCAACTGGCCCATTGGTTTTTTTGTTGGCATGATCGGCGCTGGACTATTTACCCTGGCGCGCAGCTATCGTTCCTGGAGTCAGCGGCAGCGCGGCGCAAGGCGGGTGGCTGTACCCTGATCTCACGCTGGAAACCATAGGCTATCTAGCTGCTTTGCCCATCGCCCAAAGCTTTGCCGGTGATCATTTCTGACCCCGCATTTTCGTGCGCGCAGGGTAGCAATATCACCAATTTCAAATCGGTATGGGCGGCCGGCAGCAGGGTGTTCTGTTCATAAGTGACCCGCCCCAGCAAGGGATGCTGAAAGACCCGCAGGCCGCCCTCTCTTTCTACCACGTCCTGAGCCGACCAGAGAACAGCAAATGTCGGACTCTGGCTTTGCAGTTGGGTGATGCGACGCATCATCTCGGGGTCGTCCAAATGTTTACCTACGTCGGCACGAAATTCGGCCACCAGACGCCGGCAGCGGCTTTCCCAATCTTCCACAAAGTGCCGGGCGTTGGGGTGAAGCAATAAAAATTCCAGCAGATTGGGGAGTTTTTCTCCGGAAACCGGGCTCGCGGGTAACCAGTCGAGAAAATGCGCGGTTGCAGCCGCATTCCAGGCGCTGGCATTCCAGTAGCGGTCGAGGATGTAGGCGGGATATTGCAGGGTGTGCAGGATATGTAGCAGGGACGGCGGTATAACCGAGGGGCGTGGTTCAGCCTGAGGGTCGGTCTTGCCTGCCAGATGAAACAGATGCTGGCGTTCGGCGTGGGAAAGTTGCAAGACTTCGCCGAGACGATCCAGGGTGGGCAAGGAGGGGCGCACTGGCCGCCCCTGTTCAATCCAGGTGATCCAGGTAGCGCTGACGCCAGAGAGCATGGCCAGTTCTTCGCGCCGCAAGCCGCTGGTCCGGCGGCGTCCGGAAGCGCTCAATCCGGCCTGCAGGGGCGTGATTTTTTCGCGATGGCGGCGAATGAATGTCCCCAGTGCCAGGGGATCACCAGACATGATAAGAATCCTTGTTGCGCAGCATGATGGTAGTGATTATACCAGTATAATGACTCATATTGTCCCAGTTTGATGTCCTGCGTATGATTCTTCATCCATTACGGAGAATTCACCACCATGAACCATCAGCAAAAACTCGTAGAGCAGCAATTCGGTGTGGCGGCGACGGATTATCTGCAGAGTCCCGCCCATGCTCAGGGTGCGGATTTGCAGCGGCTGCGTCAGGAGTTTGCCGGACAGGGCGCCTTGCGGATACTGGACCTGGGCTGCGGCGCGGGACATGCCAGTTTTGCCCTGGCCGATGTGGTGGGAGAAGTGCTTGCCGTAGATCTGTCTGCCGAGATGTTGCGGGTCGTGGCTGAACAATCCCGGCAACGCGGGCTGAACAATATTCATACTGCACAGCAGGCGGCAGAATCCTTGCCCTTCGCGGACGGCAGTTTTAATGGCATTGTAACCCGCTTTTCTGCGCACCATTGGGCCGACCTGCCCGCAGCCCTTCGGGAAATGCGGCGTGTCCTCCATCCCGGTGGAAAATGTGTCATCATTGACGTATGTGCACCGGAAAATCCACTGGCGGATACTTTTTTGCAGACGGTGGAACTTTTGCGTGATCCTTCCCATGTCCGCGATTATCGGGTTTCAGAGTGGGAGAGGATGTTGACGGCTGCCAGATGGCGGGTGCGGGATCAGGATACCTGGAAGCTGCCGTTGGATTTTGTCAGCTGGATCGCGCGGATGCGCTGTCCGGAAGAACGGGTGGCCGCCATCCAGAGTGTGTGGGGCAGAGCTCCGGCGGAGGTGATTGCCCACTTTGCCGTGCAGCCTAACCAGAATTTCGCTTTGGATGTATGCTGGATGACGGCATTGCCCGTATGAGTGGCATGCTTTGCTTGTAAGACGTTGGAGGAGAGGCTAGTGGCAGGAAAAACGCTTTATGACAAATTGTGGGAAAGCCATGTCGTGCATACGGAGCCCGATGGCGCTGTATTGCTGTATATAGACCGGCAGTTGCTGCACGAAGTCACCAGTCCCCAGGCTTTTTCGGGCTTGCGGGCGGCGGGGCGCAAGGCCTGGCGAATAGATGCCAATATTGCCACGGCGGACCACAATGTTCCGACTACCGATCGGGCGGCGGGGATTGTGGATCCGACTTCGCGCTTGCAGGTGGATACACTGGACCAGAACTGCGCCGAATTTGGTATTGAAGAATTCGGTATGCTGGATCCGCGGCAGGGGATTGTCCACGTCATCGCCCCCGAACAGGGCCTTACCTTGCCAGGCATGACGGTGGTTTGCGGCGATTCCCATACCGCCACCCACGGTGCCTTGGGAGCATTGGCCTTCGGTATTGGCACTACGGAAGTGGAGCATGTGCTGGCCACCCAATGTCTCTGGGCGCGCAAGGCCAAAAGCATGCGGGTCTGGGTAGAGGGCGCACTGGGGCAGGGCGTCACCGCCAAGGATATGGTCCTGGCCATCATTGGGAAAATGGGCACTGCTGGCGGGACGGGTTATGCCATTGAATTCGCCGGACCGGCGGTGCAGGCATTGTCCATAGAAGGGCGAATGACCTTGTGCAATATGGCTATTGAAGCGGGGGCGCGCTCGGGGATGGTCGGGGTAGATGCCATTACCATCGACTATTTGCGCGGTCGTCCCTATGCGCCAGTGGGCAGAATCTGGGATCAGGCGGTGGCGGCATGGGGTCAGTTGCATTCAGATTCCGATGCCGACTTTGATGCCGAAATCCACCTCGACGCTGCGGACATCGCCCCTCAGGTCACCTGGGGAACCAGTCCCGAAATGGTGGCCGAGATCAGCGCGACGGTACCGGATCCCGATCAGGAAACAGACCCGGTGCGCCGCAAAGGTTGGACCGATGCCTTGGCCTATATGGATTTGCAGGCCAATACGCCGCTCTCGGCCATTACCCTGGATAAGGTGTTTATCGGCTCCTGTACCAATGCCCGCATTGAAGATTTGCGTGCGGCGGCGGCCGTGGCCAAGGGGCATCATAAGGCCGCATCGGTGAAGCTGGCGATGGTGGTACCGGGTTCCGGGCTGGTCAAGGCCCAGGCCGAGGCTGAAGGGCTGGATCGGATTTTCAAGGAGGCGGGCTTTGAGTGGCGGGAGCCGGGCTGTTCCATGTGCCTGGCCATGAATGCCGATCGTCTGGAGCCCGGTGAGCGTTGTGCCAGTACCAGCAACCGGAACTTTGAAGGGCGCCAAGGTGCTGGCGGCAGAACCCATCTGGTCAGTCCGGCCATGGCGGCAGCGGCGGCCATTGCCGGTCATTTTGTGGATGTCCGTGACTGGCCCGCAAAGTAAACGGCGCATCCGTTCCTGGCTGCTGCGCATGGCCCTGGGCTTGTGTAGCCTGGGAATGGTGGAAATTGGTATTTTTTCAAGCCTGCGGGGCTGCTCGGCAGAAGTGGCCGCCGTGGAATATCTCGTCAAGAGACAGATGGAGCAATAATGGAAGCTTTTACGGTATTAGAGGCGCTCGTCGCCCCCCTGGATCGTCCCAATGTGGATACGGACGCCATCATTCCCAAGCAATTTCTCAAAACCATTGAGCGTCAGGGGCTGGGTAAGCATCTTTTTGATGCCTGGCGTTATCTGGAAAAAGATGGAACACAGATCGACAATCCGGATTTCATCCTCAATCAGCCCATTTATGCCGATGCCCGGATTTTGCTGGCCCGGGAAAATTTCGGTTGTGGTTCCAGTCGCGAACACGCGCCATGGGCATTGGCGGATTATGGTTTTCGCGCCATCATTGCCCCCAGTTTTGCCGACATCTTCGCAAATAATTGCGTGCAGAACGGGATTGTGTTGATTCGTTTGCCGGCAGACGTGGTGGATCATCTTTTCCATGAAGTGGCAGCTAATCCCGGATACCGTCTGCGTATTGATTTACCGGCCCAAGAGGTGCAGACCATGGGCGATAGTCGTTATCATTTTCCCATGGACGCCGGACACAAGCACAAGTTGCTGCATGGGCTGGATGATATTCAGCTGACCTTGCAACATGAAGAAGCTATCCGCACCTATGAGGCAGCACGCCGGCAAGCGGCGCCCTGGTTATTTCGGGATGGAGTTTAAGGAGATAGATCAATATGGAAGATACTGCAGCTGAGGAAGGTTTGGCACCCATTCGTGCCGATGCTGTGATCATTGAAGGCAAAACCAAACGGGGCAAGCCCTGCAAGGTGATCGACAACACCTGTTTGGTACCCAGAGAAGAACTGCAGGCTTTACTGGACGACCTGATTGAACAGGAACATTTTGGTCCTTCAGGTCTGAGTATGGCGGGAGGCAACAGTATCCGCATTGGCGCGCCCCAATCTGCCCATGTGCAGCTCGGGGATGATATTTACCGGATGATTGTGGTGGATTATGAGGCGCGTATTGAAATATTCTGAGCGCTGGCTCAGGGCATCAGGCGTTCAATAGTCCACTCGGAAGGGTGGTTTTCGGGACGCCGATACACAAAACGGTCATGCAGACGATCCCTGCGCCCCTGCCAGAATTCAAAGCGTTCGGGAATCAGACGATATCCTCCCCAGGCCGGATTGCGTGGGACGTTATCGTCAGGATAGCGCTGCTGTAATGCCAGCACCCGGGCTTCCAGGTCGGCGCGGCTGGCGATGACCTGGCTCTGGATGGAAGCCGCTGCGGAATAGCGACTGCGGCTGGGGCGCTGCTGGAAATAGCTTTCTGCTGCGGCGTCATCCAGTGGCTCTACGGCACCGTTGACGCGCACCTGCCGATCATTTTCCGGCCAGTAAAATACCAGTGCCGCATAGGGATTGGCAGTCAGCTCCTGGCCTTTCTGGCTGCGTTGGTCGGTGTACCAGCACAGTCCGGCTTCATCAAAATGCTTGAGCAGCACATAGCGGGCATCCGGGCGTCCCGAGGCATCGGCGGTGGCCAGAACCATGGCCGTTGCATCAAAATTACCCGCGCTTGTCGCCGCTGCCAGCCAGGTAGCCAATTGTTGAAAGGGATTACTATCCAGATCCCGCTGGTGCAGTTCACCGTGGGTGAAATCCCGACGGGTACTGCGATGATCGATTTCACCTTCCATATCGGCCCCCTCTGAGAAATATCAGAACGACAGGATGCAAGGCCTGCCGCTGTGTTCATGCTTAGTGCGTTCCGGCCTTTTTTTCGATAACGCCTTCTGCGCTACCAAAAAGCAGCACATCTGCCCGTCGACGGGCAAAAATGCCATTTTCCAGCACTCCGGGTATCAGATTGATGGCGGCTTCCATTTTCAGGGGATCGCTAAAATCCAGACCGGTCACATCGATAATGACATTGCCATTATCGGTGGTCACCCCATTGCGAAGCGTGGGCGTTCCCCCCAGCCTGACCAGTTGCCGGGCGACAAAGCTGCGGGCAAAGGGCAGCACTTCTACGGGCAAGGGGAATTTACCGAGCATGGGTTTGTCCTTGCTGGAGTCGGCAATGCACACAAATAATTGCGCAGCACTGGCGACAATTTTTTCCCGGGTCAGGGCAGCGCCACCTCCTTTGATTAAACGAAAATGTGGGTCGGCCTCGTCAGCACCATCCACGTAAACGGGAATATCGCCCGTACTGTTGAGATCAAGTACATTCAGGCCCAGGGATTTCAGACGATTTTCCGTAGCGATGCTGGAGGCGACGTAACCATCCACATGAATTTTCGCGGCACCCAGGGCGTCTATGAAAAAATTAGTGGTAGAGCCAGTGCCAACGCCGACGACCATGCCGGGCCGGATGTAAGAGAGAGCAGCCTCGGCCGCCATTTTTTTCAGCGCATCAGCATTCATTGGTTTTTTCCTTGTGAGTCAGTAATAAGTAATCTTTCCATAAAGGCCTCGGTCAGAGCGGGTGCCGAAGTCGGGTTCTGACCGCTGAGCATTTTAGCATCCTTGACGATGTGACTTTGCCAGCATTCCCCGACACTAACGAGGAATCCGGCATTTCTCAAGCGCTCTTCCAGAGTATAAGGCCATCGGCCGGCCAGTGCAGTAGCTGCTTCTTCTGCAGCACTGAAGCAGGTGAGGGCGCAAGCGACATAGGGTGAAGCCGCATGATCTGCTGCCAGCAAGGCAGCGCTGCCATGACACAAGGTAGCCAGAACCTTCTGTTGATCGTGGCAATGGCGAAGCAGGCGGGCCACCTCTGGAGATACTGCCAGGTCGACCAGAGGGCCATTACCCCCCGGAATAAACAAGCCGTGCATGTTTTCCAGTTGCGTTGCTGTCATGTCCTTCAGGGAAAGGACTGTTTTCAGTTCCGGTATCCGGGAAACCTGCGTCTTCAGCCATACCGCCTTGGCAATATCACCTTGTAGATTGGCGGGATCCAGACTTTCCGGATCCAGTTCCGGGAGTCTCCCATCGGGGGTGGCAATATATAGGCTCCAGTCGGACTGTTTGAGGAGCTGCCAGGGGATGACCAGTTCTTCTGCCCAGAAACCGGTGGGTAACTGTTCGCCGTCGAGCAAGGTGAGCACCCTGGCGCCAGTCAGCAGGAAAAGAATATAAGGCTTCTCAAACATAAAGAGATAGTAACATAACTGCTAGAAAAACGTCTAAAACAATATGTAAGGTTAATGTTGTATTTTTTATATTTCCGAGCGTCAGCAGTCATCTTGAAATACTTTAAAAAATACAAAAATATATTATTTAGACCAAGTAATGGCTGAGATGAAATTAATCGAATATTTTATTTGGGAAGAAATTATAAGCTGATGAATCCATCTTTAAACACTACATTAATGTTATTAGTCGGTTATTTAAAAACAGAACACATTGTTATTATTGATGTTTATTAATAATAAGTAAATCAGATTATTATTATATTAAAAATAAAAAATTAAATGTATTCACATCACTAATGATATTTTTATTAACCCAAAAATATTTGTGGGATGGTTCTATTGATTTGCAGACTTGTCTGCACTACTTTTACACCCGAGATTCAAATTAGCATAAAAAGTACAAGTTTGTATGATTACTATTTTTGCTGGCCGCAGTGTTCCGGTCGAATATGGAAAAAGCTGATTGGATAGTAACCGCTATCCCGTTTTATTGCGGATCAACCGTTGTCCGCCAGGGAGAAAAACACAATGGAAATGAAGTGGAGGAACTGGCTGAAAAATGGGTGGCGCGCTGCAGCGCTGTTGCCTGTTTTGCTGCTGTCAGGATGTTCGGGAAACAGCTACTGGATATTTGATCCTAAAGGGATCATGGCCAAAACCAACCTGTTTTATATGATCGTGGATGTGGTGATCATGGGTGCCATCGTGGGCCTGACCGCCTTGCTGGTGATTTGGTTCATGTGGAGGTACAAAAAGGGTAAAAGCCGGGGCAAATATGATCCCCACTGGTCTCATTCCAACACCATTGAAATATTTGTCTGGGGTATTCCCATCGTTGCTGTGGGTTTTTTGTCCTACTTTGCTGTAAGGGGCACCTTCGAGATCAATCCTTATAATCCAACGGTCATCACCCACCACATGAAACCTAATGGGGATCCGGTGGAAGTGGATGTGATTGCCACTGACTGGCAGTGGTTATTTGTGTATCCGCAGTATCATATGGCGGTCGCCAACGAGCTGGTTCTGCCTGTCCATACGCCTGTTTTCTTCCGTCTGACCTCCAGTGCGGTAACCACCACTTTCTTCATTCCCCAGCTGGTGGGCATGATTGACGTAATGCCCGGAATGCGCACCAAAAACGCCCTCATGAGTAATCACATTGGCGAATATCAGGGTATTGCCTCGGACTTCGCCGGTGCCGGTACTTCCTGGATGACCTTCAAAACCAAAATGGTCAGCGCCGGAGATTTCTCGCAATGGGTACAACAGGTGCAGAAAGCGCCGGGCAGTATGACCTATGCCAGTTTCAACCGTTTTGCCCAGCCTTACATCAATGTGCACCATCATGTGGTGTATTTCTCGGCTGTGGAGCCCGGATTGTTTGATCATGTCATGGCCGAAGTGATGCGCGGAAAAACCTGGCCACTGCCGCCGATGATGACGGAAAACATGGTCGACTATATGCAAAAACAAGCCGCTGAACATCGCGATTAATCGGAGGATTATCTCATGCTCGTAGATTTACCTGGGGGCTGGAGCCCTCTTCTGGGGCGTCTGGCCTGGTCGCAGATTCCCTATGCCAATCCGATCCTGGCGCCACTGTTTGTGGCGGTGGTCATCGGCGCCATCATCATTTTGGGTCTGATTACCTACTACGGCAAATGGACCTATCTCTGGAAAGAATGGTTGACCACTGTCGATCATAAAAAGCTTGGGGTCATGTACATCATCATCGGACTGGTGATGCTGTTCCGCGGTTTCATCGATGGTTTGATGATCCGTACCCAGCAGGTCTGGGCAGTTGGGCCGCATTCTTCCGGGGTATTCGGATCACTGCACGGTTATCTGACACCCTTTCACTTCGGGCAGGTATACAGTGCTCATGGCCTGATCATGATTCTGCTGGCAGCAACACCTTTGCTGGTGGGTTTCATGAATATCATTGTACCGATTCA
The DNA here is from genome assembly GCF_002847505.1 of Acidithiobacillus marinus. GTDB lineage: Bacteria > Pseudomonadota > Gammaproteobacteria > Acidithiobacillales > Acidithiobacillaceae > Acidithiobacillus > Acidithiobacillus marinus. Next base: position 21,015 of record NZ_MXAV01000008.1, read on the forward strand.
GGTAGGCGCCCGGGATATGGCTTATCCCTACCTGAATGCACTGGGTCTGTGGATCACGGCCGCTGCGGCTGCCTTGATCATGATTTCCCTGTTTGTCGGTGATTTTGCCCATAACGGCTGGTTTGAATATGCGCCGATTTTCGAGCTGCAGTACAGCCCGGGTGTGGGTGTGGATTACTGGATGTGGACCTTGCAGTTGGTAGCTTTGGGCACCACCCTGGGGGGTATCAATATCTTGGCGACCATCATTAAAATGCGGGCGCCCGGTATGACCTGGGGCAAGTTACCCATTTTTGTCTGGACGTCTCTGGCTGCCAATGTGATCGCCCTGACTTCTTTCCCGGCATTGCAGGTAGCTCTGGGACTGGTGGCCGCCGATCGCTATCTGGGGGCACATTTCTTTACCGCCGGTATGGGTGGTAACTTGATGCTTTATACCAACCTGTTCTGGATCTGGGGACACCCGGAAGTATATTTCGTGATTTTGCCGGCTTTCGGCATGATGTCGGAAATCTTCCCGACTTTCTCTGAAAAACCCTTGTTTGGTTACATCACCATGGTTCTAGCGAGTATGGCCATTGCCGGGGTTTCCTGGCTGGTGTGGTTACATCACTTCTTCACCATGGGTGCAGGCCCTTTTGTCAACACGGCTTTCAGTGTGGCCACTATGCTGGTGGGTATTCCTACCGGGGTGAAGGTGTTCAACTGGGCATTTACCATGTATCGGGGGCGTCTGACCTTTAATGCCGCCATGCTTTGGGCTATTGGCGCCTTGTTCCTGCTGCTAGTCGGCGGCTTTACCGGAATGATGCTGGCTATTCCTGCCATCAACTATATGGTTCACAACAGTGTGTTCGTGGTGGCGCATTTCCACTCCATGCTGCTGGTCATTGTCTATGCCATTTTTGGCTCGGTACTGTACTGGTTCCCGAAAGTGTTCGGCTTCAAGCTGGATGAATTCTGGGCGAAGACCATGTTTTGGCTGTTTTCTGCAGGTACGGTGCTGGTTTTTGTGCCCATGTACATGCTGGGCTTCATGGGGATGACCCGGCGTCTGGAGTATGTGTTCGATACTGGATGGCAGTCTTATCTCACCGTGATGGAGCTGGGTATTGTTGTGTATGTTTTCTCCGTACTGGCTTTTTTCATCCTGCTCTACGTCAGTGTGCGCGATCATGCCAAAAATCGGGTGGGCGCGGATGCCTGGGGAACTTCCCGTTCTCTGGAATGGATGACCCATTCTCCCGTGCCGTTTTATAACTTTGCCGTGCTTCCTCATATCAATGAACGAGATGAACTGGCCTGGCGCCGGCAGCATGGCATTGACCAGGTTCGGCCCGAGCATTATGAGGACATCCATATGCCGAATAACACGGGCGTAGCCATTATTCTGGGCGGTCTGACCTTCGTGCTCGGCTTTGCCTTGACCTGGCGGATCTGGTGGCTGTGCATTGTTTCCTTGTTGGCCATCATCCTGCTGATGATCATCCGTTCCTTCAAGGGAGATCCGGGTTACATCATCACTGGTGCCGAACTGCAGCGGATGGAAGAAGAGGCTTATCGCCGTGAGGCGCAGGTTCTCGACAGTCATCACAGCCATCCGGTCAGCGGTGGGGTAGTGGGTAATGCCATGGCCTATCAGCGTAACGATTCGTCGAAATAAGGAATTTTCGACAGGGTTGAAAGGCCTCATGACGCAGAGGCTGCTGCAACAAACAGCTTCTGCGTCACCAACGAATCAAGGAGTTTTAACATGAGTGCACACGCCAGTACGGTTGATCCCAAAAAAGCGGAATTGTGGGATATCCATCATCATTCCCATGATGTGATTTCCACCCGCACCCTGGGATACTTTTTATATCTACTCAGCGACGGCATGCTGTTTGCGACATTGTTTGCCGCTTACGGGGTCCTGAGCTACCAGCATAGTTATTTTGGCGGACCTACCCCTGCTGAATTCGTCAAGCCCTGGTACACCTTCGGTCAGACCATCGCCCTGTTTTTGAGCGTGCTGGCTTATGGTTTCGGCATGAATGCCCTCAAACATAAAAGCAAGAGCGGCCTGATCAACGGTATGCTGGCAGCTTTTGTGCTGGGCGTTATTTTTTTGGTGCTGGATATTCATGACATGAGTCATCTGTACTCTATGGGTATTACTTTGGCCAGTAGTGGTGGTATGTCAGCTTTCATGGTGCTGACCCAGGTACACGCCACCCATATTTTCTTTGGATTGATCTGGATTCTGGTAATGATCGCCCAGGTCATGACCAAGGGCTTTACGGAAGAAACGGTGGGTCGTCTGCTGACCTTGCGCATGTTCTGGCATTTGCAGGCGGTAATCTGGGTTTTTGTTTATATCTTTGTTTATTTGTGGGGATACATATCATGAGTCACGGTGCTACAGATCCAACGATGCATCCGGAAGTACAGTTATCAACTTCCAAAGGTTACTTCTTGGGCTTTGCCATTTCGATTGCTCTGATGTTGCTGGCGACAGCTCTGGTCACCTCTCATTCCGTGCCGCCTTTCGGCTTGTTAATGGTGATTACGGTGTGTGCGGGTATTGCGGTGATTGCCCAGATTTATTTTCTGCTCCACATTGATATTTCTGAACACAACATCTGGAATACGGTAGCGCTGGTGCTTTTCATTCCCTTGTTTCTCATCACCATCGGTCTGACCTGGTGGATGTTCTCCCAGTTGTATCTCCGGACCATGGATATGTCGGTGATGTCGTCTGTGACCAATCCTGCTGTTCATGCCCCAGCCACGCCGAAATTATCAGATATGTCGGGTATGAATAAAAACCCGGATTCAGGTAACTAAGGAGTCAAAAAATGTCCACGATCATGGAAGTAAAGCCTTCAATTGACGTAGAAGCGCCTCTACCCCACGCCATAGAAGGAGAGCTGACTCCGGCGGTGCGGCTGATCGGGCGGCTGATCACGTTGCTGCTGTTGTTGTCGGTAGCGGCGGGGCTATGGCAAGGGTTTAGCAGCCACGGCCTGTTGAACGGGGTAGTGAACGGTCTCAAGGCCAGCGAAGTCGGCTTTGCCATGGTGCTGATCCTGCTGGGCAGTATTGTCGAAGGCTTTGGTTATGGACTGTCGCTGGGGACCAAATGGCCCTACACCCGCAACATTGTGCTATTGATGGTCCGGGGAGACCCTGAAGCCGCCCACCGGGTGGTCGCCACCCTGGTCGGCCTGGTCGCCCTGGCCCTGGTCATTCTTGCCCCCGGCATCAGCACCATCAGCGGCCTGATCCTGATCGTGGTCACCGCCCTGTTCGGCATGGGCACCCTCTACGTCCTGGCCGGCCGGGCCCCGGCCTTCGTGCACGGCACCCACGGTCTGCTGGCCTACGGGGTATTTCTCATCTACCTCACCGGCCTTGCCTATCCCAGCCTCGACTTCTGGACCTATCTCGGCGCCATGGGCGCGCTGCACGCCCTGCTGCTCGCCGTTTTTCTGGGCGGCATGACCACCGGGCAACGCGGTTTCGGCAGCGCCATCGGCGCCTTCGTGCAACCGAAGAAAGCCTCACAATGGACCGTCGCCGCCCACATCAGCGCTGGTCTGATCCTGGTCGCCACCCTGGGCTACATGATGCCCGCCTATCCCATCGCCTTTTACCTCGCGGTCGGCCAGTTCGCGGTCGGATTTTTACTTTTTCACGCCGTTAGCCTCAAACCCAAAGACCCCGGCATCATGGTCGCCTTTCACCAGAGCATGGTGTTGCTCATGGCCCTGGCCATCGTCCTGGTCTGGCGCTGAGGCACGGTGACAGGAACCCCCATGAAAAGTCACGTCATTGCCTCCACCCCCCGCGACCCCGATGGTCTTCTACCCGCCACCGGCACGGAAGCGGCGCTCAAAAACCCATTCCACCCCGGTCTTTTTCTCCACGACCTCTGGGTACTGGCCAAAGCCCGGGTCGTCTCCCTGCTGGTATTCACCGCCGCCGTCGGCGAGATTCTCGCCCCTCACGCCCTGATTCACTGGCAGGCCGCCCTGGCCGGACTGCTGGGCATTGCCCTCGCCGGCGGGGCCGGCGGTGTCCTCAACCAGATCGTCGAACCCGACCTCGACCAGCACATGCGCCGCACCCTGCACCGGCCCCTGGCCGAAGGCCGCATCAGCCGCCGGGGCGCCATGCTCTACGCCATGGTACTGATGAGTGCCGCCATTGCCATTCTCGCCTGGGGCACCAACCCCCTGACCCTGGTGCTCACCCTGGCGGGCACCGTCGGCTACGGCGTGGTCTACACCCTCTACCTCAAGCCCAGTACCCCCTGGAACATTGTCTGGGGTGGCCTGGCCGGCGCCTTGCCACCGCTGATTGGCTGGACTGCCATCACCGGCAGCATCGCCGCCCTTCCGGTAGTGCTGGTACTGCTGGTTTTTGTCTGGACCCCCGCGCACTTCTGGCCCCTGGCCATCAACTGCCGGCGCGACTACGCCAAGGCCTGCATTCCCATGCTGCCCTGCACCCACGGCATCGACCGCACCCGCAAGGAAGTACTGAATTATGCCGTGCTCACCTGGGCAGTCAGTCTGATCCCGGCCTTACTCACCGGCGACTGGATTTATGGCGGTATTGCCTGGCTCTCGGGGGCCTGGTTTGTCGGGATGGCCCTGCGCCTCAAGGCCCTGCCCGAAGGCCCGGAAATGGATCAATATGCCCGCAGCATGTTCGCTTATTCCATCTCTTACCTGTTTTTGCTTTATACTGCGCTGATCCTGGGTAAATTGGTGATGGATTATGGCTTCAATATCTGAAAAACGTCGTGGTCGGGTCAAAGGCCCGCCCATGAGTCCAGTGGAAAAGCGGGCCGTCAGCGGCCTGAGCTTTATTTATGTCGCGCGTATGCTCGGCCTTTTTATGCTCATGCCCGTGCTGGCCCTCGATAATGATCAGCTACGTTACAGCACGCCTTTGTTGTTGGGATTGGCTATTGGCATCTATGGACTGGCACAGGCGGCTCTGCAGTTTCCCTTTGGAGCCGCTTCGGATCGTTTTGGCCGGAAAAAAGTCCTGGTTTTCGGGATACTACTCTTTGTTCTGGGTTCCTTGCTGGGCGCGCTCACCCACAACATCTACGGCATTATTCTGGCGCGCTTGCTGCAAGGCGCCGGGGCGGTTTCGTCAGTGCTCCTCGCTACAGCAGGAGATCTGACCGGTGATGAGCACCGTACCAAGGCCATGGCCGCCATCGGTGGGAGTATTGCTGTCGCTTATGTGTTGGGTATAGCCATTGGTCCGGTATTTTATGGCCTCTGGGGTTTGACGGGCGTATTCCTGGTAGCCGCAGCTTTGGGTGTTTTGGCCCTGTATCCGTTGTGGAAAATTATTCCGCCCATCGATCAGTCACGGCAAAACCGCATGGGTGGCTGGGCGGATGCCATGAAAATGTTCCGACACCCGCCGGTACTGACAGCCAGCGTTGGTATTTTCATTTTACAGATGGTGCTCGGCGCCAGTTTTGTGGTGCTCTCTCCGGAACTGGTCCATGCCATGCACATCCCGGAAAGTGGTATCTGGGAAGTCTATTTGCCGGTGATGCTGCTGTCGGTAGTAGCTATGCTGTTTCCCGTCATTTATGCCGAAAAAAACAAGCAGCACGGCCAGATGCTGATCTTCAGTGGGCTGACTATTGCGGTAGGTGCCTTGATCATGGGGCTGGAATCGGGACATTTTTGGCCCGTAGGTGTGGGCGCGGTGATTTTCTTTACGGGCTATAATATTGCTTCGGCGATTTTGCCCTCTCTGATGAGCCGCAGTACACGCCCCGAACAGCGCGGTGCTTCCAGTGGTGTTTATTCCATGATGCAGTTTCTGGGCATTTTTGTGGGTGGTGTTGTGGGCGGCTGGGGGCTGGGAATAGCCGGAGATCAGGGTGTGTTTTATATTCTGACTGGCGTGGGTGTCCTGCTAGCCATCCAGAGCTGGAACGGTAAACGGATGGCCTTGCTCCTTTCACCGGATAGCCATTCCTGATTACTTAGCCACCAATCAGTAAGGCCAGCGCCCCGAAGCCGATGCAGTAAATGCCGAAGGGGCGCAGAGCGGTGACTTCCTGCTTGTGGAAATAATGCATCAAAAACCAGACGGAGCCCCAGGCACAGAGCCCGGCGAGAGCCCCCGCAAGGAAAATGGTGCCAAGCAAACCGCTTTGCATGTGGGCGTGGAATAATTTGGGAACTTCCAGAGCACCCGCCGCAGCGATGATAGGGGTCGCCAACAAAAACGAAAAGCGTGCCGAATTTTCGTAATCCAGTCCCACCCCGATGCCCGCCACCAAAGTGGCTCCGGAACGGGAGAATCCGGGAATCAGGGCCATGGATTGCGCAAAACCAATGATGATGGCACGGATCCAGCTGAGATTTTCCAGGGAATGACTGGGGTGACGGGAGCGCAGCCGGTCACCCCAGATCAGCATGAGGCCGTTGGCCATCAGGGCAACGGCGGCAAACGTGAAGCCACCAAACAGATTCTTGATTTTATGGGCAAGGATGAGCCCCAGAATACCAGCGGGGATGGAGGCAATGAACAATATCCATAATAGCCGTGACTGAGGATTGCTGGGCTTGCCTCGCGCCCGTACAAAGCCGCCGATCAACGCCGCCCAGTCTTTCCAGAAAAATAATAACAGGGCTGCCGCCGTAGCCAGATGCAGCACGACCACAAAAGGTAAAAACCACTCCGCATCGCGATTGATAGGCCAATGCAGCAAAGCCGGAACCAGAATGATATGGCCCAGGCTGGAGATGGGAAAAAGCTCGGTAACACCTTGCAACATCGCCAGTAGCAAAAGATAAATATGGTGGATCACGATAAGTCCTCGGAGGATTTGAGCGCCATTATAGTGGGGTGCTTGCAGAAATCGGGATGTGTCTGGAGTTACCTGGTCATCAATTCATCTGCTGGAGGCGGGTTTTTACCAGTAACCGTGCTGGCGTAAGTTGTGGCAAAGCACCCATGTACTGGTAGGGCCAACTTTATTCGTAGCGCACGGCCAGAATCGTGTACTCCCGGGTTCCGGCGGGGGCGCGTACTTCGACCAGATCTCCTTCGTGTTTACCGATCAGCGCACGGGCAATGGGCGAACTGATGGAGATTTTGTTTTCTTTGATGTCCGCCTCAGCATCTCCGACAATTTGATAGGTTACTTCTTTTCCCTCCGCATCTTCTAGATCAACGGTCGCGGCAAAAACAATTTTGCCGCCGGTATTCAGGGTTTTGGGATCAATGACCTGGGCACGGGCGAGAAAGTCCTCCACCTCGCGAATCCGTCCTTCAATAAAAGCCTGCTGTTCCTTGGCGGCGTCATATTCCGCATTTTCCGAGAGATCACCCTTGGCCCGGGCTTCGGCTATGGCCTCGATGACGGCAGGCCGTTCAACCGATTTGAGCCGTTGTAATTCTTCGCGCAAGCGTTGTGCGCCGATGACAGTCATGGGGACTTTATCGCTCATGTTTACCTCTCGAACTGATTAATGATGTTGCAAATCCTGAAGGCGAAGGACGCTGCGTTTTTCGCGCATCAGGACACGGATAGCTTCGGCGCCGGCAATGGCCCCAGCCAGGGTGGTGTAATACGTCAGACCCATCTGCAATGCCGCCCGACGGATACTGAAGGAATCACGGACGGACTGACGTTCATCCACAGTATTGATGATGATTTGTACTTTACCATTTTTGATGGCGTCCACAATGTGCGGACGGCCTTCGGTAACCTTGTTGACGGTTGTGACATCCAGGCCCTGTGCGCGCAGATGTTCGGCAGTTCCTCGGGTCGCAACCAGCTGGAAACCGAGGTCAACCAGGGTGAGGGCGGCAGGCACGAGCTTGTCCTTGTCGGCATCCCTTACACTGATGAATACAGTCCCTGCGGAGGGGAAATGTTCTCCGGCACCCATCTGTGCCTTGAGGAAAGCTTCGCCAAAGCTGGCGCCGATGCCCATGACCTCGCCGGTGGATTTCATTTCGGGACCGAGAAGGATATCGACACCGGGAAACTTGATGAAGGGAAATACCGCTTCCTTGACACTGAAATGACGCGGGTTGGGAATATCCGTTACACCCTGGGCTTTCAGGGTTTGCCCGGTCATGCAACGCGAGGCAATTTTGGCCAGAGGCCAACCCGTAGCCTTGGAGACAAAAGGCACGGTGCGGGAGGCGCGCGGATTGACCTCCAGGACATAAATCCGGTCTTCCTGAACGGCAAACTGACAGTTCATAAGGCCCACGACTCCCAGGGCCAGGGCCAGCTCCACGGTTTGACGACGCAATTCTGTCTGGATAGCTTCGGGAAGCGAGTAGGGCGGCAAACAACAGGCCGAATCACCACTATGCACCCCCGCCTGCTCGATGTGCTCCATGATGCCCGCTACAACGACCTGTCCATCCTGATCGGCCACCGCGTCAATATCCACTTCCAGGGCATCATTGAGAAAACGATCCAAAAGAATGGGCTGGTCGTTGGAAATACGCACCGCTTCTTCCATATAGCGTTGCAGATCTTCTTCCGCATACACAATACGCATGGCACGTCCTCCCAGTACATAAGAGGGACGGACAACCAGGGGATACCCCAGCTCCAGGGCCTTGCTCAATGCTTCCGGAGCACTGCGGGCAATGGCATTTTCCGGCTGCCGCAGCTCTAGACGCTGCAGGAGCTGCTGGAAGCGTTCGCGATCTTCGGCCAGGTCGATGGAGTCTGGGGTTGTACCGATGATGGGCACGCCCGCTGCTTCGAGGTCGTTGGCCAGTTTCAGAGGGGTTTGTCCACCAAACTGGACAATGACGCCTTGAGGTTTTTCCACGGCGACGATTTCCAGCACATCTTCCAGGGTCAGTGGTTCAAAATAGAGACGATCAGAGGTGTCATAATCTGTAGAAACCGTTTCTGGATTACAATTGACCATAATGGTTTCAAAGCCGTCGGCATGCAGCGCCATGCTGGCATGTACGCAGCAGTAATCAAATTCGATACCCTGACCGATGCGATTGGGACCGCCACCCAGGATCATGATTTTGGGCTGGTTTCCGGGCTCCGCCTCACATTCCATTTCATAAGTGGAATAAAGATAAGGGGTCGGGGAGTGGAATTCGGCCGCACAGGTGTCCACCCGCTTGTACACCGGGCGAATGCCCCATTTCTGTCGCTGCTCGCGTAACTGGGATTCGCGACAGCCGAGCAGCCGGGCGAGGCGGCGGTCCGAAAAACCCATGCTTTTGAGTTCGCGCAGGCGGGCAGCGTTGAGACTGGCCAAGGGCATTCCCCGCAAGCATTCTTCCTGCTGAACGAGCTCAAAGATTTGCTCAAGAAACCAGGGATCAATACGGGTGATCTGCTGGATTTTGTCCTGATTCCAGCCACGCCGCACGGCATCGGCCAAATACCAGAGGCGCTCTGGCCCCGGTACACGCATTTCCTGCTCCAGTTTCTGCAGGGTTTCCGGATCACTGCCGCTGAGTTTTTCATCCAGGCCATCCACCCCGGTTTCCAGGCCGCGCAAAGCCTTCTGCAAGGATTCCTGAAAACTCCGGCCAATAGCCATGACTTCTCCCACGGATTTCATCTGGGTAGTCAGATGATCATCGGCCTCGGGGAATTTTTCAAAGGCAAAGCGGGGGATTTTGGTGACCACATAATCAATGGTCGGTTCAAAACTGGCCGGCGTCGCCTGGGTGATGTCATTGCGCAATTCATCCAGGGTAAAGCCCAAGGCCAGCTTGGCCGCAATTTTGGCAATGGGGAAACCCGTTGCCTTGGAGGCCAGCGCCGAGGAGCGCGACACCCGTGGGTTCATCTCGATGATAATCAGGCGACCATCCGCCGGATTGACGGCAAACTGCACATTGGATCCGCCGGTATCCACACCAATGCGGCGCAGCACCGCAATGGAGGCATCGCGCATCCGCTGGTATTCCCGATCCGTCAGGGTCTGGGCCGGGGCCACGGTAATGGAATCACCGGTATGAATGCCCATGGGATCGAGGTTTTCGATGGAGCAGACGATGATGCAATTGTCGGCCTGATCCCGAACTACCTCCATCTCGAATTCTTTCCAGCCGATAATGGATTCTTCGATGAGGATTTCGTGGGTGGGACTGGCTTCCAGACCGCGTGCGGCGATGTCCTCAAATTCTTCGCGGTTGTAGGCAATACCGCCGCCGGTGCCGCCCAGGGTGAACGAAGGCCGGATAATCACCGGGAAACCGATGTCTTCGGCAATCTGGCGCGCCCCGTCCATGTCGTGGCCGAAGGCCGAACGGGCGACATCCAGACCGATTTCCTGCATGGCCTTTTTGAACAACCCGCGATCCTCGGCTGCGCGAATGGCCTCTACCGAAGCTCCGATCAGACGCACCCCAAATTTGTCAAGAATGCCTTCCCGATGCAGATCCAGGGCACAATTCAGAGCCGTCTGCCCGCCCATGGTCGGGAGAATGGCGTCGGGACGCTCCATTTCGATGATGCGCGCCACCGTCTGCCACTCGACGGGTTCAATATAGGTCGCATCAGCTGTTTGGATGTCGGTCATGATAGTCGCCGGATTGGAATTGACCAGAATGACCCGGCAGCCTTCCTCGCGGAGTGCTTTACAGGCCTGGACCCCCGAATAATCGAACTCGCAGGCCTGACCGATGACAATGGGGCCGGCGCCAATCAGCAAAACGCTGTGAATGTCTTGGTGCTTAGGCATGGGCTGCTCCGTATTGCTGCATGGCCGTTACGAACGCGTCAAAAATGATGCTGGCATCGTGCGGGCCGGGGCCTGCTTCCGGGTGCCCTTGAAAGGAAAATACCGGGAGATCTTTATGGGCCATGCCCTGCAGGCTGCCGTCAAAGAGGGAAGTATGGGTAATGCGCAGAACATCGGGCAGAGTTTGGGCGTCCACGGCAAAACCGTGATTCTGACTGGTAATGAGCACCCGACCAGTGCGGAGGTCTTTCACCGGGTGGTTGGCACCATGATGGCCGAATTTCATTTTGATGGTTTTGGCCCCCAAGGCCAGACCGAGCAGTTGATGTCCCAGGCAGAGTCCAAAGGTGGGTATGCGTGCCGCCATGATTTCGCGCAGGGCTTCCTGGGCATAATCCAGGGCATCGGGATCGCCGGGGCCGTTGGAAAACAGCACGCCATCGGGATGCAAGGCAATCACCTCCGCCGCAGGGGTTTTGGGGGACACCAGGGTGACCCGGCAGGCGCGGTCGGCAAGCAGACGCAGGATATTGTGCTTTTTGCCGAAATCGTAGACCACGACATGATGTTTGGGGTGCGTAATGGGTTGCGCCTGATAAGCCTGTTCGGGTGAGCCACTGGCCAGGAGCCACTCCGAGGAATGTTGAGCGGCGACATCCTGCACCAGATCCCGGCCCAGCAGGCCGGGGAAGCGACGAGCTGCGTTCAGGGCTTCCTGTTCATCCACCTTAACGCCGACCAACAGGGCCGCATTCTGGGCGCCGCCATTACGCAGGCGGCGGGTGAGGGCGCGGGTATCCATACCGGCAATGGCGGGAATACCCTGTTCGACCAGGAAGTCGGGGAGACTCTGCTGGCTGCGCCAGTTGCTGGGAGTGCGCGGCATGTTGCGCAGGACCAGAGCCGAGCAGAATATTTGCGCACCTTCCATGTCTTCGGGATTGATGCCGGTATTACCGATATGTGGGTAAGTCAGGGTGACAATCTGACCGCAATAGGACGGATCCGTCAGTATTTCCTGGTAACCGGTCATTGCCGTGTTGAAACAGATTTCACCGGCGGCAAGACCACTGCTGCCAAAGCCCGTACCCCGGAAGATACTGCCGTCTGCCAATGCCAGAACCGCCTGCACTTTCTCACCTCGTCTACCATGGAAGATGCAAAAAAGGGAGGGTGTCCCCTCCCGCATAGATTGACCGTATTCTAGGGATATGGTGGGCACGGGTCAACGTAAGCATGAGGCTCCTTCAGGGTTTGCGCCATTGAGGAATATTCGGTGTGGGTGATCTCGGTGGTCGAGGTCTTGAGGGTGTTTACAGCAAGATAAGTGCTTGAGTGAGCGACAAGGGATGGTAAGCTTGTCTTCATCAGATAGGCATAATTACCAAAGGAGCCGTTCAGCATGCGTCGTTATCCAGGTTCGCTGTTGTTTGCCGGTGTGGTGCTGGCTTTGTCTGGCTGTGGTTCGGCCACCAATAACGGGTTGTCCCCGCAGGCGGAAAATACCTATCCGGTCCCCTCGGCCATACCTACGCCACCCATCTATAAAGCATCTGCTCACGAGGTACCCCCTACTGAAGAACAGGTCCCCGCTCAGTCGCTTCCAGCAGTAAGTGCCCCGGTCGTGCCGCCGTCTGCCGGTTCGGCGCTACCCGGCGTGAATTACTCTTCGACAGCGTTGCCCTTGACCCCCTTGGCCTCCTCCGCATCGGCCATCCGTTCCGCCACGCAGTCGGTCAGCCAGGCAGCACCCCAGACCCTGGCCAGTGCCAAAAATTCAGCAGATCAGGCGGAGAGTCAGGCACAAAACATGGTCCAGCAGAAACTCGGCACGGCCACTTCGGTATTTTCCGGAAAATGGCAGGCCGATATGCGCAAAGCCCGTCAGGATAGTGCCCAATGCGCTGCACTGAGCTCCAGCGCCCAGAGCAGCTGTTGGCAAAAGGTATCGTATTGGGCTAAGTCGCGAGAGGCGCAATATCAGACCATGAGTAGTACCGCGACGGGTGCCGAGGCCCAGCAAATGCAGTCCGCTGCCAAATTTTTCGGGGTCACCAGTGAGTGGGCCAGTGCCTGTAGTTCCCTCAGTGCACAGTCCTGTGCTGAATCACCGCTGATCAGCAAGATGCAGCAGTGGAAGGCATCGGTGGGTATTTCGGGTAGATGAATTTATATTTTTTGTGTACCGCTACTGTGGGACTTTGTGGCTAATAATAGTTAATAAGGACGTCTAAGATGAAAAGAATTATTTTGGAAGATGCGATAAAGTTTTTTAGGATGAATGAACGTCTTGACAATAAAGCTGCAAAACAGATAGCTGAAAACAATAAAACAACTGCTTTTGGTGTATTTGAAAAGCTAAAAGTATGGAACAGACCGACCTCAGAAAATATAACTATCATAGAAGAGGTAAAAAGATACGAACCTTTTTGGTATGCAGAGGCGGAACGGGTAATAGAGTATAAATCTATTTCCTCGTATTCCGTTGATATTAACAACAATGATGCTCATTCAATAGAGATAAATGGGAATCTTCATGAGGTAAAAAAAGATAAAAAAATACATATACCAGTGACCGAGCACTGCCTTAATAAAAAGGTTCACATCAGCCATGTTTATGGTGTTGAAAGAGATGTAAGCAAAAAAGAAATAGTCGAGTACATTGAAAAACACTCATCTGAGCAGGAAGAGCTTACTGAAAATCAGGTTCTTCAGGATAATCTTCTTATTCAACCAGAGAAAAAGCTTGCTACGATACTACATATGATTGAAAAAGAGCTTGCTCATGCTGTTAATGCGAGCGAAATTGTCAATGATACTATTACGTTTAATAAAGTTTATTTATATTACCACCCTGTCTATGCATTTGAATGCCTCTGGTCTGGAAAATCTGCAGTATTAGAGGTTGATGGTCTTAATGGTAAGCCGATTGGCGGGGGTAGAATGAAAAAAGAAATGATATCTATGATATGTACGTTAGACATACAGCCTCCTCGCCAGCCCCTCTGGGTGGCGTTATGGCTCGGTAAATTTGGGTCAGAAGTGAGTCAGGCGGCCTTTTTGCGGGGTGGGTCATCGGCGTCGGCCCAAAAGGCGGGTGCTGGGCACTGGAATTTCCCGGACTTCGGGTCGAAACCCTTCCAGAAGGGAACCCGCAGAAATTGCAGATGGAGCCATTGGGCCATGAGTCCTGCGGTAACGGGGGTGGCGACACGCCAGGGCGCTATGTCGGTCATGGGGAAGTCCTCAGCTAGGGTTTCGGCGAGGAGCTGCACCATGGACCAGGCGATGCAGCGGATTTGCATCCAGCGTTCCAAAACGGTGCGTTTTTGCTGCCAGAGATTATTGATGCCCCACCAGCGTTTGAGGTTATGGAAGATCGGTTCGATCTGCCAGCGGTTGCTGTAGAGGGAGACAATTTCGCTGGCGGTCAAGTGGGTCTCGGAAGCGAGATAGAGGCGGGTGGGAGACCATCGACGATGCTTTTCGTCGTAGATTGCACTCCAGACAGCCCGGACCGGATGGCCTTTCAGGAATCGTGCATTGGCGACGATGGATTGGAGACGGACCTTCTGCCATTTCCCATAGATATGCAGAGAGACGGTTTCGGTGGGCAGTGCGGCCATCTCTTCCGGGGTGTACTTGTCTCCATATATCCGGGGACGTCCGCGTTTGGATGTTTTCGGCGGCGGGTCCTGGAGCAGCACGGTATCTTTGCGCACCTGGCCGATAAACTGGCCGTGCTGACGCAACAGGGGCAAGAGCAGGCGCCGCCGCATGAACCAGGCATCGGTGAGCAGACGGACGGGTACTGGGATATGGGGCAGAAAAGCGCGCAGCAACGCCCCGGCAATTTTCAGCTTGTGGGTGTTGCCGGTGCTCGGTACCAAGCGCAAGCGGATGGGAAAGGAAATGGCTTTGCCGGATCGGGTACGGAGGGTCAACGCCAGGCCCACCCAATTCTGGGCGAGGACATAACTGGGGCGATTGTGTTTATGGCTGTGATCGAAGCGGAGGGCCGCACCTGGGGCTTTGGTAGAGTGTCGCAGGACCAGGGTATCGTCGATGACGAGATCGACGATCAGGAGCTTGGGCAAGGACTGCAGAAGCCAGCGTACCTGGGCTATGGCCAACGCCTGGGTGCGCAAGGACTCGCGCTCCAGGAGTTTGTAATAGGTGGTCCAGTGGCAGCGGAGGGAGATGCTACTGAGGGCGCGGGTGACCCAGCCTTCGGGCGAGATCAGGCAGCCACAGAGCAGTTCGAGGAAGCTGCGCCGCGAGCGGGGCGGCACGACCGTCAGAAAGTAGGAAATCCACTCCGACAGGCGGAGGGAAACGAGACGATGAAAGGGCATGGGTGTGATTCCGAGAAGCCTAAAACGCTTCTCATTGGCCGACCCTTTTTTACAAGGGTCGGCCGCACGGCCCCATCACCGTGTCAAGCACTTTCGCCGAAAGAAAGGCGATAAAAAACCCGGCGGAGCCGGGCTGAATGTCTAATCTTCAGATCTATGATGAAAGATCCTGATTTCTTGTTAGATGTAACTGGGGATGCAATGGATATTATTGTTCCTGGAGGGCGGTTACCTATAACTATACTGAGAAGGCTAAAAGGAATAAAATGATACTAAATAAATTTCTGGATTCAAAATACATTGGGTGGGGTGTGTTTTGAATAATAAGTGTTATGTAAATATATGCCTAGATACTTCCGAAGATGACTCTGGGTGGCAAGATCTTAGGATTGATAATAAAAAAATAAGTTTTTTCCAAGAAGGCCTTATTAAGGGGTTCCGTGGTAAAATGAAGCAGGTCCAGAAGGGTCATATGCTGCGGACGCACTGGATTATAGAATTTTTTGCTGATAGTGTTTTCTCGGTCAAGTTGTATGTTGTTTTTTCGGAAGAAGAGACTGAAAAAAATAATCGTAATATTTTATACAAGGCAATATGGCAACTACAAAATGATTCGTCGAAAGAAGATATAAGACAGTGTGCATCAGAATGGATTCGCGGATCAAAATCGTTAGTTGAATATAAGGATTTATCAGATTTTAAAATATGTTTTGATGGTGGTGGTTTTTCTATGATTTCTGGCAAGAATCATTTTTATAATTTCCAGAGAACTGTTGTTCTTGCTTGTCTATGTTTGTCCTATAATAATGTTTTCAATGGTTTTATTAAGAAATTAAGTGATGTTGATATGAATGACTATAATGCGTTATCCGATCTTACGATGAATATGAATATTTTTGCTGCTAAATGGTATTTTAGGTATCCTGTATTGTTGAAAAATAATTTAGTTCCAGTGCTTTGGGGTTTTATTTCTGAACGATTTAAGCTCAATCAACATTATGAAGAGTTGGAGAATCAATTGAAAAATGTTCATGCTCTTGTAAGTCAATTATACAGAGATCAAGAATCAAAAAAATCGAGCAATATATCTTTTAAAATGTCTTTTTATCTTGTTTTTCTAACAATTTTATTGGTAGTGCTGACTTTGTTTTTGGTTTTGTAGAATGTAATCACAATGTGGGGGAGTGCGGTGGGCATTCATCATTTCGCGCTGGTTGCGCTGATCAGTCTGGCCATTACGCTGGGGGTGGCCACCACGGGCTCACTGTTTCGGCCCGATAGCTGGTATGCGGGTTTGCAAAAACCCCGAGGTACTCCTCCGCCCTGGGTGTTTCCTGTGGTCTGGACCCTGCTCTATATTCTCATGGCTTTTTCTGCAGCGCTGGTGTACGTGCATCCGGAAAGTCCGTTGCGACTGGCCGGATTAACGCTGTATGGCTTGCAACTGCTGAGTAATGCGCTGTGGTCCTGGCTGTTTTTCGGGCGCCATCAGATATTGGGGGCGCTACTGGATCTCATGTTGCTCCTGGTGCTGGTTCTTGCCTGTGTGCTGGTTTTTGCACTGATTAGTCCGCTGGCGGCCTGGTTACTGGTCCCTTATGTATTGTGGTTGGGCGTGGCTTTGTATTTGAATATGGCCACTTATCGCCTCAATTCCGCTTCTTGATGCTTCTATGCGCTTGACTGAATCCACCCTGTTGCAGGTGCGTGATGTGAATGTGCAACTGACCCGCAAGACGATCAAAAGTCTGCGGATCATGGTTTCTGCCCCGGATGGGCAGGTGCGGGTAAGTGCTCCCTGGAGCATGACGGACAGAGCCATTCATGCGGCGGTTCTGGCGCGTCTGGCCTGGATCAAAAATCATCAGCAGCATTTTCTGAGCCAGAAGTCCCACACGGCTCTGGAGTACCGTTCTGGAGAAATACATAGGTATTTGGGCAGGGATTATCCACTCCAAGTTTACCCAACGACCAGCAGAAGTCGCATCGAATGGCATGAAGCATTAGGTATAAACTTGTTTTGTCGGCCCGGAGCGGCAATTTTCGAGCGCGAAGCGGTCCTGCTGGCTTGGCATCGTCAGACGCTCAAATCACGCATTCCCGGGATGATTGCTCATTACGAACCGATTCTGGGGGTGCAGGTGGCAGCGTGGGGCGTAAAACGCATGAAAACCCGCTGGGGTACCTGTAACATTGGTGCTCGACGCATCTGGCTAGGCCTGGAGCTCGCCCGTTATCCGCAAATCTGTCTGGAATATGTGGTGGTGCATGAAATGGCGCACTTGCTGGAGCGCCTCCATAATGAACGCTTCAAGCGCATCCTGGACGGAGCCATGCCGGGCTGGCGGGAAGTAAAAAATCAACTGCGTGCTGGCTATTTGCGCTAAAATGGAAATATGCTGGAAGCTTACGGTGAAATACCGGCTATACGCAGAGCATTCTACGTGCTCTTAAAGATGAGCGAGCCTGAATAAAGGAGATAAAAATGCAAAACAGACGATCAAAGCAATGGTTGATATTTTCTGTGGTGCTGGGTTTTACCTGGTCCCTGGGCATGAATGCCGCACAAGCAGCGACTGTCCCTGCACCAGCCGCTGCCAGCCACTATCACGCCCTGACGGGGAACCCGAGTGGGACCTATCAGATTGATTCAGCGCATTCGGCAGCCTATTTTACCATTGGTCATGTGGGTATCGGCCCTTTTAGCGGGCGCTTTAACCAGATTTCCGGAACCTATACGGTCAACACCCGGGATCCGGCCAAGGATACGGCCAAAATCATCATTCCAGCGTCCAGCATATTTACGAATTTTGCCGCGCGGGACAAATACTTGCGCAGTCCGACATTTTTTGATGTCAAAAAGTATCCCGACGTGACCTTTGTCAGCAGCCGCTATCAGCGTACCGGCAAGCATACCGGTGACCTATACGGGAAGCTGACCTTGCATGGTGTGACCCGTCCGATCATGTTCCGGGTCAGGGAAACCGGTGCCGGTGAAGTGGCTTATCTGCCCAAACCCTGGGGTGGTTATCTGTCCGGTTTTGTGGCGGTAACGACCATTGAGCGCAGTGATTACGGTATGAAAGCCTATTTGCCTGAAGGGCTTTCCAACAAGGTGCATATCCGGGTGGAAATCGAAGGCAAAAAAATCGCCTGATTTTTTAATCGGAACGCAGCCTGTCCGGGACAAGCCTCTGTCAGTGTTGTCCCGTTCCTGCGTTATTTTTTCTTGAAAAAACATAGATACCTAAGTATAAGTGCTCTATGTGTTTGTTTTTTGCGGACTGACGGATGCCACTTGATCAAATGCAACAGGACTTTGCCCTGGCGCTGCATGATACTGCCCTGGATCGGCGTCTGAAAGGACTGGGCCTCAGTCAGGCGAGCTGGATGAGTATTGCCTATCTGGCCAAGGCCAGTGAACCATTGACCCAGACAGAACTGGCGCATTGTCTCTCGGTTGAGCAGCCGACCGTGGTCGCCATGCTCGATCGTTTGCAAAAGGCCGGTCTGATTCGCCGGGAAGTGGATGCCCATGATCGCCGCATGCGCCGGATTCGGCTTACCAACGAGGGGGCCCAGGTGTACACAGAAGTGCAGCAGGTGGCACAGGCGTTCCGTCGAGAAAAACTGCAGGATATGGATGCGGAAATACTGCGTCAGATGACGAGGCTGCTTCATGACCTGCAGCAGCGCCTGGAAGAGCCCGGCGCATGAGCCTGGCATCGGACGCAATTGCTTCGAATCGTGGTCTGAATCGCGGCCTCATTACCCTGTCCATCATGCTGGCTACCATCATGCAGACCCTGGACAGCACCATCGCCAATGTGGCTCTGCCCCATATGCAAGGTAGTTTGTCGGTTTCCCTCAATCAAATTGGCTGGGTGCTGACGTCTTATATTGTGGCGACAGCCATCGCCACCCCACTGACCGGCTGGTTGGTGGACCGCTTTGGTAAGCGCACGATTTTTCTGGCCTCGGTGGCGGGCTTTACCCTTTCTTCCATGTGGTGCGGCATCTCCACCTCTCTTTTTGAGATTGTCCTCGCCCGGGTATTTCAGGGGGCTTTTGGCGCCGCCCTGGTGCCCCTCTCCCAGACCACGCTGTTGGACATCAATCCTCGGGAAAAACAGGGCTCAGCCATGGCCCTGTGGGGCATGGGGGTGATGGTCGGACCCATTGTCGGCCCGACCCTGGGGGGCTGGCTCACTGATAGCCTGGGCTGGCGCTGGGTGTTTTTTATTAATGTGCCGGTGGGGATGATGGCGCTCTGGGGCATCTGGAATTCCTTCCCCAAGGATGCGCCAGGACGTGGGATGCGCTTTGATATGGCCGGCTTTGTCAGTCTAAGCATTGCCATTGGTGCTTTGCAATTACTGCTGGATCGGGGGCAGCAACTCAACTGGTTCAGTTCGGTAGAAATCTGGGTGGAAGCCTATCTGGCCGGTTTCGGAGCCCTCTATTTCCTCTGGCATACCTGGCGGACACCACCGGAACAGTCATTTTTTGACTATCGATTGATTCTGAACCGTAATTTTGTGACCGGGCTATTGTTTATTTTCATTGTCGGCGTGGTGCTCTTCGCCTCCCGTGCCTTGATTCCCACGATGCTTCAGGACCTCATGGGCTACACCGCCGAGGCGGCAGGCTGGGTGACGGCCCCCAGTGGTTTGGGGACGATGCTGGCCATGCTCATTGTCGGGCGTCTAGTGGGCAAGGTGGACTTGCGGCTCCTGCTGGCCATCGGTTTTGGCATCACCGCTTTCTCTCTTTGGCAAATGCAGGGTTACAGTCTGGTGATCAGTCAGGCGGACATCATCTGGCCCGGTGTCTGGCAGGGGCTGGGGATTGGTCTGGTATTCGTGCCCTTGAGTACGGCTACCTTTGCCACCCTCGACCCGCAGATGCGGGCCAACGGTACCGCCATTTACAGTCTGGTGCGCAATGTGGGTAGCAGTCTGGGCATTTCCCTGGTGGAAACCCTGCTGACCCGCAACACCCAGATTGCCCACGCCTCGCTGGCGGCGCATATGAACGGACGTAATCCCGGTTTTCAGAATCCCGCCGTGGCGGAGATCTATAATCCTCATAGCAGTCTGGGGCAGGCTTTGCTGAACATGGAAATTACCCGGCAGGCGAGCATGATTGCCTATATTGATAATTTCTGGTTGATGTTGGTGATGACTCTGGCTATTTTCCCTTTATTGTTGATCATTCGCAGTCCGAAGCGCGAAGCCGCCGCTGCGCCGACAGAGCCCGTCATGGATTGACAGGGCGTTGAGGAGCCTATGTACCGGAAAATCATGGTGGCTTACGACGGGAGCGCCTCCAGTGAGCTGGCGTTGCAGCAGGGTGCCGAACTGGCGGTTTTGATGCAAGCAGAACTGCATTTGTTTGGAGCCATTGTCAGCACCGGGGGCATGGCCATTGGTCAGGCGGCGGGTGCCGAAGACTTGCTGGGCCGGGAAGGCAATGCCCTCCGCGCCCGGCTTGCCGCTGCTGCGTCAACCCTTCGGGAAAGGGGGCTCCGGGTAGAGGTCGAGGCGGTCGAGGGTAGCCCTGCGCAAGTCATTGTCCAATATGCACAGCAAATGCATCCAGATTTACTGGTACTCGGACATATTCCCCAATTTTCCTTCGGTCACTGGCTCGAAGGTTCGGTCGCCAAGGCCCTGCTCAGAAGCCTGCCCTGCAGTATTCTGATTGCCAAATAGTGGAAGACAGGAGCCGTTAAAAATGGCGTTGATGGCATTAAACAAGGCTGAAAAGCGCATCACGCCGGTATTTGCATGGTGACACAATGCAGACTGCCGTGTTGCCGGGCGAGCTCCAGGCAGGGAACGGGGATAATCTGGCGATCGGGGAAAGCGGACTGCAGGCGCTGAATGGCGATATGATCGACGGGATCGTCATAAACCGGCATCAATACCGCCCCGTTGATGATGAGAAAATTCGCGTAGGTCAGGGGTAAGCGGTTATCGTCTTCATCCCATTGTGCCTGCGCCCAGGGCAGGGGAATCAGGTGGTAGGGCTGGCCATCGGCACTGTGCAGGGCGCTCAGTTCGGCAGCCATCTGCTGCAGAGCGACAAAATGGCTGTCATTGGGGTCATCGCAGCTCTGGTAGGCGATGGTTCGGGGATTGCAGAAGCGCGCCAGGGTATCGATGTGGGCGTCAGTATCGTCGCCTTCCAGATGGCCGCTGTGCAGCCAAAGCACCCGCTCCATGCCGAGCTGCTGACAAAGCGCCGTTTCAATTTCAGCTGCAGACCATTGGGGATTGCGATTGGCGGAAAGCAGGCAGGCGCTGGTTGTCAGCAGAGTGCCTTGACCATCACTTTCAATGCTGCCGCCTTCCAGCACCATCCCGGAAATTTCCAGAGGACAGTCCCCGAATGCCTGCTGGGCGTGGAGGTGGCGGGTGATCTGATTGTCCAGATCGGCGCGGAATTTGAGTCCCCAGGCATTGAAGGCAAAATCCATCAATTTACGTTGCCCTGCGGCATTTTTGAGGGTAATGGGACCATGATCCCGTGCCCAGGAATCATTGCTGGGCACCAGATGCAGATGACAATGGGCCATGTTGGCCCGGGCATCCTGCAGGCGTTTTTCGCAGTCGTGCAGGCTATTCTGGTCATGACAGGCGATCACCAGATGCTCACGCAGACTGATTTCCCGGGCGATCTGGACAAAAACCGGGAGCACTTGCTCCAGACGCGGCGCCCAGTCGCTTTCGGGGTGGGGCCAGGTCAGTTGCACGCCCCACTGGGGTGCCCATTCGGCGGGGAGGGTGTAGTTTGCCTGCATAGCGGTTTCCTTACTGAAGTGATGTACCCATCATAGGCAATTCAATGGTTTTCGTCAGCCATCCTGACAGGGTAAACTCCGCCCATGGCGCAACATGGCGAACGAGTGGATCATTTGCTCTCCCGACTGGGTTACTGCAGTCGTTCGGAGGTGCGTGACCTGTTGCGCGAAGGTCGGGTGTTGGCGGACGGATTACCGCTGCGCAAGGCTTCGGTCAAGGTGGACCCTGCCAGCTTGCGGGTGGATGATGAGGCCCTGGATCATCCCTATCCCCTTTATGTGCTGTATCACAAGCCGCTCGGCAAGGTCTGCGCCCATGATGATCCCCGTGCCATTTATCAGGATTTCCCGCCGCGCTGGCGGTATCGTCGCCCCAGCTTCAGCAGTGTCGGACGTCTGGATCGCGAAACCAGCGGAGTGCTGCTGCTGACCGACGATGGCGACTGGCTGCATCGCTGGACCAGTCCCCGTTATGCCATCCCGCGCCGCTATCGGGTGTTGTTGCAAAATCCCCTGCGTGGCGATGAAGTGGCTATCCTCGCTTCGGGGTCTTTGCTGCTGGAGGGAGAAAACAGCCCCTGCAAGGCCGCCGAGATGACCCCGCTCAGTCCGGTGGAGCTGCAATTGACTCTCTATGAAGGCCGCTATCATGAGGTGCGGCGCATGTTTGCGGCGCTGGATAACCTGGTATTGAGTTTGCATCGCGAGGCTTTTGGACCCTTCACTCTGGGCGATCTGGCTCCCGGACAGTGGCGGGAACTGACGGAAATTGAATGGCGAGGGGAGGGTTGAACATGGTCTGGAAACCCCATGTGACGGTGGCGGCTGTGGTCGAAGAAGCGGGGCGGTTTTTGCTGGTGGAAGAAATGGTAGAAGGTCGGCGCTGCTTCAATCAGCCCGCCGGTCATTGGGATCCGGGTGAAAGTCTGCTGGATGCCGTCATCCGGGAAACCCTGGAAGAAACCGCTTATGCCTTTGAGCCTGAATATCTCACGGGGATTTATCACTGGGAGCACCCCGGCAAGGACCTGACCTATTTGCGTTTTGCTTTTGGCGGAAAGCTGGGCCCTCAGCGCCAGGACTATGCACTGGACACGGGCATTATCGGCCCGGTGTGGATGCTTCCTGCGGAAGTGGACGCAGCGCACGAACATCTGCGGAATGTCATGGTCCAGCGTTGTATTGGCGATTATCTGGCCGGCAAGCGCTATCCCCTGGAAATTTTACACAGTCTGACAGACTGACGTCCGCTCTGCCGCGTGCTATATTGGGCAAAAGGCATCGGTAGAGACGATGAATATGATAGACGCAGACGGCTATCGCCCTAATGTGGGCATGATTATTTGTAACGAGTACAATCAGGTGTTGTGGGCCAAACGCCGGGGGGAGAACGCCTGGCAGTTTCCCCAGGGTGGCATCGATCGTGCCGAAACGCCGGAACAGGCCATGTTTCGCGAGCTGGAAGAAGAAGTGGGTACGGCCAATGTGTGTATCATCGGTCGCACCCAGGGATGGTTACGCTATGAAGTCCCCTGTTCCCGGCATCGGGCGCAGCGGCGCCGCTATCGCGGTCAGAAACAGATATGGTTTCTGCTGCGCTTTGAAGGAGATGAGGCCGAGATCAACACCTTGACCACCCAGCATCCGGAATTTGAAACCTGGCGCTGGGTGGATTACTGGATGCCGGCCCGGGAAATCATCGCTTTCAAACGCCGGGTTTACTGGCAGGCGCTGCAGGAACTAGCGCCCCTGATCAATGTTGGACCGCCTCCAGCAGATGCTGCGGAGGCGAGGCAAAACGTTTAGGAAAACAGTTTTCCTTTCAGCATGTTAAGACCATCACTCAGCAGATTGCTATCGGCGGGTACTTCGCCGTTGGGCGTCAGCTGATTCACTAGTTCGGGTAAGACCTGGGACAAACCGCTCGCTACCGTATTGGGGTCAATGCCTATTTTACCGGCGATTTGTTGCACGGTATCACTGCCCAGTACCTGCTGGATCTGATCGGCGGTAATGGGTTGATTGGCGCCGTTACTAATCCAGGATTGCACTACATCGCCTAGCCCCTGGCTCTGCAGTTGCTGTACCAGGCCGGACAGGCCGCCCGGCTGATTTTGTACAAAGTGGATGGCTTCGCCCAGCAGGGAACTCTGGGTACTGTCAGATCCACCGCCGAGTGCGGACATGGCTGAATCAAGCAAACTCATGATCATTCTCCTTGAACGTGGTTATAAAACGGGAATTATCCCACTTGATTATTGCCAGTTCAGAGAGAGCTTTTCAAGGAAAATCATCTATTATTTCATGTTGTTGTATTGTTTGTTGTAGGGTGTATGGCTTTCGTCAAACATTAAACAGAAAATTCAGCACGTCCCCGTCATGCACCACATATTCCTTGCCTTCGGCACGCATTTTGCCGGCTTCCTTGGCTCCCTGCTCCCCCCGGTACTGGATGAAGTCGGCATAGGCGATGGTTTGGGCGCGGATAAAACCCCTTTCGAAATCGCTGTGAATCACGCCAGCTGCCTGGGGGGCTGTGGCGCCCACCGGAATGGTCCAGGCTCGTACTTCCTTGACACCGGCCGTAAAATAGGTCTGCAGGCCGAGCAGGCCATAGGCGGCGCGGATGATGCGATTGAGCCCCGGTTCTTCCAGGCCCAGATCCTGCAGAAACGCATTTTGCTCGTCGGGTTCCAGTTCTGCGAGTTCAGATTCAATGGCCGCACAGACCGGGACCACGCTGGCATGGCGTTCAGCCGCCCAGGCTTCCAGAAGAGGACGCCAGGGGCCATCCTGAATTTCGTCTTCCGCCACATTGGCAATGACCATCATGGGTTTCATGGTGAGCAGAAATAATCCGCGTAAGTGGACTTTTTCTTCGGCGCTCAGGTCGAGGCTTGCTGCTGGCTTGCCGCTGTTGAGATGAGGCAGCAGACGGGCCATGGCGGCAGCTTCGGCCACCGCCTCCTTATTCCCACCCTTGGCCTGACGGGCCACCCGCGCCTGACCTTTTTCGACCGTGCTGATGTCGGCTAGAATCAGTTCGGTCAGCACCGTATCGAGATCGGCCACAGGATCTACCTGACCACTGACATGGACTACATTAGGGTCGTCAAAACAGCGAGTGACCAGAGCAATGGCATCAGTTTCACGAATGTGGGCGAGAAACTGGTTGCCCAGCCCTTCACCCTGGGCAGCGCCAGCCACCAGTCCGGCAATGTCCACAAATTCCATGGTGGCCGGCACCACATTCTGGGGTTTGACGATTGCTGTCAGGGCCTGCAGGCGAGGATCCGGTACGGATACCAGGCCGACATTGGGCTCGATGGTACAAAAAGGATAATTTTCCGCCGCGATACCGGCTTTGGTGATCGCATTGAAGAGGGTGGATTTACCCACGTTGGGAAGACCGACGATGCCACAGGCCAAAGCCATATCACACTCCTAATCGCTATGCAGGGTTTTTTGCGCCGCATCGCTGCGCCCCTGGAGAAAGTCCGGGAGAACGGCGAGGCTGCGGTCAATGGCGGCATCTATCGCCTCTTGATCCGCTGCCTGCGGGGCGCCAAGGACATAATGGATGACCGCGTCCTTGTGCCCGGGATGGCCGATACCGATGCGCAGACGCCAGTACTCCCGGGTTCCTAGAGCCCGGTTGAGATCGCGCAAGCCATTATGACCACCATGTCCGCCCGCCCATTTCAGCCGGGCAGTACCCGGGGGGAGATCAAGCTCGTCATGAATGACCAGAATGCGCGCCGCAGGAACCTTGTAAAAAGCCGCCATGGCCTGCACCGGACCCCCGCTGCGGTTCATGAAATCCTGGGGCATGCACATGCCCAGTTGCTGCCCTGAATCCTGTACCACAGCAGCCAGACAATGCCAGCGCGACTCCATACGCAAAGACGCTCCAGTCTTTTCTGCAAAAGTCTGGAGCGCCCAGAAACCAGCATTGTGGCGGGTGCGGGCGTATTCCGCTCCGGGATTTCCCAGCCCCGCCAGCAGCCAGTCCATGTTATCTCACTCGGCAGCTTCGGGCGTTTCTTCCGCTTCAGCGCCGGTACGGGGATTGTGGATGGAGACGACTTCCTTGTCGTCCTCATGCTGCAACGGAATCAGGGTAACGCCAGCCGGTACCTTGATCTGGGACAAATGCAAGCTCTCGCCCTTTTCCAACTGGGCAATATCCACCTCAATGGCTTCGGGCAGACGGTCCACAGGGGCTTCCACTTCGACGTCATTCAGGGCCCGATGTAATACACCACCGGCCTTGAGGCCGACACAAGTATTTTCGTGGAGGAAGTGAATGGGCACATGCAGTCGTACGGTTTCACCCGCATGCACGCGCATGAAATCCATATGCAGGACTTCTTCCTTGTAGGGATGCATCTGGATGTCGCGAATCAGGGCCGTTTCCTTGCCCTTGGGGAATTCGAGGGTGATGACATGGGTATAGGCGCGTTCGTCTGCCAGGAGCTTGCGCAGCAGGCGGGCTTCGATGCTGAGGCCGGTTGCCGGTTTGTTGTCTCCATAGAGTACGGCCGGAACCATGCCTGTACGGCGCAAACGGCGGCTGGGACGACGCCCGTTTTCTTCACGCGGCATGGCCGCAATCGCAAAATCTGTCATTTTCAGGACTCCTTATTGTATCGTGGATTGAGCGGGGCGAGGGTTGACAGAACCTTTCTCCCCAAGACTGAGGGGCGCATCATAATGCGCACTTGCGTTTTGAGCAAGCTTTGCCGGTGTTTTTGCCGGTCTTGGAGCTGCTGTTGCCGCAGCTGCGTTTTGCGACGTTGCGGGGGAGGGGTTTTGATCGGGTTGCAAGTAGGCCTTGATGACCGCCCGTGCCACCGGCAGGGCCTGCCAGGCGTTGTAACCGCCATTTTCCACTACCACGGCCACGGCAATTTTAGGGTGATCCAGAGGAGCCCAGCCGATAAACAGAGAATCATTGTTGTAAATGGTGCGACCATTTTTGTAACCCATGGGCACCTGTGCCGTCCCGGTCTTGCCGGCAATGCTGATGCCGGGAATGCTGACCGTGTGGCAGGTGCCGGTATTGACACAGGCTTCCATGCCTAGATGTACCGCATGCATGGCCTCGGCGGAAATATGCAGATTTACCGGCGCGGCATTGGGAATGGGGATGGTCTTGCCGGTTTGCGGATCAATGAAAGCCTTGGCAACCTGGGGCTGAACCAGGTATCCGCCATTGGCCAGTGCCGCTACGGCGCGTACCAGTTGCAAGGGTGTTTCCAGCAAATAGCCCTGACCGATTCCCAGAATCACCGAATCTCCGGTATACCAGGGGGCATGGAGATGGGCCCGTTTCCAGGCCGGAGTGGGTACCAGACCGCTGGCCCCACCGGGCAGGTCGATGGGGGTTCTTCGGCCGAAACCGAAGCGCCACAGGGTTTGGTCCTGCATGGTTATGCCCATTTTGACGGCCAGCTTGTAGTAGAAAACGTCCACGGACCAGGCCAGCGCCTTGGTGATGCCGGTGTCGCCGAACCCACCCCGGTTCCAGTCCCAGTAAGTGTGTCCACCCAGCTGGTAATTGCCGGGACAATAGGTGTGAAAGTCAGGACTGATCACCCCCTCCTGGATGGCCTGGATGGTATAAAAAGGCTTCGCGCAGGAACCCGGCGGATACAAGCCATTGTCGGCGCGGTTCATCAGCGGGCGCCCTGGATTATGGAGCAGGGATTGCCAGTGCGCGTTGCTGATGCCATCCACAAACCAGTTGGCATTGAAGCTGGGACTGGTCACCATGGCGAGAATGCTGCCATTTTGGGGATTCATGGCGATGACCGCACCGCGATAGTCTTTAGCATGCAGGGCCTTGGCTCCCGCTTCCTGCACCCGCAGGCGCAGATGGGTGATCAGGTTGCTGCCGGGATGGGCAGCAATCTGGCGAAGGGTGCCGACCGGCAGGCCACGGGCGTTGATGTCCTTGATTTCATAACCCATGCTTCCACGCAGCTGACGCTCGTAGTAGCGTTCCAGGCCGTTTTTGCCAATATAATTGCGGCCTACATATTGGCTGGCATGAAAATGCTTGAAATCGGTTGCGGTGAGCGGCCCCACATAGCCCACCACATGGGAAAACAAGGCATCGTAAGGATAATGGCGATGCAACATGGCAACAATGCGAACCCCCGGTAACTCCAAGGCACGGACAGACACCGCAGCAATTTGCGTCGGATTAAGGTCTGCCTTGAGAACGATGGGATCAAAGCTCGGTTTTCCAGCGCGACGTGCCGCAAATTGCTGGAGATCCTCCGGGCTCAAATCCAGTAGTTCCTGTAAATATTCGAGGCACTGCTGCAGATGCGGCACCTGATCGGGAGTGATTTCCAAGGCGTAGGTGGGGAGATTTTCGGCCAAGACCTCACCATGATCGGCGAGAATCAAACCGCGTGGCGGTGACAACGGAACCAGTGCCACATGATTGTCGTAGGCCAGTTCGCGAAAGCGGGAATAGTGCAGCACCTGCAGATCCACAATCCGCAAGACCAGGGCCAGTATGGCCAGAAGCATGAGAATAGCGGCCACGCCCAGGCGAAAGCGAAAACTGCGGGTACGTTTTGAAGATTCAGATAAGGGCATGGGCGCAAGAAACCTGCTTCAATTTGCAAATGACAGAGGCGCTTCGTACACTCGGTATTGGAATGTCCAGCTAAAAAGTGGGTGGCGCAGTGTTAGAATCCCGATTCGAGTCCCTGTTTGCAGAGTTGGAGAATGCTATCACGGATTATCGCGGATTGCGTCGTCAACGGGAAGGTGATGGCCGCAATCCCCATTCTGTGCAAACTTTGCAGTCCCAGATTCAAAAGCTGAAGGCGGAAAATCGCAGGCTCCAGGAGCGTCAGGAAGAAATTTGTGTGCGCCTGAATGCGTTGCTGGCACAGGTCAACTGCTGGGAAAACGACCTATAAAATCATCAGGGAGAAGACGGTGTCTGAAGCAAAATCCTCAAATTCCATCAGGCAGATTACGGTCACCCTGTTTGATCAGCATTATCAGGTGCCCTGTGCGGAAGAAGAACAGGATCTTTTGCTGGAGGCGGTGGGGCTGCTCAATCAACAGCTGGAAGTAACCCGCAGCCGTGGCAAGTTGCTGAATCGGGAAAGAGCCGCCTTGATGGTGGCCGTGAACCTGGCGGCGGACTTGCAGCGGGCCCGGCAAGCCTTGGAAGAAAGAGAGCAAGAGCTGCGGCTGGTGGAGCAACGCCTGCAGCAACTGGTTGACAGAACCAGAGGGGCAGAGTAGCTTGAACTTGCCTCCTGCGAGGCACGAGTGGCCGAGACGATTCCTGAACCAATACTGTCTATCCAGGGAGTCCCCAGTCATCATCGTGGTGTGCAGTGCCCTTGCGGCGTAGCCTAAAGCGATGTGTGGATTCCCACCTGTTCATCAGGTTCTGGGGGTAGCGGGCCGCACGACCATCGCGGGAGGTTTTTTTGTTTTCAGACGTGACCAAAAACGCGTTACGAAAAGAAATGCGGCAGCAGCGCCGTTCCCTTTCTCCGCAGGCATTGCAGCAGGCTTCCCTGAGTCTTTGCCGGCAAATTCTCCAGCTTCGGCACTACCAGAAAGCTCGGCATATTGCCCTATACTGGCCCATGCAGGGTGAAATCAATCCGCTGCCACTGCTGTATCATCGGCGCAGCAGGCACAAACATTTTTACTTGCCCGTACTCTCCGGTAGCTTCGCCCAAAAACTGCGCTTTGCGCCTTTCCACGCCAACAGTCGGATGCGCCTGAATGCTTTTCGGATTCCCGAACCCCAGGTGGCCGCAGTAACATTGCTCGTACCGCAGGATCTGGACCTGCTGATCTTGCCGCTGGTGGCTTTTGATGCGGAAGGTTACCGTCTGGGCATGGGCGGAGGATTTTATGACCGCAGTCTTGCCAGCTTGTCCCATCGGCAACATTGGCAACATCCCCGTCTGTTGGGTGTGGGTCACGCCTTTCAGCAGGTGGCGCATATTCCCCGCGAGCCTTGGGACGTCCCCCTCGGCATGGTGTGTACCGACCAGGCCTGTTACCGGATACCGCTCTGAACGGAAAGGTTTTCTGGATGAATCGCCTAGTTCTCGTTCAGGGTTGCCATTACAAAAAGAGTGATACCCAGGGTCATGAAAATACTCCCCGTAGCGCGTTGCAAAATCTGGTTTGCGCGAGGAGTACGTAACAGGCCACTGATTTTTGTTCCCAGTTGTGCATAAACCATATACCAGCTCATTTCGATGAGCCAGAAGGTAAAAATCAACTCCGCAAATTGTACCCACGGGTTTGCATGTGGGCGCATAAACTGAGGAAGAAGGGCTACGGTAAAGAGAATGGCTTTAGGGTTGGTGATGGTCACCAGCATCCCGGTGCGATACAAGGTCGCGGGACTTTGTGCTTTTAATTGCGCAGTAGCCAGACCGGAAAGCGTTTCCGGGCCATGGCCGGCGGCTTTCCAGGCTCGTATCCCCAGATAAATCAGGTAAGCAGCCCCAATCAGGCGCACCAGATCAAAAATACGGGGCCAGGTTTGAAAAAAAAGTCCCAGGCCGCCTGCTGACAGGGTGATCATCAGCAACAGGGCGCTCATGCACCCTGCCATAGTGGCCATGGAGCGCTTCCAGCCATACAGGGCACCATGGCTCATCACCAGCATCATGTTGGGGCCTGGAATGGCGGAAATTACCATGACGGTGAGAGCATAAAATATCCAGACATGCAGGCTCATGCCGGAGAAAGCCAGGCCTCACGGCGGGCGCGCACGACGGCATCGACGTCCTCCAGACATTCCAGCCAATAGGTGTCCTGCACGGGGGTGACCGGTATGATCTGCGTACTGTAGAGTACGTCATCACGAAAATACTGCAGTTGCATCGGGCAGCCCGGAATGCTACTAGCGATTTTTTCGGCGAATTTTTCCGCTGTGGCCCGCTGTCCCTCCAGGGCGATGATGATATCCTCAGGAGACAGGCCCGCCTGTTCGGCCGGGCTGCCGGAAAGTATCTGACGCAATTGCACGCCCAGGACATGGGATTTCCAGTGCGCACCGATCCAGGCTGCAGGTAATACGCTGGCATCTTCACCGCCTGCATCACTGAGGCTGCTGGCGGGGCGCTGCTGCAGGGCGATGCCCATACGCGCCAGCAAGGCAGCCAGAGGCAGTTCGGCGCGTGCTTCCAGCCAGCTTTGTATCTGAAACGCCATGTCAGCTCCGGCGAGATCGGCGATCAGTGACAAGGCGGCACCTTCCGGCAAAGGCTGCTTGGTCTGTCCGTAATCCTTCCAGAGGCGGGCGAGCAGGGTGTCCAGGGACAGCTTGCCAGCGCTATCCAAGCGCAAGCTCAAGTCCAGACACAGGGCCAGCAGTGCGCCCTTGTTGTAGTAACTGATTTCAAAATTGGCGCTATTGACGTGGGGATGATAGAGCTTGAGCCAGGCATCTTCGCTGGATTCGGCAATACTTTGCAGCAATTGACCGGGGCGGCGCTGCAGACGGGTCCATTCCTTGCCCAAACCCTGTAAGTACTGTTCGGTAGAAAGGAGTCCCGCCCGGCGCAGGCACAAATCGTCATAATAGGAGGTGATGCCTTCAAATACCCATAAATCCCGGGAGAGCTCCGCCTTATCCAGAGCGCTGGAGCTGAACACTGCAGGCCGGATCGCCTGAACCAGCCAGCTGTGAAAATATTCATGGCTGACCAGCCCGAGAAAGCGGCGATAATTTTGCGGGTCGCGACCGTTGAGATCATCCCGGGCACAAACGAGGGCACTGGAGGCCCGGTGTTCCAGACCCCCATAGTCATTGCTGCGCGCTTTGCAGAGAAAATGGTATTCCGCAAAGGGAGACTCCCCCCAGAAATCCTGCTGCCAGGTGCAGATGCGGGCGAGATCACGCCCCAGCGCTTGCAAATCGGCGTCA
Organism: Acidithiobacillus marinus; assembly: GCF_002847505.1. GTDB lineage: Bacteria > Pseudomonadota > Gammaproteobacteria > Acidithiobacillales > Acidithiobacillaceae > Acidithiobacillus > Acidithiobacillus marinus. The sequence continues at coordinate 52,824 of NZ_MXAV01000008.1, forward strand.
TGGCTCCCCTGAATCAACATGTGGTGAGGGAGTCCTCCGGCTTCAAAATTCAGCAGGGTGAGGGTACCCATCAGCATGGGATGATCGATGAACGCCCGATAGTTCTCGGCCTGAAAATCTCCCCACCCCCAGGTTTCTCCGGAAACGCGGGGCATGGCTGTGCCTAATTGCCAATGCTCCGGGCCGCTGATGGACAGGGTATGGCCGCGCTCTTCTTGTCCCAGCACCCGCAAAAACAGGGCAGGGCCGTTAAAAAATCCACCGAGATGATCCAGAAAGGCGGTGCGGACCGATTGATCCAGAGCATATACCCGGTAAGTGACCCGCAGCGGTCCACGAATGGCGCCACTGATCCAGCGATCTGTGGCGATTTTGTGCAAACCAATGGCTTCTCCCAGAGATTCAGCGGTAATCTCGGTAATATGCCGGGCCAGATCGCGGATGGTATAGCTGCCCGGAACCCAGGCGGGCAGTGCCAACACCTGCCCTTCGGGATCGGGTTCAGCAATGTCCAGCACCACCCGAAACAGATGGGCGTTGGGTTCCAGTTCGATGGTGTAGTGGATGGGGGAATGCATAGGGATAACTCCGTTTTAGCGCCAGGCCGGAGCCAGGCTGCGAAATTGGGGATGAGATGCATCCCCAAGCCATTCATAAAAAACTGACTCTGCTACTGCTACCGGAATACCGGCCTGATCCAGGCGCCAGAGGGCGGATTCGGCCTTGCCGGGGTCACGGCTCGCGCAGGCATCGGCGACGACAACGGGTTGCCAACCGGCGTGCTGCAAGTCCAGGGCCGTTTGCAGGACGCAAATATGGGTTTCCACCCCGGTAATCATGACTTGCGGGTGAGGCTGATGTTTTTCCAGCCAGTCGCGAATGTCCGTATCCCGCCAGCAGGAAAAAGCCGTCTTGGCGAAAGTTTGCGGACAGTTTTCGCGCAGGTCATCACGAATCGGACCTAGACCCTGGGGATACTGAGCGGTCGCCAGGCAGGGAATTTCCAGGGCCGCCGCCGCTGCCAGCAGACGCGTACTGTTCTGGATGACCGTATTGCGCGTCAGCTCAGGAATAGTGTTGAGCAGGCGGTCCTGCATGTCGATACTGAGAAGCAGGCTCTGCCGGGCCTCTATGCGCATGTTCTTTCAAAAAACAAAAGGGCGAGGTGCCGGTGTATGACGCAGGGGCGGGACTTCGGTTTCAAAAAGATCGCTGCTTTCATAGGTGTCCTGTTGGGTCCGGGTAATGCGCCTCATCCGCATGGCCGGGCCCGTTCCGACGATGGCGAGCAAACGCCCGCCCACCGCCAATTGTTCCTTGAAAATATCAGGCAAAACTGGCAGGGAGCCGGTAATGCAGATGGCATCATAAGGTGCGTGGCGGTCCCAGCCTGCGGACCCATCGCCCACATGAATTTGGGCGTTATGAATGTCCTGCACGCGCAGATGACTCTCGGCCTGCTGGGCCAGATCAGATCGGTCTTCAATGCTATGCACCATGCCGGCCAGGCGCGCCAGCAGTGCCGTCAGGTAGCCGGTGCCGGTGCCAATTTCCAGCACCCGATGATTTTCTTGCAAATCCAGTTCCTGCAATACCCGCGCTTCCATTTTGGGCGTCCACATATACTCACCGTGGGCAATGGGCATGGCGAAATCCGCAAAGGCCAGATGGCGATAGGCGGTAGGGACAAACAATTCTCTTTTGACTTCCGTGACAATGGCTAGAACACGCGGGTCGAGCACATCCCAGGTGCGAATTTGCGTGTCGATCATGGTACGGCGCAGGGTATCAAAATCCATGGCTTACAGGGGCTCCAGTGAGTTTGCCTCATTTAGTCATGGGTTTTCGGGCAAGTCAATTGTTTGTCCTGCATGCGGAGGATTGGCTTGTCCCGTTTCCTGTGCTCCAATAGGCAGATATTAAATACAGGAGTCACCTTCTTGGAAAGCCGTGCACACGCCTTGGTTGCTATCGTGTTTTTGCTGGTACTGGGCGTAGCTGTGGTCATTGTCGGCCTGTGGATGCATCATGGTGAAAAACCCGGGATAAATTTTGATGTGATATCGCCTTATAGTGTGACCGGCCTCAGTCTCCAGGCGCCGGTGCGTTTCAAAGGCGTGCGGGTAGGCGAGGTGACGGCCATCGGTCTGGATCCCCAGAATCCGCGTTTGATCCGGGTGAGAATCAAGGTGGACAAATTCACTCCCATCACCAAGGCGACTTTCGCAGTACTGGCTCCCCAGGGGGTCACCGGTCTCAGTTATTTGTCGCTGACGGATAAGGGCACCGATTTTGCGCCCATTACCCGCAAGCCGGGGCAGGTCGCCGAAATCCCCATGCACCCGAGTTTTTTTGAGGTCCTGTCGCGCAATGGCGAATCTTTGGTCAGTCATGGCAATGAACTGGCCATACGCTTGAATGACCTGCTCAATGATCAGAATCGGGCGCGTTTCGGACAGACCCTGACCCATCTCGATCAGGCCACTCAGAACCTCGTAAAAATGGAAAATGCTCTGATGCCGGCTTTCAAAGCGCTACCGGCCATGGTCGCGGCAACCCAGTCCACCATGGACGCCAGCCACCAGCTGATCCAGCATTTGGATGTACTGGCAGTGAATGCTCAGAAACCGCTGGCCAGCGCGACCCAGGCCGCAGCAGCCTTGCAAAAACTGAGCACTGCCAGTGAACAGGCTATCAATACCCTCAATTACCAGACCCTTCCCCAGGTCAACCGGCTGACCCAAAGCCTGTTGCACAGTAGTTCAGAGCTTTCTGGTCTGGGTCAGTCCTTGAAGCAATCACCCCAGTCCCTGATTTATGGCACCCGGGGGCCGCCGCCCGGCCCCGGCGAGCCGGGTTTTTCTGCAGGAGCACACTGATTCATGTTCATTACGCCAAAGCAGCCTAGCTGGGGTGCCCTTCGTCTGGGAATTTTAGCGGTCATGGTGTTTGCCGGAGGCTGCGCTGCTGCTACCCCCTGGCAGACGCCTTACAACATCAATGGGTTCCATCCTGCTGCGCCGGATGGCGGTAAGGTATTTGCGCATGCGCCCACGGTGGTCTTGCAGTTGGCTCTGGTGAGTGCGTCGCCCTGGCTGGATACAGATGCTTACCAGTACCATCTGCTCTATCAAAATCCCCAGATGCTGCTGTCCTATCGGGATGCGCGCTGGGTGGGCACTCCCGCCGCCATGATGGACGCGCGTCTGTTGCAGCAGCTACAGCGCAGTCACGCCTGGAAGGCGGTACTCTCCGGGCAATCCAGTGCTGCAGCGCAATATGTACTGCAGGTGCAGCTGACCAATTTTGTAGTTGATTTCAGTACTGCGCAGGCGGGAACAGCACTGGTGGCGGGCATGGCCACGCTGGTGAATGCCCATGACTATCAGGTCATTGCCCAGCAGCAGTTTACGGAAAGCGTCGCGCTGAGCAAGGCTTCTGCAGCGGGTGGCGCCAGCGCCATGGCCAAGGCCAGCAATGACTTTGTGAACGCCGTGACAGATTGGGCTGCCCGGGTTCAGTGAAGGGCTTTGATCACTAGCACCGCACAGTGGGCGTGGTTGAGCACATCATTGGCCACCGAGCCCAATAAGAGTCGTCCCAGACCACTGTGACCATGGCTGCCGACCACCAGCAGGTCGGCAGCGTGGGTCTGGCCATAATCGGCGATGGCTCTACCGATATTATCGGCGCTTTCCTCCAGGACCACTTCCGCCTTCAGACCTTGTGCTTCGAGGGTTTTCTGCAGCTTGTGCATTTCGGCATGAGCCAAATGCAGCAGCTTTTCCCGGATATCCAGAGTCGGCGGGAGAATTTCTTCGGGCATCTGCAAGTTCAGCATCTGCGGATTAAAAACATGCAGCACGGTCAGTCGGGCTTGGTGCAGCTGTGCTTCCCGGGCAGCGGCCATGACCACTGATTCCGCCATTTCAGAGAAGTCCACCGCCACCGCCACATGCTGCACCGGGAATGTATCTGTAACCTTATTATCCATGGGCTTGCTCCTGATGCTTCTGTTGCTCCTGATCTGCGGCGCCGGACAAGCCGGCAGCCAGCTGTGCCATGAGTTCGGTTTCACTCAGCAGGGTGTTTTCGGTGGCGCGTCTGGCCCTATATTCCCAGACATTCTGGGCCAGTACCTTGTCACTGACCACCACTCGATGGGGTAAGCCGATCAGATCCATGGTCGCAAACTGGACGCCGGGGCGCTCGTCCCGGTCATCGAGCAGCACGCTGTAGCCCGCTTTTTCCAGGCGATCATGCAAAGCCTGCGCCGCCGCCGCCACTTCTGGAGACTTGCGGGCATGGATGGCGACAATGCCCACATCAAAGGGCGTCAATGCGGCAGGCCAGATAATGCCCCGATCATCAAAATGCTGTTCCACCGCCGCCGCCGCCACCCGGGATACGCCAATGCCGTAACACCCCATGGTCACCAGTGCATCGCGGCCACTTTCATCCAGCACGCTCAGCCCCATTTTTTCGCTGTAAGTCTGGCCCAACTGGAATACATGCCCTACCTCGATGCCGCGACGAATGCCGAGTATGCCCTGCTGACAATGGGGGCAGGCATCACCGGCTGTCACCTCGCGCAGATCGGCAGCATCCGGGCGAGGCAAATCGCGCTCCCAGTTAAGGTTGATCCAGTGCAGATCGGCCATATTGGCGCCGGAACTGAAATTGCACAGACCCAATACCCGCAGGTCGGCCAGAACGGGCAGGGATTCGGGCAGATTTTTGGGGCCGATGAAGCCCACCGGCGCGCCGGTAGCCGCCTCGGCTTCTTCGGGGGTCGCCATGCGCAGTTCATCCACCTGCAGGGCATGGGCGGCCTTGATCAGATTCAGGCTGTCATCTCCGCGCAAGAGCAGCAGATAGGGCTTGTCCTCGGCGAGTACCAGCACCGTTTTGACGATTTTGCTGGTGGCAATACCCAAATGCTTTGCCTGCCCGTTGACGCTGCGAATCCCCGGGGTAGCAACTTGCGCGGCTTCCAGCAAGGCTTCCTGCTCGGCAGCCGGGGCCGGACTGCTGGCTTTTTCCATATTGGCGGCATAATCGCAGTGGCTGCAGGACACAATGGCGTCTTCGCCGGAATCAGCCAGCACATGAAATTCATGGGAGCGCTTGCCGCCAATGGCCCCGTTGTCTGCCTCTACCGCCCGAAAATCCAGTCCCAGACGGGTAAAAGTCCGCTGGTAAGCGTCATACATGCTCTGGTAGGTGATTTCCAGAGAAGCATGATCCATGTGAAAGGAGTATGCATCTTTCATGATGAACTCCCGCCCCCGCATCAGGCCGAAACGCGGCCGGATTTCATCGCGGAATTTGGTCTGGATTTGATAGAAATTGACGGGCAGTTGCCGATAGGAATGGATCTCGCGCCGGGCCAGATCGGTAATGACCTCCTCGTGGGTCGGGCCCAGGCAGAAATCGCGCTGATGACGATCCTTGAGACGCAACAACTCCGGCCCGTATTTTTCCCAGCGCCCCGACTCCTGCCAGAGCTCCGCCGGTTGCACTACCGGCATCAGTACTTCCTGGGCACCGCTGCGGTCCATTTCCTCGCGGACCACCCGCTCGATCCTGCGCAGTACCCGTAAGCCCAGGGGCATCCAGGTATACAGTCCCGAAGCCAGACGGCGGATAAACCCCCCGCGCAGCAACAGTTGATGGCTGACAAGTTCAGCCTCGGCAGGGGTTTCCTTGAGGGTGGGGATGAAAATCTGGCTGGCGCGCATAAAAATCTCGAAGGTAAAAGTAGCGCACAGTGTAAGAAAGGGGCTGGCACAAAGGAAGAGGGAATGATCAACAAGCCAGGTGTTCGCCTGCAAAAAATGCGACTGAAGTGCCCCGGGTTCAGTGAAGCGAGAGCAAGCCTATGACGGGATGGGTGGCTTGACGCCGTTGGGGGTATTGCTGTCGCTTAAAGCGGTTCCGGAATCCCGTTGGCTGCTTTCAGCCAGCCTTGGGCGATACGGGAGTCAATCGCCTTGCCGGGAGGTAGATGCTGAGTCAGCCAGGCAGTGAAAGCCTCTTGAGTCTGTGCTGCAGGTGCTTCGCTCGTCTGGGAAAAAATCTGCAGGTAATCATGGCCGTTGTCATGTCCCAGTAGCCAGGGTTGGTTGACGATCAGGACCGGGGTACCGGCAGGCACTTTGGCAAAAAGTGCGGCAATATCTTCGGGGTAGAGCCGGATGCAGCCATGACTGACGCGCATGCCAACGCCCCAGGGCTTGTTGGTGCCGTGAATCAGGTAGCCGGGCAGGGCCAGGCGCAGGGCAAATTGCCCCAGTGGGTTGTCGGGACCCGCAGGAACAACTGCTGGCAGGGGGTCGCCATTTTCCGCGTGTTCCTTACGGATGCTTTCCGGAGGCGTCCAACTGGGGTTGGCTATCTTGACGCTGATGCGGGTTTTACCCAGCGGGGTTCCCCAGCCTTCACGGCCGACCCCGATAGGGTAGGTGATGACTTCAGATGGCTGTCCTGCCTGGGCCGGTGGATAATAAAACAAGCGCATGGCGGCCAGGTTGATGACTATACCCTGACGGGGAGCGTCGGGCAGGACATACTCCGTGGGCAGCACAATGCGGGTGCCTTCTCCCGGCAGCCAGGGATCGACTCGGGGGTTGGCGGCGGTAATCTGGTCGTAGCCGAGATCATATTGCCGGGCAATATCTGAGAGGGTGTCTTCATGACGGGCGGTAACGCTTTGAATGGCGCCTACCATGTTGTCACCAGCAGAAGGCAGTAAATAGGTGCTCGCTCGGGCTACGGTAAAGCCGAACATCATCAGCAGGAAAAAAAAGATGACGGAGCGTTTGTCGGGCTGGCGCATGATGAATCTTTTCTGGCAGTTGGCGTATTTAAACATTCAAGCACATTTATTAGGCATGAACCAAGGTGTGCTCAAGATGGAGATGCAACAACTATGGGCCAATATGACCTAATTTGGTTGAAGATGGGCGAAAAGTATGGGCAGATCAAGTAGATTCCACTGCCGTCCCTGAAAACAAAGTGTAAACCTTGCTGTAGCGCAAGAAATGAGCACGTTGATGGCGGGGGAACAGCTCCCCCATACCATAGGCGCCAAGCATGGGTATATCCGGATACTGCTCCCGCCAGATACTTAAATCCCGATCATCCTGCCCAAAAAATCCGGCATCTCGTCCGATGGAACTGGAGATCCAGGCGAAAAGGGGTGGATGACTACTCGCTGACTGGTCCAGGACGATGCGGGTATCGCGTTCGGCAATGGCCGGATCGCGCAGGCTGAGAAAAGCCCGGGCGTGATCAGCCAGGGGCCTTTCCAGCCAGAGCCCGCTGCGATTGAGGTCGGTAGCACGGATATGCAGCCATTCAGGTGGCGCATCGGCTAAGGCGTCGGCACGGATTTCGCCCACGAGCAGTTGTTCCAGCGGCAGGCGGCTATCCTTGCGGATGCTGACGGGAATATTCTGGGCGAGCAGGGGCAGGGCCATATAGCGTTCCAGTTGCAGAAGCAGGCTGCCTTCCTGCAGATGCACCGGTAGCGGTGCGCTCAGGGTGCGTAGGCCAGCGGACCAGAGGCTCTCGGTGCTGACTCCCGAAAAGCCCAGTTCCAGGTTGTCGCGGGGGCTGGCCTGATACCAGAAACGCCCGCTCCGACTGCTGAGGCTGCCAAAGCGGGGAGCTTGCTTCAGCCAGTCCCCTTGCAGGTGCTCCAGACGGCCCCAGGCCAGGGCAGCATGGTTTTTTTGCGGAGCTTGCGGGATCAATCCCAGCGGGGCGCAAAGGAGAAGGACGGCGCAGGCGTTTTCTCCGAGCGCCTGGTTTTTTTCGGTAAATATGCCCGGAAAGGTGCCGGTAGCTATTTGCAGGCAGGAGAGCGCCCGCATCTGTTGCTGCAGCATGGCTGGACTGATGGCCACCAACGTCGGGCTGAACAAGAACAAAGCGCCTGTAATGCGCTGGCCGGAGAGCTTTTCCCGGGCTTCGGCGATGGCTGATTGGAGCAGGTCTGCCGGAGTCTGAGGGCCGCATGCAAAGCCGCTGGCTACTTTCGCTGGACCCACAGTACCTTGTCGGGCCAGGCGCAGCAGTGGTAGAGCGCGCAGCGTTCACAGTGAGGACGGCGCGCGGTGCAGGTATAGCGGCCATGCAGAATGAGGAGATGATGGGCATCCTGCAGATATTCGCCGGGTACCTTTTTGAGCAGGGCTTGTTCTACCGCAAGTGGCGTTTTACCGGGAGCGATGCCAATCCGATTACCAACCCGGAAAATGTGGGTGTCCACCGCAATGGTGGGTTGTCCAAACTGGGTATTGAGCACCACATTGGCGGTTTTACGGCCGACCCCGGGCAGGGCTTCCAGCGCTTTGCGCTCTGCGGGTACTTCACCGTGATGCTGGGCCAGCAGTTGTTCAGCCAGGGCATGGACATGCCGGGCTTTGGCGTTGAACAGACCAAGACGGCGAATATGCGCTTTGATGCCTTCCTCGCCCAGGGCAGCCATGCTAAGGGCATCGGGGGCAGCGGCAAACAAGGTGGCAGTACAGAGATTGACGACTTTGTCGGTACTCTGGGCAGAGAGCACAACGGCTACCAGCAGTTGAAAGGGGCTGGCATAGTGGAGTTCGGTGCGGGGTTCAGGGATGCTGGCGCGGAGCGCGGCAAAGCACTGTTTGACGTGTTTGGCATCCATAGGGTTTTGACCGGTCAGCAGCTGAAGTAGACGCGCAGCTGCTGACCGGCAGGATAATCAGACGTGACGGTAACGACCGATTTCCGGTACTTCGGCGCGGGGATGGCTGGCGGCCACTTCATTGGCGGCAGCAATCCATTCTTCGTGATCGTGTTCCAGGGCGTGCATCATGTCAGAATCCAGTTTGGGCAGAATGTTGCCCTTGATGAGTTCACCCAGATCCAGCATCCGGGTAGCGACTGCGTAGCCATGCAGATGGAAATCGTGACCGGCATGGGTACCGAAATGATCGCCGGCGAACAATACGCCCTTGGCCGCCTTGAGGTCAGGATCATTCATGACGTAGTCCTTGGCCCATTTGTACCATTCTTCCAAGTATTTTTCCTGGGCTTCGAGACTCCAGTTGTGGGCTTCAAAAAAGGCAAACACGGATACGCGGTTGGCTTTGCCGGAAAAGGGGAAATGACCTGACATCGTGCGACTCCTCATGCATGTGGGATAAAAGTCATCGCAGCATTGTAGCGGTTTATGGCTCTGGCGCAACGTAAAAGCTTTTTTACGGGGATAATGATCTCCAATGACCTGGTTTTCAGAACGGTATGACCATGTTTTGGGTTTTATGGGCGTGCCAGAATCTGCTGATAAAGCCGCTGATAAGCCAGGGCTGAGTGCTCCCAGCTGTAGTTTCCGGCCATGGCCTGTTGCTGGAGCCGCTGCCAGGCTGCTGGTTGCTGGAAGAGGGCTGCAGCACGGAGTGCTGCATGGTGGAGGTCGTCACTGTGGGCCATGCTGAAGACAAAGCCGTTGCGTTCGTGATCCCGGGCAATATCGCCCGCATCCACAACAGTATCGGCCAACCCGCCGGTCTGGTGGACAATGGGGAGTGTTCCGTAGCGCAGGCTGTACATCTGGTTGAGGCCGCAGGGCTCAAAGCGGGAGGGCATGAGAAAGGCGTCGGCACCCGCTTCAATGCGGTGGGAAAGTCCTTCGTCAAAACCAATGTGGACTGCCAGACGACCGGGATGGATGGCGGCCAGTTCCTGCAATCGGGCTTCGAAATGCTTTTCGCCGCTGCCGAGAATGGCCACCTGCATGCCGCGCTGCAATAAATCTGGAAGCACGTCGAGGACCATGTCGATGCCTTTCTGTTCGACCAGGCGGCTGATCATGCCCAGCAGGAAAGTATCCGGTTGTGATTCCAGGCCAAGTTGCTGCTGGAGCTGGATTTTGCACTGACTTTTGCCTACCAGATTGCGGGCATGATAATGGGCCGGAAGATAAGGGTCGGCGCGGGGGTTCCAGTGCACTTCGTCCACTCCGTTGAGAATGCCGCTGAGCTGGCTGGCGCGTTGCTGAAGCAGTCCTTGCAGTCCCATGCCAAAAGCGTCAGTCTGGATTTCCTGCGCATAAGTCGGGCTGACGGTGCTGAGCCTGTCGCTATACACCAGGCCAGCTTTCATAAAGGAAAATGCCCCGTATAATTCCGTTCCCTGCCAGTGAAAATCGGCGCCGGGCAGATGCAGCTCATTCATGATGGCCGGGTCGAAACGGCCTTGATAGGCGAGATTATGGATCGTGAATAGAGTCGCGGGCCGGGTGCTACCCACCCGGGTTTCCAGTTCCAGCAGATAGGGGATCAGCCCGGTTTGCCAGTCATGCACATGGACCAGATCAGGGCGCCAATCCAGGCCCGATATCCGTCCCTGGGCCAGTTCCACCGCCACCCGGTTGAGCAGGGCAAAGCGCCGGGGGTTGTCGGGCCAGTCCTGGCCCAGGGCGTTCTGGTAGGGACCGCCCTCCCGTTCGTAATAGGCGGGATAGCGCAGGAAATAGACCTGGGGGCGGTTTGTGGTTATCCAGAGCTCGGCTGGCTCATGGGTGTAGGGCACGTTGACGGCGCAAAGACGATGCATTTCGTTTTGCTCGGGACGGCCATACCAGGGGACCAGCACCCGGATATCATCTCCCAGTTGCTGCAGAGCGAGGGGTAAGGCTCCTCCGACATCCGCCAGGCCACCAGTTTTGGAGTAGGGCACCATTTCCGAAAGCACGAAGAGGATTTGTAACATTTTGGGTTCTTCAGTGAGTGACTTGTTGCTAACATATCACAAATCACTTTTTGAATGATGGCCTCAGGTCGCCTATGATCGGACGAGCTATAAATCCGCAGCGAAGGAGTGGGTGGGATGGAGTGGTGCGAACGCTTTAAGGAGTATCGGGATCGGGAACGCTGTGTCGTGTACTTTCCGAATTTGCATGAAGGAGAAGACGCCGAAGCCTACGGCATTTTTCTGAGCTTGATGCGGGTGAAAATGGGCATCATGATTCTTGCCCCCGACCGGGAAGAGCGTTATGAACCGGTATACCGCGACGCCATCAAGTATCATCTCCAGACTATTCGCCACAGTCGCCTGTTTACCAGTTATGTACCGCTGAAGACGCGGGTATATTTTGTAGAAACCGTTGATGTGCGCGATGCCTTTTATCCCTGCGCGGATTTTTGTGTGCCCGGAGGCACCCTGGCGGGCGGGGCTGTAGACCTCGCCAAACCCATTGCCGATGGTTGCCCGCTGATTCTCGGCCCGAAAATGCCCGATAATGCGCTACGCCAAGGATTGCTGGGCGCGGGCGGGGCCGTTTGGGCGCAGGATAATAATCAGTTGATCGATCTTGCCAAGGCCTGGCTGGCTGACCCCGCTGCGGCAAAAGCTGCTGCGGAAAAGGCGCGGGAGTGGTGGGCGCAACATGGGGCATGAAATTTCAGGACGGCTGCCTGCTCACCCTGCTAGTGGAGTCGCCATCTTATTTCGCTGGACCAACTGATCATCCACAAAAAAACGAGTTGAAAGACGAGCCGGGCGTTGAGTGTCCAGGGAGCTATATCTGGATATTTTGATGCATGCATTGCCATGTAAACATTGGCTGGCGTCACTGCAATGGTTAAACAGAAAAGACCGAATCCGGCATAGGATCTGGTCTTTTTTGATAATAATCCCAGGGCTCCGAGCATTTCAAGAAAACCGCTCACATAAACATCGGCAACATGCCAGGGGATATAGCCCGGAATTATTTTCGCTTCACTGTTTGTAAAGATGAAATGTGCCAGGCTACCGATAAAAAACCATATAAATACAAAGCTCAAAATAATCTTTTTCACCAATGCTCCCTGTTTGGATGGTTTCCTTCAGGCCAGCCAGTCATATTTCTGTCATGGCAATGATTACGTGGAATAGGCTGATCTGGATGCAAAAAATCCTGCCGCATCCGTCTGCCCAAAAAATCCGTATTTATCTTTGTAGGGGCAATTGCCTTCCATGTTGAAGCTGAAAACGATGTTAAGGAGAAGTCAATGAAATGTTTGAGATCAGGAATTGCAGTAGTGATAGCAGGATTGGCGGTGAGCTTCGCGGCTCCTTTGGCTGAGGCCGCTCCCAGTGCTGCATCGGTGCAGCGGGCAGATATCAAAATGCCGATTCAAAATCATATTGATGCTTTTGGTGGCAAGTCCGGAGTTAAAGCGCTCATTAATACGTTCGTTGGTTATGTGGCGGCAGATCCCCATATCAATTATTATTTTGCCCATACCAACATCAAGGCCCTTAAATATAATCTGACGCAACAGGTTTGCGAAGTGGTGGGCGGACCCTGCACCTACACTGGTCCGACCATGACGGCAGCGCACAAGAACTTGCACGTTACCACAGCAGCATTCAATTATTTGGCGCAGGATATGATCAAGGCGATGGATCAACGGGATATTGCCAAACCAGCGCAGAACTATCTTTTGGCGCAACTGGCAGCCATGGAACCGCAAATTGTTACGGCCAATGGTCCGTTGGGTTAATACCCGAGGGGTTGCTTATTCATTCAGGTTCTGATGACGGGGTTTACGTTTAATTTTTCAGTGTTTTTTGTGGATAACCAATCATGTCCTTCGCTGTGAGAATGAGCAATTTGTTCGTTGCCGGGGTGACGGGCGTTCTTTCCGCCTGTTCCCCTCTGCAAATCATCAATCGTCTTACCCCAACGAATACCTATAAGGTCACTCAGGATATTCGTTATCAGCATTTGGCACGCGGGCATCTGGATGTATATAGACCGGTTCCCAAAGATGGTTATCCTGAACCGGCGGGAGGCTACCCTGTAGTGCTGTTTATTTACGGCGGTAGCTGGGATAGTGGCAGCAGGCAAGAATATAAGTTTGTCGGAGAAGCCTTGGCCGCCCGTGGTTTGGTGGTGGTCATACCCAATTATCGTCTTTATCCACAGGTACGTTATCCTGACTTTTTAAGGGATAATGCCCGTGCGGTAGCCTGGACTTATCAGCACATCGCCGCTTTTGGCGGCAATATCCGGGATTTTTATATCATGGGCCATAGTGCGGGGGGCTATAATGCCGCCATGTTGGTGATGGATCCGCGCTGGCTGCAAGCGGTGGGACTCAAGCCGGATATTTTCAGTGGCTGGATAGGATTGGCAGGCCCCTACAATTTTTATCCAATTACTTACAAACCGGTTCGCCCCATATTTTTCTACCCGGATTATCCCCCTGATAGTATGCCTATTGATTTTGCCAATAATGCGGATATCCCCAGAACTTTTCTAGGGGCTGCTGTTCATGACGATTTGGTGAACCCAAAAGTGAATACCGAAGCCTTGGCGGCCATGTTAAAAAAGGCGGGGGTCAGTGTCGAATTGAAAATGTATCGGGGAGTAAACCACGAAACCTTGATTGGTGCTTTTGCCAAGCCATTACGCTGGATGGCCCCGGTGCTGGATGATGTGGTGGCTTTCATCAAGGAGGGCCATGATCAGCGAGTCCATCAATAACTACTAAAAAGCCCCGGCCTGTCAACAAGCCGGGGCTTTTATGCAGCCAGAATAAGGGAATGCTTAACTGGCTTTCAGCGACTTCATGAAAATCGTCGCAAAACGGATGAAAAACTTGAGCAGGTACTGGGTGTCCTTGGCGAAGACGATTTTCATCAGGCCAAAAATACCGCCGCCCTTGTTGGCTTCATTCTGCATTTCGGTTTTGGTCAATTCCAGCGCCTTGACGGCCTTGTCCACGCCACCGGCAAAGGCGGCATCCGAGGGCATCATGGGCACGACCTTACTCATGACCATGTTGATTTTGCCCACCAGGCCGGCTTTCTGCAGGTTGCCTACCAGTGCAAACACTTCCGGTAGCATATCCACCAGATGGGCATCATGCAGTCCCTGGACAATGCCCTTGATCCGGTGGTTGATGCTTTCCGCATCTCCCTTGAGGGCTTTGGTGCCAATCTGGGCAATTTCCATCCAGACCAGGGCGCCCTGACTGATGGTGCTGCCAATGTGCTGAATGGTGCCGTCATGCCACAATTCGGCGACGAAGTCGGCACCGGTGCCAAAGGCGATGCTCAGATCACCACGCGGAGTGAGAATGTCTTCCAGGCGAATCCCCTTGGCTTCCAGCGCCTTTGCGGCTTCTTGCAGGGAGCCACCGACAGTTTCCGCCATTTTGAGAAGGCCACCCACCCGGTCGGCCAGGCTGTCTGCATCTCCCTGGGCCAGATTCTTGGCGCGCATGGCAATTTTCAGCCATTTTTCAGCTTCTTCAGCCAGATCATCCAGTTTTTCGGGGAGATCGATATCGTTGATGATACCCTTTACCGCACCAACACCATCCTTGCCCGCCTGCACAAAGAAGCCGGCACTGGCAGCATAACCGGCCAGGTGCTCGACCTGATCCAGCAAGCCTTCCACGCGGGTAACCATATCTACTGAGCCGTCACCCTGGGTGAGGTTCTTGACGCGCATGGCGACCTGCATCCAACGATTGCCGCCGGAGCCGATGCTGGCCAGGGCGTTGCCCATATTGGCGCTTTCCAAAACTTCCGGCATGGTGTCGCGCAGGGTGCCGATGGCAATATTCATCTGCCCACCGAGAATCTCGGCCATGTCGAGCATGCCGCTCAGGCGGGTTTGCAGGTCTGGAGCATCACCCTGAATGAGACGCTGGGCGCGTTTGGCCATCTGAATCCACTGGTCGGCCATTTCCTGAATTTCGTCGAGGCGGTCAGGCAAATCCAGTTGCCCCACCATGTTGCCCACTACGCCAACACCTTGTTTGGCACTTTCCACCCAATATTGAATGGTAGTGGTGCTGCTATGGATTTTCTGCACCATTTCTTCCGGGTTTTCGCCGATGATCGGGCATTTCAGTTCAGCACTGAGAGCGGCCACCGAGGCAAAAAATCCGGAACGCTGCAGATTGCCAAGCAGTTGCAGGACTTCTTTCAGGGTTTTGTCGAGTTCAGCTTTCTGGGCATCGTTGATGAGGGCACGGAGGCGATCCAGAGGTTCTTCATCAGAGTTACCCTTGACGAAAGACTGCAGGGATTCGGAGATGCCCTGGAGTTTTTCCATGTAGGGCTGCATGGTTTCCATCAGCTTGTCGGTGTCGATTGCCTGGGGGAGTTCATTGAGAACATCGCGGAGCATCTGCAGCATATCCTGGACCTGCAGGGCGGCATCGCCGACTTTTCCGAGCCCTTCCCACTGGCGTTCATTGAGACTTACTACTGCTGCTGGTACTGTATTCGCGTTGGCCATGATGCGCTGATCTCCCGCTGAAATAATGCTGCGATAAGTGCTTTTAATGTAAACAAAGCAGGCTTTGTTTAAGACTTGCCTTATTTACCACAAAAAACGGTTCTTTCCTACCCACGACAATGGGTCCTATGATGGTCAACCAGACATTGGCAGGCTAATTATTATGCTTTATGGCAGTAAACGAGAAACATATCGGCAAGTCTTTCTCGACAGTTGGCGGGCTTTTCGCGCCGGCCGTCCGCTGGAGGGCGTCCAGACCCGCATTGTCGAGATCATCCTTGAACATCCGGAATATCAGTCCTTGCTCGAAGATGCCGAGCGCGGCCTGGAGCGGGATTTTCCCCCGGAGCAGGGCCAGAGCAATCCCTTTCTGCACATGTCCCTGCATCTGGGGCTGGCGGAAATGTTGGCAATGCAGCAGCCACAGGGTATCGTGCCACTTTACGCCCTGGCCTGTGAAAAACGCGGCAAGGTCGATGCCGAGCATTTGTTTGTCGATTGCCTCGGGGAAATGATGTGGCAGGCACAGCGGGTGGGGAGTGCGCCGGATATGGCTGCCATGCTCGCCTGTGTGCGACGCGGACTTGGTTTGCCTGATCTGGCAGAGTGATCATTACTGAGCATGTCCTGATGGGCATGGTGGAGAAAAAATCATGGTAAAACAATCGACGACAGGTGCGGAAAACATTCACTGGCACCTACAGGATCTGTATGCAGGCACGGAAGATCCTCAGATCGAAGCAGACATGCGCTGGGCCAACACGGAAGCCGAAAGTTTTGCCCGCCAGTATCGCCCGGGTCTGGCCGATCTGAATGCTGGCGGATTGGCCGTCGCCATGCAGAAACTGGAGGCCATTCGTCAGCGGCTTGGTCGGGTCGGGGCTTTTCGGTATTTGAGTTACGTGACCCATGCCGATCAGCCCGGCTATGGTGCGGCCTTGCAGGCCTATGAAGAAGCCGCGACGAGCATCAGCAATCAGCTGATATTTTTTGATATTGCCTGGAATGCCGTAGATGACAGTCGGGCGGAAGCGTGGCTGCAAGACCCGGCGTTGGCACACTGGGCGCATTTGCTGCGCAACTGGCGCAAATACCGGAATCATCTGCGCAGTGAGAGTGAAGAGCAGATTCTGTCGGAAAAACGGGTAACGGGCCGTGCACTCTGGGAGCGCCTCTTTGATGAGACCCTGACCGAAATGCGTTTTCAGTTGCGGGGCAAGGCCATGACCGAGCAGGAGGTTCTGACCTTGCTTTCCAACCCCGACCGGTCTTTGCGCCATGACGCGGCGGAGTCCCTGAGCACCGGGCTGGAAAGCCGTCTGCATACCCTGACCACCTGCTTCAATGCGATTCTGGCCGACAAAGCTCTGGACGACCGATTGCGGGCTTATCCCCACTGGCTGAGTGAGCGGAATCTCAGCAATGAGATTTCCGACAGCATGGTGGAGGCCCTGGAGGCAGCGGTCGTCTCCCGCTATTCCCTGGTGGCTCGTTATTATCGGCTCAAGGCCAAATTGCTGCGTGTGTCGCCCCTGATGGACTATGACCGCTACGCACCGATTTCCAGTGAGGCTAGGCGCTATGACTGGGCGGAATGTCAGCGCATTGTCCTGGCGGCGGTCCATGATTTTTCTCCCGAGCTGGGTGCCATCGGTCAGCGCTTCTTTGATGAGCACTGGATTGATGCCGCGCTGGCGCCCGGCAAGCGCGGCGGGGCTTTCGCCCATCCGGTCACCCCCGACGTTCATCCTTATCTGATGGTGAACTATACCGGCACGGTGCGCGATGTGATGACCGTCGCCCATGAACTGGGGCATGGCATCCATCAGTATCTGGCCCGGGAGCAGGGCTATCTGAATGCCGATACGCCGCTGACCACGGCGGAAACGGCTTCAGTATTTGGAGAGATGCTGACTTTTGAGCGATTGATGCGCGAGGAGCAGGACCCGCAGCAACGCCTGACCCTGCTCTGCGGCAAAATCGAAGATACTTTCGCCACCGTATTCCGGCAGATGGCCATGCACCGCTTCGAAGTGGTGATGCATCAGGCCCGGCGGACTGAAGGGGAATTGAGCAAGGAACGCCTGGCCGAATTGTGGATGCAAACCCAGACCGAGCAGTTTGCCGACAGTATCCAGTTCAGCCCCGGATACCGCTGGTGGTGGAGTTATATTCCCCATTTCATCGGTTCGCCGGGGTATGTGTATGCTTATGCTTTCGGGGAGTTGCTGACCTTGGCACTGATTCAGCGCTATCGGGATAATCCTGCCGGTTTCGTACCCGGTTATATCGCCATGCTCAAGCTGGGGGGCAGCAAGGCGCCCGCCGAGGTGGTCGCCGAAACCGGGGTCGATCTGGACAGTCCGCAATTATGGTCACAGGCCCTGGATTATCTGGCCGGTCTGGTGGATGAGGCGGAAGCCCTGGCTGGAGTGCGCTGAATCATGCGTCAGGAAAAAGACAGCATGGGTCTGGTGGAGGTGGCGGATGCAGCGCTCTGGGGCGCCCAGACCCAGCGCTCTCTGCAGTATTTTGCCATTGGTAGTGAACAGATGCCGCTGGCGCTGATACATGCTCTGGTCCGCATCAAGCGCGCCGCCGCCCGGGTCAACTGTGAACTGGGTCTTTTGTCGGATGATCTCGCCCATAGTATTCAGGTTGCAGCCTCTGAAATTCTCGAAGGTCACTGGGATGACCAGTTTCCTCTGCGTGTCTGGCAAACCGGCAGTGGTACCCAGAGCAACATGAACGTGAATGAAGTCATCGCCAATCGGGCCAATGAATTGGTCGGACAGCCCCGAGGCAGCAAAGCACCGGTGCATCCCAATGATCACGTCAACCTCGGGCAGTCTTCCAATGACACTTTTCCGGCGGCTATGCACATGGCGGCGGCCCTGGCGGTACATCAGCAGTTGTTACCGGCACTGGTGGCCCTAGAACAGCAGCTGGCCGAAAAAAGCCGGGCTTTCGCCGCCATCATCAAGGTAGGGCGCACCCATCTGATGGATGCTGTTCCCCTTACCCTGGGGCAGGGGTTTTCCGGCTATCAGGCCCAGGTGCAGATGGGCATTCAGGCGCTGGAGCAGACATTACCGGCGCTCTATGGCCTGGCTCTGGGCGCTACCGCCGTGGGTACCGGGCTGAACTGTCATCACGATTTTGCGCAACGGGTCTGCGCCCGACTGCACGCTGAGCTGGGCTTGCCTTTTCATCCGGCGGGTAATTTTTTTGCGGCTCTGGCTGGTCATGAAGCCCTCCAGCAACTGAGCAGCAGCCTGCGCCTGACAGCCATGTCCTTGCTGAAAATTGCCAATGATATCCGCTGGATGGCTTCTGGCCCCCGGGCAGGTCTGGGGGAGTTGCGACTTCCTGAAAATGAACCGGGTTCTTCCATCATGCCCGGCAAGGTCAACCCGACCCAGGCCGAGGCCCTGACCATGGTTTGCGTCCAGGTTTTTGGCAATGATGCGGCCATCGCCTTTGCCGCATCCCAGGGTAATTTTGAACTGAATGTTTACAAGCCGCTGATTATTTATAATGTGTTGCAATCTGTTCAGTTGCTGGCAGATGCAGCCCGCTCATTCACTGAACATTGTCTGCAGGGCCTGGAGCCCGTGGCTGAACGTCTGCAGGAAAACATGGAAAAATCCCTGATGCTGGTGACATCCCTGACCCCGGTGATTGGCTATGAACGGGCGGCGGCGGTCGCCCAGCACGCCCATCGGACTCGCAGTACCCTGCGCGAGGCAGCCATGCATCTGGGGTATCTGAGTGGCGAGGCTTTTGATGCCCAGATGCGTCCCGAGGATATGCTCTAGGCTCGGAGCTTGAGCCTCGGGCCGAGGATACTGCGCCTTGATCCCGGCTACTGCCGGTTTGAAATGGGCAGCCATTCGTCCAATGGGCTATGGGCGGAGCGTTCTGGAGGCTGATCCTCGGATCATGTTATCCTTTGGCCCGGCTCATCCTTTCCGGACCCTGCCTTGGACTCTGCCCCTTGGGGCCAATAAAACTTTCATGCCATGCAAGAGGATGTAGAACATGATCCTGATTCTAGAAGCAGATCTGGCGGAACAGTCCCCGGTTTTTCAACAGTTGCTGACCCGCCTCAAGGCCCTTCCCGATATCCAGTTCCGGATTCATCAGGAACAGGGGACGGAACAGTTGTTGAGCGAAATTTATCTAATTGGTCATACCAAGCAGCTGCGGGTGGAAGACATGGAAGCCTTGCCGGGGGTGAAGCAGGCCATCCGGGTTTCCCGTGAGTACCGCATGCTCGGTCGGCATTCCGGTGACCAGAGAGCGCAGGGTTTTGATTATAATGGCGTGCATTTTGGTCAGGACAATCTCAATGTCTTTGCGGGACTTTGCGCGGTGGATACCCGCGAGCATGTCGAGCAGATGATGAAAGCCCTCCAGGAAAACGGCCAGGTCTGCACGCGGATGGGTGCCTACAAGCCGCGCACCAGTCCCTACGCCTTCCAGGGCCACGGCAAGGCCTGTCTGCCTTATGTATTTGAGCTGGCGGGCAAGTATGGGATGCGCGTGATCGCCATGGAAATTCTCCATGAATCCCACATGGATGAAATTCGTGAAGCTTTAGAAAAAACCGGGCACCCGACCGGGGTGATGCTGCAGATTGGCACCCGTAACACCCAGAATTTTGAACTGCTCAAGGCGGTAGGCCGGCAGACCGAGTTCCCGGTGCTGCTCAAACGCGGCTTTGGCATTACCCTTGAGGAATCCCTCAATGCCGCCGAATATCTGGCTTCCGAGGGAAATACCAAGGTGGTGTTCGGGCTCCGTGGCATGAAAACCAATCTGGGCGACCCGCACCGCAATTTCGTGGATTTTGCCCAGGTGCCGACAGTCAAGCGTCTCACCCGGATGCCGGTCTGCATTGATCCTTCCCACTCAGTGGGCAGTCGCGACGCAGGGCCTGACGGGATCCCGGAAGTTTTTCAGGTGACGGCGGAAGGCGTCGTGGCCGGTGCCAACATGATTCTGGTGGATTTCCATCCCGACCCCGCCACAGCCCTGGTGGATGGCCCCCAGGCCTTGCTGCTCAAGGAGCTCCCCTGGTTTTTGGAAGATGTCCGTCTGGCCCGGGAAACCTACGAAGAACGGGTGCTGCTGGCCGCCGCCCAAGGGGTTGGGGAGTGAGGGTAAGATAACCCTGCATCACCAGAAGCGATCCTCTCGGGTGTGCCACAGACGCAGCACATAGATGGTCGAATCCTGGAGTTCGTAGCGAAGCTCGTACTCCCCGACCAGAATTCGCCGCACCTCGCGTGGCTCGAATTGGAAAAGCTGCTCGCCGATGCGTGGGTTCGTCATCAGAATAGTCGGAGCCTTGGTCAGCGCCTGCACCGCCCGCGCGGCGGCAGGCTTATTCACCGAAGCCAGGAATTCATACAAGCGCGCCAAATCGGAAAGCGCCTTGCTGGTCCACTTCAGAATCAACGCGGCGCCGGCAGCGGCTGGTCGGTGCCAAGGTTCTCCGCCCACGCCTGCACGGCCTGGTGATCAATGACCTGTCCGGCGTCTACATCAGCCAGCGCTTCCTGGGTCAGTCGGTCGCGCTCCTCTTCATGTGCGATCCAGGCGGAAAGCGCCTGCTTCATGATCCAGCCGCGCGAGCGTTCAAGCCGTAAAGCCATCTGATCTACCTTGTTGGCCAGCGGAAGCGGCACATGTGCGGTCAGCACTTTGGTTGCTGCGGTCATGTTGTACCTCCTCTTTAGACATGGCTCTCAATGCGTTCCCGGGCTGAGTCCTGTTGGTTGCTCGTTGCGGGTGGAAGATGTCTATCGGACTTTTCTTTCTGATGCAAATTGCATTTTTTCAATCGTATTGATTAGTTTTGAATCGGTCAAGCGCCCGTTCAGAAGCATTTGTCGTCGCCGCCCGGGTAGCTGTCAGCGCACCCAATCCCCAACCCGCAAACCGGGAACACGCACAAACTCACGCAGGGTGACTTGGAGCGACGATAAGGAGAAGACTGCACCCGTATGCCGCATACCTTCAGGCATTGGCGTGGTCGCGCAGTCGGGGGATGGGATGGTGATAAAGGCGGTGTGACGCCCTATAATGGGCGGACCCGGAACGGGAAGCCGAGGCCCAGGCCCAGGCCCAGGCCTAGTGCAATGCCCTGCTGGCGGACATGGCCGATGAAGCGCGGTGAAGTCTGGTGGGTAGAGTTTGATCCGTCGGTAGGGGGAGCGAGATCCGCAAGAGCCGTCTGAAGAATTCTCTGGGGCCTATGGACAGAGGCAGACACGCAAGCGGGCCGTTCACAAACGGCGCTGGGCTTCCCTTGCTGGGCATCCCGATATTTGATCTGGCCCCTTTACGCAAATTGCCGCTATAATGGTGGCATATGGCCAAGATAGGAGGAAACCGTTATGGCGATAGCGCTGATCGAACCAGAAACGCCCGCATCGCAAGAGGTTCTGCGGCTACTCGGGCTTCTCCCGGAAGAGGACACTGCCCTGCTTGAATTGACGGAAACAGGGGTTCCTCTTGCGCAGTTGGCGCTACTGACAGAGCTCGGGTTGACAAAGACCGAAATCCAGGCGCTGGTCATCCCGGCGCGGACCATGTCCCATCGCAAAGCGGGTACCGGTCGCCTGAATCGGGAAGAGTCTGACCGGTTCCTGCGCGTGTTGCGCTGCCTGCTGCAGGCGCGGCAGACCTTCGGCGACCCGGAAAAAGCCCTGCGCTGGTTGCGCAAATTGAAAACCGGACTGGGCGGCCGCACGCCACTAACGGCGCTGGAGACCGAAATGGGCGCCCGTCTGGTCGAAGAATGGCTGGTCCGTATTGATCAGGGGATGGCTGCCTGACGGTGGTTCTCTGGCGGATCAGTAATCATAGGACGCTGGATGGTCTGGGTGGCATGCGAGCTTCTGGACGTTGGTCCAGTCGCGGTCGTCCGGTAGTCTATTGCGCGCCGGATCCGTCTACGGCGCTTCTGGAAACGCTGGTCCATCTCGAAGTCGATACGGAAGACATCCCTGACGCGTTCCAATGGTTGCGTATTTCCGTGCCAGAAGATATTGCATTACATAATGCGGATATCACGTATCTTCCGCAGGATTGGGGTCAACATCCGCATCTCACGCAGGTGTATGGGGACCGCTGGCTCGCCGACGGCGCGGCACCCCTGCTGCTTGTGCCGAGTGTGCTTGTACCCGAGACCTGGAACGTGCTCCTGAACCCCCGGCATCCGGCGGCGGCGCGTTGCACTATCTCTGCCACCTATCGCTATCCTTTGGACACGCGTTTGTCGCAGCGGCCCAGAAGCCCCTCATGACCCCCCAACGGTACCGCATAGGTCAGAGGCCGCCACTGCAAATGCAGGGAAAAGGACCATCAATTTGCGCCAGGTGGTGGCGCTGGCAAGACGAGAATCCCCCTATCGATAGGCTACCCCATTCGCGCCAACTCGGCGTGTAGCTGCCCTGTATGTCGTACCGAGCGAAATTGAGTCAGCTCAAATCAAGCAGCTTCGTGAGGTGCCGCTGGCGGATTCTCATTGGCGATGTAGCGAATGATATTCGCTAAGTCATCACGGGCAGAGGCCCGCCATATAATGAGTAACAACTCAGGATTTCCTTTGATCTGGGGCTTCAGCTTCCGCTATGATCGCATCCATTTCGGCCATCACCTCGTCATGCGGAATACTGGGTCGCTTATCAGCCAAGCTCGATGCGATCTTTGTACGTAGCCATGCAGTATAGTTAGCCTCCTGATCTGAGGTCTCAAATTCGGAGATGATAGAAGGTAAAATGGCATTCATTCTGGATGCTCCTCTGATTACCGAAAACTGTCTTACAGTGGTGAAGTTTAGCATGGTTTCGCTATCCCCCCGTCAGGGTGATCGCAGAAACTCACCCGCAGAATCAATCCGTCTTTTCAATCACTGGCCCCAGAGGTCCTGCTGCAGGCAGAGACGGTAATAGGGCGACAGTCAGAGGCAGAACATCCAGGGTACTTTCAAGTATCCCACGGATTTTTAGTTCTTCCGCGAGTTTTTCTGGTGCAATACCGATTTCTATGACTTTTGATAACACTTCCGCCCAGTTTACTGTACTGATGCTGCTCCGGCGACGAGGGCTTTTTCCACAAAATCAGCACCTGGTTCGTCATTGAGATAAGCGAGCATTGCCGAAGCATCAAGTACAGACTTACTCATGTTTCGCTGCAACGCGCCGTTCGGCAATCAGTTCTTCAGCCAGTAGCCTTTTATTGTGTGGAGTCATCAGTTGATAACGTGTGTAATAATCCCCGGCTTCTGCGTACTGCTTCTTCCGGACGGGTTAAACGCAACATCCCATCATCTTGTAGTGTTAAAATTAAAGTCCCGCCCTGTTCGATGCCCACCCGCTGACGTACAACTGCAGGTAGCACCAATCTTCCGCGTTGGTCCACATGAATATTATATGGGTGGATATCCATAGGGCATCTCCCTCAAAATTTGGAAGATCATTATATCTTTGTAGTCCATCAAAGGGAAAATTTTGTCCGTTATCCCTATGAAAGCAGAAAGTGATTTCAGTCAAACCCGGCGTGGAGCCATCGTCGTGGAGCCAGGGAAAACCCGTGTGACCATCCGTCTGGATAACAACGTGCTGGACTGGTTCAGAAAGCAGGCCCAAGAACATGACGGCAACTATCAGACCGCCATCAATGCCGCCTTGCGCTAACAGATGTCCGCACAAGACAGAGCACTGTCTCCCCCAATTCCTGCAGGGAGGTCGAGAGGCGTACCTTCAGACATTGGCGCGGTCGCGCAGTCGGGGATGGGATGGTGATAAAGGCGGTGAGGTGCCCTATAACGGTATACTATGCCCGCCGTTATTCTCAGCAATGATGCGGCCAACCGGCATCTGGCGCGGGTGGTCGTGGTGCCGCTCACCAGTAATGCCGGTCGCCAGTACCCGGGAGAGGCGCTGATCATGCTTTCCGGCAAGGCGATGGCCGATCAGATCATGGCGGCCGACAAGAGCCGCCTGAAGAATCTTCTGGGGAGTTTGAGCAAGGCTGATATGAAGGCCATAGAAACGGCCATTCTGATTCATCTGGGAATGCCCCGGTAAGAGAGCGCACCGTGCCGAATTGCTGCTCTCTGATACACCTTTTGCTGCAAAGGGGGCCGCCGCTGTAAACTGAGTATTTTATCGTCATAGCGACTGAAGGTAAGTTCTACTCACCTAAGTCAGTTGCATTTGATATCATTACGGCATTGTTGCCTGATCATGATGGATAGGGTGTGATAAGGTAACACCCATAGTTTATCAGAGGAGTTACTTCATGGCATCTACTGCAATAAAAACCGTATCAGTGAAGCTGGATGATGCCCTGAAGAGTCGTATCCGGAATCTTGCTGATGCACGGCATCGTACGACGCATTGGATGCTGCGGCAGGCTATTGAACAATATGTGGAGCGTGAAGAGGCGCGTGAGGCCTTTCGACAAGAAACGCTCAAGACTTGGGAAGAATATCAAGAAACGGGTCTGCATGTCACCGGAGAGGAAGTCATCGCCTGGCTGGAGACCTGGGGCGACGATAAGGAGAAGTCCGCACCCGTATGCCACAAGTGAGGTTTGGGCCGACCGCCTTGCGGGATATGGAGCGACTACGGGATTTTTTGCGGCCAAAGAATCCGGCAGCAGCCAAGCGAGCAGCTGCGAGCATGGTGAAGTCTGTGCAGGTTCTCGGGTGCCAGCCGCAGATCGGTCGCCTCGTGGAGGGGATGCCAGAGGTGTTCCGGGAGTGGCTAATTGAGTTTGGTGATAGCGTCTACATAGCTCGCTACTATTATGATGGTGGCGAGTTTGTGACAGTGCTTGCTATCCGACACCAGAAAGAAATGGGTTTTACCTAGCTTCCCTGTCAAAGTGCTTCGCGAAGTTAAGCGCGTGTCAGATCGGCCAGCTTATAGAGTAGAAGGGTGGGAGACAGGAGCCAAGCGACCAAGTGGCATGTCCCTCAAGCTACTGACGATCGTGCAGAAACACGGCCTGAAGATTCCTTCGTAAAATGGACCTAGAGATTCACCAGTCAGAAAACCAAGATTTTCCGGCCTATCAGGCACACAAATCATTCCGAATGACTGCGGAGATATTGTATAGTTTTGCGGACAGCCATTCTCAGGCCATAACGCTTAACTGTGATACGAAATTTGACAAAAAGATCGGACCTCCTCACCAAAGACAATGCCATTCGCCATGAAGTTCTTTTACCAAATGCTGAACGCGATATCTCCGGCACATTAGAGAAGCGTGCCCACGCTGCATGGGCTGCCAACATCCCCAGTCCATGAGGATCGTGTTGAAGGTAGGGTCTGGCGCTCCTAGCAAGATAAGCCGCCATATCACCTGTTGTTTGTACGCCACCGACCGTAGCGCGATACCAAAACAAGGGTTCTGGCACTAACTCCAGATGCAGTCCCATCAGCGTCGCTTTGGCCAAGATTTCCCAATCCTCATGTCCGATCCCATAATCTTCGGTAAAACCACCCACTGCAAGGAAAGCAGATTTTTTCCAGAAACTGTTCATATCACCAAAAACGTTGCGATACACCCCGGCTCCCGTCGCCGGCCCCAATGGAAGCAGGAGATGGCGGGGCCGTTTTGGTGGGCTTTTGCCGGTAAAGACAGCCGACACTGTGGTCAGGATGTCGGAATCGGTACGCAGCGCCACCGCCATAAAGGTTTCCAGTTCCTGGGGCATGGCGAGGTTATCATCGTCCATGAAAAGCAGATAATCTCCCTTGGCATGGGCCACCGCTCGATTGCGCGCCGCACCTGGGTAGGCGTTTTCCTGACGAATCAAGCGCCCGCCTTTTTCGGCAAGCTCCAGCTCCAGGGCATCGAGCATCCGCAGTGTCTCTTCCGTGCTACTGCCATCATCTACCACAATGATCTCAAAGTGCCCGTAGCTTTGGCGATAAACGGAATCCAAGGCTAGGCGCAGGGTATCAGGGCTGTCATGATGGGGCATGCAGACGCTGACCAAGGGTTGGGTGTCGTCAGCCTTTGCCGAAGGCATAGTTTCATGTTGCGATTGCACCTGGGCAAAGAAATCCGACCATTGGGCCTCTACTTGCGCTGCGCTCAGCGCCCTTTGTGCCGGGGCAAAACCCTTCGTAATCGCAGTTTCGATCAAGCGCACTAAGGTAGTCGGCCGTGGTGGAAAGAGGATGCGAGGCTGGTCCTCCGGATCGATCAACTCGGGTATCCCGCCAACATTGGTCGCCAGAAAGCGGATTTGGTGATGCAAGCATTCCAATACAGTATAGGGCGAATTTTCCACCAGTGAAGCTATGACCGCCAAGCGTGAGGGGCTTGCTGTGAGAAACTCCCGTGCCTGCTCCCGATCATATTCCGTCTGGATGACGATAGAAGTTTTCCATGCAGCAGCCCGTCGCTGTATGTATCCGAATGAATCGAAAACATCCACAGGCAGAGCTTTACCCAGAAAGGTGATTCGCTGAATTTTTGCCTGCAGCTCGGGCGCCAGGCGATCTATTGCATCACAAAAAATGAACAAGCCCTTCCGGGCTTCCAGTCGGCCAAAAAATACTATTTCATCGATCAGCTCCTGGGCAGCATCCGTATGGTCCATGGACGCTTCGGCCATAAGGTTCTGGATGACCAGAGCTTGCTTGGGCATTTGCCATTGGTGCCCTCGCATCCAGTCAAATAGATAAGCCGACGGGCTCACGATGCCGTCGGCCAGACGCACGGTTTCGCGCTCCATGAAATCCAGCTCCACCAGTTCGGCCTCACGGGGGAGCTGGTAGTTTCCTTCCATGCTCCAGGTGCTGGGTCCATGGGTATTCACCCAAATCTGCGTGTGCTGCAGCATCAAGCCCTGATGACGGGCGAGCAGCGTGTAATACGCCTCGGCATGCCACTCCGGGAAGATAATGAGATCGTAGTCGTCCCCATGTTCTTTGAGCCAGCCATAGACCCTGTAGGCGTTTCGGCGCGGCCACGGCGCGTCGATCTCCACCACACGGCTGGGCGATGACATGGGAATGAACTCCACTCCGCCTTGCTGGTAAAACGCGTTGCAATCGTCCAAAGACCAATGCTCGCTATGCTTGCCAAGCGTGTACAGGACTGTGACGTGCATCCCTGCCTGTGCCGCAAACAGCGCCAGCGCAGCAAAGGCAGTGCCTATACCTCCGTTGCGGATGGGGCCTACAATGTCCGGGGTAACGATTAGCAACTTTTTACTCATGCAATGGATGTATATGCAGTTATGAATTTTTCGTCAAGCCAGCTCGCACCCAGTTACAGGATCCCCCCAGTTGGGCACATCGGAAAATCTTTCGAAGGCTCAGAGCCAAAGTGATTGTCCTCGAGAAAACCCCTGGATTGGGTTACGAATTTCCCGAGTGTAAAGCAAACAGCCGAAACCAAGAAAATTCGACAAAAGCAACTTGTCGCTCATGATATTAATGAAAATGTTTTTTAAGTGATAGTTTCTTCAGGCATACCTAGATGCTTTTTTAAGCGCCTTTTCAACAGCCACACTAAATCCATGTGAACGCCATACCGCAATAAACTGATTTCGCAATGATTTATTTGTACCGAGAACCAAGGCTTTTTTAACCTTTTTTAAGGTCCGCCACGACAGATGCTCATTCAAAATAGCGTGAGTCGGAGTTGTTTCCCGAATGCGCTGCTGACAGAGAGCATAACCCAACGCCATTCCCAAACCCTGCGGATTATGGCGCAAAAATGGACGCACGCTACGCGCATGATTTGCCCAATGATCTCCAGTACGAAACATACTGTTTGAGGCAACCCGATACCAATACAGCGGCTTTGGAATATGCATCAGGCGTAATCCTGACAACACTGCATCCGCAAATAACTCCCAGTCCTCGTGGCCAACACCATAGTCCGTCGAATATCCGCCAAGCTGCTCAAACGCAGATTTGCGCCATAATGCATTGGCATCCCCAAAGCCGTTTCTGTAGAGCCCCACGCCTAGGGATTCACCTAAGGCGATCCAAAGCCTTTCCGGTTTTTTGGGCGGTATGTTGCTTGAAAAGGGCATCATTACTGCAGTGAGTACATCCGCACCGCTGGATTGGGCAGCATGAACAAAGGTTTCGACCATCTCGGGCAAGGCGACATTGTCATCATCCATAAACAAGAGATAATCACCTGTCGCGTGCGCTGCTGCGTTATTGCGCGCTGCACCCAAATAGCTATTTGACTGGCGAACAATCTGCCAGCCACGCTGATCGAATTCTGGTTTGAGTCGATCCAGATAGCCTTGTGCCTCAGCACTCGGGCTGCCATCGTCAACCAAAATCACTTCAAAATTCAGGTAGGTTTGTTCACGCAACGAGTTGAGTGCCTGCGTGAGCAAATGTGGGCGATTGTAGTGAACCACGCACACACTGACCTTGGGAGAGACGAACCCTCCCTCACCATCAGGCAAAGCTGCTTGCTCAGCAAATTCAGAAAGGAACTCCAACCACTGTGCCTCAGCCTCAGCTTCCGTCCATACTGCTTCCGCTGGTTTTAAGCCATTCTTGGCGACATGCGCCAGCTTATCAGCGAGTGCTTGTGGGGTTAGTACAAACAGGTGCTGCTCATGATCGGCAGAAACGATCATTTCAGGGATACCGCCCACCTTTGAGGCCAAGAAAGTTACTCCCTCTCTGAGGCACTCCAAAACTGTGTAGGGCGAGTTCTCAACCAAGGATGGCATAACGGCAAGAGTCCCTTGTTTTTTTAATTCGGCTAAAGCTTGGTCTCGGTTGAGGTTAGTAATAATCTCAACATCAATACCCCAATCCGAAGACCGTTGTTTGATATAATCTGCGCTATCAAAACCGTGATGGTGAACAGCCTTTCCCATGAAAGAAATCTTACCCAATTTTGCGCGAGTTTCCTGCGGTAACCGAAAAATGGCATCGCAAAACAACTTTAATCCCTTGCGGATTTCCAGTCGCCCAAAGAAAACGGTGCGCTCCATTCCATTCACAGCAATCGGCATACCCGCCTTCGTCTCGCTACCCAACATTAAATTTGGAATCACTCGACATTTTTGCCCAGGCAGTTGCCATTGATAACGACGCATCCAATCCAACATATACTGACTGGGACTTACAACGGCATCTGCCAGTCGCACACATTCGCGTTCCATGAAATCACGATCGATATCATCCAATTCACAAGGCAGGCGGCGGTTGCCCTCTATCGCCCAGGCTTCTGGACTATGCGTATTTACCACGAAATGTGTATTTTCATATGCAAGCCCCATTTTCTTGGCAGTCAAGGCATAAAAACCCATGCCGCCCCACTCGGGAAGTATCACGATATCCCAACGATGGGCGTTTTGCACCAACCATTGATGTGTAATCCACGCTAGGCGGCGGTGATGGGGGGTATCAAGAATTTGTGATTTATCAACAATCTCGCTCTCATTCAGTGTAATTAATTCGACACCAAGTTTATCGTAATGATTGATCCAATCTTTAATTGGACCATCCTCACTATGCGCCCCCAAAGTATAAGCAATGGTTACAGAAGCACCTTGCCTCACTAAAAAAATGGCTAAGTTTGAAAAGGCAGTGCCAATGCCGCCATTTTTAATGGGGCCATGGATGTCTGGAGTAATAATGACGATACGCCTCATATACCACCATTTACCAATAAATAACTATAACGCAACTGGACGGTTTTACCACAGCAATGCGTCATTAACGATTTTTCCCAACCGAATCATGCTTGGCGGTTTCAAGCCGAACGTATGTTCTCGTATGGCGCTATAAGGCGAGTTATTTTTGATCATCAATAAGCCTAACCCAGACGCCGCTTGATGGATCTCACTTTCCGCCATAACCAAGTAAGGGGGGACAAAATTTTTAAGCCCTTATTACTAAAATCAACCAGATTGTTCGCCCATGGAGGGGTCTGTGAGAGTTGCGCGTAATTCCAATCCAAGTGTTTGTGTAAATCATCGACTCGATTGTGTAAGTTATGGATTTGAGCATTCATTTGCTCTTCAATCTGCTGCATTCGTGACGACATCAGGTGCAGCAGAGCCAAACGGCTTGGGTCGTTCTGAATATAAGAACGCGCCATGGCGTTGCGGTACATCACCTGATAGTCCAGGTGCTTATTTAAGCCGGCATGGACCGAATTTCCATAAATAGCACCTGCATGTTTTCTGTGATGATAATAACTCAGGTCTGGTTCCTC
>NZ_MXAV01000009.1 GCF_002847505.1 Acidithiobacillus marinus
CCTCAGGTCTTCGTTGATCACACCTATATCACATACGCTCAAAATACGCAGACTGTAGTCCCAATCTCCCAAAACTGGAAGATGCGGGTTAAATTTACCTACAACATTGGCAATTCCGCGGCGAATCAAAAGACATATAGGCGGTATGCTATTATTTCGTGCCAACTTCATGAAATCAATGCGATCTTCCCAGTACGTCAAGGGTTCACGGGACAATGTCTTAACACGATTGCCGACAATCTCTTCGTGAATGACCTCGCAACGTGCGGCGACTGCGCCATAAACCGCATTATCTACTTTCTCAAGAAATCCGACGGTTTTTTCCAGAAAGTCTGGATGCCAGGAATCATCATCGTCATGCACAACGATATAATCACTGTCTGTCAGTGATAAGCCCGCGTTCGAAGCTGCCTCCATACCCAGACTGCGCTCGTGATGACGCAAAAGCAGGCGATCGCCAAATTGGGGGAGATATTGCCGTACGAGTTCTTCTACCTCGCGAGCATCGCCGCCATCGTTGACAAGACACAAACGCCAGTTTCTATAGGTCTGCGACAAGACACTGGCGAATGCTCGCGCCAACAATAACGGGCGGTTCTTGGTACGCATAATAATGGCTACAAGGCCATTGCTAACAATTGCGCTCTTGCGGCTATTGGGAAAAACATTGCTCATAACTTCATCCTTTAATATTGAATTGTCTCAACACGCGTTCACCCAAATAGCCTAACCGCTCATGCGCCATCTTTGATACCCATGCGACATCCGGCGTACCAGGCTGCAACCACAGCCGCAACTGAGCTATTTTTGATTCGCATGGTGGAAATACACGTTCGACAGCGTCCGCATCAGTGGGGATGATCGGATCGAGAATCAGGTCGTGTGTGGCGTGGTCGTAATCGGGGCAATGCCCAATATGCTGCAACAGCTGTATTTCTTCATCCAATGGCGACAAGAACAGGGCATCCATCGCTGCCACGCCCGCTGCTGGTGTGAGTTCATGAGGACTCACCGGCAGTTTCGTCTCATCAGCGCCAAATATTTGTTCCACAGCGCTCACTACACCGCCTTGAAAGTATTGTGTGTGTGCACGGTGTTGTTGCTCTTCTGGCACGCTCGCTTGGAATACTGGATGCATCAGCTGGTCATCACCAAGGGCATAATGCAAAGTGCTGCCATGTGCTGCACTGTGTAGCTGCTCCATAAAGGGCACGCCGTACCAGACGGGAGCTTGCTTTTCTTCTGACGCCAAAAAGTCATTAGCAAAACAGGCCTGCATGGGGCCAGCCGAATAGCGGTTTCCCCCAGCAGCAGGCCACAGCCCGTAATAAAATCCCTCCAAGGATGCCTTGGATGCATCTGCCAATAGAAGTTCTCGTAGACTGGCCTGCATACTGCCATGCCATCCCATATCGACCATGGCACATCGTCCCGTATTATATAGACCTTCCTGACGTAAATATGCCAGACAATTAGCAAGGCGCGGCAACAATGCCTCGTAAATTTTCGCAGAAAATCCTTGCAATAATGTACGCAATTCCTCGGCTTGTTTCCAAGACACAATCGCTTTCTTCAAGTCAGTGCCATAGATTTCCATGGCCGCCCTGATCACCTCAGAATCTTGCGCGACGCCACAACGCTCAAGCAATTGCAGCACTGTGATGTTGTCATAGGCAGAAACCAGAAAATCGAGCAAAGTCCTAGACAAATGATCGGGGGTACTAGACTGAATACCAGCCGGAATAACCAGCGCTTGACGTGATATGTATAGATAATGTGTTTCGACATCCAGCCCAACCGACAACCCGGATGCATCCCAGGCCTGCTTCATCAAATATCCATCACGCGCACAAAAATAAAGGCGATCGATATGCTGTGTTTTCACTTTCTCGGCAAGCCATTGAACGAAGGCACCTACTACAATCCCGCCGAAAGCCTGCCCTAGCTGTTGCCAACGCGTTGCAAGATCAGAGGCAACTTTCTCACCTTGCGCTCGCTCTCTCAGAGAAATGTAACGCCTCAGACGCGAACCAACTACTGTTGCTTCATCAAGTCGTTGTGTAGTGCGGCGTGATGAGCGGGCACGTGGATAGTGAATCGTTGTGATGCCGTATTGCTTGGGATGATCTACGTCGGCATGTTTGTCATCCCCGATATGGAGCAACTGTTCACCGAGCTCTGCCTTGACATGCTTCCATATACTTCCAGTGGCCTTGGTTGCATTCAGTTCATTGGAAACCATAACGCAAGTCCAATCAGCATACCCATTCTCGCTCAATACTTCTTCGAGGAATGTACGCGACAAGTACATATCGGACACGAAAGCATAGGGGGTGCCTTGCTCTTTAAGACGTCTGGTCAGTTCTAAAACATCGGGTACCGCGCGCAATGTGGATCGTTCTACCGCAAGTTCAGTCTGCATGACCAACGACCAGTCTTCGATATCTGGAAGCAACTGTGGTAGTTCAGCATAAATCTGCTCAAAGGTAACGTCCTCTGCTTTTGTAAGATGATGCTGATTCTCGCGCGCCACACGTTCAGCAGTTTCTCGTGCTAATGCAAACCCCTTGGCCGCCTTACCCACTGTTTGAATCAAGCAGCTTTCTACTTCTGCAAAAGCGTCCACGGGACTTTCATGCTTTATGCGAGTAAGGGCGGTATCAAAAATATCCAGCGTGATAGCATTCTTAGAACTAGCGGAAGATGCAGCAAGCTCTACAAATGCGGCATCTAATATCCAGTTAGCTAACGGATCTTGACCAACAGGCTTTATATATCGGGAAACCTCAGTGATACAAAGTTTGACATTATCAGCAGCCACCTCAAACGTCTTTTTAGTTTCCGCTACATCAACTTGTTGACTTGAGGGCATTAGTATTGGTTCTTGAGAGGATAAATCAGTTTTATACGCAGGTGTTATGGCAACATTATCTGAGGTCGAGAACAATCCTATATCTGCGCATGCAAACAAAAGATTAACGTCAGTTCTGGCTAGCAATGTATAGCCGTTTAAAGACATAAAGTCGATCATACGATCAGATTCACCGGGTGCGTAGTGTTCTGAAGGCTCAAGTTGCACCAGCAAAGGCTTCCAACGCAAAAAATCTAATGTTTTTATTATGGATAAATCTTTACCCTCCACATCAATGGATAGATAGACAATATGTTTATCTTCACCAACATGAAGTGCAAGGCACTCGTTCAAACGCATGGCCGGTACGCATACCATTTCTCCGCCACCCATAATGCCGTCATGCCATGTCGAGACAAACTCAGGTGAAAGTGAAGAAAGCTCGTGAGAAGAAGCGACGCATATATCCACCTCTTTTTCATCCCCGTCCACAATCGCGGCATGGATTACCTGATCGAGTGGCCGAGCTCTCACAAGCTCTTCAATGAGTGAAGGGTTTGCTTCAATAAGGATTGAGCGAAAACCCAATTTTTTGGAAAGAAGGTAGCTATTGCTCCCTGCAAACGCATGGTTAGCCCCCACTTCCACGACGACACAGGTATTGAGATCTGGCAATTGTCCTTTGCTCATCATGGCGGTCAACAGGGAAAGAATTATCAGATCTTCTCCGCACTGGGAATATTGCTCCGGCAGAAGAGATGGAATCGTCGCAGAACGGATATCGGCATTTTTTGTGG